>JAHJNL010000075.1 GCA_018820855.1 Pseudomonadota bacterium | reverse complement strand
GAGGTGATTTGGTTAAGGACTGTGCTATAATGCGCCATGGCTCGGATCTCCTTGTTTTAAATGATTTTTTCGTCGAAACCATTATAACACAAAGAGCTCTCCGAGCCTCCTTTTATTGATCATTTATGAGACAGCACTGATAACAAACGAAGATATTTCAGAATTGATGTGCAGGGATTGGAAGCTGATATCTCCGACGATATTGGTTTTTGTTCTGCACGGGTGAAGGATGTTTCTCGATTCGGTATCTGTCTTTCCGAGATGTCGAGAAAACTGCATGTCAAAGGAGACAAGTTTCTCCTTGTCATCTCAGGTAATGGGCACCGATTCAAGGTGCAGGCCCAAGGCAGGTGGGAAGGAGAGCAAGGATTGGAAAAGTTAGTGGGCGTGGAAATCAAAAATGCCCCTTGGGGCTGGACCGAATTTGTGTCCACCATAGAGCCAATCGAAGACGATGTGTGGAATGGCTCAGGCAGAATGGTCACCTGACGCCATTGACAGTTTCTAACACACAGCTAGCAAAACAAAAAAGGCAGAATCCTTAATTCGGATCTGCCTTTTTTTATTTTGTTTTTTCCCTGATCTTTCTTTTTTCTCAGAAAAAATCCCTTATCAGTCCTGTTTTAGTTAATGAGGTGTAGAGATTCACACAACCCCAATTTCTGGTGACAAGTGACTGGGATTCTGCAATAACCCCTCAATGAAAAAATCTAAAAGCTCATGCAATGGCATCAATCTTAATGCTAACCTTTTCAGTGGCTAAAAGTATAGCGAGCAAAATGTCTTACCCGTGACGCCTCATCCTCAGGTAAAACTCTTAAAAGTGTCCAACAAAGTCGACTTCAGCTGTCCGCATTTATCCGAACAACTGGTTACCTCTTATCCCAGTGACATCCGACACATTGCATAAGTCCCGGCATCAAACGGAGTTTATTGTCTCGTTTTGTTCCGGTGGCAGCAGCTGAAAATTTAATAACACCTGTCTCATGAGGATTATGGCAAGTGGCGCAGACGATTTTTCCTTTATAAAGTGGCAACTCAACACCAATTCGCTGTATGGATGTTCCAAGAGTCGCCAAAATCTTCTCAGAGGGTCTGGTCAAGTGGTCGATGCCGGCCGGATGTTTTCTCGTAAACCCATGATGACAGCCAATACAGTAGGCATCAGGATTCTGAACAACAAAACTCACCTTTTCCGGTCCGATAATTTTAATATCCGGTAGAGTTGAGTGACAGAAAAGACAGGTTTCTTCCTTTATCTGGCCCTGCTCATTCACCTGTTCATGGGGGTTCAACAGTTTGTACGTTTCTTCAAAATGACAAAGAAAGCAGAACGAAGTGCGCGATCTCTGCTTCCCCCGTAAAAAAAGAAGGTTTACCGCAGTCTTATTTTCATTTGTAGTACAACCAACCTGCATAAATGAGTTATGACATGTTGCACAGGTGAGCAAGCCATTCTCTAATGGCATGTTGCTTGGAATACGCACATGTTGTGAAGGCTTGATCCCCACAGGATGAATATCAGCCCGGGCATATGCAGATCCGTGACAACGATTGCACAGGGCGTTGTAGTTACCTTTTTCCAAAAGAGGGGCATCACCCTTAATGGGTTGCCGCTCGTGGCAACTTAGACAGTGGTAGTCATTCCAATGCGGATCAATGGATCTGGATCTACTGCACAGTGCCAGAAAGGCAGTACTGAGAAGACCCTTCCCATCAGCCTTGCCATGATGATCATGACAACTTGTACAGACCGGTTGGCCATTACCAGGGATCAGACCGGATTGTATAGCCTCGTTTCGAATATCAACATCAAGAAATGGGTTACTCCCCGGGTAATGAGAGTCCTCCAGTTCATTATGGCACAGATCACACGAGGCCTGCATCTGCAGGTTAGAAGGACTCTGTTGACCTGCTTTTTCAGAAGGCTTGGCTAAATGACAAAAACCGCAGGACTTTTCACGTTCAACATGAGGTGATTTTCTCTGAAAAAGACCCAGATGACAATGAAGACAGAGCGAAGTTCGTAGTGCTCCGTAGCTTGTTTGCTTCCCCCTGAGAAGATACTCACCTCCTGCGGACTGGTGAACTGCGTGACAGGTCAGGCAGACGATTTTTCCTTCCATGTCATTTTGACCAAGTGGCAAGGAATTCAGTACTCGTCTTGAGGCTGAAGGTAAGATTTCAATCCCGACAGGATGGGTATTAACTTCTGGGTGACACCTCTGACACAGTTGTATGCTGTCCGATGCAGTATACACTCCGACGAGAGGTTTGTTGCTGTCTTTCATTTTATGGCATTCGTCACAGGCCAGATTCTGATGCGGCCCTGTGCCATAGTTGTCATCATGTTTTATTTTTCGGATTTGTTGAATATGCTTGGGTACTGAGGAAGCAGATGTCTTATCAGCAGAAAAGCTTTCGGTTGTAGCGAAGAAGGGAAACAAAATGATCAGTATGCTGGTCAGAATATATTTCCAAAGAGTAGTGGATGGCGATGTTTTTTTCCCCGTCATTGTGTACTGCCTCTGGATTGTATTTGCTGATCACTGCCCTGAGGTAACGACTCCATGACCTGGGGGGTATAAGGCCCCATCATTTTTTTCCTCTCCTCCACAACATGATAATATCTGTACAAAAAGAGCGTTTTAATACCGTGACACTCATAACAGAGCCCCCTTCGCACATCTTTCCTGAGAAAACTGTTAACGGTAGTCCCTTCAATATTAATTCCAGGACCTTTTTCCAGCTTTCCTGGCTCCCAGATATGAGGATCATGACAGGTTGGACAGGTTATTTCACCAGATATCATTTTTTGGCCATGCTCATCATAAAGGGGAAGCTCAACAGACTGATCATGCCCGGTACGTATGGTACTGACATACGGTTTATTGTATCCGAAATGGATCCGCCGCGGATGTGAACCCACTTTGACAAGCTTTTTCTTCCCTACACCTTCTGAGTTATGACAGCCATAGCATGCTCGCTCCATAAAATCTTTTTTAAAGGGTGACAGGGGTGAATTCCACAGAGCAGCCTGGTTGGCGGCATTATGAACAGTATGACATGGAGTACAGACCGAAGTCGGAGCTGACGCTGTTCCTTCCGGTTTAAAGGCATCAGGTGCCCCCACCCGCATATCATGTTCTGTCCCCACGACCTTACTCTGGCGGCGATGACATTTATTGCAGAGCACCGGATCTTCAACACTTGTTGCCCGCAGGAAACTGCTCAAGCCATCACCTTCCACATTTTCCCCGCTGCCAGACTGCTGGTTATCCGGCCTCCAATTATGGGGATTGTGGCAGGTCGAGCACTCCATCACCGACTTGCTTTCGTCAATTTTATGGAGGGGGAGTTCGGGATTTCCACCGACAGCAACTCCGACAGGATGAGAATACCTGCCGACAGTTTTCTTTGCAGCAGCCCCTTTTTTATTGTGACAGGAAAGGCAAAGATGTGAAGACGACTGCCCTTTTCCCAACAGTGGTTGTGCCCATAACATGGGGCCACTTCCATTATGCGGGATATGGCAGGGACTGCAGACACCTGTCTGATCAACATTTTTCTCGCTGATGTTTTTGACTTTCCGCCCGGTAATGCGAAGGTCATGATCAGTTTGTTCAACCCTGCTTTCATCAAGATGACAGGAAGAGCAAAGGATCTGCTTCGCCCCACATGGCTGTCTCAGAAAACTGCTTTCTCCATCTCCTTCAACATTTTCTCCTTTACCTTTTTTATTACGTCCAGCCTGCCATTGATGAGGATCATGGCAGGTATGGCATTCCATTACGGATTCACCACTATTCTGCACATAAAGAGGTAGTGGTAGTTGCTCAGAACTTTTCACCTTGACACCCACCGGATGAGAATATGTGCCAACGCTTTTTTTGGCACCCGGGCCTTCTTTTGAGTGACACGAAAGGCAAAGGTCCGATGGCGAAGCGCCATCTCCCACACCTGCCCGGGACCATAAAAACGGCCCACTTGCCTTGTGGGGCACGTGACATGAAACACATACCCCGAATTGTTTGGTCCCTTGCCCCACAGTATTCAACTCGGCCGAAGCCGTGACCCCGAGGTCATGGTCGGTTCGTTCTACCAGATACTTGTCTGCATGGCAGGACGAACAAAGCGTATCGCGCTGGGCGACAAGTGCCTTTGTTTCTGGTTTATGCTGATGAATCCGATGACAGGTAAAACAATGAACTGTATTGTTTTCCCCTGCCTCAAGTTGAACTTCTGTACCGGCAGAAGGCTTGAATGTCACAGCCACCGGATGATTGGCATTGGTTGGCTTGAGAGGAGAAACACGATCATCCTTGTCTGCGTGGCAAAATGAACAGAGAGGGTCGCGGGATGCCACCAATGCCTTGGTGCCAGGGGCATGCTCATGCACCTTGTGACAAGAGAGGCACTGCAGAGTATTTTTTTCCCCTCCCTGCAGGGTAATCTTCAATGAGGGATCTGTTTTAAATTCTACCTTGAGGGGATGATTGACTCCTTTAGATGACGGGGTCGGATCAGCATCAATCTTATCGGTATGGCAGATGATGCAGATGGCAGATTCCGCCATTGTGTGCACCAAAGTCCGTTCCACACTGGCATGAGCGGTATGACAGCTTTCACAAATAACGAAATTTGGATCTGTCAGCGAGACACTGGCTCCTTCGGCAAAAAGCTGTTCAGGAAGGGGGGTTTTACCGGAGTGAATTGGGTGATTGGTCTTTTTTGGAACCTGGTTGACATGACACATCTCACACATGATAGAATCGGTATTGGTAATCCTTAGGAAAACGCTCCGTTCTATACTCGTGTCAGTGGGGTTGGAATGGGCTGAATGACAGGTTGCACAAACTATCTCACCTTTTTGGGAGAGAGGAAAGAGTTTAGGGATTTTGACTTTATCAGAGGGTTTGACTCCGGTTTTATGCATATCATGCAACCAGACTTTTGAACGGGAATCAGCAGTTGATCCGTCATGACAGCTAAAACACATCAACTCAGCGCCAGCAATGTCCTCAGTTTCATAATCTGCCAGATCAGTACCGTGGTGGCCCTCAACAAACTGATCTATCCATCTGAAATGGCATATGGCACATTCACGTGCGGAATTTTGTGTCAGGTTACCGGCTGCTTTCAGGCTGTGAAAAGGTAGAAACAGTCCGGCCAGCAAAATAATGAAGGCGACAGGCAGGCACCGGTTCATGGATTATGGTCCCTCTCTTTCGAGAACAACAAGGCGATTAGTATACATTTCTATGACAAACAAACGATCTCCGTAAACCTTCATTCCCATTGGCGTTGTAAACTTTTTGACCTTACCGGTTTCATCACCGATGACTCCAAGAAAATCACCACCTTGAGAAAACATCTGGACAACACCAATAAAACTGTCTGAAACCAAAAGATCCCTGCTCTGACCGATGGCAATTCCTTTAGGCCTGAAGAACTGGCCCGGTTCAATACCCCAGTCACCGATAAATCTGACATGGATCCCGTCTTTGTTCAGTACCTGCACCCTGGTATTCACCACCTCAACAATATAGAGGTTGTCTTCGTTGTCTATATCCATCAAAAAGGGGAAACGAAATTCCTCAGGATTACGTCCCATCTTACCACTGGACCAGAGAATTTCACCGTTAATATCAACAGCGATCACCCTGTGATTATCATTATCTACTACAAAAAATCTTTTTAAATCCTTAGCAAAAACCACATCCGTCGGATCAGTAGGTTTCCCTCCCGGCGGAGATGGAAGATCAAAAAAACGGGGCGGAGCGGCCTTGGCAGAAAAAAGTACAATCCTGTGATTTCCGGAATCCGCCACCAAGACATCTCCAGCGGGCGAAACATCAATCCCCAGCGGAAACTTGAGCGTTTTTTCGTCACCAAGGGTAAACAAGGGTTTTCCGTCCTGGCTGTATACCCTGACAATATTGGCAGTTCCATCAAGTACATATATTCTCCCCTCCCCGTCAACATCAACATCGCTGGGAAG
>JAHJNL010000074.1 GCA_018820855.1 Pseudomonadota bacterium | reverse complement strand
GTAATGAAGCCGTGCAGCAGGCTGCAGAATTAGCTGCAGAGCAAGCAGCGGTAATGCAGAAACAAAAACAAAGATGCAGGCCAAAACACCGAAAACGGTTAAAAAAGGCACATGCAACTTTCTAACCGGACAATACTGATTTTTACCAACAATCTTTGTACAGATATTTTTGACTACTAAACCGGTCATTATCCCTGTTCCTGCACTGCCCATTGTTCCAATGAGTAATCTGTCCTGCAATTTGATATAGTCGCTGTGGACGGGTAATGACAGGGCGTCTGTCATGGCTATTCTCTGGATGACTGACGCCTCTGGTTTTGGGCTATCCACATGATTTGCTGCAATTATTTTCTGTATTGCTGTCTTGTACTCTTGTTGCACCGTGGCGTTTGCCTGTAAGGCATGGTTAAGGGCCTGTTCCGCTTCTCTGAAGGTGTCTTCCTGCAGCAGGGAGGTCTTCAGGCGAACCACCATGTACTCTTCAAGGTCACCCATCAGGATTTTGCTGATACGGGTATACTCACCTACCAGGCTGTAGTACCAGTCCAGGTAATCATTCACACCAAATGCTATGCGGTCAAAGGCTCGATCAACTTCTCCCTGAAGCAGGGTGAGAGAAATGTCCATCTTGCGTAACGCCTCCATCCTGGCAGCCTGGATTTGGCTAATGGTCCCTTCTTTGAAGAACTTCTCATCGATCTGTTCAAGTCTTGGGATAAGATTTGCTTCAAGCTGCTTTCTGGCCTCCATAACTTTGGGGTTCTGCTGCATGCCTGTCTCAAGGTGGGCCATGAAAGGGACATAGATAAAGAGGATAACGAAGGAAAAGATTCCTGCTGACCAGACAATGCGGCGGGAGGGAACTGGATGCGGGGTTTCACTGTCGGAAATTGGGGTGAAAAGACGTCGATATTCTTTTCCGGGGATGAGGAAACAGGAGAGAGAAAGGCAACTGCTGTAAAAAACTATAAAAAAACTAATGGCTGTAATCAGCAGGGACCAGATGGGGGCCTGGCTGCCAAGGCGTCCCAAGGCAAAAGCCTGGACTCCATTATACCAGGCAAGATATTGAGAGACCTCAAAAATGAAAGCAGAGCCGGTCATATCGGAGACCGTATTTTTTTGGGCGTAGACGGCCTGAAGGCATGAATCATACGAGGGGGTATCGACAAATGCGTAGTGAAAAAAGAGATAAAACAGCAGCATGCATAATGGACAGATCCATCGAGCCCAGTAGAGGCTGGTGTTTATGACAAGAAGAGGGTGTAATTCGGTGGAGTTGAAGCGTTCGATTAAGACAAAAATAATCCAGAAGAGAGGAATAACAGCAAAGAAAACAGTCCATTCCAGAAAACTGTATGAGTGGAACTGCAACAGCATGAAAAATGAACTGAATAAGGCAAGAGCAATGGAAAAAAAGAATTTAAGAAGCCACCCTGACCAGAGCCAGAAATACCACCCGTGCTTGGAATATCCCCATAAACGCTTTATCTGTTGGATTGTGGCAGAATAGAGATAGCAGGCAAAAATGGGCAGGCTCAAGAGTAAAATGGAAACAACAGCGACCCAGAATTTGCCGGTGGCAAAATGGCTTGCCAGGAAAAAAATTGTTCCCCCCCAGAGCGTGGATTGGGCCAGAAAAAGGAAAAAAGAAGGCCAGCCTCTTCGGGGAAGAGGGGCGTTGTTGGTATAACCTGATGTGATTCTATGATGTTGGAGCGCTTTCATTGATGATTGTTTTTTTGATTAACCCACAGTGGAGTTCTGATGCTGCCAGTGGAGATGCTATCTTATATTTTAGGTGATCTGCCTAAAACGTACAGAAATCTGCTCTTGTTCTTCTGCAGAGAGTGGTGTGCAGTTTCTCATGGGTGTTTCTCATACGTTGGTCGGTGACAAAAACCATGATGCCATCATAGCATATTTCTCTTGCCGATAGGGAAGAGTTGTACTGACACGTCCAATTCAACTGATGAAAAAAAAGTCATTTTTTGATATTCTTCAGAAAACTCACTTCGTCCAGTTCATGGAAAAATAAGAGAGGAGGGGAGCATGAAAGCACTCATTGTCAGTGGAGACCTGTTTGAGGATACTGAACTTCTGGTGCCCTGGTACCGGCTTCTTGAGGAAGATATAGTTGTTGATATTGCTTCCAGCAAGGCCGGAACCATTACCGGCAAGCATGGCTACACGGTCAAGGTCAAATTTGCTCTGGATGAGATTGATCCGTCTTTCTATGATTTGCTCATCCTGCCTGGCGGCAAGGCTCCGGCAAAATTGAGGACAAGTGAAACGCTGCTTTCCCTGGTCCGTCATTTCTTTTCGCAGGATAAACCTGTTGCGGCCATCTGTCATGGTCCGCAGATCCTTGTCTCGGCTGGTGTGCTCACGGGAAGGAAAGCCACCTGTTATAAGAGCGTGGCGGAAGAATTAAGGAGAGTGGGAGCCGATTACCGGGATGAGGAGGTGGTTGTGGACGGAAATCTGATTACTGCAAGGATTCCTGATGATCTTCCCGCATTTTCCCGGGAAATCATGAAAAAATGCAGGGAAACGGTATGAATTCAAGATCTCTGTTCGAGCGCAGGGATGGGAGTTGAGCTGCAGTGACTAAAAGGAGTTTTGCCAATGACACTGGACCATAAAAAGCTGGCTGTTATTCATATTGTCAAGCGGGAGATGGGTCTGTCCGATGACGAATATCGGGATCTCCTGCAGCGTGAAACCGGTGTGCGTTCTGCAAAAGATCTGGATGATAAAGGATTCAGACGTCTCATGCGTTTTTTTGCGGCAAGCAGCCATTACCGCATCAACAAAAATGGTCGCACCTTTCGGCAGAAGTTATTCATCAGGCATCTGGTTGACGATCTTGGCTGGGATGGGCAACATTTTCAAAACTTTCTGGATAAATATTATCACAAAACAGAGATCGACGAGCTGACGAAGAGTGAGGCAAGTAAGGCTATAGAATCACTGAAAAATATTCTCAAGCATGAAAGAGATAAGGGATGAGCATGCCCTGATCTCTTTCATGTGCCCCTGTCAACTCACATGCGCAGGAACGTTGAAAATGAGCTCATAAGGACCCCCAACAAGAGGCAGTGCCGGAAGGATATTCAGTAAAATAGAGATTACTTTTATTGCGCCCATTACATTCATCAGCTTTTCTGTCACATATAGAATGTACCATGGTCCCCATCCAGCAGTCAGGCATGCCGGCGTCTATCCCTTTAATATGCGCTGTATCTCTCAGATAATCCCAAGAGCCGAGTATAAAGGTCTTGCCGTTGTCTTCAGACCAGACGGCCGCAATCATGCCGGCCATGCCGTTGGGAAATACAGGATAGGGGAGGCGATAGGGATTCGTCTCCCATGAAATTTCCGTTGGCGTAAAATAAACATTGTTGAGATAAACTTCCTGGCCTTCCGGGGTGATGAGGTCGTCCGGATCGTTGGGCCAATCGCCTGCCCACTGTGTCACGTCAACACTGTTGAATGCAAATGCTGTGACATGAACAATTGTGAGTGACGTGGAAGCGGTGAGGGGTACAGCAATGGAACTTTTTGCAGCAATACAAGAAATCAGCAATGCTACGGCAAACAGCATGAATTTTTCTTTTCCTTTCTTTTTAACACTCAAAACAAGACTCCCTTAAGCTATAATATAAAAAACAACGTTAGATAGACACGGCTTGAATTTCTTTTGCCTCTTTCACTCCTGCTTGCGAACGCCATTGAGGGGCATACAAAACAAAATGGTATTGGAAGAGGATTCTCCCAATACCATTTTGACGGATCATGTCGGATGATGAAAAAAATCACAAAGCATGGACTAAGATAAATGACATTTTGTTTTTTTGCAACCTGAAATTAAGGAGTTAGGGTCTGCCGTCTGCAGGCGGTGGTGTTTCTTCAGATGTTTCTCTGTGGCACAGCGTGGCACTGGCTTTGCGGGGATGCTGGTGCCTGGAAACCGGAACCCGTTCATCAGGTAAGCGAACCAGTTTTAACAAAAACAGTCAGAATTAATTTTCTCCGCTTTCTCTTCAGTTGTTTTGCAGAAAGTTTACCAGCACCTTGGGTAACGGAGCCATTTCTTTGAAACTTAGTACCGTGACTCAGCATAACTCTTTTTTGCCTGCCCTTTAATCTCGACCGGAAAAATGATAAACTGTATATAATTCAAGAGAGATCCTGTATGTCCTCGTACGTTACTATTCTGTGAGATCAGGAGGCTTATGGATTCCCAGTCCAACTCCCGGCTGTTACGGTCTGCCGGAAATGAAGAAGCTTTGCTGCAACTCATCAGACAACTCATGGGTGAGCTGCATCCTGACATACGCCTTTCCCGGCCTCTTAGTTTGGACAGCTCCTTGGATCGTGACCTGGGCCTTGACAGCCTGGCCCGGGTGGAGCTTTTTGCCCGTCTTGAGCAAAAATTTGACCTTTCCCTTTCCGAACAGTTGCTGGCAACGGTGGAGAGTCCGAGAGACCTGCTGAGGCATATTGGAAAAAGAGAAAGGGTACCACCTGTTCCGCAGGTCAGGCAAACTGTGTTGCCGGATGTTACATCTGAAACCGACCTGGCACCGCACGGGGCGGATACACTCGTTGCAGTGCTTGACAGCCATGTCCGGTCCCGTCCGGATCGAATTCATCTCGTTCTTGACCAGGCCGCCCATGATGCAGCACAGCTCACCTATGCAGAACTGCAAACAGGTGCCTTGAAGCTGGCCGCCGGATTACAGCATCATAATCTTGAAGCGGGTGATACCGTTGCCATCATGCTGCCCACCGGGCCGGGTTACTTCTTCAGCTTCTTTGCAGTCCTCCTTGCCGGCGGCATCCCCGTGCCGCTCTATCCTCCGGCGCGTCCCACCCAGATAGAAGAACATCTCAGGAGACACCGGGGAATTTTACGGAACGCCGGGGCAAAGATCCTGATTACCATGCCCGAGGTCAAATCGATCGCCATGCTCCTGAAAGCCCAGGTGGAGACCCTTGAAGTGGTTGATACCGTGGACGCATTTTCCGGGCAGGAGACGGCGTTCACTCCCATACCCGTCCGTGCAGGTGATATTGCCTTTATCCAGTACACCTCCGGCTCCACCGGCGATCCCAAGGGGGTGGCTCTTACCCATGCCAACCTGCTGGCCAATATCCGGGCCATGGGCCAGGTAACCGATGTCACAGCAGCGGATGTCTTTGTCAGCTGGCTGCCCCTGTATCACGATATGGGACTGATCGGGGCATGGCTGGGAAGTCTTTATTACGGCTGCCGTCTTGTTATCATGCAGCCGCTCTCCTTTCTTGCCCGGCCGGAGCGTTGGCTGTGGGCCATCCACAACTATCACGGCACCATGTCGGCCTCTCCAAATTTCGGTTATGAATTCTGTTGCCGACGACTTGACGATGACGTCCTGCAGGGGCTTGACCTCAGTTCCTGGCGCCTGGCCTTTAACGGGGCGGAGCCTGTCAGTCCGGAGACGATTAGCAGTTTTGCCAGGCGTTTTTTCCCTTATGGATTTCATCCTGAAGCCGCTACTCCGGTCTATGGTCTGGCTGAGTCCTCGGTCGGTCTGGCCTTTCCGCCGCTCGGGCGGGGGCCGCTGATTGACCGGGTCAAACGTACCATCCTCATCGAATCGGGGCGGGCGGAACCGGCAGCGCCGGACGACGGCACAGCTCTGCGATTTGTGGCCTGTGGCCGCCCCTTGCCGGGCCATCAGATCAGAATCGTTGACGAGAGTGGCCGGGAACTGCCTGACCGGCAGCAGGGAGTGTTGCAGTTCAAGGGGCCGTCGGTCACCAGCGGCTATTTTCGTAATCCGGAAAAGACCCGAAGTCTTTTTCATGGAGATTGGCTGGATTCCGGTGACCTTGCCTATATTGCCGACGGCGATGTTTTTATCACCAGTCGCATCAAGGACATTATTATCCGCGGCGGCAGGAATGTCTATCCCCATGAACTGGAAGAGGCCGTGGGCAACATAGCAGACATCCGCAAGGGGTGTGTTGCCGTGTTTGCCAGTCAGGACCCGGATTCGGGCACCGAACGGCTGATTGTGCTGGCGGAGTCGAGGAGGAAGGATGCGGCAATTAAAGAAAAGCTGCAGCGGCAGATAGTCAATACGGCAGTGGACCTGTTGGGCATGCCGCCGGATGAGGTGGTGATTGCCCCCCCCGGCACAGTGCTGAAAACTTCAAGCGGCAAGGTAAGACGGGCCGCGAGCCGGGAACTGTATGAAAAAGGTGAGATCGGCAAGGAAAAACACGCCCTGTGGCTGCAGCTTGTCCACCTCTCACTTGCAGGAGTTCTGCCGCAGAGCCGCAGGATGATGCGGCGGACAGGTGCCTATCTCTATGCCTCATACTGCTGGCTGTTGTTTTATCTCATCGGGCCGGTGCTCTGGCTGCTTGTTGCCTTGCTGCCTTCCCTTCGACTGCGATGGAGGGTTGTCCGCCTGGCCTTACGGCTGCTTGCGTTCCTGTCAGGTACGGGGATAACCATACGTGGCCTGGAGAATATAGCCGCTGAGCAACCGATGATCCTGGCATCCAATCATGCAAGTTATCTGGACAGTCTTGTCCTTGCAGCCGCTCTTCCCATTACCTGTAACTTTGTGGCAAAGGCTGAGTTGGCTGGTAAATTTTTCTCACGGGTATTCCTCTCCCGGCTTGATGTGATCTTTGTCGAGCGCTTCGATGTGGGAAAAGGGGTGGAAGGGGCCCGCAGGATTGTCCGGGATGTCGCCTCAGGCAAGCGGCCGCTCTTCTTTGCCGAGGGCACTCTGCAGCGTATGACCGGTCTTCTGCCCTTTCAGATGGGGGCCTTTGTCACGGCAGCCAAGGCCGGCACACCTGTGGTCCCGGTGACGATCCGCGGGAGTAGAAACAAGCTCCGCGGCGGTTCCTGGTTTCCCCGCAAAGGTGCGGTCAGGATTATCATCGGGAAACCGGTTCTGCCGACGGGTAGGGACTGGAACGCTGCCGTCAGGCTGCGTGATACTGTTCGTTCAGAGATACTGCATCACTGCGGTGAGCCAGACCTGGCCGGCGTCTACACCTCGATTTCACAGATGGACATTGAACGACCTGATAGGGCGGGGAGGGAAGAGTGATGAAAGACAATGATGCTCCCACTGCTATCCCGGATCTCATCTCTGTTGCTGAGGCCGTCACTCTTTCCGGTCTCCTCACATGCCGGATTAAACGGACGCCGGATTTGCCGGCCTATCAGCAATATGATCGAAAAGAGAAGAAATGGGTGACCTATTGCTGGCAGGAAATCGGCAGCTCTGTGGCCAGATGGCAGCAGGGGTTGAGAAACGAGCATCTTGCCTCGGGTGACCGGGTAGCGATCCTGCTCGCCAACTCCATAGAGTGGATCTGCTTTGAGCAGGCTGCCCTTGCTCTCGGTCTGGTTGTGGTTCCCCTGTACACCTGGGACAGTCCGGAAAATATTGCCTACCTGTTGCAGGACTCGGGAAGCAGGTTGCTGCTGATAGGGACAGCAGAACAGTGGCGGAAACTTGTCCCTCATGCTGCCTCTTTTCCGCAACTCAATAAGGTTGTTTGCCTGGAGGACAGCCTTCCGGCCCCGTCTCCTGGTCCTGCAAGCGTTTCAATAACTGCGTGGCTGCCTGATTATGGCGGCGAGATATGCATCAATGTTGATGATCCCGACAGCCTGGCCACCATCGTCTACACCTCGGGAACCACCGGACCACCCAAAGGCGTGATGCTCTCGCATAAAAACATACTCTGGAATGCGGAGGCTATTCTGAAGGTGATCCCCTGTTATCCCTCCGACATCCTCCTCTCCTTTCTCCCGCTCTCCCATACCTTTGAACGCACGGTAGGGTATTATACGCCGATGATGGCAGGATGTTCGGTCGCCTATGCCCGTTCCATGGAGAAATTGGCGGAAGATCTGCAGACCATACACCCCACGATCATTATTTCAGTGCCGCGTATCTTTGAAAAGATATACGCCAAGGTCCGGAAACAGCTGCAGCACAGGAACATCGTAGCCCATTGGCTCTTTCAGCTCACGCTCGACACCGGCTGGCGTCATTTTGAAACTGCACAGGGACGAGCTCCGGCCTCGACCTTCCGGGAATATCTGCTCTGGCCTTTGTTGCAACGTGTTGTTGCCGCTAAGATCCTTGACCGGCTTGGCGGCCGAATCCGTTTTGCTGTAAGTGGCGGCGCCCCTCTGCAGGAGGCTGTCTCCAGATTTTTCCTCAGTCTCGGACTCCCTTTGATCCAGGGCTATGGACTGACAGAAGCGGCACCTGTGGTCAGCGCCAATACTCCAGGCCACAATATTCCGACCTCGGTGGGGCCTCCTCTTCCGGATGTTCAGTGTCGTATCGGTCAGGAGAATGAACTGCTGGTGAAAAGCCCCGGTCTCATGTCAGGCTACTGGAACCTGCCGGATAAATTCAATGAAGTAATTGACAGTGATGGCTGGCTCCATACCGGTGACGTGGTGGAAATAACGAACAGCAACATCTCTATCCGCGGACGGCTCAAAGAGATCATCGTTACCTCAACCGGTGAAAAGGTGCCTCCTGCTGACCTGGAGATGACCCTTGTCGCTGATCCTCTATTTGATCATGCGATGGTGGTTGGCGAGGGCATGCCGTATCTTGGCGCATTGCTGGTCTTGCACCGTTCCCCATGGGAAGAACTGGCAGGGAAATATGGGCTGGATCCGGCTGATGTCTCGTCACTGCAGGCACCAGCCGTCAAGGCGGCTGTTGTCGAGAAAATTCAGGTCCTGCTCCACGGATTTCCCGGTAATGCCCGGATTCGTCAGGTCGGCCTGCTCCTGGATGAGTGGAGCATTGAAAACGGTCTGTTGACCCCGACCTTGAAGTTGAAACGAGGGGAAATAGAAAGACGTTATACGGAAATCATCAGGGAACTGTATAAGGGGCATGATGTGCTCGCGTAAAGTCTCTCCAGAATGTACGGCTTTTCATAACTAAAGGGAACTATGGTCACAACTCCTGTCATAAAAAACTGTTCGTACTGTTTGGTCCATGTTCCTGATCTTGTGCAGTATGGCTCAAAACCACGACGGGAAATAATAGAAAATCCAAGCAGTAAAGAGTCCATTGCCCACTCTCTTCGTTCCTATAACAAGGCCTGTTGCTACCCTCCGAACCAGACCTTTGTCGGTAACCTGTCTCCTGATGAGCTGGGAAATATTCCAAGGCCCTGGTTTGAAAATGAAGCATTATGCAGCGCTAAGGGTAAATTCGGGGAGATCCTTGATCAGAAAAGCTTTTACGGTCTGCTCAAGCTGGCAGATGTCCTGAATCCTCCACTTTTTGCCGTGGATGACACTGTGCTGGCAAGATTGCGGGAAGGTCTTGCGGCGCATCCCCTGCTCGCTGGTTTTGCCTCCAGGCTGGCAGCTATTCCTCAAGATGTGCATGACCATAGCCGACAGGATCCAAGCCGATCTTCTGCCCTGGCCATGCGCTCAGAGGGAAAAAGCTGCGGCTGGTTTTATGGCGATGAGCGGGCGGAAGGAAAGGGGGATGACAATCTCGGACCATACACTCTTCTTGAAAATCTATGCACCAAGGCCTCCGGGGCCCTGGCACTCACCTGGCTCCTGCACCGTGAGAAAATAAATCCTGAGAAAATTGATTTTCTTATCAGTTGCGGTGAAGAGGCCTGTGGTGACCGGTATCAGCGTGGCGGCGGCGGTATGGCCAAGGCCATTGGCGAGATGTGCGGCTGCACCAATGCCTCGGGCATGGATATCAAGAACTTCTGTGCAGCACCGGCTTCAGCCATCATTACGGCAGCGGCCATGGTGAAGGCAGGCCTGTATAAGCGTGTCGCGGTGATAGGCGGTGGCTCACTTGCCAAACTCGGGATGAAATTCCAGTCTTTCCTGGAGCACGGTATCCCTATTCTTGATGATTGTCTTGCCTCTACTGCTTTGCTGATAAGCGAAGATGATGGGGCAAGCCCCATTATCCGTCTTGAACCCGGAGCCGTGGGCACGGTTCCTGCGGGAGCAGGCTTTTCTGATGAGGCTGTGTTCCGTCATTATCTGCTGGCGCCTCTCGAGAGCCTTGGCTTGAAGTGCACGGACATCGATCGTTATGCCGCTGAACTGCATAATCCGGAAATCATGGAATTTGCGGGTTCCGGCGATGTAGCGTCAAAAAATTATCGGAAAATTGCGGCAATGGCGGTGCTTGCAAAACAGCTGGAAAAATCCGGGATGAACGCATGGATCGAAAGGGTCGGCATGCCCGGTTTTGCTCCGACTCAGGGACATATCCCATCAGCGGTCCCCTATATCGGCCATGCCATGGAGGCCATGAACAGGGGGGAGATCAAACGGGTCATGTTCCTCGCCCGGGCAAGTCTTTTTCTTAATCGCTGCACGAATCTGCTGGACGGTGTTTCATTTGTCCTGGAGCGTAATCCCAGGCTTTGAGAGTGGACTGAAAACCAAAATGAGGAGAGAACGCACATGTTAACAGGGAAAAAAGTCATCGTTTTTGGAGAGAGGGATGATATTTCCGGGACAACGGTCAGCACATGTCTCAAAGCTGCCGGCGCCGAAATCGTTTATGAGGCCACCGCCTGTTTTGTCTGAACTGCGGCAGGCGCCGTAGGTCTTACGGTACAGGAAGAGATCAGGAAACTTGCTGCGCAGCATGGGGCCGAGAACCTGATCATTGTTTTCGGCATCAACCAGCCGTCCACCATACGGATCATGGCCCAGACCTTCAAAAATGGTGATCCCAGCTTTGCAGGACCCCTGGCCGGTGTTGCTTTGAACATAGAAAGCTATCATATCCTTGAACTTCAAGGTGATATTCCGGCAGAGGTGTGGGAAAAGGAAATGGCCATGTATGAACTTGAAATCGAGGAGGAGGCACGGGAAACGATCTGTAATATTATGAAAGATGCGCGTATCAGTTATAAGGTGTAAGCAGATCATTGCAGAGATCATAACGATTCTCTATCAGATGCTCAATCATTGTAAGTAGTCTTTGGTGTCGCTTTTTCATGTGATCTTATGAAGATGTGAAACTCGGGGTCACTTCTGACAGTGCCACAGGACGTTGAATGAATAATAGATTAGAGGAACTGCTGAGCAGGATAAAACTGCTTGAACAGGAACTGTTCAGTGAATTACAGAAAAAAGAAAAAGAGTATTTTTACGAGGTTCGAGATAAAAAGGTCCGCTTTCAGAAGGACGTTAAAGAGAAAAACAGGCTTCTGCTCAAAACTATTCGTCGCTATATCAATGATGCGACCCTGCTGAATATACTTTCTGGGCCGGTGATCTGGTCCTGCCTGTTGCCTGCCCTGTTCCTGGACCTTGTTGTTTCCATTTTTCAGATGATCTGTTTTCCTGTTTATTGCATCCCAAAGGTCAAACGGAGTGACTATATCCTGTTTGATCGGCAATACCTGAGTTACCTGAATCTGATTGAAAAAATAAACTGCTGTTACTGTGAATATTTCACAGGTCTGATCGGCTATGTTCAGGAAATAGCAGGCCGGACGGAGCAGTATTGGTGTCCCATAAAACATGCCCAGCGAACCAAGACAAGGCACAGTCGCTATAGATTTTTCCTGGATTATGGCGATGGGGAGGGGTTCCGGGAAAACAACAGTGAAATTCGCAGCGACTTTGGTGACCTTGATAGCAAGGTCCCTGATCCCCTTGTCTCAAAGAACACTCAACTGTAACTGTTCAGGGAAGTAAAGATTCCTCTTTCACGCGTTGCTGGACCTCCTGCCAGAGTTTGAGTCGGCTGGATTCACCAGCCGGGGGGCTGTCGCCACGGTTTTTTGCCAACCAGAGTCCTGTACCGTTAAAACTGTATATCGGTACCAGATCCTTACGCTGGGAGGCGGGGAGAATCCGCTTGTTCAAATTGTCGAGTACCAGAGGGTCGGAAGAGGGGTGGTGGTAATAGTTGAGGACCATGTGGGGCTGATTCAGGGTAAGTGATTTGACGTAGGTCAGTCGCATCTTCTCATCCGGTACTTTCAGGCTTCTCAGGGTGAAATATTTGGCAATGGTGAAATCCTCGCAGTCACCTCCGTTGCTGCCTAGTGTCTCCAGCGGTGTTGCCCAATAGTCCTCCTGTCCCCAATGGTTAAGATCGGAAACAAAGTGAAGCCGGTTGAAAAAGCTGTTCACTGAAACCAGTTTTTCGCTGATAGGGGCCTTTCTTTTATCATTAATAAGAGTCTTCCACTGGGCGATTCTCTGTCTTGCCGCTTCATCATATTTTTCAAAATAAGGTTGCTCAAGGGGAGGAGGTTTCTTCCCGCAACCGGATATCAGCGCCAGCAGCAGTACCATTGTCCAGAGAGACAGGCGGGCAGGTTTGCATAGGTCAGGAGAAAAGAATTGTTTGAGGCAGCTTATGATAGTTACCGATTCAGGGTAGAATAAAAAGACGCAGAATCTCTTGGCCAATACAAATTGACATCAAAGTACTTTAAAGGACACGTACGTAATTGGTGCGTTTCAGGGTAGTAACGGTTCATCTTCTGCACGTTGCAGAACCTCCTGCCAGAGTTTGAGTCGGCTGGCTCCACCCACCGGGGTACTGTAACCACGGTTCTTTGCCAACCAGAGCCCTGTGCCGTTAAAACTGTAGACCGGTACCAGGTCTTTACGTTGGGAGGCAGGCACTATGCGCTTGTTCAGATTGTCAAGTACCAGGGGGTCGGAAGAGGGGTGGTGGTAATAGTTGAGGACCATGTGCGCCTGATTGCGGGTCAGTGATTTGACGTAGGTCAGCCGCATTTTTTTGTCCGGTACTTCCAGGCTTTTCAGGGTGAAATATTTGGCAATGGTGAAATCCTCGCAGTCACCTCCGTTGCTGACCAGTGTCTCCAACGGTGTTGCCCAGTAGTCCTCCTGTCCCCAGTGATTACGATCGGTAACAAAGTGAAGGTGATTAAAAAATTTGTTCACCGAAGCCAGTTTCTCGCTGATAGGGGCCTTTTTTGTCTCTTTAATAAGGGCTTTCCACTGAGCGATTCTCTTTCTTGTCGCTTCGTCATATCTTTCAATGACAGGTGGCTCGGGGGGGGGCAGAGGTTTTTTGCTGCAGCCGTTGACCAGCACTGCCAGTAGCAGCGCCATTGTCCAGAGAGAGAGGCGGGCAGGTTTGTATAAATTAGCAAAAAAGAAGTGCAAGCTGTTCATCTGATCGGTTTTCCATCATACTTGGTGGTGAATAGGCGTTTATTGAACCAAGCAACCCGGGAACGGGAAACGACGAGTTGACTCCAGTACGCTGTATCCACCGTTGTTTTTGGTCCCTATCCTGGCGGGCTCAAAAAAGCACAATACTCATTCTACTGCGAATACTTCCGATTATCAAAGAGTAAAGCAGGAATTAACGGCTATTATAACATAGAACGTGGGAAACCAATAATAGTTACAAAATGTGTGCCTGACCTATTGAATTATCCATTTGTGTCGTTTCGGTAATACCATAATGTCAACAGGTCTGGAGGGCTGTTCGGTCTCTCGGACTGTTAAGCCCTATGAGCTCAGACCTGACCTGACAGTCTGTCTATTGCCTCTATCTGTTGGCTATCTCAATCTGCGTCTAGTCCTAAAGTGCGTTAGGTGTTGTTAGAGGGTTCTCTTTTAATTACTTGCTATTCCAGGCCATCCTGTTTAGGTTCGTCGTTTTTTTCTTGAATCCATACCTATAAGGATAACGATGTTTGAGCTTTTTGTCAGAAGAACTGCAAGTTTCAAAGATGATATATTATCGGGTCTGACCGTGGCCCTGGCCCTGGTGCCCGAAGCGGTGGCCTTTTCTTTCGTAGCAGGGGTTGCTCCCCTGGTCGGTCTTTATGCCGCTTTTATGGTCGGTTTGATCACTTCTGTCATTGGCGGACGTCCGGGGATGATCTCCGGTGCCACCGGAGCTCTGGCAGTTGTCATGGTCACCTTGGTGGCTCAGCATGGAGTCGAGTACCTCTTTGCAACCGTGGTCCTGATGGGCCTCATCCAGATCAGTGCCGGCCTGCTGCGGCTGGGGAAGTTCGTACGCCTGATTCCTCATCCGGTCATGCTTGGTTTTGTTAATGGTCTGGCCATCGTCATTTTCCTGGCCCAGCTCAGTCAGTTCAAGGTTGAAAACGCTGAAGGACTGATGCAGTGGATGAGTGGCCCTCTTCTGTGGATGATGCTTGGCCTGGTGACGCTGACCATGGCAATCATCTATTTTCTTCCCAAGCTTACCCGAGCCATTCCCGCTTCGCTGGTTGCTATTCTTGCAGTTACTGCCCTGGCCCACGGCCTTGATCTCGATACCCGCATGGTCGGTGATCTGGCCTCGGTTGCCGGCGGTCTGCCCCAGTTTCACATTCCCCTGGTACCGCTCACCCTTGACAATATCCTGATTATCCTTCCCTATGCAGGCATCCTTGCTGCCATCGGCCTGATCGAGTCGCTTATGACCATGAGCCTGATCGATGAAATAACCGAAACCCGCGGACGTGGTAACAAAGAGTGTATCGGCCAGGGGGCTGCCAATGTGGTGACCGGTTTCTTTGGCGGTATGGGAGGGTGCGCTATGATCGGCCAGAGCATGATTAATGTCAATTCCGGGGGGCGTGGCAGGCTTTCCGGCATCGCGGCGGCGCTTTTTCTGTTGGTCTTCATTGTGTTTGCCTCGGGCCTAATTGAGATGATTCCGCTGGCTGCCCTGGTTGGCGTCATGTTCATGGTCGTCATCGGTACCTTCGCCTGGTCGAGCTTTCGCATTCTGCACAAGATTCCGTTTACCGATGCCTTGGTGCTGGTGCTCGTCTCCGCTGTCACCGTCGCCACTGACCTGGCCATCGCCGTCGGGGTTGGAGTCATCGTCTCGGCTCTGGTTTTTGCCTGGGAAAGCGCCAAGCGTATTACCTCGAGCAGCAGTATCGACGAATCCGGCGCTAAGGTATACAGGCTGAGCGGTTCCCTCTTTTTCGGCTCCATACACAGCTTTCAGGAACAGTTCACTCCCCAGGAAGATCCGGACGAGGTGATTATCGATTTCGGCCTGGCCAGGGTCTGCGATCATTCAGGTATTGAGTCCATCAACAGTCTCACCGAACGTTACTTGAGCCGGGGGAAAAAACTGCGTCTCAAACGCCTCAGTCCAGAGTGCCGCACCCTGCTGCATAATGCCGGCAGCATGATCGAGGTTAACGTTATCGAGGACCCACGTTACTGGGTGGCCAGCGACCAGTTGGCTTGAGAATAGGATGATACGAATGTTGTCATTCAAAGAAACAGGTGAATTCAGGTTCCGGAGGCACCACGAGTCATGGTGCTCCATTCACCGTTGGTTATTGTGGTAATTGTGCAGATCTGCCCCTGCCGTTCTTCTGTCAGAACGCGGGGGTTTCCTGACAGAAGGGGCTAGTTTCCCTGATGTTTCATCTTCAGGTAGTTGTAGATGGCTTCCTGGGAGCGGACTTTTGTCTTACCCTCACGGAAGTAGGTGTTGTCGAGCTTGGCGTTGAGAATGCGTGACTTCACGTTATCGGCCCAGACGTGCTCGAAAATATCGCGCAACTCCTGATGAACCTCGGCATCGAGGATGGGACAGGTCACTTCCACGCGGGAATCGAGGTTCCGAGGCAGCAGGTCGGCCGAAGAGATAAAGCAGAGCTCTTCTCCTCCGTTGCCGAAAAAGAAGATCCGGCTGTGTTCCAGGTACTTGTCCACAAGCCCTCTCCCTTCGATCCTCTCACTCTTTCCCTTCACCCCTGTTACCAGTGAGAACATACCCCGTACGGCGAGACGAATTTTGACCCCTGCCTGGCTGGCTTCGTAAAGGAGTTCGATGATCTCCCGGTCGGCCAGGTTGTTCAGCTTCAGGTCAATATAGGCGGGTTTTCCCTTCTGCATGCAATGGATTTCATTGCGAATCAGTTTTATGATTTTTTTTCTGAAGATGAAAGGCGAGACGAGCAGCTGCTCAAAGGGGTCAAGTTTGTAGTTCTTCCCGAAAAAGCCAAAGAGGTTGCGCACATCCTTGGCGATCTTTTTGTTGGCCGTGAGGAGAAAGGCATCTGTGTAATATCTGGCTGTGTCTTCGTTGAAGTTGCCACTGCCGATGAGACAGTAGGTCTTCGCAACTCCCTTTTTCACTCGGGTGATCATGCACACCTTGGAGTGCACTTTGAGTCCCGGTACACCGAAGATCACCTTGATCCCTTCATCCTTGAGCACGTTGGCCCAGTGGATGTTGGCCTTTTCATCAAAGCGGGCTTGGAGTTCCAGCAGGATCATAACATTTTTCCGGTTTTTTCCTGCATTGATCAGGGCGTTGATTACACTCGAATGTTTCCCCAGGCGATAAAGGTTGATTTTGATCTCTGTTACTTTCGGATCGATGGCTGCTTCGCGCAGAAAATCGATAACATGATCAAAAGACTGGTAAGGAAAGTTGAGCAAGACATCGCCTTCATCGAGGATATCGAAAAAGCTCTTCCCCGGAATCAGTCTTCGGGGAACGACGGGCTCGGGATAGAGAATAGTCCGGGTGGGCAGAAGAGAAGGGAAGGTGATGTAGTCCTTGGAGTTATGGTAGCGTCGATTGGTCTCGATCAGTGTATCTGATGTAAGTTTCAGTTTTCTCACCAGGAGAGTGAGTAGGAAATCGGGCATGGTGCGGTCGTAAACCATGCGGACCAGGTCTCCCAGTTTTCGCTGGTGAAGGCTTTCCTGGATCTGTTCCAGGTAGCTGGCGGAAATGTCGTCTTTGATGTCCAACTCGGCATCACGGCTTATTTTGAAGCAATAGGCCTCGAAAGAGGTGTACTGAAAGGGACGGAAAATCTCTTCCAGTCCAAGGCGGATCACGTCGTCGAGCATGATAAGGTACTGCTTTTTCCCTTCACGCGGCAAAGGCACGAAGCGTTGCACAATGTGAGAGGGGATACGGATGATACAGTATTCTTTCGAAACGGAAGATGGTTTTTTCCTCATTATCACAGCCAGATAGATGGCGCGGTGGACCAGTTCGGGAATTACCGTCCGGCTGTTCACCATGAGGGGAAAGATATGGGGGCGAACGCGGGTATGGAAGTAGTGGGTGAGATTCTCCTTCTGTTTGGGAGTGATAGTCTTCTCGTTGAGAAAAAAGACCTGCTGCTTTCTCAACTCTTCCACGAGGTGGCTGTATATCTCCTTAAACTGCGTCTGTTGTGACAGGACCAGCTGGTGAACCTCTTTCAAGGTTTTTCGCGGATCCACTGGGATCAGGCTCAGGCTCTTTTTTCCCAATTGGGACAGGCGGCTGAGAGTGGCCACGCGAACCTCGAAGAACTCATCCATATTAGAGGAGTAGATGCCCAGAAATTTCAGTCGTTCGATCAGGGGGACCGTCGGGTCCATGGCCTCCTGCAACAGACGGCCGTTAAAACTGAGCCAGGAAATTTCTTTGGCGATGAAGTCAGAACTCATCCGTGTTTTATACTCCTCTGGGTAATGGTATTCGCTTTTTTGGGTCTTTCTTGTTCATACAATTTGATTCGTTAGCCCGGTTTTCCATGCAATTATCTCATTAAGTCATTAATGATAATCGGCTAAATCGGACAAGTCAAAAAAAATATAAATTATTCCAGTTTCTTGACAAGATACTAATCGAAACCAAATCAGAACGGAACAATCAGCGCTGCATCTGTCTTTGAAATGGGATTAATTGTTCTGTTCTGTTTTGGTTAGTTATATTCTATCTTATGCATTCTCGCGTGGAGCATGGGAATGCATAAGATCATTGTAGTCTTAATCCGTTGCTTGTTTGTTATAAACTGATAACAGCAGCATCGGAACAGAGATGAATGAGTTCCACGGCGGTGCCCATTCTTGCTCCATCGATCAGGTCATCTTCAAATATCTGCCGGCTTTTGGCACATGGCGTACAGGCAAGGATGGGGACATCATGGGCCTGGAGGTACGTCATCAGATCATCGGCGACATCTCCGGTCGCAGCCTGAAGATGATTGATCATTCCCTTTTTGACGAGATAAACTGCTTCATCAAGTAAGAAGAGGGAAACGTTTTTTCCCTCCTTGTGGGCAATTGTTGCAAGATGGATTGCTCGGCTTGACCTGTTCGGATTATCTGTGCCGCAAGAACAGATAATAACAACGTTGTCACTCATGGTTCATCCTCCTTTTTTTTTGATTTCTCTTAATATGGTGAGCTGCGTATTGCCGGAAAAACAAAAATGAATGATAATTCATTTTTGCAAATAAAGGTAGAAGTTAGCTTCTATTGTTGCATTATTTATTGCCTTGATAAGGCAATAATGAGAGTTGGAGAAGTGGCTCTGAAAATAACAAACAGAGCTCGCGGCATATTTCTATTATTTGCATATGCTACTTGTGAGTAGCCAACAAGAAGTGCTTCATCCTTATGGGATTACCATTGGGACCTTCCGTTGAAAGGTGTTTTTCTCTGATTAAAACTGTCCGTTAAACTGGGGGAGGACCATTAACCTCTGCCATAAGGCAAATCAAAAAATAAGTCTGTTCCTTCTTTCGCTTCTATGAGACAGACTCCCTTTTCTCTGCGCGAAGGCGCAGCTCCAGGAGAAACAGCCAGCCATAATCACAGGCAGCGCCGACACTGAGCAGGGCGGCGATGAAAAGGGCGGGCTGGATTTTGTCGGGAAAAAGGAGGACGACGAGGAAGAGGGTGAACTGACCCAGTGTTGCCACTTTGCCGGACCATCTGACGTCCATCTTTTTAAATGATTCCCAGGACCTTATGGTCATGGCATAAATGGCTGTAAAGGCCACGAACAGGTCACGGGCAAGGAGGGCGGGAAGCCACCAGGCTGAGAATTTGCCTGCAGCAATAAAGGTGGTGAGAGCACAGAGAATAAAGAGTTTGTCGGCAACCCCGTCCAGCAGGCCGCCCTCCCAGCTTTGCACCTGCCATCGTCTTGCCACCCAGCCGTCAAGGATATCGCTTATGCCGCTGATGAGAACAATCCAGAGCCATAACCATTCCGGGGAGAAAGGGAATGCACAGGCCAGGAGTATGCGGCCGGTTGACAAGGCATTGGGGACGTATTTGACAGGGTTTTTTGTCATAGGCAATCCAGGTTTCTCTTTTTCTGTTCGGATGAAAAGACTCTCTGCTCATCAATTGGCGTTGCCAGGGCCTTGAGTGCCTTTTTGACCAGCTCTTTTCTCATCTTTTTTTCCTCCTCCGGGCTCTTGTTCGGGGCGCCGAAGGGGTGGGGGATGGCGATGGTGGGAAGAATACGGTTTGCCCCCACTGTTTTGGAGATGGGGACAATTGAACAGGCGTGGACAACCGGTATCCCTGCCCGTTCAATCTGCTTGCTCATCGTTGCGCCGCAACGAGTACAGGTTCCTCAGGTGGAGGTGAGGATGACCGCCTGGACACCGTCGGCCAGCAGGAGTTTGGCAATTTCGTCCCCATATTTCTTTGCATTGGCAACCGATGTCCCGTTGCCCACCGTGGCATAATAGAATTCGTGCAGGCTGCCGAATGCCCCCTCCGACTGCAGTTCGCGCACCGCATCCAGGGGCAGTACCCGGTTCGGATCGTCATTGGCAAAGGTCGGGTCATAGCCGCCATGGGCTGTCTGGTGCGTTGCACTGCTGAATGCTGACAGGCCTTTCAGGGGATAGATGCCAAAACGGCTGGCGCTGGCTGCTTCGATCCTGTCCGGATTGCCGCGAGGGACAATGCCGCCCGAAGTCACCAGAGCCAGTCTGGCGCTGGCTATATCCCGGACCGGGGGTGCGGGCTGTACCCGGTCAAAGACAGGCATGATGTATTCGGTATGAAACTCCTTGCCTGCCAATTTCTGTAACAGCATATCAAGAGCTCGGTGGGCTCCAGGTTTTTTAGTAAAATAATTCTTTCGCTGCCCATGGGAGATGTAGTTATCCTGGTCCGGAAGCAATTCCTCCCCGTTCAGTTGCTTGAGCGCAAGAGCTGCCATGGTTCGCAGTGCCTCTTCCATACCCATGACATCTTTTCCAGCTTTGGCAATGAGGACAGCTTTTCTGTATTCTGCAACTGCTGGATTTTGTGGATACATGGCGGTTACAGCAGGAATTGCAAACCCTTCCTGTACCGCCTGGCATATGGCACCGCAGGCCAGGCCGTAACGCCCGGCATTAAAGGCCGGCCCGGCCAGCAGGAGATGGATTTTCTCTTCACCTGCAGCCGCAAAGCAGGGGGTGAGCAGGGCAAGGATTTCCCGCAGAGCTTCCTCTGTCTTTTCGCTAAGGTAATTGTCGCCAACTACAAGGGTGGCAGCGATTTCTATCTCCGGGAACAGCTTTTCAAGCAACATGCCGGGTCCCCGTGCGCCATTATGGAGTTGCGGCGGCTGGTAGGCCTTGTCTTCGCCGCCAAGGCCGCCAAAAAACTGGTTCAGACAGTAGAGAACTCTATATTTATGGGCCATGATCAGATCTCCCTGCAGCTGAGAGTCTGCATACCGAGTTCGTTGGTTGCCCCGATAATTGCCTGCAGTTCCACCTCCAGGCTTCCGTCTTCTTGCAGGCTGTGCGGCCAGGCGCCTGCAAGCTTGCTCAAGTCACTGACAGGACCCAGCAGTCGCTGCATGGGAGGCAGCATGACCCGCTCATTGGCATTGCCAACTGAGACAACAGCGTCTGCCTCCACGGCTGAATCGGCCAGAGACTGGGAAAATCCGTCCGCACCGGCAAATTCATCGGTGATGGCCACCACTTTGATCCCTTGCTGCTCCAGGCCGCGGGTCAAGAGCATCTGGTCGGCATCCGGGTTACCGAAACCTTCTTTGGAGAGAATGACACCATCGGCCTTCAGTTCCTGGATAAGGGCGATGGACTTTTGCGCTCCGGCTTCCTTGGCAGCCAGTCTGATAGGTTCTGTGGTGAGAACAACGCCGGAAAAATTAAGGTCGCGGCCATGGCGCTGCCACAATTCCCGGAGCACAGGGTTGTTCTGGTGGTGCCAGGTGGTATTCTTGTCGCAGGCGGAAACGCAGTTGCCCGAGGTGATTGCATTGTCCAACAGGATGAGGGGATCAATGATTCGCGGTAGTCCTTCGCTGGCATTGCGGCCAAGGACATAGGTGTCATGGAGGAGGCCCTGGCTGAGCAGCATGTATAGATAGACTATGCGTGGCAGATCCGGAAAAGTGGGCAGCTCTTCCAAGGCGGTGAAGGATTGCATTGTCTCGGGAGTCACCGATCGAG
Source organism: Pseudomonadota bacterium (assembly GCA_018820855.1). Classification (GTDB taxonomy): domain Bacteria; phylum Desulfobacterota; class Desulfobulbia; order Desulfobulbales; family Desulfocapsaceae; genus Desulfocapsa. The sequence continues at coordinate 50,265 of JAHJNL010000074.1, read as the reverse complement.
AGGTCTCGCCAAGGAAAGCGGCAGCAGCAAGCCCGGCCTTCCTGACTGTCTCTTCATGCTCATGGGGTGTCAGACCGGGGATAACTGCGATATCCAGCACGACATTGAAGGTGCGGGAAAAGGGCGAGTAGAGTGCACCTGCCCCGCTCATGTCAATGATGCCTTCCTGGTAGCCGACAATCTTGCCGCAGGTTACTACAGTGACGTTTTCCAGGACATGTCGTTTGCCCCTACCGGGACGATCACCCCGAACCTTGCAGCCCGGTTGCACCACATCCTTGACACAGAGTATCCTGGTCGAATCTCCTGGTCTGGTTATGGAGACTGTGCAGGACTCCATGGTATCATCCAGGGACAGCAAAAAATCGCTTAACCCTTTCTTGTCCAGCAGTAAGATTCTGTCACAGAGTTCGGTCTGCTCCCCGAATTGTACATCGCTTACAGCAACAACTCCTCGTTCGAATATCATTTTCCCCCCACAATTACTCTGTCGTTCAGGGTCATGTAGATTATCTCGCCACTGTCTTTGGATACTACACAGGTACCTGAGTTGATGGTCAGGACGTCGGGGTCCTTTTTGATAAAAATCGCCATCGGTTTGCTCCAGTAAAAGACATGCTGCAAATCATTTTCGCTTCGTTTTTTACAATTCGGTACGTTGATTCTGCCGGGTGAGTCAAGGGACTTGTATCTGTCCTTACATATTTTCATTGCCGGAGCCCAGGCAATCTCCTGTGTCTTTGTTTCCCCCATGAAACGATCATATTCTTCTCGAAAAAGAGACATGAGCACAATCAGGAGGACAAAAAAAAGTATGACAAACAGACAGCCCAATCCGGTTTTGGTTTTTTTCTTCATGTCTCAGTTCATTGTTCTGCCTGTCAGGTGATGTGAAAGAACACCCTAACAGTATGGTTTTACGGCTAATGAATCATCCGTTTCTTTCGATGATCCTGAAAACCCGGGACAGTGTGCGGTGCGGCACTTTCACTCCATGATCGGCTTGAAGTATTGTCCTTGCAGCTTCGACCGTAGCCGGCAGCTCAGGCATGGAACGGAGAAATCCGCCAATATCTTCAACCATTGCCCAGGGGTAGATGATCCAGCGCCACTTAACTAATTTCTTTGCATAAAAATCAGGTAGCAGCATGGATTGTTTTTTATGCTGCAGGACCGCGACCCTGATCTCTGCCGGATTGAATTCTCTGATATGCTGCAGGGCCACCTTGATGGTATCACCGGTATCAGTGAGATCATCGACAAGGAGCACCTTGAGTCCCGTGAGTTCCATACACAGGGGAGATGAAAGGCGGGCTGTTTCCTCCTTGTTGCTGCCCGCAGTGTAGTGTGAGATGCGGACACTGGTGAGGTCGTAGATGTCGAGAATATCACAGAGAAGCCGGGCCGGGATGTATCCGCCACGAGCTATGGCGATGACCAGATCGGGCTTGTATCCGGCATCTTTTACCTGTTGGGCCAGCAGGGCTGACAGTCGGTACACTTCACTCCAGGAGACGAGTTCGCATTGAAATTGTTTGACCATGGTGTTTCTTCTGCCTCTTTTAGGATGCCGGATTATCCAATCGTTCTTTCCTTGATTTCCTGCCAGGAAACTGCCTTGCCCCAATTGGCGAGAGGGACACGGAAAAGGGAATGTTTCTCCTCCTGGCTGCCACAGTAGGTGTCCACTGCTTCAGTAAGGAATTCTACCCGGTACCCTCGGAAAAAGAGTTCCTGGGCAGTGCAGAGGACGCAGCAATCCAGGGTCAGACCGATCAGGACAATGGGCTTGCTGTTATCTGGCGGCCCGATGATAGATGCCAGCCAGCTGGTAAAGCCTTTGGGGTCCGAGTAGGGCTCTCCCGGCGCTTCCGCAGCCGATCCGCCATGTTCACGCACCCAGACGGGTGAGTGCATGCACTTGATCCAGACCTGTGGATGTTTAATATTACCAGGGAGTTCAGATTCGTAACCCGCTGTTCCGGGTATACAGTGGGCAAACGGGAGACCCGGACGAGGCTGCCTGTAATCCGAGACGATCTCAGCAAGTTGTATTCCGTGCTTGCGGCAGTGGGGGATGAAAATTTTCCGGATGAAATCCACGCAGGGACGATCCTGATAACAGGCACCACCGGCAGCGCTGAAGTCTTTTTGCAAATCCACGGAAATGAAAGGCATAGGCACTCTTATTTTTTAAAGTCTGTATCAGTTAATTCCCTGAGTTGTTCGTAGAGCTTGCGCTCCTTTTTGGAGAGCGTATCAGGGACATGCACCTGAATACGGATATTGATATCGCCACGCCCGTTTCCACGAAAACGGGGCAATCCCTTGCCCTTGAGCTGGATGATCGCGTCAGGCTGCGTACCGGGCGGTATCGTTAATGCTAAGTTATCGCCAAGGCCTGGAACAGTTCTGGTCGTACCCAGCACGGCATCCGGGACAGTGATAGTCTCTGCCCGCCACAAATCCGCGCCACGACGTTGAAAGCGGCCATCGCTTCTCGTCGTTACGACGACATGCAGGTCGCCCGGGGAAATATCCGGTCCGTCACCTGGCAGACCGTGACCTGCAACGCGCAGGACTACGCCATCCTCGATGCCCGCTGGAATGGTCACCTTAATGGTTTCTTCCTTTTCCACCTGGCCGTAGCCGCCGCAGGTAGGGCAGGGATCAGTTATCTCGGTGCCTTTTCCGTGACAGTGCGGACAGACATTGATTTGCTGTATCTTGATCTGCTGTTTCCCCTCGGACTGGTCACGGGTTGACACTTTCCTGCCTGAGCCATTACAGGATTTACACAACGGCGGTGGCGTACCGGACTTGGTTCCATAGCCATGACAGAGGGAACATGCCGCTGGATGGCTGACTCCTACTTCCTGTCTGCCACCCTCATTGACCATTTCCAGCGGTATCTCAATCTGTACCCTGAGGTCTTGTCCATGTTGGGGACGGGCGGTTCTGCTGCCGAACATTCTGTCAAAGATGGAACCGCCGCCAAAGCCAAACCCCATGTCACCGAAGATATTGCCGAGATCAAGGCCGCCAAAGAGGTCTTCCGAGGTATAGTGGGCAACGCCTTCCATGCCCTGAAGATCGTAGCGTGCCCGTTTCTGCGGATCTTTGAGGATGGCATAGGCTGTGGCTATCTCCTTAAACCGCTCTCCTGCTTCCGGGGATTTGTTGCGGTCGGGGTGCCATTCCATTGCCAGGTTATGATAGGCCTTCTTGATCACCTTTTCATCGGCGTCTCGGGGAACGCCGAGGGTTTCATAGTAATCTTTTGTGGATGTAGGCATGGCTTCAAGTTACATGGAAAAAAATTGTCTGGTAAGCTCCAGCAGGATCATCACCACGCTGATGAAAAAACCGATCCAGGGTATCCAGATTGGCACAATCAGGCAGTTTTCCGGCCTGGGGGTGCGGCCTTTGATGACAATGAGCGCCATATTGATGCAGGCAAAGACGGTAAGAGTCACTAAACTGGTGAGGCGGGCAAGGGTTACCAGGGGCAGCCAGAGCGCCATGATAAGAATAAGTGTGGTGAGCAGAAAGGTGGCTCGCAGCGGCGTACGGGTCCGGGGGTTGATCCTGCCCAGAGGTTCCGGTAGCCATCCCTGGCTGCTCAGGCCGTAGAGCACCCTGGCACCCATGATGATCTGGACCAAGGCACCATTGCTCACGGCAAAGAGACTGATGGCGGTGATAAGTGTTGGCGCACTCCCTGTTTTATGTTGATAGAGCAGTGCCAGAGGGGCATGGCTGCCGGCAAGTTCCTCCAGGGGCAGAGAGAGCAGCGTCACCAATGCCACCGCCATGTAAAGAAGAGAGGTGATAACAAGACAGGAAATTATGGCCAACGGCATATTTTTTTGCGGATTCCTGACTTCTTCGGCCACATTGACCATATCTTCAAATCCGATATAGGCATAAAAGGCAAGAAAGGCACCGCTGAAAATCGCTACCCATGTTGTGGCTTCCCATGGCGGAATCATCTCGGGCAACCTTGCGGGTAACTCAGCAAATGCATCTCCACAGATCCACACTATGTAGAGGAGGCCGAAGAGCTCAATGGCGGTCATGAGGGAGATGGTTGTCACAGACTCGCTGATTCCCCAGGAAGCGATGAGGCCAAGGCTGATTATCAGGGAGCAGAGGGCCAGCCAGTCGGGTACATCGACAAAGACACGAAGGTAGCCTGTAAAACCACGGGAGATGGTGGCGGCTGAAATTACGCCGATGGATATGACCATGACACCGACTGTGGTGGACAACAGTCGGTGGCCAAAAGCCTCCTGGGTATACAGCGCCTCACCGGCACTCTTCGGGAACCTTGAACTGAGTTCGGCAAAGGAAAAGGCCGAAAAGCCAGCAATGAATGAGGCGATCAGAAAGGCAAGCGGCGTGTACGGTCCTGCTGTGGCCGCCACCTCTCCGACCAGCACATAGATGCCAGCACCAAGAATGGTTCCCAGTCCGTAAAAGGTGATGAGGAGCGGGGAGAGGCTGCGCTTCAGCGTAACTGGCATGGGGGCCCTCCTCAGATAACACAGCCTGTTCTCTAGTGCTTATGCATGAATGGCTGTTTTGTCCTCACTCTTTGTTACCCCGCAAAATTTAATCTTCGTGATATCAGTCAGATAGCTGTGGTTGAATTTTGTGGGTGCCTCGACTTGGATCAGGTAAGCACAGTCGTAAGACTCCGAACTATCACATTTCCGTCCGGGTGCTATCTATTCCAGAAAATGCGAATCGTTTTTTCACCGTCACCATAGGTGAATGAGAGGTCACCCTGGTAGGCACGGGAGATCGCCTCACCGATACGACGGGCAATGTGGATGCCGGTGGTTGTTATGAGGACGAGTTCCTCTTCCTCCTCGTCTATGGCCATGACTCTTTCCAGGGGGTGGTCAGCTTTTTCTTGCTTTTCTTCGTTGTTTATGAGATTGAGCATTTCCTCTCGATGTTGCTTGAAAAAAGCTCCCTTCAGCTCCAGGTAACCGGCAGGGTAGTTTTCTGCAATACGTTGACAGGCGGGGCAGAGCACCCTGTTGGCTTTATAAGGTGGCTCGTACCAGGTCCAGCGTCCTTCAAGGTACACACTGTCGCATTCCGTACATGCCGTCGGTTCCGGCCATTTTTTGTCTTCTCTGTAGGTGTCGTGGCGTTTTTCCTGCATGAGCCTGTCGCGTCGTCCGTATTGACTCTTATCCATTGAGCGTCCTCCTTGTATATGTAAACCTTCTCTGTTCATTTCTACCGGGGAGCATTATAATATATTATATGACAACAAAGAGTTCCATGGAAGGTGAAAATGAAGCGGGTACTTTTTAGCTGAACGAATCGCTGGAGAGATGGGTGTCAGAAATAAATCATGTTCTGAGGTGCTTCAGCCTGTAACATTCTGATTGTCCGGACAACAGGATATCCGAGGAGGGTGAAAATATGCAGGAGGCAATGTTTTATCAGATCGGTAAGGAAAACGAGGTGATCTGTGAACTGTGCAACCATCATTGTCATATCAAAGAAGGAAAGCGCGGCATCTGCGGGGTGCGGGAAAATCGGGACGGGAAGCTGTACAGTCTGGTGTATGGTCGTCTCGTTTCGGAACATATTGATCCCATTGAAAAAAAACCATTATTCCAATTCCTGCCCGGCAGCCGCTCCTATTCCATCGCAACTGTGGGCTGTAACTTTCGCTGTCTGCACTGTCAGAATTACGATATTTCCCAATATCCTCATCTGTACGGCGGAGATATAACCGGCAGGGAACGGACGCCTGAATCAGTGGTAGAGGCTGCGGTTGCAGCGGATTGCGCCAGTATCAGCTACACCTATGTGGAGCCGACAATTTTTTATGAATTTGCCTATGCCTGTTCGAAAGTAGCCCGTGAGCAAAAGCTGAAAAATGTCTTTGTCAGCAACGGCTACATGGCCCCGGCAGTGACGCGCCATCTGGCCCCGCTGCTGGACGGGATTAACATCGATATCAAGGCCTTTACCGATGATTTTTATAAAAAAGTGTGCAAGGCCAGGCTGCAGCCGGTGCTGGACAATGTTCGACTCATGCACGATCTCGGGGTGTGGGTCGAGGTAACCACTCTGCTTATTCCCGGTCTCAATGATTCATCGCAAGAGCTGCGTGATATAGCCAGGTTTGTCAAGAGTGTCGATCCCGGAATTCCCTGGCATGTGACCGCCTTTTATCCCACCTACAAGATGACTGACCGTGAGCCCACCCCGGTAGAGACCCTGCGCAGGGCGAGGGATATCGGGCTTGAAGAGGGATTGCATTTTGTCTATGAAGGTAATGTTCCCGGTGAAGGCGGTGAAAACACCTACTGCCCTTCATGCGGCACGGAATTGATCACCCGATTCGGTTTCAGTATCCGGCAGAACCGGGTAACTGATGGCTGCTGCAGCGATTGCGGGCAAAAGATAGAGGGGAGATGGAGTTGATCTTTCGGCACCCTGAGAAAGGTGATCTCCCTGCATCTGTTAAGGGCCGACAAGAAGATTTGTCTGACAAGCAAGTGGGGTGAGGCGGCAAATCATGAAACTGGCCCTGATCGCTTCTCCCCATACCCATCCCACTTGTCCGCCTCTGGGACCGGCAGTCCTTTCTGCCTATCTGCAAAAAAGAGTGCCGGCCGTAGATGTTTCCGTCTTTGATCTCAGCCTGGATTACTATCTGAACAGTCTTGATAGCATTAAAGAAGGGGTTATCGGGATTCGCCTCTATAACTGGGATGAAAAGACAACAGCTTATCGTCTTGAGCAGGCAGTTTCCTTTCTCAGGAACTGGCAGCCAGGCCAGTCTGACCTGAAGGAGTATCATCATTGGGCCACGATCTTTTTAAGCTTTGAAAATATTTTTAATGCGTTTATGGCAGAAATGGCTGGAAAAGCTCTGGCTGGCCAAAACATTCCGGAAAGAATAGAATCCTTTTTTGAAGACTTGATCCGGCCGGTGCTGGCTGTCAGGCCTGATCTGGTCGGATTTTCCATTTTGTATCAGCAGCAAGTTGTTTTTGCTGCCCTGCTTGCCAAACTGATAAAAAAACGAAGCAAGGCCAAAATCGTGGCGGGCGGAGCGAAAATCAGCGTCATGTCCATGCCGGAGAAACTGTTTGTCGCACCACTCGTGCAGACAGCTGCGGGTGCTCCCGAAATCTTTTTCAAAGATTTTTTTGACTACCTGATACCGGGTGAAGGGGAGCTTGGTCTCTATCATCTCTGCCAGGCAGAAAATTCTGCTGATCTGGCCGAGGTGCCGAATCTGATTTATTTCAACGGCAATGAACTGCGGATCAATGAGCCGGCCCTGGCCGAAATAGAGACGCTACCCTTTCCTGATTTTTCGCATTTTAAATTGGATGAATATCTGACCCCGGAACTGGTGCTGCCTCTTATGACCTCGCGCGGTTGTCCCTGGGGAAGGTGCACCTTCTGCACCCACCATCATACTTCCCTTCACTATCGTACTCGCAGGATTGAAGATTGCGTGGCAGAAATCAAATTCCTGCAAAAACAATACGGCTGCAGTTTTTTCTATTTCTATGATGAAATGATTCCACCACAGCGTTTTAAAAAACTGGCCGGGCAGATAATTGAAGAGGGGATTGTTGTCCGTTATGGTGCCTATGCCAAACCGGTTCAGCAATTTACCACCGATATCTGCACATTGCTTCAGCGTTCAGGATGCCGCGTTCTGCAGTGGGGAGTGGAGGCTGCAAGTCAACGGATTTTGGATCTGATGCTGAAGGGGACCGATATTAGTGTGGTTGAAAATGTCCTCAGCAGCTCTGCACAGGCCGGAATATACAACCTGGTTTTTATCCTTTTCGGATTTCCTTCGGAAACGATGGAAGAATTCCAACAAACCCTGACCTTTATCGACAGTAACAGGGACAATATCCATGCCCTGAGTGCCGGGACATTTGTCCTCGTCGAGGGGGCACTGATTTACAGGGAACCGCGAAAATTTTTTATCGACCGGATCTGGGAAGATAAAAAGTCCTCAATGTTGCATCCTGTCTTTAAGTATTCTGTCAGTCAGGGGATGACCGCCAAAGAAGCCTGGCAACATTTCAATGAGAACCAGAGATTTTTTAGCGAGGTCTCTCTTTCACGTCGTTTTGGCACTTACCGGGAGCATCTCCTCATATATGGTGCAGGCCAGAGTGGCTGGGGGGAGGAGAAGGAATGAAATCTCCTCTCAGATACGCAAGATACACCATGTGATTGTCAATGACTGTGATTGAAAAAAGTGATGCTGAGATGAGAGGATGAGCGGAATAATATTTTTAAATGCACTTTTTCTGTGATATAATATAAGGAGTTCAAGAGGAGCTAGAAATTTTCGAGCTCACGCCATTCAATAAGGGTTTATGTTAACTTCAAGGGAGTGGCCATGGAACTGTGTATGCGTGCAGGTGCATATGAAATGACAGGAAAGCTTGCGGCACTATTCAGCAGATCTCGCCGGTTGTCTCTTGTGTTCCTTATAAACCTGAATCCGGAGCCGGCTGGTCATCTCATTGTTCTCTTGTTCTCTGTTTCTCGAAAGTATAATCCTTTTCAGCATCCTCTTGTTTGCTTCCATAGTCCGCAAGGGCAATGGCAGTGCCCTGTGCTGACTGAATCCGGCACAGCGTTTTTTCAAGGTCAAGGTGTTAATTCCTCTCTTGCTCTGTCACTGCCCGGCTGTTTTGCCGGATGTGGCCTGCGGTATAAATACCCGACAGGTAATTAGTCGTTTCTGCATGACCTGATAAAGGCTTTTGTCAGGTTTTTTTATCATTCAATACTGAGGAGGTATGAAATGGGAAAAGAAAAAGCGGAATTGGTTGTCAAAAAAGAAGAGGATGTCCTCTCTCCATTTGGAGAAATGGAGAGATATTTTGATGAAATCTTTCATCAGCCATTCTCATTTTTTGGCTATCCCAAATGGCCACAAATGCAAGTGCCAAGTATGGAGGTGGTTGCGCCGACTGTGGATGTTTTTGAAGAAGGCAAGGAGGTGGTGGTCAGGGCAGAACTCCCAGGTATTAAAAAAAGCGATATCACTATTGATATCAGTGAAAATCGTATGACTATCTCCGGTGAAAAGAAGCAGGAGAAGAAGATCGACAAGAAAGATTACCATAGAGTTGAATGTTCATATGGCTCATTTCGCCGCACTTTTCGTTTGCCGGAGAATGTAAACAGTGACGAAGCCAATGCTTCCTTTAAGGATGGGGTCTTGGAGATACGGATGCCGACATCCGGTAAAGCCCAAAAGAAAAAAATAGCCATCAAATAGCACGCTGCTCCTTTGTTGTATTTCTCTGTCAGTTCCTCCCCTTTGCCAGTGGAGAGGGACTGACAAAATGTCTTTTTTTCATATTGCTGTAACTGTTTCAGAAGAGACTAGGGGAAATTGCATGGATGTGACCAAAGACCAACTGCAAGATTTTCTGTTGACGAATCTCCCCATGGGCCTGCTCCTGGTGGATGAGGAGTTTAGAATAGTCGAGTTTAATAAGGAGGCGGAACGACTGACGGGCTGGCAGAGGGGTGAGGTGATTGGCAAGAGGTGCTCACAGGTACTGCAAAGCAGTCTCTGTGAAACGCAATGCCCCTTGCTTCAGTGTGTGCAGGAAAAGAGGAACTCGGTACAGCAGGAGGCCTTCATTATAACAAAGTGGAATGAAAGAGTTCCTGTCTTCCTTTCAAGTTCGGCCTTATTGACAGAAGATAAACAGTTTGTAACAGGATTTGAAATCTTCCGGGATGCAACTGAAACAAAAAAACTGGAAGCACAAAAGAAAAATATTGTCTCCATATTTGTTCATGATTTAAAGGCTCCTGTATCTATTGCCGGGGGCTTCCTCCAGCGTCTTCTTCAGGGAAAAGCTGGCAGGATGACGGATAAACAGCATAAATATGTAACAGCAATTAAAAGAGAAATAGACAGGCTTGGCAGCTATATACATCATTTTCTCGATGTCTCCCGACTTGAGTCCGGCCAGCTGCAACTCATTTATGGAATATGTGATCTTAATAGCATGCTCCGTGAACTGGCTTTTGATTTTCAGGTAAAGGCCATGCAAAAAAGCATACACATAGATTACATAGCTGATAGCCGGGTGAGCAGGGTCATTGCCGATAGGGTTGAACTGGAAAGGGCAGTCAGTAATCTGCTGGACAATGCCATAAAATACTCATCTGAGAACAGCAGGATAGAACTTAAATTGAAAAGTGTCGGCGATTTTATTCTTATAACGGTGAAGGATCAGGGACAAGGTATTGCGGAAGATAAGCTGCCGTATATTTTCGACTATTTTTTCAGTCTGCATGAAAAAGATGGAGAAGGTACGGGCTTTGGCTTAGGTTTGGCTGCTGTTAAAGGAATAGCTGAGGCTCATGGCGGCACTATTTGGGCCAAAAGTATTCGGGGAGAGGGCAGCAGTTTTTATATGAAGATCCCTCATGTCACTGAAAAAAAACATAAAATCAAATAGTTTTAAGGTTTCTTCGGTGTGTTTCTCTGGCACTGCCTTTACTCCTGCAGGACCTCAGTGATCTCTACCGCAACCATGCTTGGAAATGGCCGCTGATTAACCCTCGCGAGCGGGTAGTCAGCTTGTTCAACTGACCACCCGCTATTTTTTTGTTTTGTCTGTTGTTCAACAACTTGCCATGACACACTGTTTCGCTTTGATGGGAATGACGTCAGCCATAGTCTTCTTTATTTTCTCAATACCAGATAAAAGGTACTGTTCTGACGATAAATAAGCATAAGCAGGCTGTCTTTTGACTTTTTATAGACCTTTTCGAAGTCTTCCACCGAGTTCACATTCTGACGATTAATTTCCAATATGACGTCACCGCTCCTGAGTCCAGCCTGTTCAGCAGTGCTTCCACCCTCGACCTGAGTGATAGCGACACCTGTTTTGACATTTTTATTGATTTCAAATTTTTCACGTGTCAGTTCGTTGAGAGGGGCAACCGTTATACCGCCGAGGAGTCCATCGTTTTCCTGAAGAGTTGCCTGGCCGCCGAAATCATCTGGCAGTTCTCCCAAGGTGAGCGGAACAGTCTTTTCCTTGCCGTCACGCATGAGATCCAGCTGCACCTCTGTTCCTGCGCCCATGGCGGCAATGGTATTACGCAGTCTACCGGTTGACGTCATTTTCTCACCGTTCACTCTCAGGATGACATCTCCTCGCTCGAGTTTAGCCTTTGCCGCCGGACTGTTCTCGGTAACATCTGAAACCAGTACTCCATTGATATCCTTCAAGCCCATGGCTTCAGACAGATCTTTGTCCAGATCCTGAATGGCAACACCAAGCCAGCCGCGAACCACCTTACCATGTTTTATGAGACTGTCCATAACCGCTTTGGCCATGTTGGATGGAATTGCAAAACCAACTCCCTGATACCCGCCTGAGCGGGTGACGATGGCAGTGTTTATACCGACCAGTTCTCCTTTCAGGTTAATGAGGGCGCCACCGGAGTTTCCTGGGTTGATGGCAGCATCTGTCTGGATAAAATCTTCATAGTCAGTAATGCCGACATTGGCTCGACCTTTAGCTGAGACAATGCCCATGGTTACTGTATGGTCAAGGCCGAACGGATTACCGATGGCCAGGACAATATCGCCAAGACGCAATTCGCCGGAGTTGCCAATCGGCAGCGGCGTAAGATCTTCTGTGTTTCCCTTTAAACGGATAACCGCCACATCGCTTTTAGGGTCTGTGCCAACAATTTCTGCCTCCAACTCACGCTTGTCAGACAAGGTGACCAGTATTTCTTCCGTGTTTTCCACAACATGATTGTTGGTGAGAATCAGTCCGTCTTTGGAGATAATTACGCCGGAGCCGAGGCTGCGCTCACGCCGTTCTTTGGGAATATTGTAAAAACGCTGACCAAAGAAATCACGGAAAAACGGATCGTTGAAGAAAGGATGCATGAGTTGACCGGCATCGGCGGTGATAAGTTTTGTTGAGGAAATATTCACTACCCCAGCGACACTGCTCTCTGCAATGTCGGCTATCAGACTTCCCCCTTCTTTTAAAACTTCTGACGATAATGGCATCTCGGCCCAGACAGAGTTTTTACCTGGAAGGACGCTCATTATTAAAAACAATAAACCGGCTATGAAAATTATTCTGTTCATTTTCTGAATGGAAGTCTGTCGCCTTTCCATAGTGATGTCTCCTGTGGCTTTTTTGTGTTGTTCTCTCGACCCATCTTTGTCTGGCCCGGGCCCCAGGCGTTGTATTGTTCCTGTGAAAAAACAGGCTTGTCACTTGATCTTAATCTGTTTCACTTCAGACTGAGGTAATGCTTTACGCGGCATGGTAATGGTGACAACTCCGTTCTTGAAAGTTGCTTTAATTGCATCTTGGTCGGCATCTTCAGGCAGCGACAGTAATCTTTGAAATGAGCCGTAGGAGCGTTCCATCCGGTAGTAGTGTTTTTCCTTCTCTTCTCTTTCCTGTTCTTTTTCCCCCTTGATTGTCAGGGTATTGTCGGCAATTTCAAGTGTTACGTCTTTCTCTTCTACCCCAGGGACTTCGATACTGATGGTATATTCTTTTTCTGTAGCTCCTATATCCAGTGTCGGTTTGAGCAGGTTGTCGCTAAGAGAGCCGGGAAAAAAACTGCCGGTCCCGACAGGACCCTGTGCGAACCCTTTGAAGAAGTTGTCGAACAGTTGGTCCATTTCCTGCTGCAGTTGAGCGATAGGTCCATATGGCGGCTTTCTTGGCAGTACCACCTGTCCTGTGTGTTTGATCGGCAGTGTAGTGGTACTTTCCTCTTCTTTGAACCAGTTCCAAGGTGCTAATTTCTTGAAATTCATGACACGGCTCCAATACTCATTTTTGAACAAGGAAGTGGAAAACCGGCCGGAGATGATTTCCCACTTCCTTGTTTTTAGAAGGACTATGTTTGTTATGTCAGTATTGTTCTGCGCTGAAACGACGGAATCCCTGGTACTCTGTGAAGCCCTAAGCGATTTTGATCTGTCGGGGTTTCGCGGCTTCTGACTTCGGCAGATGCAGCCTGAGTACACCGTTCTTCATTTCAGCATTGACTTTAGCGACGTCAATTGTCTGAGGGACTGAAAAGGTTCTGTGAAATTTCACATCGCTGAACTCTTCCTGCGTTACAGTTCCTGGCCTGTGCAGATTGCGTACTCCGCTGATCACCAGTTTGCCATTATCAACGGTTACGCTGATGTTTTCTTTGGCAACACCAGGCATGTCGGCAAACAGCAGCAGTTCGTCTTCATTTTCGTAAATGTCCACCACAGGTCTGATAGCAGGAATCTGACTGCTGTATTCCGGGACGGTTGTTTCTCTTTTGATAATGTCTGTTTTTTCACTCATGGTTCAATCTCCATTAATCGATGTCTGAATGTCAAAAAATCTTATGATATGGAAACCTGTTTTGGCTTGGCCGCCTCAATCTTTGGTAAGGTCAGAGAGAGGATCCCATCAGAGAGTGAGGCGTTGACTTTTTCCGCATCAATTTCAGAGGGCAGGGTGAAACTGCGAGTGAAGGTTGCTGCTTCTCGTTCGGCCCGATGGACTTTATAGCCTTCAGGGGCATCGGATTTACGGGTACCGCTTATTTCAAGATAATTGCCTTGGATTTTGATGTTAAGGTCATCTTTTGTCATGCCCGGAACCTCGGCTTGTATTTCAAGCTGATTCCCCTTGTCATAAAGATTTGTTCGTGGAGTTCCATCAGCAGCTCGCCACCCAAAATCATCTCCATAAAAGTTGTCGTAATCTGTAAACAATCTGTTCATTCGAGTGCGAAGCAGGTCCATGGTGTTAAACATCCGGTCAACGTCACCTACTCGTGTCCACATAATCTGTCTCCTGTGTATGGGTTTATTATTGTTTGACGGATTTGAAAAAGAGTTTGCCGGAACAGCAGAGGATATCTCATCATCATGTTGAAATGATGGTTAACCAGAGCTATCCAGGTCTCTTTAGCGAACACGTCATTCCTTGGCAAAGAAACATAATTACGGGCAATGGGCGTGTCAATAATGAAACTTGTATTTCTGTTATGGTCGGTAAGGTTACCCTAATGTCATTCGGCCGGATCGTTTAACATGGGGTATTGCTTGGTGCGGTTAGAACTTTTAGAAAAGAAAAATAATGTATGTTATCAGGTGGATGAATGCTATGGAGAGGCGCGCGTTACTGGTCTGTGGCTGGTATGAAATATACATACTGATGGCCCTGAAGAGCAAAACCATGTTATAGTAAGGGTGGATACAGGATTGAGGGTTGGGGAGCGTTTATATTTCCCGATGTTCTGGTAACGGTATTGTGTGGAAATGGAGGAAGATGCTTGTGAGTAGGCTGAGAAACTTGGTGCGAGGAGTCTTTTTTTGCTTTTGTCTGGTGGGAGCTGCCCTGTCAGTATCTGCAGCAGCGGGAGCAGATCAGTCTTTTCAGGCGTGGCTGGAGGAATTTTATTCTGTTGCTGCCCAGAATGGAATTGCGCGGACTACCTATGACCGTACCTTTGCAGGGGTCACTGCACCAGACGAGGAAATCCTGCAAAAGGCTTCCTATCAGCCTGAGTTTACCACAGAGATATGGGATTATCTGGACACTCGTGTCAATCCAAGGTCCATTGATGATGGGCGTATCATGGCCGGGGTGTATGGCAAGACGCTGCAAGAGGTCGAGACCCGTTTTGGTGTGGATGCCTCTGTGCTCCTGGCCATCTGGTCCATGGAGACCAATTACGGGGCCGTCCTTCTTCGTTCCAATCGGCTCTATTATGTGCCCCGGGCTTTGGCTACCCTGGCCTATGCTGATAAGCGGCGCCAGAAGTTTGCCAGACAGCAGCTGCTTGCGGTCCTGGAAATTGTCCAGGCCGGAGATATCAGCATAGACCAATTGACCGGCTCCTGGGCTGGGGCTATGGGTCATACCCAGTTTATTCCTACCAGTTATCTGGCTTACGGAGTGGACATGGATGGTGACGGGCGCCGCGATATCTGGAATTCCATTCCTGATGCCCTGGCAACGGCTGCCAATCTTCTTCATCAAAACAAATGGCAAACAGGAAAAAGCTGGGGGTATGAAGTTCTGAAGCCGTCAAATGGTGCGCAGTATAACGAGGAAACCAAGACCTTGGCCCAGTGGCAGGAGCTTGGTTTCGTCCGTCCGCATGGGGCAGGTTTTCCACGGCCCGAGGAAAAGGCTGTTTTGAAGATGATCGCCGGTGATAACGGCCCGGCTTTTCTTATGCTCCGGAATTTTTTCATCCTCAAACGCTATAACAATTCAGATTTTTATGCCCTGTCCGTGGGCTTGCTGGCTGATCGATTGGCTGGGAAAAAAGGCATGGTGCAGCCATGGCCCAGACCGGCGGGATCGCTCTCAGTTGAAGAAAAATTTGAGTTGCAGGCATTGCTCAAGGAAAAGGGCTTCTATGCCGGCGGTATTGACGGGTATCTGGGCACCGATACTAAAAAAGGGATTGAAGCATTTCAGAATCAGCTGGGGACAAAGCCTGACGGTATGCCAACTCAGGAAATTCTCAAGGCCCTTCGACGTTGAAGGAAAAGCAGGGTGCAAGCTCTTCAGGTGTTCAGGCAACAGGCTGAAGACTGAAGGAAAAAGAGAACCCACTTGCATGGCCACCCCGGCAACCTTCAGTTGAGTTGTCTGAACCGTTACACGTTAAGGAACAAATGGGAAATGCGTCGAAAACAGTGTGAGATCACAGAATATAAGCATATCTGCCGGGTGCTGACTGGTTGTACTGTCGGTCGTCTGGCAACTTCCGGTGCTGATGGGTATCCTTATATCACTCCCGTGAATTTTGTCTGGTGGCAGGATGCGATCTATTTTCACAGTGCTCCGGAAGGAGAAAAACTGGAGAATATGAAACGCGACGCAAAAGTCTGTTTCGAGGTCGACATCCCTCTTTCCTACCTGGGTCTCGGCTGCACAACCCAGGCCAATCCCTGTCGTCTGCATCAGCTCTATCACTGTGTCATCATTCGCGGACTGGCTGCTTTGCTGGAAGATGGTGAGGAAAAGGCAGGAGCCCTGAATGCTCTGGTTCGAGCCCATGAGCCCGAAGCCGACTTTCCGCCTCTCACTGCCAAGACTCCGGCACTTTCCGCCTGCGCTGTTGTTAAAATTCATCCTTTGTACATTTCTGCCAAGAGTGATCTCCTGCAGGGTAAAGATGCCGAGACAATCAATGGGATCAGTGAGTATCTTCTGCACAGGGGACAGGAGACGGATATACAGACAGTTCAGGCAATCAAGACAAGTCAACGCAAAGGTAATTCAGGGGAAGGGGATCGATGACTATGCAGAAAAAAAATATTGCTGTAATTCTTGCAGGGGGTTGGCTTCTTTTGTTCCTCTTTGGCTGCGGTCCGGTCTATAAAACAGAATACACTTATCGACCGCCGCAGAGTCCCCAGGGACAAACCTGTATTATGCAGTGTGAAAAGATAAAGAGGCACTGTTATACCAATGAAGAATTTCGTGTGCGGGCCTGTGAAGATGAAAATATGATTGCCCGTCTCGAATATGATCGCTGTATTTCCATGAATTATGAGCGTTGTTGGGATCGATCTGCTTATTGTAACTCTGCTAACTATGAGTACTGTGATGAGGAGTATCGGATCTGTTATCAGAATTGCGGCGGTCTGGTCTCCGGTCGTGAGATTTGTGTGTCTGGCTGCGACAAATAGAGAGGACTGTGGTGATTGCGTTATTAGTGATGAATTGTTGGAGGCAGGTACAATGTCCCTGACTGCCTGGTTTTCTCTGGCCACCATCTGTGTTCTCGGTGCCATGTCACCGGGGCCGAGTCTTGCGGTTGTTCTGAAAAATACCCTGGCTGCCGGACGTTCGGAAGGGGTGAAGACCGCTCTGGCCCATGGTTTTGGTGTCGGGATCTATGCCTTTGCCACGGCAGCCGGTCTGGCTGTCCTGATCACCGGCAGCCCTTTACTCTTTACCATTGTTCAATGGCTGGGAGCCTTCTTTCTCGCCTATCTTGGGTGTAAGGCCCTGTTCGGACCCTCTGCCTTGGCAGAGTCGGCTCAGACAGAGGCAGATGTTTCCTGTCAGGTAAACGGGCTGCGCTCCGGTTTCCTGACCGCATTTCTCAATCCCAAGCTGGCAATCTTTTTTGCCGCCCTCTTCAGTCAGTTCGTCTCTGTCCAGGCCGGGTTGGGGGAAAAGATGATCATGGCTCTGACTGCCGCCGGCATCGATGCCAGCTGGTATCTGCTTGTCGCTCTGGCTTTGTCCCATTCCTGGGTGCTCGCTCTTTTGCGGCGCAAGGTCGGTCTGCTGGACAAGGCCTTTGGGTTTCTCCTGCTGTTTCTGGCTGTTCGGGTGGTGACCCTGTACTGAGATGTCCACCTCTGATAGCAAGGTGTCCTTCAGAGAATCAACTGCTTTTCAGCTCCAACCGGCTGTACTTCTTTGTGTTGCAGACAAGTGATCATGTGTTGATCGGTTCCTGCTCTTGCCATATGACAACCTTGTTTCTGCCGCTCTGCTTGGCCTTGTAGAGTGCTTGATCAGCACGGTCTGTGAGCGTTTGCAGAGAATCGCCTGCTTCATACCGAGCGACTCCGGCTGAGATCGTGACCGGAAACGGGATTTTCTTACTGACACCTGCAGCAATGCCGCGCCGTATCCTCTCTGCACAGGCGACAGCTTCCTTTTCATCGTTTGCCGGCAGCAGTATGATAAACTCTTCCCCCCCCCAGCGTGCGATTGTGTCAAATGGTCTGCACTGTCGCTGCACATAGTGGCTGATTTCCTTGAGCACTGTGTCTCCCATACGATGTCCGTGGGTGTCATTGATGTTTTTAAAAAAATCCAGGTCGAGAAAAACAACTGACAGGGGAATGTTCTGGCGCAGGGTTCTGGCAACCTCTTCTGCAAAGGCCTCAATGAAATAGCGCCGGTTCACCAGGCCGGTCAGCGGGTCTTGGGTCGACAGTTGCCTCAATTTTTCAACCAGATTCTGGATCTGGGTATCTTTTTCCTGGCGTATGGTGCCAAGTATGCCGAACAGGGCTCCGAATAGAAGTGGGTGCGCAAGAAAAAACCACTGGAGTGGGTTTTGTAAAACATGGGTAATAGCATGGTCAAGGTGATTATTGGCAGTGAAAGCCATTGTCAGAAAGATCGTGACTAAGGGAACAGGTAGCCCCCAGAGAATCCCGAACCAGATATAAGGGTTTTTGAAAATATTATAGCTGTGCAGGCGCAGGCATGCGGAAAAGAACTCCCGCACCTGATTTGTCAGCTTGCGTGGCATTGTCGAACTCAACATCTCTTCGGCGGCCTGCAATATGCTTTCGTCTTCATTCTGGTGCTGTCTGAAGGCAGCAGGCCTTTGTCCGTCCGATGGGTCGTTTTGCTTGATTGGCAACTTTTTTTCTCGTCAGGCGCTTATTCAGCGCAAAGCGTACATGAAGTGATGATATAAATTTTCAGAAGAAAACGTCATTCAATTTTCCTGGATCAGATAGGGGAATGTCTTCCCTATGTTCTCCTTAGATTGTGCCATGTTTTTGGTCAAGAAACAATCAGTTGCTTTCTTTCCTGTATGAAATTTAACGTGAACCTTTCCTGTATGATCGCAAGCCACGGCTGGTATATGAAGCGGATGCGGAGAGAACGCTGCAGACAGGAGATCCGGTTCCGGATGAAAGTGAGAGTTCTGCAGATGCTGCAATTTGAAAATATCTGAATCCGGCAATATCAGCTTAGTATGGTATGCCGTGCGCACCAAAATAGGTCGAGGCTGAGTTTGCAGGAGGAATCAGTGAATGCTCTGTCAATAAGATAGCCGTCGAAGGCGGCGATGAACGTAATAACGGGTTGTCTGCAGTGCCTTTTGTGTCCCTGGCGGGCTGGCTGATAAGGCAGTTGTTCGTCATTTGCTCGATATCACCTATCCTCTCAGAGAATTAACTGCTCACCGTCGTCAGCCAGATAAATTCTTTGCTTTTCGGATAGGATTTTTGCTAATGGTCCTTGCTCTTGCCTGGTTTGCCGGGAAAGATGGACCAGAGCCATCTTCGGGCAGCGGCTTTTTTTCTGAAGAGAGAGGCAGCTGGCTATGGAGCCATGGGTCTCCATCCTGTCTTCCAGGGTGAAGGCCTCGTGAACAATCAGGTCACACCCCTGCATCAACTCTTCTGCTTCGGTTGTAGCCCGGCCATCACCACTGTAGTAAAATGATTTGTTTCCCTTCTCTATTTTCAGAGCGAATGAGGGTTGGGAATGAACGGTTGCAGCCAGCATGTAGTCCAAATGCCGGTAGCGGAACTTTTCGCCGGGTTTGAGCTGGGTGAAACAGACAGGAAACTGGAGGCGTTCCCGGAAATTGGGGTAGGCCAGTTCAAGGGCAGCCCAGATTTTTTCATCAGCAGCGACGCCGCTGATGATCTGCAAAGGTCCTTTTCGTCCCATTTCCCAGAGGCGAAGGAGGAGGAGTGGTACTCCGAAGAAGTGATCTCCATGGAAGTGAGAGATCCACAGGGTCTTGAGTTGTTCCGGGTCCAGGCAGTGGCCAAAAAAGGCGTGGGGGACTGTAAATCCACAGTCAAGAAGATGGAAGTCCGAATCTGTCTCCAGAAGGAGTGAAGTGTTCGGCCGAGTGGGATCACAGGCCTCGCCGGTTCCGAGGAAGGTGAGTTTCATGCCGTCAGAGTGAGGGGGGCGTGATGGGCCACGGCCTTTTCCAACTCATCGGGCTGTAAAGCCGTAGAGGAAAAGAGGAAGGTTTCCAGCTGCTGACATTGATTGAAGTTTTTCCTGATCTTACTGTGGCGTTCGGCGTCATTGTTGCCGTAACGTTCCAGGATATATTCAAGTCTCTTGTCAATGGAGACGATTTCTTCATGGCGGACCCGTTTGTCTGCATAATAAACAAGTTCCTTGGCCAGAAACAGGCCCTTTGCATAACGGCTGGGTGAGAATTCGGCGAGAATGACGTGTTCCAGCACTATCTCAGCTATTTCCGGGAAGCCAAGCGACAGGCAGATGTCTCTTCCCTGTAGGGCGTGGTTGCATTGGCTGTGCAGACATGGTGTCTTGGCGATATCATGGAGCAGGGCACCGGCCAGGACCAGGTCACTGTTCGGCAGCAGGGTCGGCGGTTTTTGCGAATCAGCCAGTTCCCGGAGCAGGACAGCGGCCACCCTGGTCACCATCAGGGAGTGAGCCCGGATGTTGGCAAGCATTTTATACTCATCCATGAGAGAGTAACATTGTTGGATGGTAGGGATAGACACTGTTTTACACTTTTGAGTTTTTACGGCGTTATCATCTTTGGCTTAATTCATGGACGAACTCCACGGCAGCCTTAGCCTGTTCCGGTGGCGTGAACTGGTGGATACCGTGGCCCAGGTTGAAGATGTGACCGTGGGCACCTTTGGCATCCTCAAGGATGCGTCCTATGCGGGCCTTGAGCTTCTCCTTGGGCAAAAGCAGAGCAAAGGGGTCCAGGTTTCCCTGAAGGGCCACTTTCCCCACCCGTCTGACTGCATCGCCGATATTAATCCGCCAGTCCAGACCCAGGACATCGGCTCCGGTACTTGCGGCCATCTCCAGCAGGGTGGCCCCGTTGTTGGCAAAGTAGATGATGGGCAGACCTGTCTCCTGTAAATCGCTGACGATCTGTTGCACATAGGGCAGGGCAAAGGTCTTAAAGTCCTCCGGAGCGAGAACGCCTGCCCAGGAGTCAAAGATCTGCAGGGCCTGGGCACCGGCTTTGGCCTGGGCCAGGAGGTAGAGCGTGGTCGTCCGGGTGATCTTTTCCATCATGTTGTGGAAGAGTTCGGGATTGGTGTACATCATCTTCTTGGTTTCCCAGAAGACCTTGGATGAACCGCCTTCGATGAGGTAGGTGGCGCAGGTGAATGGAGCTCCTGCAAAACCGATGAGCGGCACCTGCAGTTCCTTGCGCAGGAGACGGATGGTCTCCATGACAAAGCCGGTGTGCTCATCCGGGTCCGGGATAATGAGTCGGTCAAGGTCGGCCTGGTTTTGTATCGGTTCAGGAAAGACCGGACCGCGCCCCTCATGAAATTCCAGAGGAGTGCCCATGGCTTCCAGAGGAATGAGGATATCGGAGAAGAGGATGGCTGCATCCACGCCCAGGATGTCGACAGGCTGGAGAGTGACTTCAACACAGAGCTCAGGGGTCTTGCACAGCTCAAGAAAGGTGACCTTTCCCCGCACTTTCTGGTATTCGGGAAGATAGCGTCCGGCCTGGCGCATGATCCAGATAGGAGTGTAATCGGTCTCTTCGCCTCGACAGGCTTTCAGGAAGGTATCATTCATGGGATATTCTTTGGGTTGTGGAGGATGATTGGAAGTTTTATTTGTCTTTTTTTGCCTGTATACTTTTGGGTACATAGCTGCAGAAGGGTTCCTGGGCCAGGTAGTCGCCGGTCATGGCATAGGCCCGGGCCCGGCAACCGCCGCAGACATTGACATATTCGCAGGAACCGCAGTTATCTTTGTAGCCCTTGAAATCACGCATCTCGTGAAAGAGGGATGAGTCTTCCCACACCTCTTTGAAGGACTGCTCCTTGAGGTTACCGGCAGCTTTGGGAAAATAACTGCAGGGAAGGATATTTTCATCCACATCAATGAGACAGATAAGTTGTCCTGCCAGGCAGCCCTTGGAACCGCCGGTGGAAAATTTGAGATTGCGGCGTTTAAAGGAGCTGTTTTCCTCTTTGGCCTTTTGCCGTACAATCCGGTAATAATGAGGGGCGCAGGTGGGGCGCATGAGGAGTTCATCCTCATTCTTCTCAGTCTCGTAATGCCACTCCAGAATCTCGTCGTAGACCTTCTCCGGAATCAGCTCTTCCATGATATCCTCGCCGCGGCCGGTGGGCACAATCATGAACATGTACCAGGCCGTGGCCCCGAGTTTCTTCACCAGACGATAAATGTCAGGGATCTCTTCGCGGTTACGGACGGTAAAGGAGGAATTGATGAGAAAGGGGATGCCGTGTTCGTTGAAGAGTTTGATGGCATTCATGGTCCCGTCAAAGGCCCCTTCCTGATTACGGAAGTTGTCATGGGTCTCGGCCTTTGCTCCGTCGAGGCTGAGGGAGACCATCTTGATGTCGGCATCTTTTATCTTTACGCAAATCTCAGGTGTTACCAGGGTGCCGTTGGTGGCAAGACACATGCGCAGTCCCTTGGATCCGCCATATTTGGCAATATCAAAGACATCCGCGCGGAGCAGAGGTTCACCGCCGGAGAGTACCATTACCGGAGAGGCATACGAGACAATATCATCGATGATGCGTTTTGCTTCATCAAAGGAAAAGTCCGGATGGCCGGCAATATCGAGCTCAGATGATGAACGGCAGTGCACACACTTGAGGTTACAGCGCCTGGTTATCTCCCAGGCGATCCATTTTGGTTCAAACTCCATTTCTTTCTCCATATGATAGAAACAGCAAATAATACCGACTACTATATTGTCTTTTTCGGGAAGATGAAAGGCAAAAAGGGTGGCTTGTGGAATTGGTGAAGGATGGACGTAGGCTCCTGTTGAAAAAAAGCTATTTAATAATAAGCCGTTAACGGACACGGCGTTTTTGTGGTGTGAAATTTTTAACAAGGATTCTCAAGTGTCTGACATCCTCATCTTTTGCCTGTCTGCCATACCGCAGAGAAATGTAGAGGGATACTATCTCACGTATCGATAACTCAAGATCGGGACGGTGTTTCAGGATATCCCGCATGTAGTCCCTTGGCCCTTGTTCGGGTGGCCTGGCCAGGCCAATGTCAGCAAGTTTTTGACAGAAATCCATCCAGTATGAGGCAACCTTGTCTTCTGCCTCTTTTTTTCGGCGGGAGATGAGAAAACCTGCGAGCAGCAGAAGAGGCAGTGCAGCTGCCAGAAAGATACCGAGCCGTTTGGCCAGATTCTTTTGTCCGTTCAGATGAAATCCCAAGCGGGAAAAAAGGTCAAGCTGTTCGGCAACGGAATAGCCCATGACCCAGCGATTCCATCGGCTGTTGAGCAGATCCCATGCGCTGGCCATTGGTTCCAGCCAGTCTGCCAGAGGGCCTGCACGGAAAAAAGACCAGGCGCTGATCATTTCTCCGGCTGGAAGGGCATTGGTTGCATTGCTTTGCAACCGTTCCGGGGCAACAGCGGCTGTCGGGTCAACTCGGACCCAGCCTTGCGCAGGGAGCCAGACTTCACACCAGGCGTGGGCATCAGACTGTCTTACCACCAGGTACCCCCCGTAGCGATTAACAGTCCCTCCCTGGTATCCTGCCACTATTCGGGCAGGTATGCCGGCAGCACGCATCAGAAAGGCGAATGAACAGGCGTAATGTTCACAGAATCCTTTGCGACTGTCGAACAGAAAACGATCTATCAGGTCTTTGGCGCCGGTTGTCTCTCCTTTCGTCCCGATGTCCAAAGTCCCTGGATTCAGGGTATAGACAAAGGCTTGCTCCTGGAAATAGGTCAACGCCATCTGCATTATTTCTTCTGGGTCTTCGGTCTCTCTCGTCCAGGATGCAGCCAGTTCCCGGGTTCGTGGATTACCCTCTTCAGGGAGCTGAAGTCCCTTTTTCCACTCTCTCTCCTGTCCGAATGTTTTGGCGTCCAGGGACGATTCTCCAACATAGGAAATACGCTGAGAAATACGTCTCCAGCTGTATAAGGTGTGATCTCCCAGGAGCCATGCACGCCGGAAGGAAACGCGCATGGGCAGGTCGAGGGTAATCAGCCAATGTTCATTGTGCGGTTCCAGAGTGAGGGTATAGGTGATCTGCTGTCTGGTTTCCTGCAGCGATGGTACGGTTTTTACTCGGTCATTGCCGCGGCGCCAGGTGCTCCCGTCAAACTCCGAAAGAACAATGCCCCGCCAGTACAGCTGCTCTCTGGCTGGCGCTTCTCCATTGAATTCTATCCGGAATGCCACTTCATGATTTTCGGCCAGGCGGGCGATTGCGCCAAAGGAAATTTCATTGGAAAATCCTGTACGTCCTGAATTGACAGGGGTGCGCCCCCATAGCCCTCCCTGAATACGGGGAAAGAGTAAAAACATGATCAGCATAATCGGTACTGCCTGGATCATGAGCCTTACAGAGAGCTTGAGAGGGGCGAGAAGACCACGCTTTCCTTGATTGATATGGATCATTACCGCTGTTGTGCAGAGAACGGCAAACATCATATAAGCTGTGGCAATGATGGAATCGTCGAAAAACAATCCGCCGACCAGGAGAAAATAGCACAGGATTACCGTGATCATGCGATCGCGAGTGCTCGTGTTTTCAAGAAGCTTCAGGGAGATCATGAGTGCCAGGAGGGCCACGAATGCCTCAATGGTGAATCCCTCGTGGGTGGTCATGGTGAGGACGGAAAGTATTCCTGCCAGAGTTCCTCTGCTCAGCCTTCCCGGCAACGTCCAGTTTCTGCGAACGGCTGCAAGCGTATAGCTCCAGAGAAGCAGGCAGGCCACAACCACCCATGGGGCAACATTGAGAAAATGGGGCAGCGTGCATATGGCAACCACAGCAAGTATGGGTATGGTGCGGCGGTCCGGCACCATCAGCCTTCTCCTTGTCCGATCAGGGCAAGTCTGCGCAGACAACTCCGTTTATGTCTTCCCCCAAGAGCCGGTTCGATTAGATGATTGCCTGTTCGGAGTCCATAGGCCATACGATGTGCCTCAGCTTGCAGGATCATGTGGCAGATCCGGGAAAGTTTCCATTCCAGGTCCTGTCCGGGCAGGGCATCGAGATCGAAATAGATGGTTTCTCCTGCTTGCCCTTCAAAAACTTTTCGTTGCAGTCCCTGGCCTCGTGAAAAAGATTTCCATGAGAGATGCTGAAGAGGGTCTCCGGGCTGATAATTCTTCAGACCTGCAAAATCGTCCACACCGGGTCCGCCACTCTTTCCTTCATTGTCGTCTTTCGTCAGGCCATGGGCAGTGATTGTCGGCCCTGAAACAGGTCTCGGGTAGACAAGGCACTGGGCATCGAGATAGAGGAGAGACCAGCAGCGGAAGAGACCGAGGGGATAGGTTGTGGAGACAGAGAGGATGTCCGGTCGCAGCAGTCCGCGTTCGGCGGTGGCGTGGGGGACAGTGATGGTCTGTTTTTCTCCTGCCGCCAGATCAAAGATGGTCTGTTCCCTGTTACGGAAATTGAAACAGAGAGATGCTCGGGGCGGCCCGCTATTTTCTACGCAGATTGCAAACGAGGCCGTCTGGCCGACAAAAACCGGGATTGCCCGTGCCGACAAGAGAGTGAGGCCGGACAGGTTACGGAAGGTATGGAAGATAGAAACAAACGAGATTCCTCCCAGGAGAAAGGTGAGAATGAAGCCAAGATTGTTGTTATGGTTTATCGCTCCGATAAGAATTGCCAGTAGTATGGCAAAAAAGACCAGTCCATGACGGGTGGGTAAAATATAGAGATAGCGGTGACGGAGCTTGATCGGCAAAGGTGTCCGTTTGTTAATCTTCAACCGTTTCCGGATAGCACCACTTATGAAAGAAACCGGGTTCTTCATGCAGGGACGGGAATGGTGAGCAACAGATTCATGAGCTCGTCGCTGTTCATTTCAGCCTGGCTGTCGATCCGGTGTAAGCGGTGGCTGGCAACAAAGGGGAGCAGTTTCTGCACGTCCTCGGGAAGGCAGTAGTCTCTGCCGCTGATGAATGCCCAGGCCTGAGATGCCCGAACGAGTGAGAGACCGGCGCGGGGGGACAAGCCTATGTGAAAGTCCGGGGATGTTCGGGTGTAGTCGAGGATATTCTGGACATAGTGGACAAGGGTGTCGGAGATATGGACCCTGGCTGCCATGTGTTGACAGCGGATCACTTTTTCCGGAGAGAGAAGAGGGCGTATGGTTGCTCTTTCCCTTTGAGTACCAGCGCTACGCAGGAGCTTGAGCTCTGACAACCGGTCCGGATACCCAAGTTTGATGCGAAAAAGAAAACGATCCAGTTGTGATTCCGGTAGAGGAAAGGTTCCGACCTGTTCCAGAGGATTCAATGTTGCAATCACGAAAAAAGGCGATGGCAAAGGACGGGTCTTTCCTTCGATGGTAACCTGGTGCTCCTCCATTGCTTCGAGGAGGGCACTCTGGGTCTTGGGTGTGGTGCGGTTGATTTCGTCGGAGAGCAGGACCTGAGAGAAAATCGGTCCCTGGTGAAAGATAAACTGACCTGTCTTTTGTTCGAAAACAGAAACACCAAGGATATCTCCGGGCAACATGTCACTGGTGCACTGGACCCTGCGAAAATCAAGACCCAACGTTTCGGCCAGTACCTTCACCAGGGTTGTTTTGCCGATGCCGGGTATGTCCTCTATGAGCAGATGTCCTTGGGCAAACAGGCAGCAGAGGGCAAGTTTCACCTGCTCCTGCTTCCCAAAAATAACCTGACCGACCTGTTCGGTGATTTTCTCAAATAGTCCGTGCAACTCCTTCATATGAGGAAACTTGGATGAAGTCGGTGGCAAGGGGGATGGCGGCTGCTTTTTTTCAACACGCATTATTAGTCCTTTTATAGGTATGCAGAAAATGGATGTGCATCAACAGGTCTTTTCGATCATTGGAAGATTCTAGTTATGGTGCATCCCCTGGGGGCTCAGGGAAAAATGATTCAATTCAGTGAGACAGCAGGGTTTTGAGAATGATTCTATCAAAAAATAAGAAGTTCAGTGGGACTTGGCAAGGCAAAGGCGTCGAGCAAAGAAAATATTCGAAGAACGGTGTCTTGGCACCAGCGGCAAAAGGGTCTGCCAGAACAGTATAGTTTTTTTCAAGAGTGCACTGTTCAGCCAATCAGAGCGAAGGCTGGAGATATTATAGTGTGATTTTAGTCATAGTTACATGCCTGAGTAAAAGCCAACACGTATTCACCGCTAATCTTTTGTTTTTTCAAGCAGGATTCAACCGTTTGCTTGTCCACTTGAACAGTTACAGGAAAAAACTGTCAATTTTTTTCTTTTTCTACATCTCTGTAACCTGAGGAGTATCCTTTTTTTACGGGCATATCGGGGCAAGAGTCGGTTGAATTCTTCATCCCTGCAGCTTGACAAGGAAAATCGCGCTACTTATTGTGCGGGCAGGTGTGTGACCTGAAAAAAAGTCAGAACATGATTGCAAAGAGAATGCCGCAGGTCAGCTGACTGACAAATACGAACAGAGTAACAAAGTCAATAAGGGGGAAGAGGTGAGCGAGGAAAAGAAACAAGAAGAGATTTTGGAAGAAGGGGCTGTGCCGCAGGAAGAAGAACTTCTTGCAGGAGAAGATGCTGAGGCCGCGCCGGATCTTGAAAAAGAACTTGCCGATGCCAAGGCGGAGATAGCGGAACAGAAAGATCAGATGTTACGTATTGCTGCTGAATTTGAAAATTATAAGAAGCGTATGATCAGGGAGCGGGCAACTGCCATGAAGTATGCAGGGGAGTCGATCTTTCGGGATATCCTGCCGGCTGTAGACAACCTTGAACGCGCTGTCAATCATAGTGAAACAGAGGGCGTTGACGCGGAAAAAGGATTGGTCTCTTTGCGTGAAGGTGTGCAGCTGACTCTGAAAAGCCTTCTTGCTACTCTGGAAAAATTTGAAGTTCGTTCCATTGACAGTGTCGGGCAGCCTTTTGATCCAACTATGCAGGAAGCTTTGACCATGGAGGCCAGTGATACGGTTCCGGCCAACCATGTGCTGAAAGAGTTTGAAAAGGGCTACCATTATAAAGATCGCCTCCTTCGTGCAGCTAAGGTCATTGTCTCTGCCGGGGATCAGGCCGCATCATAAAAAAAATATCATCATGCACTGGCTTCAAATGCTTGACAAATCAAAGATGATGCGCACTGTAGCAAATGTTGTTGTAAACAATAAACCGGGCGTCACAGGGAGAAAGAGCATGCTGTCCGTTACCCTGTCCGGCAATAGTCAAAACTAAACTGGAATATAACGCTTTCCGTTAACCGGAAGCGATTTAATGCTTCGAGATAAGGAGATATGTCATGGGAAGGATAATTGGAATTGATCTTGGAACTACAAATTCATGTGTGGCAGTGATGGAAGGTGGCGATCCC
This sequence comes from Pseudomonadota bacterium, assembly GCA_018820855.1. Lineage (GTDB taxonomy): Bacteria > Desulfobacterota > Desulfobulbia > Desulfobulbales > Desulfocapsaceae > Desulfocapsa. The sequence continues at coordinate 22,155 of JAHJNL010000074.1, read as the reverse complement.
GTAGTGATTGCCAATGTGGAAGGAAATCGAACCACCCCATCCATCGTCGCATTTACGGATAATGGTGAGCGATTGGTCGGTCAGGTTGCAAAACGACAGGCCGTCACCAATCCCGAGCGTACGCTCTATGCCATCAAGCGCCTCATCGGTCGCAAATTCAGCGATGCCGAGGTGCAGAAATCAATCAAGATCAGTCCATTTAAGATCGCTGAGGGAAAAGGCGGTAGTGCAGCTATCGACGTGCAGGGAAAATCCTACACCCCGGCAGAGGTCTCAGCCATGATCCTTGGTAAGATGAAAAAGACTGCAGAAGAGTATCTGGGAGAAGAGGTCACCGATGCAGTGGTAACCGTTCCCGCCTATTTTAATGATGCTCAGCGTCAGGCCACCAAGGATGCCGGAAAGATTGCCGGCCTCAATGTCCAGCGCATCATCAACGAGCCCACAGCAGCGTCTCTTGCCTACGGTCTTGATAAAAAGGGTGAAGAGAAAATTGCAGTTTTTGATCTCGGTGGTGGAACATTTGATGTCTCTATCCTCGAGATCGGCGATGGTGTCTTTGAGGTCAAATCTACCAACGGCGATACTTTTCTCGGTGGTGAGGATTTTGACATGCGTATTGTCAATTGGTTGGCCGACGAGTTTAAACGGGATCAGGGAATTGATCTGCGCACAGATAAAATGGCTTTGCAGCGTCTCAAAGAAGAAGGGGAAAAGGCCAAGATGGAGCTTTCCACCACCATGGAGACTGATATCAATCTGCCCTTTATCACTGCAGATTCCACCGGCCCCAAACATATGAACATCAAGCTGAGCCGGGCCAAGTATGAGAGTCTGGTCGAAGATCTGGTGGAGCGCACCGTTGGGCCTTGTCTGACCGCGCTCAAAGATGCAGGGCTTACCGCCTCTGACATCGATGAAGTTATTCTGGTAGGTGGCATGACCCGGATGCCCAAGGTCCAGGAGAAGGTTCAGAAAATTTTTGGCAAGGCCCCGCACAAGGGCGTGAACCCTGATGAGGTGGTTGCCATCGGTGCTGCTATTCAGGGTGGTGTTCTTCGGGGTGATGTTAAAGATGTTCTGCTTCTTGATGTTACTCCCCTTTCTCTGGGAATCGAGACTCTGGGTGGTGTAACCACCAAGCTGATCGAGAAAAACACCACGGTTCCCACCAAAAAGAGCCAGGTTTTCTCCACTGCGGCAGATAATCAGCCGGCAGTTTCTATCCATGTGCTTCAGGGCGAACGTGAAATGGCCCAGGATAACAAGACCATTGGTCGTTTCGAGCTCTCTGATATTCCGCCTGCTCCACGTGGTGTACCGCAGATCGAGGTCTCCTTTGACCTGGATGCCAACGGTATCCTCCATGTTTCAGCCAAGGATCTGGGCACTAAAAAGGAACAGTCCATCCGCATCACCGCCTCTTCAGGACTCACCACGGAAGAGATTGAGAAAATGAAGCAGGATGCCGAGCTTCATGCCGATGAAGACAAGAAACGTAAGGCACTTGTCGATGCCCGTAACAACGCTGACGGTCTGCTCCATGCCTCCGGCAAATCACTGAAAGATCTCGGTGACAAGGTGGATGCAGAGACAAAAGCTAGTGTGGAGCGTGAGATCGAAAATGTGAAAGAGGCCATTAAAGGTGAGGATACTGCTGCCATCAATGCTGCCGTGGAGAAGCTGACCCAGGCCTCTCATAAGTTGGCTGAACTCATGTATGCTCAGGCTTCTCAGGGAGAACCCGGTCCCGAAGGTACTGCTGGTACTTCTGATACGAAACAGGATGATGATGTCGTTGACGCTGACTTTGAAGAGGTCAAAGACGACAAGAAGTAATTCTGCTGAACAAGCAGTAAGATACAGTGCCTGAACAGGCAAAGATCAAGGGGGAATTCGAATTAATTCGGATTCCCCCTTTTTTTTCGGTTTGATCAGGTTTACAAGTGGAGTAGTATGCGGCACCACAGTGAAAACTGAATTATGCCCTCAGGGTAAAACTGAAAACTTAAACATATAGACCTTGTAACTATGAAAATTCTATCAGGTATCCAGCCCTCTGGTCAGCTGCACATAGGGAACTATTTCGGAATGATGAAGACCATGATTTCCAACATGGAAACGTCAGAACTCTATGTCTTCATCGTTGATCTTCATGCCCTCACTACGGTCCATGATCGACAGAAACTAGCCACAGGCACTCTGGAGGCAGCGGCTGACTTCCTGGCGTTGGGGCTGGACCCGGATAAATGCATCTTTTGGGTGCAGTCCGATGTGCCCGAGGTCTGTGAGCTGACCTGGATACTTTCCACTGTGACTCCCATGGGGCTCATGGAACGTTGCCATTCCTACAAGGACAAGGTGGCCAAGGGAATTGATGCCAGTCACGGCCTCTTTTCCTATCCTATGCTCATGGCTGCCGATATCCTCCTCTATCAGGCAGACCGGGTACCGGTGGGCAAGGATCAGAAACAGCATCTGGAGGTGGCAAGGGATATTGCCCAGAAATTTAATAGCACTTTCGGCGAAACGTTTGTGATTCCTGAGCCTGGCATCAGCGAGACTACAGCCACTGTTCCCGGGCTCGACGGACAGAAGATGTCCAAGTCCTACGGCAATACCATTCCTATCTTTTTGGAAGGCAAGGCCCTGAAGAAAAAGATCATGGCCATTGAAACCGATGCCACTCCGGTGGAAGCCCCTAAGGACCCGGATAAATGCAACCTTTTTGCCATGTTCAAACTCTTTGCCAGCCCTGAGCGGCTGCAGGAGGTGCGGGACTTGTATGTGAACGGGGGCGCAGCCTATGGCTATATCAAGCTGGAGCTCTTCGATATGCTCAGTGACTATTTTGCCGAGGCTCGCCGGAAAAAAGCCGAATACCTGGCAGACCCGGAGATGCTTCGGGCCATCTTGCACAAAGGTGCAGCGCAGGCGCGGGAGAAGGCAACGGTGACTCTGGATCTGGTTCGTGAGCGGGTGGGATTGAAATACTGAAGGTTGCTTCTCGTTAGAAAATGGGCATTTCACCCAGCCTGTTGAAAGTTTTTTTGTTCATTTTCTGTCGAAAAGTCGCTGTGGCCCATTCTCTTTTGCTGCAGCAATGATTGTTACATATTATTTCTTGTCCTCTCTGATGCTCAGGTTGGGGGGGGGCAGGTGCCCTGTTATTCTGGGTTCAGGAAGAGTTTAGAGGGGGGCGGTTCTCTTCATTCCCGTTGGGAATTCTGTCCTGCCCAGAGTAACTTGTTTTTCAGGCCACATTTCAGTAGCCTGTTCAGTTGTATCCATTCGTTTTCTTAAAAGCAACAATGCCCAGAGATGATTGGGCTTGGAGCTATTCATCTCATCTGGGATGTATTTTTTATTCCAGAATGCCAGCAGTGAGAAAGGTGCCTGCCTTGACTGTATTGGCTCTGCGTGCTTTCTTTTTCTGCCATATCTCTATTGCAGTAAGCAGGTGATTGTCGGTTGCCGTCATTTTGCTCTGTCCTTTTCCCTTGTCCTTCTCTTTTTCAGGAAGAGCTGTTGAATCGTTCGATTTTGCAATGGATGATTGATTAACTGAAGAAAATTATATGGGTAGATGCTTTCTGTGTATTTTTTTTTGGACAAATGCACAGCATGAGTGGTAGGGTCAAAAGAGTGAAGTGTGCATTTGTCCATTCAGGCAATGGCGGGAGGGTGTCAGGTGTTACATGATTCCAAGCAAAACAGAATTGAGAGCAATGGGTTGCCCGATAGAATTCTTCTGGTTGATGATGATAAAAATATCCTCACCTTGCTGTATCGTCATACGCGCCGTTTAGGTTTTAACGTTGATCTGGCGGGGAATGGTGAAGAAGCTTTGGAATTGTTGAAAAATCATTCCTATGCTCTGGTAATCAGCGATATTATGATGCCGGTCATGGATGGGATGACACTCCTGCGTTGTATTAAACAACAGCATGCTGATACCGATGTCCTTATCATTTCCGCCTATGGCAATCAGTATAGTTTTTCTGATCTTATTACTGCCGGTGCCAGCGACTTTATCGGCAAGCCATTTGAGATCGATGAACTGCGGGCAAAAATTCAACGCATCTTCAGAGAGCGCTCATTGCTTGCCGAACTCGGTCGAAGTAAGGAGAAGGAAAGGTTGTTTTTTCTTCGTCTTGTTGAATCGCTGGCCACGTCCCTTAATGAAAAGGATAAGTACACCCACGGTCATGCCCGGAGGGTGACAAATCTTTCTCTGCAGTTGGCTGAACATCTCAACGATACGACAATGGATCTGGAACTTCTTCGTTTGAGTGGTATGCTGCATGATATCGGAAAGATAGGAGTTCCTGATTCCATTCTCCTTAAGGTCGGACGACTTACAGAAGAAGAATTTGCCATCATTAAAAAACATCCCGATCAGGGTGCGCGTATCCTGCGTCCCATGGGATTTAATGGGCGAATGAACAATATTGTCCATATCATCCGTCATCATCATGAACGTTTTGATGGGAAAGGGTATCCGGATGGACTGGTTGGTGAGGCTATCCCCCTCTATTCACGGATTATCGCCGTTGCTGACAGTTATGATGCCATGACGTCCGATCGACCCTACCGGAAGAGTATGAATTACAGAGATGCTCTTGCAGAAATTGAAAAAAATGCAGGCAGGCAGTTTGATCCTGTATTGGCCGAAAAATTTGTTGAGTTGATGGAGGGATGCCATGATGAGAAGCCCTGTCCCTTACTTTCTGTCTGTGAGGTGTTTGCCCGGATTAAAGAGAATAGTGTCTCCCAGGCCTATGAAATGCAGTACTGCTGTACCAATTTCAAGGCCTGCGCCCGCTACAAGATGAGGGAAAAGAAGGAACAGCTCAAGAATCTCATGCCGGACGGCAGTTTGTTTATCGGGGACGAGTTAAAGGAAATCAGAACAGGAGTCCATTTATGGCAGGAAAAGCAACGTTCAATCTGATTTGGCAGATGGGTTACCGAGCCAAGGCTTTGTTCATTGTCTCCGCGATCATTTTTTTCATCTCTCTTTCATTTTTCTATTATGGTGTCAACCAACACAATCAGACCATTGATTTGGTGATCAATAAAACAGAAGAGGATATCAGTAACAGCATAAGCCATATCCGTAACCGTTCATTTCTCTACTATGAAAAGAGATTATTGGCCTTTACTCAGCTCAATACGGGAATTATCAAGGCCTTTGCAGAGCGTGATCGTGAGCGTCTCTACGAGTTGACCCTCCCCAGATTCAATGTCTTGAAAAAAGAAAACAGCTCGTTCAGTAACCTGCATTTTTACCTTCCTGACGGGCGTTCTTTTCTCCATATGCATGATCTGGAGTGCCAGGATGATGAACAGGGAATTATAAGGTCTTCGCTGCAGAGAGTCCAAGAAGAGAAGAGGGTGTTTTCCGAGTTTCTAGTCTGTGCCTATGGTGGAGTTATCCGGATCTTGGGTCCGGTGTATTATCAGGGAAACTGTGTGGGAGTTGTGGGGTTTTATCTGAATATGCACCTGGCCGTTGATGTTGTGCAGGAGCATCTGCGTCTGCAGGCGACCACTTATTTTATAAAGGAGGAATGGGAGAAAGCGTATGCTTTTGACAAATTTCCCATGGTTGAGCGTGATCATTTGGTTCTCAACAGTCATGGTGATCCAATTTATGACAAAATACCCCGAGATATGGTTATGTCTGAGGAATTACACAGGCCGGTTGAAATAGAGGGGAAATATTATATCGTTCACATCCATCCGGCCTTCAATGATTTAGGCGGCAGGCTGATCGGCGGCATGATTATTCTCCAGGATGTAACCCAGCTTATAGAAAATAAGCGAATATTTCTCCATAAAACCATTCTTTTTACGATCTGTCTCCTGGTGTTGGGATTTGCGGCCCTCCATCTCAGTTTCAATAAGCTGCTGGTCGCCATGAGCAGGGAAATGATAAAACGTACGGAGGCGGAGAATTTATATAAGGAGGCAAAGATATTTCTTGAGTGCATGATCGATTCTGTCCAGGATCTCATTTTTTATAAAGACAGGTCCGGTACCTATCTCGGCTGTAATAAGGCCTTTGCCGATCTGACAGGATATGAAAAGGAATCCATTGTCGGTCATACCGATTCGGAGCTTTTTCAGCCGGGGCTTGCAGAATTTTTTAGTGTCCATGATCAGGAGACCATACATAACGGTAGGCCATATACCTATGAGAACTGGCTTGAGTTGGAAAACTCCCTGTTATATATGCATACCCATAAAATGCCTTATCAGGGACCGGATAAGAGTCTGATCGGAGTTATCGGCATAAGTCGTAATCTCACTATCTATAAACAGGCAACAGAAACGCTGGAGCTGGCCATGGATACTGAGGTGGATGCCATCTACATCCTGAATCTGGATAGACGTCTTGTTCAGGCGAACAAGGCCTTTTATAAAATGGTGGGCGCAGATGCTGAGACTGTCCTGGGACGTCATATCGTAGATATAGTTCATCCCCAGGGCGAAGCTGTGCCCTGCCAGGTCTGCCAGGCCCAGGAAAAGTTGCAGGATACCCGTATTGTTCTGGAAGCCAATCATCCGGAAAATTCTACAGGGGTGCCATTGGAAATCACTGTGACCATAGTCAGGGACAGCGATCAGAAACCTCTCAGTATTTTTATGCGCCGGCATGACCTGAGCGAACAGAGGGCGGTGGAAGACAGGCTGCGCCGGAGTAGAGAGAAGTGGGAACGGACCTTTGATGCCATCTCAGACCTGATCACCATTCAGGATTTTGATATGCATATAATTCGTGCCAACAAGGCTGCGGAGGACTTTTTTCAGGTGGAACGTGGTGGATTGGTCGGCAGATACTGCCATGAGGTTTTTCGCGGCCAGAACCGGCCATGTGAGGGATGCCCCATGTTGAGTGTTGCCGGGCAGATCGGAGAATATCCGCCCATTATCCGGCATGAGAATTTACAAAAAGTATTCCATATCTCTTCTTCTCCGCTCCTGGCAGCCGATGGCAAGGTGGAATACCTGGTGCATATTGCCAGAGATATTACTGCGCAGAAGCAGCTTGAAGAGGAGCTTTACCAGGTCCATAAGATGGAGGCCATCGGTACGTTGGCCGGGGGCATTGCCCATGATTTCAATAATATTCTTACTGCCATAATCGGCTTTTCCGAGTTTGTGCGAGAGGACCTTGCTGTTGATAGTCCCTCCAGGAATGACATGGATCAGGTTTTGCAGGCAGCAGCCAGGGCCAAGGATCTGGTGGGCCAGATCCTCAGCTTCAGTCGTAAAAGAGTACACCTCCTTCAACCTGTGGAGCCCTACTCTATTGCCAGGGAGGTGGCGAAGATGCTTCATTCCACCCTGCCGAGCACGGTGACCATAGAGGAAGAACTTGATGAAAATGCCGGTATGATCGAGGCAGATCCCATCAAGATTCATCAGATTCTGATCAACCTCTGTACCAATGCCTTCCAGGCCATGGAGGGAGAAAAGGGCGTGTTGCGAATCACCCTTCGGCGTCTGGATGCTGCGGAGAGAACAACCTTCGGTGGTGAAGATCTGCCAGGGAGCTATATTGTCCTTCAGGTCAGTGATACCGGACAGGGAATGTCTAAAGAAACCCGTGAACGGATTTTTGATCCCTTCTTCAGTACCAAGGAAGTTGGCGAGGGGACAGGCCTGGGCCTGGCAGTCCTGCATGGAATAGTACAGGACTTTAAAGGTGTTGTTGAAGTCGAGAGCACACTCGGGGCCGGCAGTGTTTTTCGGGTGTACCTGCCGGCAATCGATAATATTGAGGAAAGTCAACCTGTTGAATGTAACTATTCTGGTAGGGAAGGGTGCTGCGGTAGTGAAGAAATTCTCGTTGTTGACGATGATCCGATGCTGGTTCAGTTTTTTGGCCGTTTCTTGCGTCATCTCGGGTACAGGGTAACAGAAATGACATCAAGCCAGGAGGCACTCAAAGCGGTGCGCAGGGAACCCCGGCGTTTTGATCTTCTGATTACCGATCAAACCATGCCTGAGCTGACCGGGGCTGAATTGGCAGTTGCGGTGATGCAGATAGATCCGAAGATTCCGGTGATTATGTGTACCGGGTATTCCAGTGTGATGTCAGAAAGGGATGCCCTGGCCATGGGGATTCGCCGTTATGTCTTTAAGCCTGTGCGGGGGCCTGAGCTTGTGAATGCGGTACAGGAAGTCCTGAATGAACAGGGAAGCGAGTTCCTGATGGCTCGAATCTATGACGAGGAAAACAGTTTGCAGATGAGTGGAGATGAGCGTTAGAGGCTGTCGTCCTTTTTTATCTTCTGCAGTTCTTCCAGCATATCTTTTAACTTGTGAGCGGAGTTACTGATGTAGCTGTTGAATTCGGCGAGCCGTTTGTCATCTTTATAAATGGCTGTGATCGAGTCAACACTTATGGTGAGGAGTGTTACAAGCTTTCTGATTTCAGGGAGATTGGTGATAATGTATTTGTGTGCCGGATCCTTTTCCCTGTTTTTTTTCATTGAGGCGATGATGTCCTGATACTTCTGCACCTCTTGTTGATGGGCGTCCTGGATTTTTTTCAGTCGGATATGCATTGCCACCCGGGCGTGAAAGATCGGCAGGTCAATCGGTTTACTTATGTAATCAACGGCTCCAAGGCTCAGTCCTTTGCGTTCATCATCACTGTCTGTTCCTGCAGAAACAAAGATGATCGGTATGTGCCGGAGCTTTTTGCTGTTTTTGAGTCGGCTGCAGACCTCGTAGCCACTCATGCCAGGCATGTTTACATCAAGAAATATGAGGTCTGGGGCTATCTCTTCAGCCAGTCGGATCCCTTCTGTTCCTGACAGGGCGACGCTTACCGAATAATCCTTTTTCATGGAAGCCTGCATTGCTTGCAGAAAGAGGGATTCGTCATCAATAAAGAGCAGCTGTATGTTCTTGGTATCAACACTGTTGCCCGATCCTGAGTAGGAGATAACAGTCTCCCGGGAAATATGACTTTTGCAGATCTGACAAGCAATGGAACGTTTTTCCAGCTCCTGCAGCGTCTTCTGGTCAATAATGTTTTTGCCACCGCATTCTTCGCAAAAGATAACCAGCATTTCTTTTTTCTCGTGTTAGTTAGTGCCTGTCCGTTTATGGACAATCAACGGTTCTGCAGAACACAACAAAGGCCCGGTCGGAATTTGCTCCAGCCAGGCCTTTGTTGTAGCTTTTTCAGCTTTCAGCTATTGTCAGAAATCGATTAACTCAACATCAAAAACCATGGTGGCATTGGGAGGGATAGGACCGCGCCCGGAGGGACCGTAACCGAGGTCTGCCGGGATGATGAGAACCCGTTTTTCCCCTTTCTTCATGGTGAGCAGGGCCTCGTCCCATCCCTTGATGACTCGTCCCTGGCCCACGGGGAAGTCAATGGGGGTTCCTCGGTCTACGGACGAGTCGAACTGGGTGCCGTCCAGCAGTTTACCGGTGTAGTGGACTTTGACCATGGCTCCGGCGGCAGGCGTTTCGCCTGTTCCTTCTGCGACTACGACGTATTTGAGTCCGGAAGGAGTGCTGATAGCATCGGGCCACTGTTTTTTGATTTTGTTGACCGATTCTTCCATGGCTGCCAGTTCTTTTTCCCGCGCCCGTTGTTCCATGGTGGCAAGCAGGGCATCAAAGGCAGCCTGGTCGCTCTTGAACGCCTTTGCCTTGTCTCCTACACGGATGATTTCCAGGGTTTTGATCTTGTCGCCCTTTTTGATGCTGTTCACTACATCCATACCAGAAACAACATGACCAAAGACCGTGTGTTTGCCGTCAAGATGGGGAGTGGCCACGTGGGTGATGAAAAACTGGCTGCCGTTGGTGCCGGGGCCGGCGTTGGCCATGGACAGTATGCCGGGGCCTGAGTGGCGAAGGCTGGGGTCGATCTCATCAGGAAAGGTGTATCCCGGACCACCGGTGCCGGTGCCGAGAGGGCAGCCGCCCTGGATCATAAAATCATTGATGACCCGATGAAAGGTAAGTCCGTCGTAAAAACGCACACCGCCTTTGCCTGCGCCGCCACCGAGTTGCTTGGTGCCTTCTGCCAGTCCTACCATGTTGGCCACGGTAAGGGGTGTCTTTTCGTATTCAAGGGCGCAGATTATATCGCCTTTGTCAGTGACGAATTTGGCGTAGAGTCCATCTGCTAATTTGCTTTCTGCCATTACTGTATCTCCAACTGAATTAAATAAAAGGAAAAATGTGGTGATTAATGAAAGTACTATTTTATGCATGAATACTCCTTCTGGAAAGGGGGAAAGGTAAGAAAAGTTTGAAACCTTTGCTATATAGTACCTATGAATACCAAATTGGAAGGAAAATCCAAGAATAAAAATAAGGAGAAGGGCAAGCTTACATCTCTATCGTCGTCATTTAACGGGGTTTTGAGAAGGAAAACCCGATTCCTGTTGACTCATCTCTTTTTTCTGAGTTTAATGTCGTGATTTTGTCTGCGCTGTTTGTCTTGTGTGTATGGGGGGGAGCCCCCCAAGAGGTTCTGTTTGGAGGAGAGGCTGAGATTGTACATTTTTTATCAGGTGATTACCTGTACGCTTTTCCTTCTCATTTTTCCATTTTTTTTGGTTTTTTCGTTTGTTAGCGGTCGACATCGGGACGGGCTCGGACAGAGGCTGGGTGTTTATCCGGAGCTGAACAAAAAAGCCGAGGGGAATGTCAGGATATGGCTTCATGCCTCTTCGGTGGGTGAGGTGCAGGCGGCTCGAGCCATTATTCCCGAGATTCGTCGATTGCTTCCTGGGGCTGACTTTGTCCTGTCTACCATGACAGTTCAAGGTAGACTGGTAGCAGAAAAATTCCTGGGAAAGGACGTTACCTGTGTCCTGGCTCCGCTGGATGTCCCTCTGATTGTAGACAGAAGTCTTGCCGCCATTGACCCGGATCTTTATGTCTGCATCGAAACCGAACTCTGGCCGCTTATCTTGAAAAAGATTATTCAGAGAGGGCGGCAACTGGCACTGGTCAACGGACGCATGTCCAAGAGTTCCTATGGGAGCTATCGAAAGATTCGACGCTTCATGGCACGAATCCTGGTGCACTTTGAGCAAATGGCAGTGATCAGCTCAGCCGACAGAGAACGCTATGTCGGACTTGGCATGGACCCCGGAAGGGTTCAGGTCCTGGGAAATGTAAAATATGATTTGGCCCTGCCTCCTGACCAGACTGCAGTAACAGCCAGGTATCGATCCTTGCTTGGTATTGAATCCGGATGCGAGGTGCTGATTGCCGGTTCCACCCACGGCAACGAAGAAGAACAGCTGTTGTCTCTCCTTGATGATGGCCTGGAGAAAGGAAGGCAACTTCTGATCCTTGCCCCTCGTCATTTAGAGCGTCTTCCTCAGCTCCGGCTGATGCTTGAGCAAAAGGGGTATCACTTTGACCTGTTCAGCGATCTGGAAAAAGGGCAGGTCAGGCAGGCAGATCTGGTCCTTGTCGATTGCATGGGCGAACTTGCCATGCTTTATTCCGTGGCTGACTATGTCTTCTGCGGCGGCAGTCTCGTTCTCCGAGGGGGTCATAATGTGATGGAGGTCGCGCTCTGGAGCAAGGCTGTTTTTTACGGGCCTAATATGAGTGATTTCAGAGATGCGACAGTCATGCTGGAAGAGGCGGGCGCCGGATTTATGGTTCGTGATGCTTTTGCCTTGAAAGAAAAAATAGAGTTTTTCAGAGAGCATCAGCAGGAGTACAGTCTGGCTTGCCGGCGGGCAGGTGAGCTTGCCCGGGCCCAGCAGGGTGCAGCAAGAAAACAGGCAGAGATGGTGGTTTCTCTTTTACAATAGATAGTTCAGGCCTGCCAGGGCCGTTTACCCAGAAGCGAAGTACAGGGGGAATAAATGAAAGCAGTTATTGTTTTGGAAGATGGGACCCTTTTTGAGGGCCGATCGTTTACCGGATCAGGCGAGGCCGTTGGCGAGATCGTCTTCAATACCTCCATGAGCGGTTATCAGGAAATCCTTACCGATCCTTCCTATAAGGGCCAGATCGTCACTATGACGTATCCCTTGATTGGCAATTACGGGGTTAATAAGGCGGACATGGAGTCTGCTTCCATTCATCCCAGAGCCTTTCTTGTCAAAGAATACAATGCTTATCCTTCCAACTTTCGTTCCGAGGGAACCCTTGCCGAGTTTCTTCAGGAGTACGGAGTGCTTGGAGTAGAGGGCTTTGATACGCGGGCGCTGGTTCGTCATATCCGGACCCAAGGGGCCATGAAAGGCATTGTCTCCACTGAAGATCTGGATCGTGATTCTTTGGTGGCCCGTGCCCGCGAGTGGTCAGGACTGGTAGGCCAGGATATGGTGAGCAGGGTGACCTGCCGCGAACCATACGGCTGGGCCGATAACCGACCGGTTCCCGGAACCGGATTTACCACAGCTCAGTCCGGGCTCGACAAACCGCGCAAGATTGTTGCCTTTGATTTCGGCCTGAAATACAACCAGGCCCGGATTTTTACGGACAAGGGGTGTCAGGTCCAGGTGGTGCCGGCATCAACCGATGCTGCAACAGTCCTGGCCATGAATCCGGACGGTATCTTTCTCTCCAATGGTCCGGGTGACCCTGAGGGGGTTCCCGGGGTAGTGGAGACCATTCGCAACCTGTTGGGCAAAAAACCCATCTTTGGTATCTGCCTGGGCCATCAGCTTCTTGGCCTTGCCTATGGCGGCTCTACCTACAAACTGAAATTCGGTCACCGGGGCGGCAATCAGCCGGTCAAGGATCTGACCACCGGGCGGGTGGAGATCACCTCCCAGAACCACGGCTTTTGTGTAGACATGGACAGTCTCAATCCGGATGAGGTGGAGCTTACGCATGTCAATCTCAATGACGGCTCTGTCGAGGGCATGCGCCATAAGAAATACCAGGCATTCTCTGTCCAGTATCATCCTGAACATGCGCCGGGCCCTCACGATGCCATGTATCTTTTTGATCGCTTTATAGAGATGATCTGAGATTCGTCATAGAGTGCTTAAGCGCAACACTTTGCCGAAAACTAATTTATGCCCCTTTGGGTGAAACTGAAAACAAAAAAAATCTCCCATGCCAAAACGAACAGACATCAAAAAGATTCTCATCATTGGTTCCGGTCCGATCATTATCAGTCAGGCCTGTGAGTTTGATTATTCCGGTGCCCAGGCAGTCAAGGCCCTGAAGGAAGAGGGCTATGAGGTTGTGCTCATCAACTCCAATCCGGCCACTATCATGACCGACCCGGAGCTTGCCGACGCCACCTATATCGAGCCCATTACACCGGAAATGGTTATCAAGGTCATTGAGAAGGAACGCCCCGATGCCCTGCTTCCCACCCTGGGCGGACAGACTGCCCTGAACACTGCCATTAAACTGGCTGAGATGGGTGCGTTGGAGAAGTACAATGTCGAGATGCTGGCCGCCAATATCGATGTTATCAGAAAGGCCGAAGGCAGAGAAGAGTTCAAGGCCGCCATGGAGTCCATTGGTCTCAATGTTCCCAAGTCTATCATTGTCCATACCCTGGATGATGCCATGGCCGCCGGAGAGGAAATCGGCTTTCCTGTTATTGTTCGTCCAAGTTTCACCCTGGGCGGAACAGGTGGCGGAGTCGCTTACAATCGTCATGAACTGGAAGAGCTCTCTTCCTCGGGTCTGGACCTGTCCATGACCACTGAGATCATGCTCGAGCGTTCCCTGCTGGGCTGGAAAGAGTATGAGCTGGAGGTGATGCGCGACACCAAGGATAACGTGGTCATTATCTGTTCCATTGAAAATGTGGATGCCATGGGCGTGCATACCGGTGATTCCATCACCGTGGCGCCGGCACAGACCCTTACCGATCGCGAGTACCAGACTATGCGGGATGCTGCCATTGCCATTATCCGCGAGATAGGGGTGGAGACAGGGGGCTCTAATGTCCAGTTTGCCGTGAATCCTGCGGACGGAGAGTTGATGATCATTGAGATGAATCCCCGGGTTTCCAGAAGTTCGGCCCTGGCTTCCAAGGCCACCGGATTTCCCATTGCCAAGATTGCCGCAAAGCTTGCCGTCGGCTATACCCTGGATGAAATCAGAAATGATATCACCAGGGAGACCTATGCCTCCTTTGAGCCCACCATCGATTACTGTGTGGTGAAGATACCGCGCTGGACCTTCGAGAAATTCCCGGAGGCCGAGGATCTCCTTACTACGGCGATGAAATCGGTGGGCGAGACCATGGCCATCGGCCGGACTTTTAAAGAGGCCTTTCAGAAAGGAATGCGATCGCTGGAGACCGGCAGATTCGGATTCGGCGGCGACGGCAAGAATGATCTGACCCATCTGGAGCTTGAAGATCTGGAAAGCGGACTGCGACGACCCAATTCCAAACGGATCTCCCATATCTACGAGGGCTTGAAGCGTGGCTTTTCCATTGAAAAACTCTTTGCCCTGACTCAGATCGATCCCTGGTTCCTGCGGAATTTTGAACAGATCGTGGAGATGGAGGGGACCATCCGCGAACGCGGTTTTCAGGGCCTGGACGCTGATTTCCTCCGGCGCACAAAAGAGTATGGCTACTCTGATCATCAGCTCGCCTTTCTCACCGGCACTTCAAGCGGGGATGTTCGTGGCCTGCGCAAGAAACTTGCTGTGACACCGGTCTACAAACTGGTGGACACCTGCGCTGCTGAGTTTGAGTCTTATACCCCCTACTATTACTCCACCTATGAGCAGGAGAACGAGGCGGTTGTCTCGGACAACAAGAAGGTTATTATTCTGGGCGGAGGACCTAACCGTATCGGTCAGGGCATCGAGTTTGACTACTGCTGTGTCCACGCCGCCTTTGCCCTGAAAGAAATCGGGGTGGAATCCATTATGGTCAACTCCAATCCCGAGACTGTATCCACTGACTATGATACCTCGGACAAGCTCTATTTCGAGCCCCTGACACTGGAAGATGTCCTGAATATTATCGATCAGGAAAAACCTTTCGGGGTGATAGTCCAGTTTGGCGGCCAGACCCCGCTTAACCTGGCTGTGGCCCTGGAAGAGGCCGGCGTGCCCATCATCGGAACCCCGCCAGATTCCATTGATCGGGCAGAGGACCGGAAGCGCTTCCAGCAGTTCCTGCAGAAGCTGGGTCTGCGCCAGCCTGATAATGATACGGTGCATACCCTGGAAGAGGCTTTGGCTGCTTCCGAGAAGATTGGTTATCCGGTAGTGGTTCGGCCCTCGTATGTTCTGGGCGGCCGCGATATGCGTATCGCCTACAACGAAAAAGAGATCCGCGACTTCATGGCCATTCCCGGTATGGCCGGAGGAAAACATCCGGTATTGGTAGATAAGTTTCTGAAAGACGCCATAGAAGTGGATGTGGATGCCATCTGTGACGGGAACCATACGGTTATCGGCGGTATCATGGAACATATCGAGGAAGCGGGTATCCATTCCGGTGACTCTTCCTGCGTCCTGCCCCCTCACACCCTCTCCCCGGCACTGGTGGAGGAGATAAAACGGGCCAGCAGGGCCATGGCTGAAGAGCTTGGCGTTATCGGGCTTATGAATGTTCAGTTTGCCGTCAAGGACAAGGACCTCTATATTCTTGAAGTCAATCCCAGGGCTTCCCGGACCGTTCCTTTTGTTTCCAAGGCCACCGGCGTACCCCTTGCCAAACTGGCGACCAAGGTCATGATGGGCATGAGCCTGGAAGAACTCGGCTTTACCCGCGAGGTGGAAATCAGCCACTGGGCAGTGAAAGAGGCTGTTTTTCCTTTTGACCGTTTTGACAATGTGGACACCCTGCTCGGACCGGAGATGAAGTCCACGGGTGAGGTCATGGGAATCGATGATGATCTCGGTCTTGCCATTGCCAAGGGACAGCTGGCTACAGGTTCGACCCTGCCTTCTTCCGGAGCAGTTTTTATCAGTGTTCGAGACAGCGATAAGGCCTCCATATTGGCCCCTGCCCGTACTCTGGTGGAGATGGATTTCAGCATTATTGCGACCCAGGGCACAGCCGATTTTCTCCAGTCAAACAATGTCCCCTGTGAGCAGGTGAATAAGATTTCTCAAGGACGGCCGCACATTCTGGACAAGCTGCAGGATCATCAGGTGGCCTGGGTGGTGAACACCTCCATGGGACGGCGCACTACCGAGGATTCCTATTCCATCCGTCGGGCAGCGTTGGAACTTCACGTCCCTTATACCACCACGGCCACCGGTGCCGTTGCCGTGGTCATGGCCATGAAGGCCATGCGGGAAAAAGAGATCGGGGTGCATTCGGTGCAGTACTTTACCAGAGGGATAAAAAAACTGATGGCTTAGCGCAGATAAGCGAAGACTTCAATAACTCTTTATCTGTCTGGGAATTGCGAAGTTGCAGGCGCCGAGGCGTGCTCCTGTGCCCCATATCTGTGCAAGTTCGCATGCCTGGTATGAATATTTCTGCAGCCAGTGTGTAACTTAGTTAACCAATATTAATTTTGACTGTCTATAAGTCGATCTGAAAGTGATAAATGATACTCTGTTTGCGAAAAAAGTGTTTCTGACCTCGACATTGGTCTGTTATGTCCTTACTGTAGAGGACTGTTGGCCCGTCAATTGACAAGGCGGGACAGTGGTTTTTCATTGGGAACACATCTAATAGACACCGTATAGCGGCGTCGAATACGCTCACTTCAGGAGTTGCGGAGGACTCTTTGAATACATTCTATAAAAATCTTTCTATGTGGCTGGTGATTGGTCTCACCATGATCCTGCTCTTCAATCTTTTCAACAAACCGCAGGGCCAGTTGAACCCGCTGACCTACAGTGAGTTCATGTCTGCTGTGGAGAGTCAGTCGATTTCCAAGGTCCAGATCAGTGGTGACACCCTTTCGGGCACCCTGCAGGACGGCAAACCCTTTCGTACCATCTACCCGATCAATGATGACGAAATGATCTCCATCCTGCGCAATAACAGGGTAGATATTTCGGTCAAAGAAGCGCAGAAGGACTCTTGGTTCATGACCATTTTCGTCTCCTGGTTTCCCATGCTGCTCCTCATTGGCGTCTGGATTTTCTTCATGCGCCAGATGCAGATGGGTGGAGGCAAGGGGGGGGCCCTTTCCTTTGGCAAGACCCGCGCCAAGCTCATGGAGCGTGACACCAATAAGGTCACCTTCGAGGATGTGGCAGGTATAGACGAGGCCAAAGAGGAGCTGGAGGAGATCATCGATTTTCTCAAGGATCCCCAGAAGTTTACCAAGCTTGGCGGTCGTATTCCCAAGGGCGTACTCCTGGCAGGATCTCCAGGTACAGGAAAGACCCTCCTGGCCAAGGCCATTGCCGGTGAGGCAGATGTCCCTTTTTATAGCATCTCCGGTTCCGATTTTGTGGAGATGTTCGTGGGTGTCGGTGCTTCCCGTGTTCGTGACCTTTTTGCCCAGGGCAAAAAAAATGCCCCCTGTATTATCTTTATCGATGAGATTGATGCCGTAGGCAGGCACCGTGGGGCAGGCTTGGGCGGCGGTCATGACGAGCGCGAACAGACCCTGAATCAGCTCCTGGTGGAGATGGATGGTTTTGAGGCCAACGAAGGCGTGATCATCGTTGCAGCCACCAACCGTCCCGATGTCCTCGATCCGGCACTGCTTCGTCCCGGTCGTTTTGATCGACAGGTGATCGTTCCGGCGCCTGATGTCAAAGGCAGACAGAAGATTCTCGAGATATATGCCAAGAAGACCAAGATGGAAGAAGATGTGGACATGGAGATCGTGGCTCGGGGTACCCCTGGTTTTACCGGTGCAGACCTGGAAAATCTTGTCAACGAGGCTGCTCTGATGGCCGCCCGGAACGGGGCCAAGAAGATCGACAAGACCATGATTGACAAGGCCAAAGACAAAATCATGATGGGTGCCGAGCGCCGTTCCATGATCATCACCGATGCGGAAAAAGAGGTCACCGCCTATCATGAGGCGGGACATGCCCTGGTGGCAAGGCTGTTAAAGGATACCGACCCGATTCATAAGGTCACCATTATTCCCCGTGGCCGCGCCTTGGGTGTCACCATGCAGCTGCCCAAGGATGAGCGCTATACCCACTCAAAGAAATTTCTGGAGAATACCCTCTGTATCCTCTTTGGTGGTCGGGTGGCAGAAAAGCTTGTCTTTAATGAGATCACCACCGGTGCCGGCAACGATATTGAGCGTGCCTCGGATATGGCCCGCAAGATGGTCTGTGCCTGGGGAATGAGTGAGGAACTCGGGCCTCTCACCTTTGGCAAGAAGGAAGAACAGATTTTTCTTGGCCGAGAGATTTCTCAGCATCGTGATTTCAGTGAAGATACGGCTCGCAAGATTGATGGAGAGGTGCAGAAAATCATCCTCACCGCCAATGAGACCGTGACCAGACTGCTCACCGAAAATAAGGATGTACTCAAGCGAATGGCTGAAGAGTTGCTGGAAAAAGAGACCATTGTCCTTGACGATATCGAGCGTATCCTGGCAGAACTTCGTCCCGGACAGTACGAGCCCATATCTTCTGAACCTGCAGTGAAGGTTGCCAGAAAGCCTGCCGCTCCGGTTGCACCTGCCGAGCCCGCAGCACCTGCTGCTGCAGAGACTGCTCCGGCTGAAGCAACTGCTGAATCGGCTGAGCCGGTTGCGGCTTCCGCTGAAGAAAAAGCAGAAGTTGCAGAGTCGCAGGAAGAGAGTGTCCAGGCAGGAGAGCAAAGCAAGGAGTGATGTTGTGACTGCAATCAGGATCATGGGCATACTCAATGTGACGCCCGACTCCTTTTCCGATGGTGGCCAGTTTGTATCAGAGGCCTCTGCCTGTGCTCAGGCAGAGGCCCTTATTGCTTCCGGTGCCGATATCCTCGATATCGGCGGGGAATCCACCCGTCCTTTTGCCGAACCCGTTTCTGAAGAAGAAGAGCTGCGCAGGGTCATTCCGGCTATTCGTTCCATCCGTCGTACCCATTCTATCCCCATCTCCATAGACACAACAAAGGCTGAAGTGGCCCGTCAGGCCCTGAAAGCCGGTGCTGACATTATTAACGATATCTCGGCCCTGCGTAACGACTCGGATATGCTCGGGCTGGTGCAGAAGACGTCGGTGCCGGTGATCATCATGCATATGCAGGGTACGCCCGGTGAGATGCAGGTCAATCCGCAGTACCGGGACGTGGTGGCGGAAATCATCGATTTTTTTCAGGAGCGGCTGGCCTGGCTGGAGAGTGAGGGTGTTGCGCGTAAACGGATTATCCTTGATCCCGGTATCGGTTTTGGCAAGACCCCTGCCCACAATCTCTCCATCCTCAAGCACCTGGCAGAATTCAAGAGTCTTGGCTGCTCGCTCCTTCTCGGGCATTCCCGTAAACGGTTCATAGGTGATATCACCGGCCTTTCCGTTGCTGACCGGGATCTGCCCACAGCTGTGGTCTCGGCCCTGGCGGCAACTTCCGGCGTGGATATTATCCGCGTCCACAACGTGGCTGCCACTCGCCAGGCCCTGCAGTTGGCCGCAGCCATTGGCGAGGCTCGCTGAAAACGTCTCAACCTCCAGGCAGGATTTTTGACTGAGTGCAGTGGTGTTGTGGCTCAGGTCAGTCCTGCCGCTGTGAATAAGTCATTTTTTTACCACGCCAGTCCTCATTAGGAGTCTTCTCTCATGCTGATGATTCTTGCCCCCTCCAAGACCCAGAATTTTTCAATCCCTCCTGTGGCCGATGCCACTCAACCTTCCCTGCTTCGGGAAAGTGAACTGCTCATCCGCGAACTGCGTAAATTCTCCGTACACGAATTGGCTGTGTTGATGAAGATGAGTAAAGATCTGGCAGAGCAGACGTACCAGCGGGTCAGTGACTTCCGACTCCCTTTCACCCCGGAGAATGCCCGTCCGGCCCTTATGTCCTTTAAGGGAGATGTGTACAGCAGCATTGCAGTCGGGAAATATGGCAGGAAGGAGCTGGATTATGCGCAAGATCACCTGCGTATTCTCTCCGGTCTCTATGGAGTACTGCGGCCCCTGGATCTGATGCAGGCCTATCGCCTGGAAATGGGCTGTAAGCTTGCCAACAGCCGGGGCAGGAATCTATATGACTTCTGGGAAGGGCAGGTGACAGCAGAGCTGAATCAGACCCTTGCCGGACAGCGGCAGGCGGTAATTGTTAATCTGGCTTCCATGGAATACAGCAAGGTGATCAACCAACAAAATCTTCAGGGAACCATGCTCCAGATAGATTTCAAGGAGCGCAAAGGGGATGGCTACCGGACGGTGGCCATCCATGCCAAACGGGCCCGCGGCCGCATGGTTGATTTTGCCATAGGGAACAGACTGGAGGCAGTGGAAGAATTAAAGGATTTTGCCCTGGACGGCTACACCTTCCGTCCTGACCTCTCCAATGAAAATTACTATCTCTTCACCCGGGAGTAGTAGGACGGCTCGGTTTGTACATTGAGAGGTGTGGATTGGAAATTGGGGGAGCGGATTTATCCGTGAACTCGGGTGCTGATGCGACCATTTGTCTCTATGCGCAGTGAGGGGTGCTGTTCGCGGTTGAAACCGCTCCCACTTGGCCTGTCGTAGTTGTGTCAGATAAGCACCATTTCCTGTGTGTTGGGATCTATGCGTGAATCCGGTGTTGCTGCGACCGTTTGTCTTTATGCGCAGTGGGGGTGCTATTCGCGGTTGAAACCGCTCCCACTTGGCCTGTCGTAGTTCTGTCAGATAACCACCATTTCCTGTGGGAGCGGATTTATCCGCGAACTCGGTGTTGGTCCGAGCCGCTTGCCTGTATCTGCAGTGAGGGGCTTGTTCGCGGTTGAGACCGCTTCTATAATCATGAAAAAGTCTATTGGATACTGTCATGGCTAACTTCCACAGTCAAGACCTGCGCAGAGGCCGCTATTCACAGCATGGTCAATATTATCTGTTAACGGCTGTCACCTCTCGACGACAAACGGTTTTCCAAGATTTTACTGCTGCCAGGATATGTATTCATGCACTGCGGATGCAGCACGAAAAAGGAACAGTCAGGTCGCTGGCTTTTGTGGTGATGCCCAATCATTTTCACTGGCTGATCGAATTGGGGCAGACCGATCTGGGCGCAGTGATGAAAGCTGTCAAAGGGCAGTCAGCCCGCCTGATCAATGAGCATGCCGGAACTTCAGGTACTCTCTGGCAGACAGGCTATCACGATCACGGACTGCGTCGCGACGAAGATCTTGTGGCAGCGGCACGATACCTGGTAGCCAACCCGCTACGTGCGGGACTGGTGGAGAGTCTCTGGATGTATCCGCACTGGGATGCCGTGTGGCTGGAGGGGAGAGAGTAAGAAGACTGAGCAGTTCCCTGTAAGGTTTGATGATTGGTAGATGGTTAGGAAATAATCATTTGTCTCTGTCTCCTCCCCACCCTGGGTGTGGGAGCGGATTTATCCGCGAAATGGGTGCTGGCGAGTCCTCCGTGTCAGGTAGCCTGCCTCGGGGTATGTTCGCGGTTGAAACCGCTCCCACATCAGGTGCCCGCTTCGTTAGCAGTTTCTGCTGTGGTTTCCGGTGCTGGGGAGTCATATGTATCCGTTATCTGGCCCGTGTTTGTTTTCTCCCCGCCCTGTGTGTGGGAGCGGATTTATCCGCGAAATGGGTGTTGGCGTGTCCTCAGTGTCAGGTAGCCAGCCTCGGGGTATATTCGCGGTTGAAACCGCTCCCACATCAGGTGCCCGCTTTGTTGGCAGTTTCTGCTGTGGTTTCCGGTGCTGGGGAATCCTCTGTAGCCGTTATCTGGCCGGTGTTTGTTTTCTCCTCCCCCTGTGTGTGGGAGCGGATTTATCCGCGAAATGGGTGTTGGCGTGCCCCTCAGTATCAGGTAACCTGCCTCGGGGTATGTTCGCGGTTGAAACCGCTCCCACATCAGATGCCCTCTTCGTTAGCAGTCTCTGCTGTGGTTTCCGGCGTTGGGGAATCCCCTTTATCCGTCATCTGGTCCGTGTTTGTTTTCTCCCCCTCCCTGTGTGTGGGAGCGGATTTATCCGCGAAATGGGTGTTGGCGTGTCCTCAGTGTCAGGTAGCCTGTATCGGGGTATGTTCGCGGTTGAAACCGCTCCCACATCAGGTGCCCGCTTTGTTGGCAGTTTCTGCTGTGGTTTCCGGTGTTGGGGAATCATCTGTAGCCGTCATCTGG
>JAHJNL010000073.1 GCA_018820855.1 Pseudomonadota bacterium | reverse complement strand
GTCAAGCACTCGGCTGCCTTTGCTGAACTCTTTATTTTTGGTGCAGCGCTTGTCCTCTTCACCGGAGGCTTGCTGCTCACGATGAGATGATGGGTGGAAGGCGCATCACCGAACCACTTCCAATGCCACTGAAAAACAGATTGCCTCGACACATTCTTTTGTCTCCGCTATCTACACAATCCTGCCTCCAAGATCGTGACTCTTTGCCCAACAGCAATGATTGTGGAACTTCACAGGGCTGGCGTTGCCCAAACACAAACCTCTGTGGAACACGGATACATGGTGCACGTCAGTCCCCAACCATCAGGGATGGTATACTCTTTGCCAAGAAATCTCTGTCGACAAAGAGCGTAAGTCTGCTGAAAGCTGAGCCACTCCATCCTCTTCTTACTTCTGATGAAGCAGATGCCAGAGTGAGGGGATCGCTCCTCTTCTGCCATCCACCAGATCGGGTACACCGTTATTATTCAGGTCCATATCAAACACGGTGGGATCGGAACCGAAACGGTATTCTTTCAGATTGGTAAAGCCGTCACCATCATCATCCTGGTTTGCATCGGATGGATCGTAGGGTTTCAAACCATTGAAAATCTCCCAGGTATCTGGCATTCCATCGTTATCGTCATCCAGATCACATGCGTCTCCTAGTCCATCACCATCAAAATCAGCCTGGTATGGATTTGCCGTGAGTGGGCAGTTGTCCGCGATATCGGCTACAATATCGTTGTCATCGTCCAAGTCACAGACATCCCCCTGACTGTCTTTGTCATTATTCGCCTGGTCCGGGTTCCATATATTCGGACAATTGTCATTTTGGTCTAGGATGCTGTCTTTGTCCGGGTCATTGTCCACCTCCAGAATGGCTGTGGCCGGGATGGCGACTTCCTGCCCTGAATAAGTAAGAGGGCTGGTGATATTGAGAAAAGATCCCTGCGAAGTATCTAATGGCAGGAGAAGATCCACATTAAAGGTGCATGCCGACCCAGGGCTCAAGGTGACACCGGTGATGGAGAGTATCCCTGTGCCGGATACCAGTGAACCCGTCCCGCAGACATCTGCTCTTGGCAGGCCAATGGCTACAGTTCCGGGAAGCATGGTGTCTAACTCATCGGAAAATCGCAGATCAGTGGCCGTCTCTGTCAGATTGTTGTTCTGCAGGGTAAAACTCAGGGTCACCATTTCTCCTGCCCTGCCCTTGCCACTGAAGGACTTGGCAAGGATCAGATCACTCACCTTCAGAACATCGCTGGCAGGAGTACCTGTCACCTCCAGACCATTAATTATTCCGGTCACCTGGCTGGTGGTGTTAATGGCCGTGGTTCCGGAAGGCAGACCGGTTGGCACCTGGAGTTCGACACTGAAGGTACACGATGCGTCGGCGGCGAGAAAGCCGCCGGTAAAGTCCAGCTGGCCCGTACCACTCAACGTCCCCCCACAGGCGGCTGCCGGTAAACCGGTTGCCGCCAACCCTGCCAGGGCTGCATCAAGGTCGTCGGTAAAAGCAAGGCCTGTAGCAGACTGGCTGGTGTGCAGGTTAGTAAGGATAAACTCAAGGATGACCGTTTCCCCAGGAATTGCCGGATCGTCGATGAAGGACTTGCTCAACTGCAGAAAATCACCATTGACAACAAGATCTGCAGTTACGGGATCGAGGACAAACGGATTTCCATCTACGCTAGCCACTATCGAACCTGTTGTGTTGACATAGGTACCGGATGCTGCATTCTGGGGGACTTGAAGGGATATACTGAAGGTACAGGATTCCTGGGGCCCAAGATTGCCACCCGTAAAACTGAGACTTGAGGTTCCCGTAATGGTAGAGCCGGTCCCGCAGATATCATTCATGGGAAGACCTGTGGCGGCAAGATTGGCCAGGGCAGCGGCAAGATTATCACTAAAGGTAATTCCAGTTATCGACTGGGTGGTAAGCTGATTGGTAAGGATAAATTCGAGAGTGACCGTATCACCGGGGATGACCGGATCATCTGTAAAGGATTTCGTCACCGACAGACCGCTGATCTGCAGATCATCCTGAGCCGGGTCGGCCAAAACAGATATTCCTGCAACCATTGCGGCAACGCTGCTTGTCGTGTTGGTATATTTCCCGGAAATTGAATCCGCAGGCACCTGAAGAGTGACGCTGAATGTACAGGATGCACCAGCAGCCAGGCCACCTCCATTAAAACTGAGAAGGGAAGTTCCAGAGAGACTTGAGCCAACCCCACAGATATCATATATGGGAAGCCCTGTGGCAACAAGCCCGGAAAGAGCAGCGTCCAGATCATCGGTAAAGGAAATAGAGGTAGCGTCACCGCTTACCTCCCCGGCATTACTCAGGGTAAATTGAAGGGTAACCGTATCACCCGGCAAAACCGGATCATTGGTGAAGGCCTTGCTCAGGGTCGGACTGCCAGCGACGGTCAGGGTATCGAAGGCGACGGCACCGGTCTGAGGAAAATCACCCACGATGGCGGTAATGGGTTCAGTGACATTCAGATATATTCCGGAAGGCACACCACCCGGGATGTCTATATCAACTGTGAAGGTACAGGAGTCCCCGGCCTGGCCGGACGCAGCAAGAGAGCCACCGGTGAACGACAGTGCTTGCAGGTTTGCACCCACGCTGACGAGCGTCAAGGCGGATCCATCGCCACAGGGAGGATCAGGAGTTGGTGGGAGAATTACCGAAACCGGAAACGGGAGAAAGGTGGTCAACTCGTCGATAAAGGCAATACTTGTCGCTCCTGATATCGGGCTGATACTGGTTATGGTGAATTCCAGGGTGGTGGTTCCCCCGGCCCCGACAGGATTGGTCAGGAACTTCTTGGTAAGGACGGGTGCTTCATTAACAAAAAGGATGTCAGCCGCACCTGGGAATTCTGCGGACTGACCGTCCAGTTCCGCAGTAACAGCGGAGGTCACATTAGGATAGGCTGCGGTATCAGTCGCTACCGGTACCTGCAGGATCACCTCAAAGGCACAGGTCTCCTCCGGGGCCAGACTGGCACCGGTAAGGGTCAGGAGGTTGGTGCCGGAGAGCTGAGAGCCCGGACCACAGGGCTCCGTTAGGGGCAATCCAACCGCTGCAAGGCCGGACAGACTGGCATCAAGGTCATCGGTGAAACTGATATTGGTCGCGGACAGCACCCGGTCAAAATTGCTGAGAGTAAATGCGAGCTTTGTTGTCCCTCCCGCTGAGACCGGATTATCCAGGAAGGTTTTGTCAAGATGGATCTTGCCGGCTGTGACCTCCAGGACCGCGCCTGCCTTGCCACTGCTCTTACTTGTTAGATATGTTGAAGTAAGGTCACCAGTAGTGTTGCCGAGTAAGCCGATAGCGGCAACAGTGACATCGACAGTCACGCTGCAGCTTGCCTGAGCCCCGACAATGCTATCGAAACCACCGTACGAGACTACACTGGCTCCAGGCACTGCGGTTATGGTCCCCCCGGTGCAGGTGGTGGAGGCATTGGCCGGATTGGCGACAACCAGTCCAACAGGGAAATTGTCGGTAAATTGCAACGAAGCAGCCGTATTCGTGTTCGCGCTATTATCAATGGTGAAGGTCAGGGTTGACCGGCCGCCCAGGGAAATGGAAGTCGGCGAGAATTTTTTGGAAAAACCCGGCCGGTCAAGGGCCACAGTCAGATCCCCTGTGGCCGTACCACTGTTACCTGCAGTTGAGGTCAGGTCTCCCGTGACATTTGTATGCGTACCGGCAGTAGCAGAGATGATGTCCACCTGAAGCGTGCAGGAAGCGGAACCAGCAACCGTTCCTCCGCTGAAGGTGATGATGCTCCCCCCCTCAGGTGCATCCAGGGTTCCGCCGCATTCGGAACGTGCCTGAGCAGGTGCGGCAATGGTGACCCCGTCAGGCAGGGTGTCGGTAAAGCTCAACTCGGTGGCCAGGGGCAATTCAATATTGTTGATGGTAAATTGCAGGGTGGCAATGCTTCCCGGTCCGATGGTGGATGGAGAGAACTCCAAGCTAAAACCAGGTTGGCCATAGGCCAGGGCCGGGATGAAGAACACTGGCACAAAAAGAAGGAGTTGCATAATCTTTCCCCTGGATACAGATAACAGTTGTTTAACCATGATCGGGTTTCTCCTTCTTCCAGATCTTTCCGGATAAGACAGTGAATGTTCAGAATGTATATTTTTGTACTGATTATAATGCACTCTTCGATTATATCAAATGAATCCCACAGGGACAATAGGGGCACGTTCGATTCCTCTTCTTTTTTGTATTCAACATGCATAATACGATGAGAAATTATAGGATCATTGAAGAAATATTCGTCTCTTTGAGCACATAAACAGAAGAAGAACTCATCAACAAATTCCAGTCGCTCTATAGGTTATATCTGATACAGGATATTCTTGTTACACGCTGACAATGGAATCATCACCGCCGTATGCATTGGCAATATAGCTGTCGGCATCGTGCTCGTTAACCCATATATTGCCATCCATCACATAGCGAAAACGATAATTCTGCCCTGCTTCAAGAGCAACGGTTACCGAAAAGCTACCGTCCTTAAGACGCTTCATAGGACAGGTCTCCATATTCCAGTCGTTGAAGTCACCTACCAGCACAGCGGTCTTAGAATTTTCTTCGTTGCTATACTTAAAGGTAACCCGACAAGTTTTGCCTTTTTTTAGGTAGTTTTTTTTCAACATACGTATTCTCCTCGTGTTATGATTTTTAGTTATTCATTCAAGGGTACCTTGAAAAATTAGAATTTTCGTTCAAAATCGAGGCCTGAGATAAATTTTACCGCAGGCATCTATCTGATATTCCGAGGATAAAATTTATTTCATAACGAAGAGTTTGGGCGAAAAGGCAATTTTGTAAGGTGGCCTCAACTGTGCAGAAACAATAATACTCCATTTCATTGTTACATGGAAAGCCAGAAGACAAGTTTTCGGTCCACTTTGGTAACTACCCGGTTGAGCGCAGTGGTGCCCTTGCAGTAGCTCTCGCAAAATTCGTTATTCGTGGTTTGAGTTGTCACGATGCAATCAAAATCGTACCGCTCATAGATTTTCCATCCTGAAGTGAAACAAAGTGGATGGTCGGCGCTACCTGCATTACAGCTTGAATAATAAAGTCAGGCATGCTCTCACGCGGCGTGACTGCACCGGAGAGCATTTGTAAAGACAGCGGAATCACCGCCGGCACCGATCGCCACCAGATTGCGCCAGTCCAGATTGGCGCAATCGCTACTAGGCGCAGGTTCGACGAAATAATAACGCGAGCCGCCAAGATTCAGCGTATAGTCACGGCTGGTCGAGATTTTATCACGATCGGGCACAGCAAAGGTGAGATTCTCTACATCCAGGGTAATCCCATATCCCATGACAAACATAAGAATAACACGCCGAGCAATGCCAGGGTAGCCCGGCTTGGATCACGGTAAAACTCCAGCGTCTTGCGGCGGCTGCAGCGGAACAGGCGCCGAAGGTCTAAGCCGATTTTTTTGTTAGAGACAGTCATGTCGTGTGGTGACGGTGGGGTGGAAACCATTGCCTCACCTGTTGACAGCTCAGGTGTCTTACTCTTTGCCACTGCGTCTTCCAGACAACCGATAAATGCCGATTCCATTGTTGTTGTTCCACTTTTTTACATTAAGTGCCGCAGGTGTATCGCCAACCAGCACCTGTCCGGCATGCATCAATAAGATGCGGTCGCAACGTTCGGCCTCATTCATGAAATCTCTAGATTTGCTTGCCATCCCCCGGAAAACGAAAAATTGTCACAACATATTCCCGACATTACAAAGAGGGCCCCGTTTAACCGGCAGACATCACAACGCAATAACCAGCAACATCTTTATTTCATACAATCTTTCTTTGCAGCCGAATTTCTAAAAAAAGTAAGTTCCGGGACATCCTCAAGGGCACCCAGTTCCTTGGCTTTGTTCAGGTAAACAAGAAGCCCCTGTTGATAGTCCTGGCCGAATTCAAACTTCAAACTTGTGAAATATTCCTTTAAAAAATTCTTGGAAAAAACATCCCAGCGGGCAGCTTCCTCTGCAATGAGGTCAACATACTCTTTGCTCATCTCCATGGAGTGCTGGAAGGCATGGCTGACGTTATCAACGTGCTCCCGGTTTTCGAGGGCATAGGCCCTGCGCACACACCAGACTGCATAAACCATTTTTTCCCCGGTAAAGGCGGTCCATTCTTCGCCAAGATCGTAGAGATGATAGTCTATCGGTCTATGCAGCACCCGCAAGGCTTCATCACCGATCAGCAAAGCCGCTTCAGCCTCACGAAACATTTGCCCCAAGTCCGGTGGACACTCAAAATAATCAGGGCAGAGCCCATACTTTTCTTCCAAAATGATTCTGGCGAGGACCTGGGACGTTGCTGACGTATTTGTCAAGGCAACCCTCTTTCCGTCCAATTGCTCGATAGGAACCTTGCTGACTAATAGGATACTCATTACCTTGCCATCTGAGCTGATGGTAAGATCCGGCAGGAGAAACAGTTGGTCGGCATGCCGGGCATATTCGATTGCCGGAACCGGGCTGATATCGAGCTGTCCATCAAGAAGCCTGCGGCACAGTTGCCGAGGACTGTCTTTAAACAGGTCGATTCCCAGGATAATCTCTTCTTTAACCAACATATGGTACAGAGGAAGGCTGTTCAGAAACTGGATATGGCCGATACGTGTCTTCATCGTTTTTTTCCTTCACGGATATGGGGAACAAATGATTCTCTGCAATTTCAAGGAAATTTAAACCTATCAGTTTTCGGCAATGTTGTTGGTGATGGATATTCTTTTCATAAAGATATGTCAGGGGTTGTTCATGCAGCTGGATGGTAAAGCGCCAAATAGGTATAGACGCCAAGGTCAATTTTTTGAGTCGATGCCGACGTAAAGCCCGAGAACCTGAGTATTTTATCAAGCCTAGCCGGGCTGATGCTAATCTCCAGAGGTGGGCCGGGATGAGCGACTATCTTTTTGAACTCAACCACCGCCAGCAAGCCGTCAGGCTTCAGAACCCTGCCGATCTCCCGTAACGAATCGCGATCTGAACCCTTCTGCACCAAGTCATGAAATAGTGTGGCCATAAGGCAAATATCTATGGTCCCGTTACCAAGAGGAAGTGAACATGGATCAGCAATTCTAGGGACAACACAGGTAAAGACTTTCGTCATAACCTTATTGATTAGTTCCTCGACTCCCGCCTCCCACAGATCAAAGGCAAATATTTTCCCATTTGGACAGAGTGGTGCCATAGCAAGGACATAGGCTCCGGAGCCGCAGGCCACGTCGAGAATGACGCTGTCCTTCTCGATAGGTAAGGAGGTCAATAATATTTCAAGATCGATAAGAGGAAAACTTTTCTTTCCTGCCGCGATTGTCACATTACTCACCATTTTGGTCTCTCCTTCCTTTGCGGCCCATTCCGGTTCAGAGCCCAGGAAAAATCATTAAACAAGACATGTAATTCCCTACCTGGTTTTTTTTAACAGACAATGGCAAGATCACTCCCCGCCTCCACCCAATACTGCATACAGACGCACCCGATTGGCAAGCTTGGCCAGACGCAAATCGACCAGCCCCTGCTGAGCTGCAAAGTGAGAGCGTTGCGCATCAAGTACTCCGAGATAACTGTCAATTCCTTCTAGGTAGAGTTTGTCTGCAAGACGATAGGTTTCCGCAACGGCAGACACAAGGGATTGTTGTGCCGCGACTTGCTGCTCAATTGTTCCCTGTACGGCAAGGGCATCAGCCACCTCCCTGAAGGCCGTCTGAATTGCCAACTCATACTGAGTCAAGACAATTTCCCGATCAGCCTTGCTGACCCGCAGCGCCGCCCAGACACGGGCATCAAAAATGGGCATAACAATCTGCGGTGTAAAACTCCATGTGCCGGAGCCTGAACCAAAAAGTCCAGACAACTCATCACTTGCGGTGCCTATCGCAGTAGTCAGGGAAATACGGGGGAAAAAGGCAGCCCTGGCCGCTCCGATATAGGCGTAGGCTCCTTTGAGCCGATGTTCCGCTGCCATAATGTCCGGTCGACGTAAAAGCCCCTCGGAAGACAGGCCCGGAGAAAGTTCTCTGGGCGGAGTAACGCTTTCCAGGTCCACCGGTAACAACTCCTTCGGAATCGAGGAACCGGCAAGGAGTTGCAAACCATTTTGATCCTGCGCTACCAACTGCATAAAACGGGCGACATCTCCCCGGGCCGTATCCAGAGGGACTTGGGCCCGCTTCAGGTCCAGTTCGGTTGCAATCCCGACATCATACCGTTTTTGTACCAAACCATAAGCGGCCTGCTGGCTTTCCAGAGTAGACTGGGCCAGTTGCAGCTTTTCGCGATCCGCAGCAAGGGTCAGATACACCCTGGCAACCTCGGACACCAAAGAAATCTGGGCACCACGCCGCGCTTCATCTGTGGCCAGGTACTCTTCCAGAACCTGATCTTTCAGGCTACGCATGCGGCCAAAAAAATCGATCTCCCAGGAAACAACGCCCAGATTAAGGCTATATTGTTCACTTGTCCTTGAGTCTCCAGGGCTGATAAGGTCGCCGGACAAACCATGTTTGCTTCCCACACCTGTCGCATTGACTGCGGGAAACAGTTCCGCCCGTTGTACGCCGTACATTGCGCGCGCCCTTTCCACATTCAAAACGGCAAGTCGAAGATCTCTGTTATTTTCCAAGGCCATTGCGATGACCTTCTGCAACTGTTCGTCTGGAAAAAACTCCTGACGACTCAGATCCGTAACTCTCTGGGCCTCGGGTATGGCCGGAGCTGTTTGGTAGGCATCTCCCTCTGGCCATTCTTCCGGAATCGGCGATTGAGGTTGTGTATATTGGGGGGCCAGTGAACAACCGCCCATAATGAGGCCGACGCCGATTAATAAAAACAATACTCGTCTATTCATGTGCCTGTTCCCCCGGCATACTTTCTTCAAAATGTTCAATAGTTACTTTCTTTCTGTGTTTGCCCAGGACCTTATAGATCAACACGTAAAACAGCGGCGCGAAGAGTGTTACCAGAAAAGTCGAGGTCACGGTACCGCCGAGTACGCCGGTACCGATGGCCCTTTGCGCCCCTGATCCGGCCCCGACGGCGAGAGCGAGCGGCAGGATACCGAAAGCGAAGGCCAGCGAGGTCATGATGATCGGACGCAGCCGCAACTTGGCTGCGTCCAGGGTCGCCTCGACCAGACCTACTCCTTCATCAACCCTGGCCCTGGCGAACTGGACGATCAGTATCGCATTTTTGGTGGTCAAGCCCAGGGTCGTCAAAAGGCCGATCTGGAAATAGACGTCATTTGGCATGCCCCGCATGCTTGAAGCAATAACCCCACCGATAACACCAAGGGGGAGCGTCAGCAGAATGGCGATGGGAATAGGCCAGCTCTCATACAGGGCGGCCAGACAGAGGAAGACGACAAAGATCGAGAAGGCATAGAGCAACGGCGCCTGGGAACCGGCCATCCGTTCCTGATAAGAAAGTCCTGTCCAGTCATAGCCGATGCCCTGCGGCAGCTTGGCTATAATCTCTTCGATAGCAGTCATCGCCTCACCGGAACTGCGTCCCGGGGCGGGCTCACCCCAGATATTGATCGACGGGAAACCGTTGAAACGTTCCAGCTTAGGTGATCCCATGGCCCAGCGCCCTACGGCGAAGGAAGAGAAGGGAACCATCTTGCCGACACTGTTACGCAGATAGAGCTTTTCCAGATCCTGCGGCAGCATACGATAAGGTGCATCCATCTGAGCATAGACTTTTTTGACCCTGCCTGCCTGGATAAAGTCATTGACATACGCGCTGCCGAAGGCAGCAGCAATGGTGTTGTGAATGGAAGAAATAGGAATCCCCAAGGCACCTGCTTTATCCCAGTCCACATCAATGTGATATTCAGCCACATCATTCATACCGTTGGGACGAACCCTGACCAGGCGCGGATCCTGGGCCGCCATACCAAGGAGTTGGTTGCGAGCCGCCATCAATTTTTCGTGGCCCAGACCGCCCCGGTCCAATAACTGCAGATCAAACCCGGTGGCCATCCCCAGTTCGAGAACTGGCGGCGGCGGGAAGGCGAAGACCATTGCCTCTTTTATCTGAGAAAAAGCTCCCATAGCCCGACCGGCTATGGCCCCGACTGCCAGATCCGGCCGCTGACGCGACTTCCAGTCCTTGAGTTTGACAAATCCCAGAGCCATGTTCTGCCCCTCACCACCGAAACTCATACCGGCGATTGTAATGAGGGAGTCAACGCCCTCTTTCTCATTCTCGAGAAAATGATCCCTCACTTTGTTTATCACCGCTTCGGTCTGCTCTAAAGTCGATCCCGACGGAAGCATGGCCTGAACCATCAGGATACCTTGGTCTTCGTTCGGAATGTAAGAAGTGGGCATACGCTGAAACAGATAACCCATGGCTACAACAATCAACACAAACAGGAAGAGATAACGCAGTTTTTTTGCAAGAACCCGACCGACCAGCCTGACATACAGGTCTCGGGCAAAGAAAAAGGCCCGGTCGAACCAGCGGAAAAAGGGACGCAGAAACCAGACTGCGCCATCCGAGGGCTTATGCCCTTTGGGTACCTGTTTAAGCATTGTAGCGCACAGTACCGGGGTCAAAACCAGAGCGACTACAACCGAAAGAAGCATGGATGAAATGACTGTCACGGAAAACTGGCGATAGATAACGCCGGTGGATCCGGGAAAGAAGGCCATCGGACCGAAGACCGCCGACAGCACCAGGCCGATACCGATCAGGGCACTGGTGATCTCACCCATGGATTTAGCCGTGGCCTCCTTAGGTGAAAGGCCCTCCTCGGCCATGATTCGCTCAACATTCTCCACCACCACTATGGCGTCATCGACCAAAAGTCCGATGGCCAGTACCATGGCAAACATGGTCAGCATATTGATGGAAAAACCGAACAACCCGAGAATCCCGAAGGTGCCGAGCAAGACCACCGGTACGGCAATGGTCGGGATTAATGTGGCCCGGAATGTTCCCATAAAGAGATACATGACAACAAAGACCAGCAGAACAGCCTCAAGCAGGGTTTTGACCACCTCGTCAATCGCCACCTTGGTAAAGGGGGTGGTGTCGTAAGGGTAAATAACCTTCATGCCGGGCGGAAAATAATGGCTCATCTCCTCCATCTTCTGCTTAACGGCATCAGCCGTATCCAGCGCATTGGCGCCGGCCGCCTGCCTGATGGCCATGGCAGCTGCGGGCTTACCATTATAATTAGCCACGATATCGTCGCGTTCGGTCCCCAGTTCCGTGCGACCGATATCCTTGACACGAACTACTGAACCATCCGGATTGGTGCGGATAGGGATGGCGGCAAACTCTTCCGGAGTCTGCAGCAGATGCTGAACAATAATAGCAGCGTTCAGGCGCTGGCCCGCCATTGCCGGTGCTCCGCCCAATTGACCGGCGGAGACCTCGACGTTGTAGGCCTTGAGTGCCAGTATGACATCTTCCATGGTCAGGCTGTAACTTGTCAGCTTGTCGGGATTGACCCAGACGCGCATGGCATACTGGGAGCCGAAATTATTGACTTCCCCCACTCCCGGCACCCGGGAGAGAATTTTTTCCAGATTTGACTGGGCATAGTCTCTCAGGTCATTCCCGTCCATGCTGCCGTCTTCCGAGGTCAGGCCGACAATCAGCAGGTAGTTCCTGGTGGATTTGCTTACTTTGACGCCGGAGCGTTGCACCACATCGGGCAGGCTGGCCATGGCGAGTTGCAGCTTATTCTGCACCTTGGACCAGGCGACATCCGGATCGGTTCCGGGTGCAAAGGTCAGCTCGACCCGCGAGGCGCCCGACGACGAACTGGTGCCGGCAAGGTAGAGCATATCGTCCAGCCCGGTCATCTTCTGCTCGATGATCTGGGTCACAGTATTTTCAACGGTCTCCCCCGAGGCCCCGGGGAAAAAGGAATCAATGGCGATGGCCGGCGGAGCAATCGGCGGATACTGCGAAATGGGCAGGTTATAGATAGCCAGACCGCCTGCCGTCATCATGATAATGGCGATGACCCAGGCAAAGACCGGTCGGTCTAAAAAGAATTTTGATAACATCACACGCCCCCTTCACTGGGCTTTTTGGACGATGCCCCTACTTTGGCAGCAGGCCCCTGTCCGGTTTGCACCGGCTCAAAAGGAGTGGCATTCACTACCGTACCCGGACGCAACATCAACAGTCCTTCGACGATCACCCGGTCACCAGGAGCAAGGCCTGCCGAAACAAGCCATTTGTCGCCGATAGCACGGTCAAGTGTGAGCGGACGGAAGCCGGCTTTGCTTTCGGCATCGACGATCAAAGCAAAAGGATTCCCCTTGGGATCGCGGGACACCCCTTGTTGTGGAATAAGGATGGCCTGCTCATTGACACCCTCCCTGATCATAGCCTGGACGAACATCCCCGGTAGTATCACCTCGTCCGGATTGGGAAAGAGTGCCCGTAGCGTGACCGAACCTGTGCTCTGATCAACAGTGACATCACTGAACTGCAAGATTCCCTCCAGTGGATATGGCGTACCGTCTTCCTGAAAGAGATCGACTTTGTTCTGATCATTTTCGTTCTGACTGAGCAGGCCCTCCTTCAGGCGTCGCTTAAGGCGTAGCAGTTCGGTGGTAGACTGGGGCACATCAATATAAATGGGATCCATCTGCTGAATAGTCGATAAAGCCATCGTCTGATAGGCCGTGACAATGGCGCCGTCGGTCACGCTGGATTTGCCAATACGACCGGAGATCGGCGCGGTAACTTTGGTGTATCCCAGGTTTATGCTGGCGGCCTCTGCGGACGCCTGGTAATATCGAATATCAGCCTCAACCTGAATCAGGGCGGCAGCAGCATCATCGTAATCCTGCTGACTCACCGCCTTGTCTGCGACCAGCTGGCTCAGACGTTCGGCCCTTGCTTTGACAGACGGCAGACTGGACTTGGCTCGCCCAAGCGCGGCGTTGGCATTATCAAAAGCAGCCTTAGTCGGAGCCGGATCTATCTGATAGAGGACTTGACCGGCCTTGACATTGGAACCTTCCGTAAAAAGGCGTTTCTGGATCAAGCCACTGATCTGGGGTCTGATCTCCGCGACCCGAAACGGGGCAGAGCGTCCCGGCAGTTTCGTGGAAAGCATAATCTTTTCGGGTTGCACTGTTATATAGGAAACTTGAGGATCCGGTCGCTCTGTCAAAGCTTCTTGGTTGCGATCACAACCTGCCAACAAAAAGGCACCTAGCAAACCGGCGACAAGGAGCATTTTTTTTATTGATTCATCTAACATTCCAACTTGTTGCATCAAACAACCTCCAGACATAAATAAGAACAGCTAATTGCATTTTTCAAAGTTACAGGGCTACTCACTACTCCAACAGGCCTTTGCAGAGAATATCCAAAATGACATCCGGGTTTTCCGGATAAGGGTGCCGCTCCGGCGCTTCCAACCACAGAAGCAGAAACGCATCGGTGAGACTGTTCAGGGAAACGGCGAGGTAATATGGCTCTGCGATCTTTCGAAATCGTTTCTTTTCTATTCCTGACTCAAAGATCCTGGCAAGTTGTTGCAGGTCCTGTTCAATGTTTTCCAGAATCTGTTTATCAAGACCTGCCTTTATATTGAAACTTGCCCCCTGGGTTTCAGCAAAATAAAGCCGAACAACGGAGACGTCGTTTATAAACATTGTACCTTTCGTCCGCACGAAATTTCGCAGTTTTTCAATCTCGTCATCACCCTCTTCCATGGCATTGGTGAGGACCTCATGAAACCTATCCGCTTGTTCCGCTATAATGGTTTTATAGAGGTCCTCCTTGTTTTTGAAGAACTTATAAAGCGTCCCGAGAGCAAACTCAGCCCGTTCCGCAATCTCCTGCATGGAGACATTGTGATACCCTTTCTCCGAAAAAAGCTCCAGAGAGGCAGCAAGCATATCTCGCCGCTGCCTGAGCTTCTCTCTTTCCCGACGCGAGAGTGTTTTCTTCAGCATTTCCTGGTTTCCGTTTGAGTTAAAGGTCTCCTGACCCGGAACACTGTGACATACAATTACACAATGTGACGACTGGTTCACATATTATAACGCATGTATCAGGCCGTCAAGAAATGTTTTGAAAATCATTTTTTTTATACGACTTCTCGGTATATCTTGAGACAAAAGACATTACGTTTATTCAAAAACAGTTTGATTCCCCCCCAAAAAAAAAGGAGGAACTCTCCCCCCCAACCATGTGATATTGCAATACCATCTTATTTATGATAATCGTTAAAAATGACTCATTGCCTGCTCCTGTAACTTCGTTGTGATGACAATCAGTCTTCAGGTGAAGCAACAAGTCGTTCATATGAAACCTTTAAACTCTGGCCTTGGCCGCAATCAACATATTTCTATGTCAGACTAAATCGGGGTAATATCAAGTGCCGAAGAAACTGAGAACAGCAGTACGCCCGACCCATTCCTTTGTTTACGGGATCCATAAGCCCGCCTATGAGGTAGCAAACCAGAGAGAGAGGAAGAGGATCGAAGAACTTGGCCAGACCGCCTCCGGCGCCCCCCTTGACAATCAACGCAATTTCCCTGACGGACCAATCTGTGTCTCGGAGGCAGACTGGATCTTTGAGATCCCCAACCCCCTTCCCTTTCGCGGTACCACCTTTATAGACAAGGAGTGGGCCGATGCCAGTGCAGACAAGCCACAGCGCATGCGACTGCAGCAGAGAGAGCCCCTTTCTCTGAGCACCCTCCTGAGCGAAGAGCAGGTCCCGCTCACCCTTCTGAACAAACTGCCTCGGCCCCTGCTCCTGGCACTGGCCACCGGTTCAACGGATCCGGATGATCTGATTCGGCTCGCTGAGCTTGCCTGTTGCCTGAGGAAAGACTCAACCGGTGCTCCCAGTGGACTCATCTATGACGTTGACGAGAAGGGGCGAAACCGGGCCCGCATCAGCGACCACGTCCTGTTTGAGGCGGTTGCCAACAACCCCTCCCTTCCTGACGCCTACAAGAAAATCATGGTGCTGCGCCCAGGTGCCCAGGGCGGCAGTGAAATCGTCGGGGAGTATGAGGTGGAAGACGAGACCCACGTCTTTGAATACCTCAGACGCAACTCCTACATTGCAGGAGGCCACTATGCCGCCAATATGGCCGACGATGCGGTCCGCTATGCCATGGAGCAACTGTCAAAAGTTGATATGGAGGGGTTGCGCCACCTCTATTACCAGCGTACCTTTATTCGGCTGGCTGATCAGCTGGGAATAGAACGTAATACGGAGCAACGGCTGTTGGGAGTTCCCGAACTGGAAACATTACGAAAAGAGATTACAAAAAAAATCAGGGAAGGAGGCGTCTTGACTATGACCGCCACCCTCTGGGGCTGGAATTTCGGGTTTGACTATGCTCCCACCGGCTACCGACTGCATGCATCCCACCAGCAGATCCACCAGCAGTATGCCATGCTGCCCCATGAAGTAGAAGGGTTTTCCGGTAATCCACTGCACTCATGCACCATCCTTCCCGCATTCGGCTGCGGTGACATGGTAGCTGAAGTAATAGAGGAGTATCGCCGGGAAACCGGCAGCGACTTTTTCAACGATTATCTGGGCTGTATTCGCAACAATGTCCGAATGGATGGACGCCTTGATCTTGAGACGAACCTGATAGTCTGGGAAGATGCACACGCTTTGCTCTTTGTCCCCAAGGCACAGACCTCCCAGTGGGAACTGCAACTCATGGCCCTGCATAGTGAGACGGGAGAACGAATAGGCAACATCTTGGAAGCGGACACAGCAGCCAGGGCCTCACTGGACAGAGGAATATTCCTGGCCCAGAAAGCCCTTGCCGAACTGGGCGCCCGCATGGTCACCTCCATTGAGTACCCAAAACGATTGGACAAACACGGGGAGAAGGGGCAACATCTGCTCTACGCTTTTCTCCCTCGACTGCCTGAATCGCCCGGGGCATTCAGCGAGGCGCAACTCCGCTATATCAACGGACACTATCCGGAAGACTTTGCAGCCGCGTGCCGCCAGCAGCTTAAGAAAGAGAGACTCATTACCTGACCCCCTGTCCTGAGAAGAGGGGACAAAAAAGCAGCGGACGGATAACAACCCTCCGCTGTACCGAGCAAACCCTGGTCAGTGCTCCTGGCTATTCCTTTTAGCAACCCTTCTCCTCAAGACCTTCTGCAGGCCGAGCTGTTCTTGAACATTAATGACCAGAGGGCCGCCTATATTTGCACTGATGCGATTACCGTTCGCCCCCTGCTCATCTTTTTTCAACATGAGAAAGACCCCGATGTGCAGCGGGTTTTCTGCTTTAATGACTTCCTGCTCACTGTCATCCAGGTAGATATCATAGTTCAGGTCATAGGCCGTGGGGTCCACCAGGGTAAAGGTGACGGTGGGTGACTCACAGGATTCCAGCCAATATGCTGAAATCTTGCCATCATCCTTGTGAAAAATCCTAAAAGTAGTGTATTCTTCAAAACCGGGTATTCCTTTAGGGAATGTAAAAATTTTTTCAGACTGAATCGCCGGTTGGCGTGTCACTCTGCTTTCCATACTCATAGTGAGCTCCCAGGTTGTTGAGGTTATCATTTTCGTTCAGTCACATATCAGCACCTATTGCTTACTGTTTCTATCGACAACAAAAGCAGTATGTTTTAGTACCTGTAAAATTATTTTTACAGATGCTTTGCCCCTCAAAGGGTTATAAAAAAGAATTCAGGACTATGGCAACTTCAAGTTACCTGGATTAGACAAGAAATCACCTGAAGCCATGTTCTCAGAGGCATCTTATCATAAATGCTTAACCTGATTACAGGATGCAGAAGCTATTTTTATTGGAGTCACTAATGGATAAAAAAGGATTTTTCGGAAACTGGGGCGGGGCCTATATCCCCGAAGTACTTTATCAAACCTTTCAGGAGCTGCAGAAGGAATATGACCGCTGCAGACAGGATCCTGCGTTCTGGGAAGAATACCTGAACTTGATGTCGACCTATTCCTGCCGCCCAACTCCGCTCACCCATGCCGAAAACCTGAGCAACTATTTCGGTGGCGCCCAGATCTATATCAAACGGGAAGATCTCAACCATACCGGTGCCCATAAGGCCAACAACGTGATGGGCCAGGGCCTCCTGGTGAAACGGATGGGCAAAAAACGGGTTATCGCCGAAACCGGAGCCGGCCAGCATGGCATGGCCACAGCCACCATGGCAGCCAAGTTTGGCCTGGAATGCACCATTTACATGGGCGAAGAAGATGTTTTGCGCCAGCGCCCCAATGTCTTCTGGATGGAAAAGATGGGAGCCACAGTCATTCCGGTTAAGGACGGCTCCCGCACCCTCAAGGACGCCATCAACGAGGCCTTTCGTGACTGGGTGACCAACGTGGATGACACCCATTACGTCTTCGGCACAGCCTGTGGGCCGGCACCTTTTCCTGAAATGGTATCCTGGTTCCAATCCATTATCGGCATTGAGGCCGCAGAGCAAATTATAAAGTATCATGGCAAAATGCCGGCAAAAATATACGCCTGTGTCGGAGGCGGTTCCAATGCCATGGGAATTTTCAAACGCTTCCTTGACGAAAAGGATGTGGAACTGATAGGTGTAGAGGCGGGCGGGCACGGGATAGACAGTGGCTCTCACGCCATCCGTCTCAACTGTCCCGATGCCTCGCCAGGAGTCGCTCAAGGGTATAAGACCATGTTCCTCCAAGATGAGGATGGGCAGATGAAACATACCCATTCAGTAGCAGCCGGTCTGGATTACGTCGGGGTCTCCCCCATTCTCTCTGACCTATGGGAGAAGAAACAAGTCCGCTTTGAATCAGCCACGGACAACGAGGTGATGCAGGCCCTGGATCTCACCATGAAAAAAGAAGGAATCATCCCGGCCCTGGAATCATCCCATGCCTTTGCCGGTGCCTTCCGTGAAGTCGGCAAACTTTCCCCGGACGATGCCATTATCATTAACCAGTCAGGGCGGGGCGACAAGGATATCTTCACCATTGCCCATGCCTTTGCGGATCCTTCCTGGAAGAAATTCATCATCGATCGTGGCAAGGAATACAGCTCCAAATAACTCCCATGAGGATCACAGTATGCAGTTAGAACAACAATTACGCGACAAACGAAACGAAAAAGATATTCTGCTCATGACTCACATAGTTCTCGGCTATCCGTCCTTTGCTGCCAACCGGGAAGTCATCAGGCAGATGGTGGAAAACGGAGTGGACTGCATCGAAATGCAGATCCCCTTTTCCGAACCCATGGCAGACGGACCTGTCATCCTGAAGGCCAATCAGGACTCCCTTGCTGCCGGGACCAAAGTAGAGGATTGCCTTACCTTCGGAGCCGAAATGGCTGAGAAATACGACATCCCCTTCCTCTATATGACCTATTACAATATCATTTTCAAATACGGAGAAGAGGATTTTTTCCGGAGGGCTGCTGAGGATGGGATCAAGGGTTTCATCATCCCTGACCTGCCGCCGGAGATGGGAGAATCCTTCCTGACCCTGGCAGATAAATACCAGGTGGCCCCCATTTTGATCTTTGCGCCCACCTCTACAACTGAACGCATGCGTGAACTGGCAGGATATGGTCAGGGTTTTATTTACTGTGCAGCCAGAAGAGGTGTGACAGGAAAAAAATCAGAATTCGGTAAGGATTTCAACGACTATCTCAACCGTTGCCGCGAAGCAACCTCTCTGCTGCTGGCAGTAGGATTCGGCATCCAGAGCCGGGAAGACATCGAAATCCTGAAAGGCAAGGCAGACATGGCAGTCATCGGCTCCCGCACTATCAGCTTAGTGGACAGCGAAGGTCCTGAGGCAGTCGGTCCCTTTATTGCCGGGCTGCGATAGAGGAGAATTCCATCCATCGTATTCGATCACAGGATACGTAATTGTGTG
The DNA here is from genome assembly GCA_018820855.1 of Pseudomonadota bacterium. Taxonomy (GTDB): domain Bacteria; phylum Desulfobacterota; class Desulfobulbia; order Desulfobulbales; family Desulfocapsaceae; genus Desulfocapsa. The sequence goes on along the minus strand of JAHJNL010000073.1, from coordinate 16,804 downwards.
GTAAAGAGAATAGAATCGAAAAAATGCGAATTGTATGATGGCTCAGCAAAAAGCCTCATATACGAGACCTGCTCATCTTCAATCACTGCGGTGGACAAAAGGTACATCGCAGTGACTGGAAATTCGCAACAACAAAGCAGATTAAGTTTTTCACGCCATTATCGGTGCTTGCGCCAGTGGGGATGAGTAATCCCGAATTTTTTAACCTTGTAATTTAAAGATCTTGGACTGATCCCAAGCTTTTCAGCAGCATTTTTCTGCACCCAGAGACACTCCTCCAGGGCCTTGAGGATCAGGTCCTTCTCCTGGTCAACCAGTGAACCCTTTGCCCCCTCTTTACTACTGTCAGTGGCTTCCCCTCTCCCTCTCTCCGAAGGTAATGAAAGATTATGGGTATCGACCAACTCGTCATCTTCAAGAATAACGGCACGTTCTATAGTATTAGCAAGCTGCCTGATATTTCCGGGCCAGCTGTACTCCCGAATCTGAGTCAAGGCCCGATCAGTAAATCCCCGCACATCACTGCTCAGTGATTTTGCATATTTTCTCAAAAAATATTGCGCAAGCGGTAGGAGACACTGACGTCGTTCCCGCAGGTCCGGTAAGCGAATGGGCAGGACATTAATTCTATAATAGAGGTCTTCCCGGAATTTCCCATGACTAATCTGCTCCAACAGATCTTTATTGGTAGCAGCGATCACCCTGACATCGGCATAAATGGTCTTGTTCCCTCCCACCCGTTCAAAGCATTTCTCTTCCAGTACTCGCAGCAGCTTGGTTTGCAGGCCAAGGCTGATTTCACCGATCTCATCAAGAAAGAGAGTGCCGCCGCTGGCCTGTTCAAAACGACCGATACGCAGCTTCTCTGCCCCGGTAAATGCCCCTTTTTCATGCCCGAAAAGTTCTGACTCGAGAAGATCTTCCGGGATATTCGCGCAATTAATCTTGATAAAGGGTTTCTGTTGGCGCGGACTGTTGTAATGCACCGTTCCCGAAAGAAAACTTTTCCCGGTCCCGGTAGCACCAGTAATAAGAATGGTGGAATCAGTCTTGGCAAATTTTTCCAGGCTTTTCAAGACCTGTTGCATATTCGGACTAAAGGCAATAACATCATCAAAATGATAAACAATATCCTGCTTGTGACGCAGATAGGCAATCTCATTACGCAAGGCCCTGTTTTCCATGGCTCGTCGCGTCGCCACCTCAAAGCGGGCTATGGAAACCGGATGAACCAGATAGTCGCTGGCCCCGTTTTTCAGAGCCTCAACAACCAGCTCCGTCTTCTCCTCCTGACTGACAATAATAATCGGAGTATGTGGGGTACGCTGGTAAGTCTTTTCCAGCAGATCCATATCTGAATCGACATCCTCCATAAAAAGGAAGAGGGTATCATACTCATGTCTTTTCAGTTTTTCAAAATAACTATCCAGATCAGAACAAAATTCTATACTGGCCTTTTCATTGAGAGCCGTCTGCATAATATGACGACTTTCTTCTGGAATTGCATACGCTAAGATAGTATACATGGGGCTCCTTTACTAATCTAATAAAGTAACCTAAGGTCTAATAAACTTACAAAAAGCCAGATCTCAGGATTTCATATTTGTAATTCGTAGTGAAACATACGGAACAATTTTCTTTTTTGCAAACAAAATTCGCTTCATTCATAATTTAGCAATATCTGTTTAACATTTACGATAACATTTTCGACACATAACTGTTAACAACAGTCACCTAACCCATAAATTGTCTTTTCTTATGGATCATAACACTTCAAACGACACTACATTTATGCAACTGGCTCTCAGCCTTGCACACTCAGCAGGGGAACAGGGAGAGGTGCCGGTAGGCGCAATCCTTACCATGGGTGAGGAAATCATTGCCGAGGGTACGAACAGCCCGATCAGCAGTCACGACCCCACTGCCCATGCAGAAATCATTGCCCTACGTAAAGCTGCCAGAAAAATTGGTAATTACAGGCTCCCGGGTGCCACCCTCTACGTCACTTTGGAACCCTGTATCATGTGTATGGGTGCCATTATCCACGCTCGCCTGGAAAGAGTGGTTTTTGGTGCCTTTGACCCTAAAACAGGGGCGGCTGGTTCCCGTTACGCCATCGGCAGCGACGGTCTTCTTAATCACAACCTTAAGATCACCGGTGGGATCTGTAAAGTAGAGTGTTCATCTCTGCTCAAAGCTTTTTTCAAGGCAAGACGCAATAATTTCCAATCCCCTTATTAATACCTTTTTTCCTCTTCTACTGAATTTTTGATTGCGAAATTTCTGTTCACAGTTTAGAAAGGCACTCAATCGGAACGTACTTTTCCGATTTACGGAGAGGTGACCGAGCGGCTTAAGGTGCACGCCTGGAACGCGTGTGTACGCAAGTACCGTGAGTTCGAATCTCACCCTCTCCGCCATTCGCCAAAAAGCCCCATGTAATCGATTGATTACATGGGGCTTTTTGTATTCACTCCGAAATACTCTGTTGTCACTCCTGTCTCTTTCCTTTTACCTTTCACGTGTTGCAGCTCGTTGATCTGTTGTTACCCCAGGTGAAACAGTCTCAGATTGATCCGTTATCCGATAACCATTCCCTGCAAAATAGGTATACCCTAGCTCAGCACCGGGATTTTTGAAGTCAGGCCTAAACTCCCCGGCAGAAATATTTTTGGTAAATATTTTCGTTTCAATTTTAGCATTCGATCCGCCAAGAGGCACCACTACGACTTTACCCTACGGCATGTATGGTAACTGAAGACAGGATGATTATCAAACAGGTCCACAACGTTCTCAAAAGGTGTGTCTCTTTCATGATAACCTTATAACAATTCCGGGGTGAATTGAATTCACCACATATTAAGTGCTCATTGGAATAGCTTTCATTATGTTTCTTTACCGTTTTATAGCTGCTTGTTTCCTGTCGTAGCCGGTAGAAACATGAACCAAGGATAAATCTCCGGGCCAATCAGCTTGCTGATAAAAATATCGTCTGACCATTCGCCGGTCAGGTTAATAATCCCTGCTCCGAGGTCAAAGTCGGCAATACCGGAGAAATAGCCGCTGGTATAAATATTTCCGGAACTATCCACAGAGATGCCGGTTCCACCATCCAATAAAGTTCCCCCCATGGCCTTAACCCAGACAAAGCTACCGCTGCTCGTCAATTTACTGATAAAGATATCTTCGAATCCTGCGCTGGTCAGATGAGAAGTCCCTGTTCCGGTGGCAAAGTAGCCAGTAGCGGAGAAGTGGCCCGTGCTAGAAACACTTCCGGAACTTTCCATAGAGATGCCAGTCCCAGAATCGTATGAAGTTCCTCCAATAGCTATGGCCCAGACAAAGTTACCGTTGCTGTCCAGTTTACTGATAAAAATATCAGAAGATCCTGAACTGGTCAGGCTAGAAATCCCTGCTCCCGGGTCAAAATCGGCAGTACCAGAGAAGTGGCCCATGGTATAAACGTTTCCGGAACTGTCTACAAAGATACTGTTTCCAGAAGCACTTGAAGTCCCACCAATAGCTATGGCCCAGACAAAGTTTCCATTGATGTCCAGTTTACTGATAAAAATATCAGAAGATCCTGCGCTGGTCTGGTTAAAAGTCTCTGCTCCTGGGTAAAAATCGGCAGTACCAGAGAAGTGGCCCGTGGTACAAACATTTCCAGAACTAGTTACAGAGATGGCAGCTCCAGAATCACCTAAAATGGCACCCATGGTTCTGGTCATGACATGATCGCCGTTGTTAGCTTCGCCGGCAGCAGCAGAAAAAAACATAAAAACAATGATGGAAGGAACTAATGATAGATGAATAATGCGAAAGAAAAGTGAAATACAGGTACATGTTTTCATAATTCCATCCAGTTTTTTCAGAAAACAACCCGAGCTGCCTCAAAGAGAAAACCGTCAGAAAAACATGGGGCCACAATATTAATATCGAACTCAGCGCAATCCTGAGACAGACACCCATTGACGATGGTATTGCGTACCCTGATTTTCTATTTGCTAGATATAGGTTACAATTATGAAGGTAACAAAACGGTAACAGTCAAAAGAAATATCACGGCACCACAGATATTTTTCTTAAAATCCGAACAAATAAAGCCAATCAACAATAATATTATGTACCATGACTTTCCTTATTTCTTCCGATAAGCTTATCCATACCTACTCTTCTGAATTCAACAAGATCCTCACTCATTCATTAATATAAAGAAATATCTCTCACCGGCTGGCATGTGCCATTTCCATTTATCCACATCCTGAATATTGGATCACCTGCGATGAAATTGATCTAACCAGGGACAGCTATCCTCATACAAATTCTCTTGACGCCACTTTACAGACTGTGTATAAAGATTTGTTTGAAAGAGAGCCGTGGAATTAATTACCACCTGTTACAATCCTTCAGCATACGCTCTTTTTTTTGCCATCAATGAATTTCTTTTTTTGATAGTCGGGTCCTGTGCAACTAAGGATCATGAACTCCGCCAGGTCCGGGAGGAAGCAACGGTAATGACCCCCTTGGTGTGCAACAGGGGTGCCCGGCTATCATCTTTTTTTCATCCAGAACAGATGATCTTTTCCTGATTCCGTCCCGTTATTTCTCATGTCTTATTTGGTCCTAGCCAGAAAATCGCGCCCGCAGGATTTTGACCAGGTCGTAGGTCAGATTCCAGTGGTAAAGACTCTGCAAAACAGTCTGATTCGCGAAAGGGTCGCCCATGCCATTTTATTTTCAGGAGTGCGGGGCGTAGGAAAGACAACACTGGCCCGTATCATGGCCAAGGCCATTAACTGTGAAAAAGGGCCTGCAAAAAATCCCTGTAACAGCTGTCCTTCCTGCCTCGAAATCACAGCAGGCTCAGCCCTCGATCTCTACGAAATAGATGGTGCCTCCAACAGAGGAATCCAGGAAATCCGTGAACTGAAAGAAAAACTCCGTTTCCTTCCCACCTCCCTGAAACATAAGATCATCATCATTGATGAAGTTCACATGCTCACCACAGAGGCATTCAATGCTCTGCTCAAAACCCTGGAAGAGCCACCGAATCATGTCTTTTTTATGTTTGCTACCACAGAACTGCATAAAATCCCTATCACCATCCTCTCCCGCTGTCAACGCTATGAGCTCAAACGAGTCTCGGCCATGGAACTCAGCACCCATTTCCAGAGACTGGCCAAGGAAGAGAATGTCAGTATTGATCCGGCAGCACTGAATCTTATAGTCAGAGAGTCTGAGGGTTCTGTCCGTGATGGACTCAGCCTCCTCGATCAGGTTTTTTCCTATGGTGAGACCAACATCAGTGTGGATGATGTGATCCAGGTCCTGGGCCTGGTCTCCCGTGACATCATCCTCAAGCTGACCAGAGCGCTTCTTGAACAGGATCCAGGCACTGCCTTCCGGGCTCTGAATGAAACCTTTGCCTTTGGCGTGGACCTGAAACGTTTCACAAATGATCTCCTCACCGCATTTCGCACTCTTATCCTATGTAAAATAGAAGGCTGTCAGGAACTTATAGACATACCGCAACAGGAACTGGCGCTCTTCCGTGAACTGGCCGAGAAACATTCCCCGCAGACCATCCATATGAAACTGAATCTGCTCATGAAGGGCGTGGAAGAGATGCGCTATTCCTCTCAGCCTCGACTCGCCCTGGAAAGCAGCTTCCTCAAAATCATTCAGGCTGACGAAGTAGTCCCGATCTCAAGTCTTCTTGGCAAGATCGACAGTATCCTGGAAGGAAGAAAGCCCCCGAAATCCATAGCAGCATCTAATACAGTCGGGGAGAAAAAAAAACAGCAGACCCCGGAAGAGTCCCAGCCGGCCAGTGAACCTGAACCGACATTACCGCCACCTCCCATAACAGATTCAGGCGAAGCACTGGTTATCCCCCACCTATCCGACGAGCACCCTCCTCTGCCCGAAGAAGAATCAGTCCCGGTCCGACACACAACAAAACACATCCCTCACCCTCATCAACGGGATGTACGGCGTGACTGGCTCGGCTTCATCGACCATGTCAAGGACAGAAAGCTCTGGATGGCGCAGGACCTGCAACGAGCCGACAGCTCCCGGGAAGTTGACGGAGAACTTCAACTCCGTTTCAGCGACCCGGCAAACTGCACCCTGCTTCGCCAAAAAGATAATGTCAAACTCCTCACCGAGTTTGTCCTGGATTTTTTCCAAAAAGACCTTAAGCTTCGCTTCATCACTCCTGACCTTAAGGAACATGTAGATTCGCAGCATAACGACAGTCCGCACAAATTGCGACAAAGGCTTGCCAATGACCCACTGGTCCTCATGGCAACCGAAATTTTCAACGGTCAGATCGGCGACATCCGCGTGGGACCAAGAAGCCGATAAAAGTGCTGCCGGAAACCAATCGTTATCGTCAACAGTTGCCAAGCTCCCTGCAAGGTCTTACACTTAGAGATTGAAAGCGGAAGACGGTCACCAGGTACCGTCCCGCAAACCCCACAACAGTTTTATTTCAAGGATTTTCCCATGGACATGAATTCCCTCATGCAGCATGCTCAGCAGATGCAGAAGAAAATGGCAACACTGCAGGAAGAATTAGGGCAGAAGACCGAAACCGGCAGTGCAGGCGGCGGAATGGTTACAGTAACCGCCAGTGGACGCAGCGAGATTCTCTCCATTGAGATTGAACAAAGTATCATCTCAAACAATGACAGAGAAATGCTTCAGGACCTTATCGTGGCAGCTACCAATGATGCCTTGCGCAAGGTAAAAGATATGGGCAAGGCTGAAATGGCAAAACTCACCGGCGGTCTCAACGTTCCCGGTCTCTCCAATATTTTCTCGTAAATATTATGATACCACAGGTAGTTCCACCTGCTCTTGAACGTCTCACCCAGGACCTGACCAGACTTCCTGGAATAGGTGAGAAGACCGCATCACGGCTGGCCATGAATATCCTCAGGCGACCGGCAGCAGAGGCACGGGAGCTGGCGGCAGCCCTGATGGAACTACACAGCGCAATCCAACTCTGCTCCTGCTGTTTTTCCTTTTCCGAAAACGACCCCTGTGCCATATGCAGGGATCCCAAGCGAGATAGTAGCCTGGTCTGTGTGGTTGAACAGGCCGGCGATCTCCTTGCTATCGAGAAGACTGGAATTTTCCAGGGCCATTATCACATCCTCCATGGGGTCCTTTCTCCCATTGACGGGATTGGCCCAGGCGAGATCAAAGTGACTGAATTGGAATCCCGTATTGCCAGCGGTACAATCAAGGAAATTCTCATTGCTACCAGTTCCACTGTCCCTGGAGAGGCCACGGCCAATTATCTCATCGACAGACTGCAGAACAAACCTGTTCTTGTCACCCGTCTGGCTTGTGGCATTCCCATGGGTATGGATATCAAATATGCCGACAAATATACCTTGGCCAGAGCCATAGAAAGCAGATCAAAAACGGTATGAAATACCTGAGCATTCGCTCTTAATCCGGTATATTTTTTCTTGACAGAATTTACAGATATTGGTAATTGACAGTGTTTACAATTATCTTTTCTTGAGATTGTTTGGAACGCTGTCATAAAAAAAAGATAATCACCTGCTTATTGACCCTGACACATTAGCAGCAGGGAGATAGACACAGGCGCGTAGCTCAGTGGGAGAGCGCTACCTTGACATGGTAGAAGTCGGCGGTTCGAAACCGCCCGTGCCTACCAGAAGTAACAGGCTAAAGTTCATACGGAGAGCTCTGCCCCTCGTATTTTCTTTAGCCTTTGCTTTTCTAGTACCCATCCAGAAATGATCGTTATGTCTGATCTCTGAGTAATGGGAAAAATTTTATCCTCGGATTATCTCTTCGATGCCTGCGGTAAATTTCCCCCCATACCTTGATTTCTGACAAAATCCGCATTCCTGGGCGAACACTATACTATAGACTTTGCAGATGACTGATATTCAGATCACACTAGACGACGGCAAAACCGTGTCCATACCGGTAGCGACTACCATCAAAGAAGCCCTGTCCGAACTGTTGTCAAACAAACAGCGGAAGAAGACAGTTGCAGCTCGACTTGACGGCAGCCCAGTGGATCTCTCTACTCCGCTCACCAACAATGCGAGTCTGAGCTTCATACAGATCGACACCCCTGAAGCCTTGGAAATCCTGCGTCATTCCACAGCCCATATCATGGCTGAGGCTGTTCGCGAACTGTTTGGGGCAGATGTGAAGGTTGCAATCGGTCCTTCCATTGAAGATGGCTTTTATTATGACTTCGATCGGGGTGAACCATTTACTCCCGAGGATTTCGATAAGATCGAAGCAAAAATGGTTGAAATTATCGACAAGGCCGAACCCTTTACCCGTAGCGAAATCAAGAGTGCGGAAGCCATCAAACGCTACGAAGCAGAAGGGGAAAAATACAAGATTGAACTCATCCGCGATCTTGATGTGGATACAGTCTCCATCTATCAGCAGGGTAATTTCACCGATCTCTGCCGCGGTCCCCATCTTCCCGACACCTCCTGGGTCAAGGCCTTCAAACTCCTGCGAGTTGCCGGTGCCTACTGGAGGGGAAACGAAAAAAACGATATGCTCCAGCGTATCTACGGGACGGCCTTCTTTGATAAAAAAGCGCTGAAAAAGCATCTCGACGCCCTGGAAGAGGCAAAAAAACGAGACCATCGAAAACTTGGAAAAGAACTCGAACTCTTCACCATTCAAGATGAAATCGGCCCCGGTCTGATCCTGTGGCAGCCAAAAGGTGCACTGCTCCGCAGGCTCATTGAAGATTACTGGAAAGAAGAACACTATCGTCACGATTACGAACTGCTCTACACCCCTCACATTGCCCGCCAGGATCTGTGGAAGACGTCCGGACATCTCGATTTTTATTCCGAGAACATGTACGCGCCAATGGACATCGATGAGGTGCAGTATCAACTCAAACCGATGAACTGTCCTTTTCATATCGGTATCTATAACAGCCGCAAAAGAAGTTATCGGGAATTCCCCATACGCTGGTGTGAGTTGGGTACAGTCTACCGTTATGAACGTGCCGGCGCCCTGCATGGACTGCTTCGCGTACGTGGATTCACTCAGGACGATGCCCACATATTCTGTATGCCTGAACAACTCGAAGATGAGATTTTCAACATCCTTGATCTCAACCTTCACATCCTCAAGACATTCGGCTTTGATCAATACGATATCTATCTCTCCACCAGACCGGATAAATATGTTGGCTCTGATGTTAATTGGGAACAATCCACTGAGGCCCTGAAGGTTGCCTTGGAGAAAAAAGGCCTGAAATATTCTCTTGATCCCGGAGAAGGCGTTTTCTACGGACCGAAGATCGATATCAAAATCAAAGATCTTCTGGGCCGCTCCTGGCAGTGCTCCACCATTCAGGTTGACTTCAATCTTCCTGAACGCTTTAAAGTCAGTTATACTGGTAACGACAATCAGGAACACCAGCCCATTATGATTCATCGCGCTCTCATGGGATCGCTGGAACGTTTTATTGGTGTGTTAATAGAACATTACGGCGGTGTTTTCCCACTCTGGTTCGCCCCGGTTCAGGCCAGAATTCTCAACATTACTGATGCCCAGGCTGACTATTGTGAAGAGATCTATACACGTCTCCGTAAAGCTGGTGTCCGTATTGAAAAAGATTTGCGCAATGAAAAATTGAACTATAAAATCAGAGAAGCGCAGATGGCCAAGATTCCATACATGCTTATCATCGGTGACAAAGAAAAAGAAAATCAAACTGTTACCCTTCGACTACGCGATGGAAAGAATATAGCAGATATGACCATTGATGCATTTGCTGAAAAAGTTGCAAAAGAGTGTTTAGAGGAACGCGGTATATGACAGCCACCGCCACATCCTACAATAGATTCCGAGTTACAGGGAGGTAGAGACATTAAACGTCGAGGAAAAAGAGCCCCGGTTCAGCGTGGTGAGGTTAAAGTTAAAACAAATGACTTGATTCGTCATGCGCAAATTCGACTCATTGGAAGTGACGGCAGTCAGCTCGGAGTAGTAAGCTCGGCAGAGGGCCAGGAACTTGCAGACAATGAGGGAATGGATCTGGTAGAAATTTCACCAAATGCAGAGCCACCTGTTTGTAAAATAATGAATTATGACCGATTCAGATATGAACAGTCAAAGAAACAACAGGATGCTAAAAAGAAACAGACTATAGTTGAGACTAAGGAAATAAAATTCCGTCCCAAGACAGATTCACATGATCTCAACTTTAAGATAAAGAACATTCAAAAATTCCTTAGCCAAGGCCACAAGGTGAAGCTGACCATGCGCTTCCGTGGACGTGAAATTGTCTACAGCCAGACAGTAGGCTTGGAAGCAATGAATAAGATCAGTGCCCTCCTTGAGGACGATGCAGTTATCCTCAATCCACCAAAAATGGAAGGACGTCAACTGGTCATGTTTGTCGGACCTAAGAGCTGACAATAACAGGAAAAGACTGTAACTCATTAATTAAGCAACTATGGGGAAGTGGCTAAACCGTTCCCCAGCACAGTATAGGTAGTCAAAGGAGTATATACCATGCCCAAGATGAAGACCAAAAGAGGCGCTGCAAAGCGTTTCACAAAGACCGGTTCAGGAAAAATCAGACGTTCCAAAGCCTTTACCAGTCACATTCTGACCAAGAAATCTACAAAAAGAAAACGCAATTTACGTAAATCTGGACTGGTGGATTCCACCAATGATAAGGCAATACGGAAGATTCTTCCTTACCTGTAACCAGCATTGAGCGTTTAGGGGTAACAACCCCCGCTATCGTGAGTCTACTGAGGACACGGTCCTCTTGAATTGAAAGGAGCAGCATAATGCCACGCGTGACAAGGGGCTTTAAAGCCCGTAGAAGAAGAAATAAAGTATTAAAACTGGCCAAAGGTTACTGGGGTGGTAAATCCCGTCTCTACCGTTCAGCTACTGAGGCCGTTGACAAAGCTCTGGCATACGCCTATCGGGACCGTCGTGCTAAAAAACGCGATTTTCGCCGTCTGTGGATTGCCCGCATCAATGCCGGTGCCAAGATGAACGATATTAACTATTCCAGACTGATGGGCGGACTGAAAAAAGCCAGCATCGATCTGGATCGGAAAGTTCTGTCCAACATGGCTATCCTGGATGCTCCTGCATTTTCCGAAATTGTCAGGCGTGCCAAAGAGGCAAACGCCTAAGGACAGTACGTTCGGACAGGTAGTTATTCAATTCCCAGACAACACAAAATTAAACAGGAGGCCAGCGTTAATTGCTCCTCTTGACAAAATGTGTATTTGTCTGCGAATGGCTCTTGGTTAGATCCTTCATGCCGATTCCATCCTCAATGGAACCGGCATATTGTTTTAATGAATACCACACTTGAGCCGAAAGGATTCTTTCCAATATCCTACTTGAAGGATGAAAGATCCCCTGGCAGTTGAAACAACGGTTTACTATTTCATTTTATTAATAACCTAAGAGTCAAATTCTTAGCACATCCGAGCAAGAATCTAAAACGCCATGGAGCAAGAGATACTCAAACTACAGGGTCAGGCCGAAGAGCAGTTGGCCACCGTAGAAAATGGAGAGCAGCTGGAAGAATTCCGCATCCGTTTTCTTGGCAGAAAAGGACAATTCGGCTCACTCATGAAAGAGCTCGCAAATGTCCCTGTTGAGGATAAACCTCGGCTTGGTCAGATGGCAAACAAGGCCAAAAAAGAAATAGAAGGCCTGTATACTGAAAAACAGCAGAAATTTGCAGAAGGCAGCACTAGAGCCACTGGGAAAAGCGGACAAATTGACCTCACCCTTCCCGGCCGACGGCCGCAAAACGGAAAACTGCATCCGGTAACTCAGATCATGAACGAGGTCTGCGCCATCTTTGAAAGCCTCGGATTCTCTGTCGCTGAAGGACCAGACGTAGAGCACGATCACTACAACTTTGAAGCCCTTAATATTCCTGCCCATCATCCAGCCAGGGATATGCATGACACCTTTTATGTCAGCGACTCTATTCTCCTGCGAACCCATACCTCTCCCATGCAGGCGAGGATCATGGAAAAGCAGCAGCCGCCCCTCAGAGTCATCGCTCCCGGCAAGGTCTATCGCTGCGATTCCGACATTACCCACACCCCCATGTTTCATCAGGTGGAAGGTTTTCTTGTAGATAAACACGTCTCTTTTGCCGATCTCAAAGGCGTGCTCACCACCTTCACCCAAAAGATGTTTGAAAAAGATCTTGCTCTGCGCTTTCGTCCCAGTTTCTTCCCCTTTACCGAACCCAGTGCAGAAGTGGATATTGCCTGTGTCATCTGCGGCGGTTCCGGTTGTCGGGTGTGTAAGCGCACAGGATGGCTTGAGATTCTTGGGGCCGGAATGATTGACCCAGAAGTATTCAAAATGGTTGGCTATGATCCTGAAATTTACAGCGGTTTTGCCTTTGGGCTTGGTATAGAACGTATTGCCATGCTCAAATATGGTATAGACGACATCCGTCTCTACTACGAAAACGACCTTCGTTTTCTTTCCCAATTTTAGATCAACCCCAGGCCCCTGTTCCCCCAGAGATAGAGATTAAAGCATGAAGTTTACCCTTAGCTGGTTAAAAGAATATGTCGACACCGGAGATCTCAGCCCTGAGGCCCTAGCTGATCACCTGACCATGCTAGGTCTTGAGGTAGACGGTGTCACCGAGGTTTTTCCGGATCTAAAGTCACTGAAGACCGCCAAAGTGCTTTCCGTGGAGCCGCATCCGAATGCTGAAACCCTGCACCTCTGTGAGGTTGCAGTTGGTGAGGACACATACTCTATAGTGTGCGGTGCGCCCAACGTCCGTAAAGATCTGATCACAGCCATTGCCCTGCCTGGAACCGTCATGCCTGACGGCACAAAAATCAAACCTTCCAAGGTCAGGGGTATAACATCAAACGGCATGCTCTGTTCAGAACGAGAGCTGGGACTCAGTGATTCACACACCGGCATCATGGAGCTGCCTGCTGATCTGGAGCATGGACTGCCCCTGCGCAAAGTCCTTGGACTCGATGATCTTCAGATCGAAGTTGACCTCACCCCCAATCGCCCCGACTGCGCTTCTGTTATCGGTATAGCCAGAGAGGTTGCCGGCATTACCAGGACTCCACTCACTCTTCCCGTGGGCGAAGTATCCATGGAACGCGGCTCATGCGAATTCAAGGTCGACATCGAAGATTCTGAACAATGCCCCCGTTATGCAGCGCGCCTCATCAAAGGAGTGACCATTGCCCCTTCACCCTGGTGGGTCCGCAAACGTCTGCTTTCCATTGGTCTTCGTCCCATCAATAACGTTGTGGATATCACCAATCTGGTGATGATGGAATACGGCCAACCCCTGCATGCCTTTGACTATGACACTCTTGAAGGAAAACAGATTCTTGTGCGTAGTCCCAGGTCCAATGAGACAACATTCACCACCTTGGACGGTGTAGAGCGTAGCCTGGAAGCAGACATGCTGCTGATTTGCGATGCTGCTCAACCAGTTGCTGTGGCTGGGGTCATGGGTGGACTCAATTCAGAAGTTACTGCGACCACGACCAACATCCTTCTGGAAAGCGCTTGTTTCAATCCTATTTCCATTCGGCGTACTGCCCGCAGGCTCAATCTTCCCTCCGAGGCCTCTTACCGTTTTGAACGAGGCGTAGACCCTGACGGCTGTATCACAGCCATGGAACGAGCGGTCTCGCTCCTCTCAGAAGTCGCCGGAGGCACTGCGGTTCCTGGCGGAGTTGACCTCTATGGTGGTATACGGCCCCTGAATTCCCTGACTCTCCGGATTTCACGGACCTCAGCCCTCTTGGGTATTGATCTCGATTACAATAAAATTGCAGACGTTCTCCAGTCCATTGGCATCCGCTGCATAGAAAAAGATAAGGACACCCTGTGGGTTAATCCACCTACCTTCCGTATAGATATCGAACGTGAAGTAGACCTGGTGGAAGAGGTGGCCAGACTGATTGGCTATAATAACATCCCCACCAGCCTGCCCACTGTCAGCCTCAGTTACCCTGAACAAGATCCACAAAGACGGTTACGCGCCCAAACTGCCACCCTTCTCACTGGTATGGGATTCTCAGAGGCCATCAACTACAGCTTTGTCACTGAAAAGCATCTCTCACTTATGCGGCTGGCAGAGGATGACCTGCGACGACGACAGGTAACTCTCCTCAACCCGCTCAGCGAAGAGCAGTCTGTCATGCGTACCATGCTCCTGCCCGCTCTTCTGGAAAACCTGAAACGCAATATCAACTTTCAGAAAAATAGTGTAAAGCTCTTTGAGATGGGAAAAGTCTTTACCCCTCAAGGAGAAAATGAACAACCTATCGAAAAAGAACGATTGGTCGGCATACTCAGCGGAAGAAGAAATGGTGAGGCATCTTCCCTCCACTTCAACGATGAGAATGTTGACATCCTTGATGCCAAAGGGAATCTTGAACAGATACTTGAGACTCTGCGTCTGCAAGGATGCGGTTCCATTGATCTGGTTCAATTCCGGATTCCAGAGCAGGGTGAGGTAGATCCCTATAGTGACTCATCGCAGTGTCTTCTTCTTGATACAGAGAAAGGGATTTTGGGACAACTCGCCAGACTTCAACCGGAAGTGGCAAGAAATTTCGGAATCAAACAGGAGATATTCTTTTTCGATCTTGATCTTGAACTTCTCTGCTCCCTGCAAGCCATTCCGAAAAAATTCAGCTCACTACCCGTTTTTCCGGCAGTAAAGCGAGATATCGCCTTGCTGGTTCCTGAAGATGTTAAAGCCGGAGATCTGCTGAAAACAATACGAGCAAGCAAAGAAAAGTTCATCGAACATTGTGAAATATTCGATGTTTACCAGGGCAAGCCTTTGGAGAAAGGGATGAAAAGTATTGCTATCTCCATGACCTATCGTTCTCCGTCGAAGACCCTTACGGAAAAGAATGTCACTAAATCTCATACAAAAATTATTCAGCAACTGACTTCTCAGTTCAACGGAAGTCTGAGAGAAGGGTAACTGTTCAACAGTTACATCCAATAATATAAAAGCTACTTAGGTATGCACATAAATACTTATAGAAAAGGTTACTAGATGAACAAAGGAAATCTTACCCGAAAAGAACTTGCCGAGGCTCTTACCTCACAGCTTGGTTACTCACAAAGCAGCTGCTCTGAACTTATTGACACCTTCCTGGACAGGATGAAAGATAAGCTGCTCAATGGCGAATCCATTAAATTTGTCCACTTCGGTACCTTTAATGTCCGGAAGAAACAACCTCGCCGCGGTCGCAATCCACGTACCGGAGAAAGCATTACAATTAAATCCCGGCAGATGATCAGCTTCCGCCCAAGTAAAAAAATGCGGGATCAAATTAACGATTAACGTAGAATCACAAGGGGGGAAAAACCACCGTAATGAGAGCAGAAATACCTGATAAGCTCTATTTTAAAATCGGTGAGGTCAGCAAATTGGCCGGGGTAGCCCCCCATGTGCTCAGGTACTGGGAAAGTGAATTCAAAGAAATCCGTCCTAAACGTGCCAACTCGAAACAACGGCTGTACCGACGGGAAGATGTCGAACTGATCCTGTTGATAAAACAATTACTGCACGAAAAGGGATACACCATATCAGGTGCCAGAAAGTTTCTGGCAGGCAACAACGAAAAAAAGGTACCTGCTGCAGAATCCCCAACTGCCCTCGGCTGCCTCGATAAGATCAAACAAGAACTTTTGCAGATGAAACGACTTCTGGAAAAAAAGGAATAACAAAGTCCATCTTCCTGTCGACCATTTGTTGACACCATTGCAGCACCGTGGTAATAGAGAAGCACATTTCGGAACGTAGCGCAGCCTGGTAGCGCACTTGACTGGGGGTCAAGTGGTCGGAGGTTCGAATCCTCTCGTTCCGACCAGACATCAACAAGTTACAAATATTGCAGAAATGAGCTTTTAGCAACATTTAGCAACATCTTTGTAGGTTGTCAAAAAGGGTCGCATCTTCACGATGTTGGCCCTTTTTTTATTTCGATAATCCTCATGGATCCTGCCGGACAGTCTTGGATGGCTTCGTGGTTTCCTCTTAGTTCATATCTTACCAGCGTCTCATATAAGCCAACTGTAATGGTTGCCGTCATTACGACCTTCTTTTCCTCTCCATTCTCCACCAAGTGACATCCAAAATGCTCCAAGTGGTCTGTGGTCTTCTGTTTCAGTCAACTATTTTCCATCCTTGAACAGGTTGAAGTCAACGGCAAGCCTCTCTCGATGCAGGAGACGACAGATCCGTAAGAACATCGTTTGTCTTGGTATGCATCACCGAATGTTAACTCGTATCCATTTTCATAGGCAAACTCTATTCACCTCGCAACATTGCCCTCAAACAATCTTTTTTTTCCCACAAGAGCCCATCAGTTACACCTCATCATGTGGAGGCGCATGGCCATAGCCATTGTGTTATCAGCTGTCACAATCGTCAACCTCCCATAAGCACTGGTATGGAAGTGGCTATTTATAGGTGTGGTGTGCAGAAGGGAGGGACAGAAGGACTGGAGAGGAATTTTATATTTCCATCAAATTTGACGACCTCAGGATTGGAGATAATCAGAAAAAGATCAATACTCATTTCCCATAATGTGTTAAGCTTATTGATGATTCAATAAATATCATCAGTGCTGTCTCATAAATGATCAATAAAAGGAGGCTCGGAGAGCTCTTTGTGTTATAATGGTTTCGACGAAAAAATCATTTAAAACAAGGAGATCCGAGCCATGGCGCATTATAGCACAGTCCTTAACCAAATCACCTC
>JAHJNL010000072.1 GCA_018820855.1 Pseudomonadota bacterium | reverse complement strand
TCGGAGTGAGGCAGCTTTTTGGCAAGAATTCCATGGCCAGCCTCATGGTAGGCAAGGATTTTCCGGTCGGTATCACTCATTACCATTCCTTTACGTTCAACTCCCATGAGGATACGGTCACGGGCCTTTTCAAAATCTTCATTGACAATCTGGTCTCTTCCTTTCCTGGCTGCCATCAAAGCGGCTTCATTGACGAGGTTTGCAAGCTCTGCACCTGTAAAACCAGGAGTTGCCTTGGCCAGGTCCTCAAATTCGACCTCAGGATGTAGTGCCACCTTTCGGCCATGTACCTCCAGAATCTGTTTTCTTCCCTTCACATCAGGGGGCAGTATGTTGATCTGTCGATCAAACCTGCCAGGACGTTTCAGGGCTGAATCAAGGATGTCAGGCCTGTTCGTGGCTGCCAGCACTACAATGGTGTCTTCTGTGGCAAAGCCGTCCATTTCAACGAGCAGGGCATTGAGCGTCTGCCCCCTTTCTTCCTGACCTCCTGCTGATGAGCCACTGGTCCTGCTGGCACCAACGGCATCAATTTCATCAATAAAGACAATGCAGGGAGCGTTTTCTTTTGCCTCTTTGAAAAGATCTCTGACCCTTGAGGCACCGACTCCTACAAACATTTCAACAAAGTCAGAACCGCTGAAACTGTAAAACGGCACACCTGCCTCACCGGCAACAGCTTTTGACAGCATTGTTTTACCGGTTCCCGGCGGGCCCTGAAGCAGGATACCCCTGGGAATAGTTGCTCCGACTTTTTTGAAATTAGCGGGATATTTAAGAAAGGTGACGACTTCCATCAATTCTTCTTTGGCTTCAGAGATTCCTGCAATATCTTTGAAGGTAATACCGAGCTCTTTTCCGCTCAGACTGACCAGCTTATCACTTGCGAATTTGCTATCTTCTTTTTTGTTGCGCTGTAAAGACCACCAGGCCACCATGATCAACACGACCACGAACACCGAAATGATAGTCATGTAAATCAGGTTGAACCGGTCCTCTTTGACAATAACGCGAATATGCTTTTCCTGAACTCTTTCGAGAAACTTGCTGACATCCGGAACAGTTGTCACAAAAGTATGATCATCTCGATCCGTAAAAGCGACCCTGTTACCGGTAAATTCAAGTTTGACAATTTGATTGTTGTTTAAGCGCTCAATAACTTCGCTGTAGTCCTGAGTTGGGTGTCGGTGTTCCATAAACCAGAGTAGTGCCATGAACATGGCTAACATGGAAAACAGAAAACAGACGAGGAGGTTACGGGCAAGCATGGCCATGGTTTTTACGTCTCCGGAAATGAAAAGAGGTTTTCAAAAAGAGTGCCACTGCTAAGGCAGTCGTGACATTGATAGAGAGGGAACAAGATATGAAATCGTTACAATCGGACAAAGGACCTGTCAGCCAGTTGATTGTAGAACTTAATTTCAAGAGATCTCCCTGTGAAGAGTATATAAAAGAAGCCGGGAGGATGCAAATCCAGCCGGCTTCTTTTATGTCTTCCACTCTTTATATTACCCGTTTTCTTCCCATGCTGACCTTCTTAGCGGATGTCACATGCCACTAACAGCTTTAAACCAACCGCCAACAAGCTGCAGTGGTCCCCCTGCCTGGAACATGGCACTGGCGAGACAGGCCAAACTCCAAAGCCCAACAACACCTGCAAAAGCAGCAATACTACCAATAATAACCTTGTCCACCTCGTGCGAAACAGTGCTTGTTGAGTCCTCATGGACTGTGGTTTTGGTTTGCTGTTTGCTGAGTACTCTATCTTCCATTGTCGTTACCTCTTTTTGAATTGTATAGATAACTGAAGTTGTCTCTCAGATTGTTTTTGTACTTACATGCCGGCCAAAGCCTTGAAATAGCCAGCGACCAGCTGCAGAGGTCCACCTGCCTGAAACATAGCGCTCATGAGGCAGGCTACGCTCCACAGTCCGACAATTCCGGTAAAGGCAGCAATAGTGCCAATTATTAGCTTATCAATTTCTGTGGAAACGGTGGCTGTAGAGTTTTCCTGAATTCCGGCCTGACTTCGTTCTTTACTGAGAATTGTTTCACTCATGGTATCTCCTTTTTTTGATTGAAGAGATTGTGTTTCTGTTTGATTCGTACATGCAACATTGCATAATGCGTGCCAAAGTTTGAGTAATGTTTTTGTGCTAGATGTTCACTTAAGTAACCTATTGTTTTGTTATGAATAAACAATAAGAATGTGGAAAATGTTACAGCGAGATTTCCTCATTGTAGCATGAGTGAGACAGGTTTCTTGTTGTGTCCCATTGTGTTCCGCCAGTGTCCCGTTTGTGTCCCAAAAGTGTCTCGGGGCTACACTTTTTGTGATAGGCAGTGGAACAGGTCTCTTTTTAGTGTTTGATTTGAATCAGTCTTTTGTATGAAAATGATACCCGGTGAAGGTCTGGGGAAAATTGCTGAGATGAGAGGAAGAACAGGAAAAAAACAGGTGTTCTGTTTCCTGACCCCTTTATTCGGACATGTTAAGAAAGTCCGGGAAGAGAAAAAGGAGTAAATCAACTCTTTCGGAGTGTCTCATTGCTTGTGTATCGATGTTGCCGAAGCAGGTTTTGGCTTTTGAAGGTTCAAAGACATTTTTGCGTTGTCCTTGAGCGAAGCAAGGGCATGGCCGCAGGTCGGACACCATGGACTGGAGGAAGATCAGTTACAAGGCATTAATCTTCTATATTGTACCGTTGCATCTGTCTGTAAAGTGTGGAGCGGGCAACTCCAAGAAGTTTGGCAGCCTTTGCCTTGTTGCCATTTACTTGCCTGAGAGCCTTTATGATCTTCATATCTTCCGGCAGATAGTGAATGTTTGCTGCAAACGCTGTTGGTAAATTGTTTTGAGGAATAGGAGGAGGAGAAACGGCTGTAGGATGAACCTCCCTGACGATTGGTCTCTGTAACTCTTCAGGGAGATGTTTTAACAGCAGAACCGGACCATTACAGAGAACACAGGCCCTTTCCATGACATGTCTCAACTCGCGGACATTGCCTGGCCAGGAATATCGAGACATGCACTCAAGTGCCTGGTCCGAGACTGTAGCAATCTTTTTGCCAAGTTGCTTGCGGAAGAGTTCAAGAAAATGCTTGGCAAGCAGTGGGATACCAATGGTTCGCTCGCGCAGAGGAGGAAGCTTAACTTCAATGACTTTAAGACGATAATAGAGATCCTCCCGGAATTTCCCCTGTTTTACCATTTCCTGTAAGTCGGCGTTGGTGGCGGCTATGACTCGGACATCGACCTGTATCGGTTTATCCTGGCCAACCGGGGTAAAGGTTTTTTCCTGTAAAAAACGCAAAAGAAGTAGTTGTGTCCGAGGCGAAATATCACCAATTTCATCAAGAAACAGCGTTCCGCCGTCGGCTTGAAGCAATCTGCCGGGTCTGTCTCTGTCTGCACCGGTAAAGGCTCCTTTACGATGACCAAAGAGCTCACTTTCCAGGAGATTTTCGGCAACAGAGACGCAATCCATCTTGATGAGCGGTTTGTCACGCCGTGAGCTCTCTGCGTGGAGTGCCTCCGCAGCCAGTTCTTTACCGGTTCCGGACTCGCCTGTGATGAGAACGGCAGTATCGACCTTGCCAATGTTTTCGATGAGCTTATATACCTCTTGCATGACTGGGCTAGGGCCTACATAGCCATGGAAACGATTGCGGATTTTATTGATTTCTTGAGGCTCATCAATGGTAAGGTCTCTGGCTACGATTACAACACCCTGAAATTCCTCATCTTCCCCCCGTAAAGGAGAGGCATTGACGCTGAACATCTTTGTTTTGTTATTGGGAGTATGGCATTCAATCAGGTGCTTTCTTACCTCGCTTCCATGCTGTAAAACATTGCGGACATCGTCGAGACAGGCAAAACTTACCTCAAGAGGCAGATGTTCAAGAGGCAGATGTTCAAGATCAGAGATGCCTTTTATCCCTTTTTCCCTCAGCCATTGTTCTGCCGTCTCATTGAGTTGAACAATATGCATGTTGGCATCAACAGTAATGATCGCATCGCTGACCGAACGAAAAATTGTTTCCAGGTAGCGTCGATACTTTTCATTTTCCCGCTGCAGGTGCCTGGCTTTGTTTTCCAGATACCAGTGTTGAAGGGCCTGTCTGGTAAAACGCAGAAGGGTCTCTTTGTTTACCGGCTTTGATATATAATCAAAGGCTCCATGTCGGACAGACTTGGCGGCAGACTCGAGATTGGGAAATCCCGTGATCATAATAACCGGACACTTGACCCCGGATTCTCTTGTTTTTTGGAGTAGATCTGTCCCGCAAGGTCCGATCAGTACTATGTCGCTGATAATTAAATCGTATGATATCAGGGCCATTGTCTCCATAGCTTCATCAAAAGTAGCTACGGTTTTGACAAACTGATATCCTGCGGATGTAAGGAATATCTCAAAGGTCTGTCTGATGGATTCCTCATCATCAACAATGAGAATTTTTGAAGAATAGAGATTTTTTTCCATAACCTTATATCTTGCTTGGAAGTTCAATGATCATTTCAGTAAATTTGTCCAGAATTGAGTTAACGTGCAGGTCGCCTCCATGATCTTTTATAATTCCATAACTGATACTGAGTCCCAGTCCTGTTCCCTCACCAGGGGGCTTAGTGGTAAAAAAGGGTTCAAAAATGCGTTCCAGGATAGACTGGGGCAGGCCGGTTCCATAATCCTTTACAATTAATCGGTAAACAGGATGCTCTTTATCTTCCTTCTTAAGACAGGAGATTTTAATTATTTTCTGGGGATCAGTACCCGGGTATCTTGCGTTTAAGGCATAGCGGCTGTTACTGATAAGATTTAACAGTACTTGCTGTAACTGACCGAAATCAGCGATAATGAAAGAGTCATTTGGGGGGTACTCAGTCACTACCATGATTCCGTCCATCTTGAGTTGGTGCTGAACGAGTGTAAGACACTCTTTGACGACTTCTACAGGATTGACGGGCTCCCGTTCACAACCGTCTGCCCGTGCAAAAGAGAGCAAATTGTGGGTAATAGAGGCTATCCGATCGCCTTCATCAATAATCTTCTGGACAATAGTAATACCAGCAGGGTCAAGATCGTAATTATCCAGAAGAATTTGGGCAAAGTTGATAATCCCGGTAATTGGATTGTTGACCTCATGGGCAACGCCTGCAGCAAGCTCACCTATGGCAGCAAGTTTGGCTGTCCTGATGGAATCCACCTTTTGAATTTCATCACTTGTGAGCTCTCTGGCAATGAGCATGATTTTATCTATTTTGCCATCCATCTCTTTGACAGGTGAGATGGTAACAGAATATTCGCCAAAGAATCCGGGAAGGCGCGTATCTTCAACTTTTGGAGTACAGGTTTTAAGAAATTCCTCCAAAGGACATTTGATATGCGGCCACTTGCCGCCATGAACAATCTTGCAGATTCCCTGACCAACAACTTCTTTCCTGCTTTTTTGGGCTGCATGCAGGGTGGCATCGTTGGCCTCAATGATAATCCCATCCGGGCGAACCACTAGAACAGGATCCTGTATGGCGTTAAACAGTTGTTCCCAGGTACTGGTGTGACATCTTTTATGCGGATTACAGCAATTACGGCCCCTGGCTACTTCGGAAGAGCAGCATATATCCTCATTTGTTTTCATATTCATAGTGCGCACTTGCAGCCTCAGAATTGAATTAAAGGATCATTTGAAGGTATGTGTGAATATGACATCGTATCACATTGAAACAATAATCATGAAACACAATTTGAGTATTTTGAAAAAAAAATCTATTTAACGAGGAGACCTTGTGTCTGTTTTTGAGTAATTGTCCTGATCGGACCATTTCCAGAAGAGCCTGCAAATGGTTGAAGACTGGGGTGAGCAATGATGAATCAGAGAAGTTCTTTTCGTCTGGCCTCCAGGGCCTCCCATTCTTTGACTGAATTGTGGAAACGGACGCTTCGTCGGCACTCGGCCAGGAGGAGAAAGGCGAGAAAGATGTGAATAAGGGTTATGATGCCTGCAAATGGTGGCGGGGGCCAGACGATTTTATAGAGCAGGTGACAGAGGAGACTGGCTATCACCAGAATGCGTATGGGGTTAATCCATCTGAGACAGATGACAGCCCGGTTGCGGGAAGAATAACGGTGGAATAATTTTTGGCAGCAGTTCATCAATTGTCCTTTGTCACTCCAGGGCCCTTGGCTGTGCTTCTGCCGCCGCTACCAGGGGTGATTTCGATTTGCAGGGGGATTCGTTCTTTGAGCGCCCCCACATGGGAGATAATACCGATGAGCTTGTTGTCCTCACGAAGCTGAGAGAGGGCGTCGAGTGCTGCTTCCAGGGTCTCTTCGTCAAGTGTGCCAAACCCTTCATCGAGGAAGAGGGAGTCTACCCGTACATTATTACTGGCCATACGGGAGAGCCCCAGAGCCAGGGAGAGACTGACAAGAAATGATTCTCCGCCCGAGAGGTTTCTGGTGGATCTCACTTCGCCTGCCTGATAGGTGTCGATGACGTTGAGATCAAGAGGCAGGTTACGGTCTCGGACCAGGATATAACGGTTGTTCATGTGGCCGAGAGCGGAGTTCGCATGGCTGATCATCATTTCAAAGGTGAGTCCCTGAGCAAAGTTTCTGAATTTCTTGCCGTCGGCAGAGCCGATGAGCATGTGCAGTCTGTTCCAGCGGCCCACTGTTTTCTTTTGGGTTTCGATAAACGCCAGTCTTGCAGCGGCCCTTTCTTTGTCTATATCATTATTCTTCATCTTCTCCCGAGCTGCACCAGCTTGTTCAAGGAGCTGTGCCAACTGTTTTTCCTGCTCGACAAGTTTTTGTGTCAGTTCCTGGCTTTCCTCTGTGCAAAGTCGCTTTGTCTCCTCTTTGCGGAGAGCGTTTTCCTTGTCTTCCCGCAAGGTTTGATATTTAGTCTTTCTCACCTGCAGACTGTGTTGCAGCTCAAGAAGTTTGTCCAGTTCCTGAGGCTGGAGTCTGGCTGCGAGAAATTGATGCAGATCTGCAAATGAGGAGGACTTGAGGGCCTGGTCCAGTCTCTTCTTCTGCTTTTGTATCTTCTGCAGGCGGTTATGACACTCGGATTCCAATCTCTCCTGCAGTGTACGGGCAGCTATGATTTTGTTGGTGATGTCAGCGCATTCTTTGCTTTTCTGTGCCAGCTTTTTGCGTGCGTTCATGACAGCTGATTCCAGCCGTTTTGCCTCTTCTCCTGTGTTTTTGCAGCCAAATAATTTGCTCCTGCTTTCTTTACAGGTGGCGACCGTTTCCTTAGTCTTGCTCTGTTGTGCGTCTTGCTCTGCTGCCTGTACCGTCAGTTTTTCAAGAAGTTCCTGTTGGTGACTGCGTTTGGCGCCAAGAGTCAGAATCAGGGCGTCAACCTGCGTATCTTCTTCTTTTTTCTTTTTCCACTCTTCTGTTCTTTTGCCAAGCTCTTCCAGGATGGCAGGGAGTTTATCAGGAGAAGGCTCCCTGATCTTGTAAGAGGCAAGTTTATAGAAAAGAGAACCTGTTGTCTTTTCCAGTTCCGCGCAAAGGACTCTTTCTTCCTGCAGGAGCCGCTGTTGCTCCTGATTGGCAGAGGAGAGTTGGTGGTTAAAATTGAGGATATTTCTTTCGAGATTTTGCTGTGTTTTGATCAGCTCTTTTCCTTTTTCTTCAACACCGGCAAGTTCCTTATTAATTTCTTTCAATCGATCGAAATTCTTCTGTAGAGTTCTTTCCTGCAGTTTCAGGCTCTGCTCTCTCTCTTGGATCTCCTGCAGATTAATTTGTTTTAGAGGCGGAAGCTCAAGGTTGGCAAGCACCTGCTCTAATGTCTTTTCTTTTTTGGCCAGGTCTTCTGTTAACTCTTTGCGGCGACTGCTTAAATTTTTCTGCTGTTCGCGGCAGACTATACCCAGTCCTGTCAGTTCAGTGCTCTTTTTCTCAAGGGTGATCAGTGCTGTTTTTGTCTCCTGCAGCCTGGTCTCTTCTGCAGAGATTGCAGGGATGTTTTCCTGGCTGTAGGGGTGAGTGGTGGCACCGCAGAGCGGGCAGGGGGTGCCATCCTGAAGACGGTTGCGTTCTGCTTCCAGGCTCTGAATGCGGGCAAGGAGGAACAGGCTTTTTTCCAGGAGTTCGACCTCGTTCTGTCGAGCCGATATCTCCTTGCCGACCTGATGCAGTGCTGTGTTGAGTTCTCTTGTTCTGCTGGCAGCCTGGAGTAACTGCCTGTCCAGTGAGTCGATTTCCTGAGTATGAACATCTTTCTCCTCAATAAGGAGGAGGAGAGTTTTCACTGTTTTTTCGAGGGATTGGACAGAAAACAGATCCTGTTGCAGTGATTCGGCATCTCTACCCTGGAGGAGCTGACTCCTTTCCTGCTTCAGTCCATTGACAACCTGTTCGATGGCTGAAATTTTTTTCTGCAGAGGAGCTTCTTCCGAGGCAAGCTGGATTGCGGACTGCTTTTTTTTCAGCGTGTCCTGTTCCGCCTTTTTCCTTGCTTCGGCATGTGCCATACCTCGAGCCTGAAGGTTGAAAATGGAACTGATTTCGATCTGAAGAGCTGAAAAATCTTCTACAAGCTTCTCGTCTCCGGCCTGTTGCTTGAAAAAGAAGCACAGTTTCTTTTTTCTTATTTCTTCCAGGGCAAGGTTTTGCTCAAGGGTCTTGAGGGCAGCAACTTCTTCCTGTTGCTGACGATAAAGGTCTGTCAGAATGGTAGTGCGTTCCAGGAGTTGTTCTTCTGCAGCCTGGAGACGAAGATCTAACTCTTGTACCTGTTTGATCAGCGTCTCTCCGCTTTTTTCCTCCATCTCAGCCTGCTGCAGTTCTTTTTCACCGTTTCGGCAACCATCGTCAGCCTTTTTCTGCAAACTAAGGAGGTCATGCAAACTGGAACCAAGATGCTTGATTTCAACCGTGTCTTTGTCCTGACTGGTGACGAGCGTTTTGTATTCTTGGTAAACCGGTTCGATTTCGCGGGCTGCCAGAGCAGATGGAAGTCGCTTCAGTTCAGCCGCAGAATCATTTTCTTCAGCAGTTATGACCTGAAGTTGCCTGTTATATTCCTCTATCTCCTTCTTGAGTCTTGTCAGCATGTTGAGCCAGTCAAGTTTTTGTCTTGTGTCAGCCGTCCCTCTCTTACCCAATTCGCTTTGCTGTTCTCTGTCACGGACGATTTTCAGTAGTTCTTCTTCCTCACTGGGGCTGAGAAGGGTGATGTGGGCAAGTGTCTGCTCCATTTCCTGGAGCTTGGCCTGTTCATCTCCTCGAAGTTCGTGGACCTTGATGGAAAGACGGGAGTAGATTTCAGTTCCTGTTATCTGTTCGAGGATAGGAGCGCGATTGTCTGGTGAGGCCTGGAGAAAGGCGGCAAATCCCCCTTGAGCGAGGAGGGTGGAACGGGTAAAACGGTCAAAATCCATTCCGGTGACTTCTTCCACTCTGTTTGCGACATTGCGTATTTGACTCTCCAGTATGGTGCTGGTTGCGGCATCGGCAATCTCATGTTTGGGCTGTTGCAGTTCGCCGCTTGCCTGCTGTCTTGATCGGTGCTGGGACCAGTGGCAGCGGAAGTGCCCTTTCACAGTCTCAAATTCGACCTCCGCAAAACAGAAGCCGGTTTGTCTGCTCATGATCTCGTTGGATGTCTTGCTTATTTTGGCAAGGCGCGGGGTGCGGCCATACAGTGCCAGGCAGATAGCATCGAGGAGAGTAGATTTGCCGGCACCAGTGGGGCCGGTGATTGCAAAGAGACTGTTCTCGCTATAGGCCGGGTCGGTGAAGTCAATATGCCAGGCCCCGGCCAGTGAGTTGAGATTCTGAAAGCGGATCTGCAGGATCTTCATGTTTGACTATTCCAGGGAGCTGTCTTCATTTTGCAGGGCCGCAAGAGCTGTTTCAAAGGTCAGCAGCATTTCCTGTTGCTGGTCATCGTCAATTTCATGCATATCGAGACACTGCCGGAAGACCTGGATCGGGGAGAGTTCTTCCAGAGTCTTGATCTCAGAAGTTTGCTGCAGTATATGATCATAGATCCGTTTGTTGTAGATGCGCAGGACCTCCAGAGGGCTGTCAGCTACAGCTGTATAAACCTGCTCCTGCAGATCGTCAAGGAGGGCTTGCCCGGAGTAGTTGATTTCAAGCAGGATGGATTGCTTTTTTTCTTTCAGGTGCTTTATTGCCTCAAGGATCTGGACAAGGTCTCCGGTGATGGTTTGCAGGGCTTGAAAGCAGGGGACTGGAATCTCATCCACTGTGAATCTCGGCGCAAGTGTCACCGCAAGGACACATTTTTGTTTGTGAGCCTCATTAAAGCTCATGGCGAGAGGTGCTCCGGAGTATCGCCTGTTCTCCTGCTTTTTGACTTTTTGCGGTAGGTGAAGGTGTCCCAGGGCCAGATAATCGATCTCTGCAGGAAAGGTGTCAAGGCCCACATGCACCAGAGAACCCACATAGAGTTCGCGAACACCGTCACCCTGACTGGTAGTGCCGCCTTGACAGAAGAGATGGCCCATGGCCACAAGAGGGACATGATTCTCCAGACTTTTCTGTTGCTTCCGGGCAAGTTCGTAAAGTTTCGAATAATGGTCCTGTATCCCTGACAGGAGTTTCTTTTCCTTATCGTGCAGGCTCTCTCCGGCATCAGTTGACCTGAGATCCCTGTCACGAAGATAGGGAACGGCAAGGATCATTAATTCAGGCCTGTTGAGGTCATCCCGTAAGAGGATGATCTCATCTTCCAGGTTTTCAGGTACTCTGCCAATGACATGGATGTCGAGAAAACGGAGGAGTTCCTGAGGGGCATTGAGCAGAGTAGGGGAGTCATGGTTGCCTCCGATGATGATCACATGACGGCAGGGGGAGCGCGAAATATGGGAGAGAAAACGATAATAGATTTCCAGGACCCGATTGGAAGGAGTCTGCCCGTCAAAGATGTCACCGGCTATAAGCAGGGCCTCAATCTTCTGCTCCTCAATAACAGTGGCCAGCCAGTCAAGGAAAAGGGAAAATTCCTGATAACGCTGCTTCCCATAGAGTTTATGGCCTAGATGCCAGTCTGAGGTGTGAAGGATTTTCATTGGAATCTGTTTAGGAAAAGAATTGTTACAGTGACCATCAGGGAATTCCCCTTGTGCTTAACCCTTCGTACTGCAAAAGCATAGCAATACCATGTCTGCAGCACAAGGGTATTTTCTTTCAGGGTTCCTGTGATCGGCCTGATGGCTCTGCAGCATGTTCCATGCAGCAGACGGGTTTTGCGAAGGAGGAGTGCTGATAAGATTATACAAAAATCAGTGTTTTCCTTTCAAGGGAGCTGCGATTATCTGTTTGAGATTCTGGTTCAGCTTAAAGCGTCGATTGGTGACATTGTTAGTTAAGACCAGACTGCGGTTGCCGACCCTGAGTTCCGTTCCTGCGTATATGGTTCCAGAGACGTCAATATGGATTTTGTCGATACTGAGTGTTCTGGCCTCTATCTCCTGATCATCTCCGTCGGTTGCGCTGGTTTCCGTGGGGGTGCCGACTCGGGAATAAAGTCCTGTCCCTGGGATGAGATTCAGCTTGAGCAGTTTCATCTTGGTCTCATCCACCTTGGCTTCCATTTTTCGAATTTTCTTGGAGCGGGTGTTGCCTCCATAACGTTGCAGCCACTGGATGATCTCATCCTGCTGTTGACGAATGTCCTGTCTTAATTCTTCCTGCAGGCCAAGCCGTTCGACATCAACGCCTGCGGCAAGCAGGGCTGGTTCGCAGTTTTCTGATCCTACATTTGCCACAGTCAGTTGTCCTCCGGCTACCAGACGGCCTCCAATGATAGTTGTGCCTGGCCGACAGCGAATATCGCCGGCTGCCGAGACATTACTGTAATAGGTCTGTTTCCGTATGACAACAATGCCTCCGGAGTCGATTGTACCCTGTTCAATGAAATTAATGTCGACATCGCCAAAGGCTTTGATCGTGGTCTTTTTTCCGGTAATGCCACCTTTGATAACCACGTTTGCCTCGGAGGAGATAGTCGCGGACATCACTTCTTTGCCGATTTCGAGATCCCCGCCTGTGCTCACTTTGAAGCCGGGCTGGACTGAACCGCGGATGGTCACACAGTTTAGTGAGTTGATGTGACCGGTGGTGTAATCCACGTCTCCGGGAATCTCCTGCCTGGAGCAGACCTTGATTACCGAGTCTTTGACTACAGTGAGAATTCCGTCTTTGGTGGCTCTTGCCTCACCGGTTTCTTCAGAAAAGGCAGCGTCGTTGGCAACCTTGACCTTGATATCTTTTCCTCCTTCGGGCTCAATTTCCTGGCCCCGGACATTGATTCCAGGTGTTCCGGCAACTGCAGGTATTTTAGTGGCCAGAAGTTCGCCAGCGTGGACGCCGATCATGATCCTCCGTTCCCGAAAATCGATACTGTTGTCGTCCAGGATACGACCGGCAATGGGACCTATCTCCAGTTCAAAGCGGAGATAGGCATCGACACCAGGTTCCGGAACTTTGCCGTGTGCGATGGGAAGATCGATGAAATCATTGTAGCCGGTCTGAATAATCTCCTGCGCCTGGTTAAGAGCTGATTGGTCAATTCCGAAAAGGATACCGGCTTCCTGGAGCAGCTCAGGAAGTGGTGCGCTCTGGGTGGAAAAACCGTTGGGTACCGGAGGGTGGAGGATGAGGGTGGCCTCCATCTGATCGACTGACACCTTGACCAGAGGGATGAGTGAAACCAGGAGAGTCGGTTCTTCACCCTCTTCCGGTTCCATGATATCTATCCTTGGGTAGCCGATGGTGTCGGCTAACAGTGTGTTTTCATCTTCAGAAAAATGGGTATTTCTTCCGGACCGGAGAGGACTTTTTTCGTATCCTTTCTCTGAATAGTTTGCGAAATCCGGAAAGGAAAGCAAGGGCTGATCTTTTTTGACCAGTTCTGAAATGATGATTTTTTCTGCGGTGTCACCTTCACCTACGAGTAGTCGTTTTCTGGTAAAATGAAGAGTGGGTTCTAAATATTTTTTTTTCTGTGATGTCTCTATGTTGCCATTTTCCATGCCTGATCCTGTGCATTGCTGATGCTGGTGTGCGTAGAGCTGCTCAGCGATTTCTGTATCCTTTTCTCGGTGGATTGTTTTGTTGATTCTTAAGGTAAGCCTATCTGTTCAGCTTATCTCCAATGGTATCTATCTCGCCACGATAAGTAAAGAAAAATGAAGGTCTTGGCCTATGTGTGCAGCGAAGGTGGAGAGAGTTTCGACAAAGGTAAAAAAAACTGAAATGGGTCTCTGACGTTACTCATCGTTCTGCGGGTGATAACCCCCGGAGAATAGATACGGGGAGGGAAAAAAAGAGAAGCCGGAATTGAAATAATACTATGGAATAATAAAAAAAAGCGGAAGAGGCAATGTGTAGCACACTCCCTCTTCCGCTTAAGCAAGTCCCGGTCCTTGGAAACGACTCAGGATGGTTGGGAAAATTACTCTTCTATGCTGCAATCATTGCCTTTGCAGTCCACTTCGGCCACCAGATAAAAGGCATTGAAGTCGCGTTTTTTCAGCTCCTTATAGGCCATTTCCGCTCTGGCACCAGTGGTGCAGTGGATGTAGATCTTTTCGTCTTTTTGTAAGTCTCTGATTTTACATACGAACTGGTCCATGTCTTTGCAGAGTTCGTCAAGAGGAATGTGCTGAGAACTTGGGAATTTGCCACTGGCGACCTCAGCTTTGGTTCTGACATCAAGAATTGTCGCTACTTTCGGGTCGGCCAGGGCCCTTTCAAACTCTGCCACAGAGACTTCGCCTTCGGCAAGAATTCTTTTCCAGCGAACATCTGTGACTACCGGTCCTTTTTCTAAAGAACCACCGACCCGTTTCCAACCGAGGAAATTCCCTTCCACCAGGGAAACTTTTTTATAGCCATTATCATGGAGAATTTTCATAGCCGCAGTGGTTTCTTCGTCCTTGTCAGAGTAGAGGACCACAGGGGCTTTGATGGGAATCTCGTCGTAGTTGTCAGCAAAATCGGCAAAGGGCATGCTCACTGATCGAGGAATACGGGCTGCGGCATCTTTTTCAGCGGAGCGCAGATCAATGAGGACAATGTTGCCGCGGCAGACCCAACCATAGTTGGCATAGGTCGGATAGCCTGCCTTGACCCAGGCAGGTTCGCCGGCGAGCATTACACGAATATTTTTATAACCAGCTTTGACCGCCTGACCGGCGGACTTTGTGCTCATGCCTCATGTGGGCCCTCCACAGTAAAAGATGAGAAGCTTATCTTTCTCTTTAGGAAGATTTTGCAGGAGTTCCTGCATCTCACATACAGGGATGGAAACAGCACCGGGAAGATGTGATGCGGAGTATCGGTTTCCAGGGCGTGAATCAACCAGCAGGAAGTCCTTGTTGCTGTCAATCAGGGTTTTCACCTCGGTCGGGGTGATAACTGTTACACCGGGAGGCAATGTGGCAAGTTTTGGTTTGATCACGGTAGCAAAAGGGACACCATCACGCATTTCGTAAGCGATGATAGCTCCTTCCCCTGCAGCGGCATATTCAAGGCCCTTGGTCTTGTCGTCGAAACTGACCATGACGGTTTTGGCATCTTTGTCTTTACCGACTTCTATGGATATTTGCTTGGCCTTGTTTGATTTTCCTACCACTTTTCCTTTATAGACCGGACCTTGATCTTTCTTGGCCTCGGTGCTTACTGAAGGTTTGGCAGCAGTAGTGGTTGATTTGATATTCTGATTACATCCTGTCACCAAAAATGATGCCATGATGAAAAAAGGTATAAATCGAGTCATGGTTTTCTTCATACTTACTCTCCTCTGGATCTGAAAATTGTGTTTGGACCACGTTGTCCGGTAGTACTTGTGCAGGTCAACAGGACATATGCTGATATCATAAGCAAAATGTATGCCTAAAATGGAGAGATCTTGTATGCGTTTGAATTTGTATGAAAAGTTGAAATGGTGTTTGTTTTAATGTGGTGCAAAAAAATAAAAGCATATTTCTCATGGGAAAAGGGGAAAAGAAATAAGTAGAACTAATTGAAAGAATAACATATATCTCTTTATAGTTTGTTATTCTAGGCGATTATGGGTGGAAATGGAAGGAGTAAAAAGAGTTTTTTTGGGGGGGGAAATATAAAATTGATAAGGAGAACGATCCCCAGCAAGGCGTAAAAAAATTTATTTTGTCAAATAAATTTGCTGGGGTTTTCTTGTGGCAGAGATTGGGATTATAAATGGTAAAGGGCCGTTAGCACTTGATCCCTGCGGTTAGCTTTCTGGTTGAGAAGGATAACAAAGGGATTCAGGGTTTGACCGCTATTGAAATAGCCGGCATAACAGTACACATCTGTAAGGGTTCCGGATTTCATACGTACCCCGTATTTTAGCGGGATAAGAGATGCGTAGGGTTTAAAGCTTTCCAGAACCTTGATCATGGCCTCCGGACTGATGCGGTTTTTTGATGATAATCCAGAACCTTCGACCATGGTGACCTGGTTTTCCCGGAGATGGAGATGGTCACGGATAAAGGCATTGACAGTCATCTGACTTTTTTTCCAAGTGGCCGGAACGCCGTATCTGGCACTGCCGATGGCGAGATAGAGCTGATTGGCCATGAAGTTGCTGGAAGAGAGCAGGCAGGAACGCACCAGGTCGCTGACCGTTTCCGGGGCAACATATTGCAAGAGAGGCAGGGTTTCAGGAGGAATTTTCCCCTGTTTGATTTCCCCTGTCATCTTTACACCTTGTTGCCTGAGTGTCACTTGAAACAATTCACCGCAATAGCGAAGAGTATTGGAAAGGGAGCCCTGGTCAGGAAAGGCACTGATATTTACTCGGTGATGACCGTTCTGCAGACCTTTGCCAATCCTTCCCATCAGGGGCAGATAGGGTGTCTGTGGTTCAGGGGAACTGACTTTTGAGTTATGGATGACACGCAGGGGCAGGGTGTTAAAGTTGACTCCCAGGGCAGAGCAGTTGGCA
Organism: Pseudomonadota bacterium; assembly: GCA_018820855.1. Taxonomy (GTDB): domain Bacteria; phylum Desulfobacterota; class Desulfobulbia; order Desulfobulbales; family Desulfocapsaceae; genus Desulfocapsa. The sequence goes on along the minus strand of JAHJNL010000072.1, from coordinate 40,608 downwards.
TCATAGGGGTTTTGGGAATTCGCAGACCCATCGACAATATCCCCTTCCGGGGCAAAGTCAGAGTCATCGAGAATCAGGTTCCGTATCTCCGTTATTCCCTGCTCTGCCACTAATTTGGCAATGGAGGTAACTTTTTCAGAAACCAGGAAGGGATCTCCCGAACCCTGGATATAAAGATTCTGTTCTGTGTCGAAAAAGAGACGAGTGGTGAAACGATAATCCGGACCGAGAACTTTCAGGGCGGCCAGACTGGTGATGAGTTTAATGGTTGAGGCCGGAATAAAGGTTTTCTCCAGATTCCTTGACACGGAAATTTTTCCGTTTTTGCTCAGGGCATAGCCGCCGTGGATGACATCTTTTTGCAGGCCTGAAATCTCTTGAGCCTTGCTGGGCTGGCTACAGAGACTGAGGAGAAGGGCGAGAAAGACTGCTCCAAGTGTAGAAACCTGTGCCTGGCGCAGTCGACTCGCTCCCATTCGTATTTTCCGGGTTACGGAAGATACGAATGAAAGGAAGAGAAAAGAGAAGAAATCAGATCTTCGGCAGTTTGGCCATGGATGCTTCAATGGCCTCTTTCGGGTAATCATAGTTGCGGAGATCCCCGGAAAAGTATTTGTCGTAGGAGGCCATGTCAATGAGACCGTGACCGGAAAAGTTGAAGAGAATGGTTTTTGGGTCATTCTTATCACGTGTGGCTTCGATAATGGCACCGCGGATGGCATGGCATGTCTCAGGTGCCGGGATGATTCCCTCTGTCCTGGCAAAGAGGACACCAGCCTCGAAACATTCGAGTTGGTGGACCTTGATTGGGTCAATGATCTTTTCACGAACCAGTGCTGAGACAATGGGAGCCATACCATGGTAACGGAGGCCACCGGCGTGAATTCCAGGAGGAATGAAGTCGTGTCCCAGAGTGTACATATTGAGCAAGGGCGTGGTCTGAGCCACGTCGCCGAAGTCGTATGCCAGTCTGCCCATGGTAAGTGAGGGGCAGGAGGCCGGCTCTACCCCGACAAAGCGGATCTTTTTGCCATCCAGATAGTCGGGGATGTAAGGAACGGCCAGGCCGGCAAAGTTTGACCCGCCACCGCAGCAGCCGATGATGACATCGGGATAATCACCTGCGATTTCCATCTGTTTCTTGGCCTCAAGACCGATGATGGACTGATGCAGGATAACATGGTTGAGCACAGAGCCCAAAGCATAGTTGGTGTCTTCCCGGCTGGCGGCATCCTCGATGGCCTCGGAGATGGCAATGCCGAGGGAACCTGCGGTATCAGGGTACTCTGCTTGGATCTGACGGCCGATATGGGTGTCTTGGCTGGGGCTTGATACGATATCAGCACCAAAGGTTTGCATCATTGATTTTCTGTAGGGCTTCTGGTCAAAGGAGACGCGTACCATGTAAACTTTGCACTCGAGTCCAAACTTCTGGGTGGCAAAAGAAAGGGCGCAGCCCCACTGACCGGCACCTGTTTCAGTGGCAAGACGTTTGATGCCTTCTTTGGCATTGTAGTAGGCCTGGGGAACGGCAGAGTTCGGCTTGTGCGATCCCACCGGAGAGACACCCTCATTCTTGAAGTAGATCTTGGCCTTGGTGCCCAGTGCCTGCTCCAGATTTCTGGCACGAACCAGAGGAGAGGGGCGCCATATCTTCAGGACATCAAGAACTTCTTCCGGGATATCAATGAACCGTTCACCGGACATTTCCTGCTCAAGCAGGGACATGGGAAAGATGGCACCAAGTTTTTCAGGTCCCATTGGTTCTTTGGTTTCCGGATCCAGAGGAGGAAGCAGTCCATTTGGAATGTCAGGCGCTACGTTGTACCATTGGGTCGGCATCTCGTCGTCGCGAAGGACTATTTTTTTGGTTGTCATGTCGGGCTCCTTTTAAAATCAAAGTCTATATATCTGTCGTCACACAGGCGGAGGGCAGATACCGGTTCACAGTTATTGACATATTTTTCAAATGTTCAGGTGGGTCAACCAAGAGGCTGAAGGCCCACCAAGGCAATTGACAGCATTTTGACCTGTCCAGATAAAAACAGACACTTATTTTATCTGGATCTTGCTGTCTTTTCCTTCACTCCCTTAATCAGTACAGTTTCATATTCCTACCATAGAGAGAGAGGTAGAGGCAACAGGATTTCCGAAGCGAACAGAGGAAATCTGCCTGAGTCATTTCTATTTGTCTTCTCTCAGTTCTTTCCATCCGGTCTTGATAAGTACTGCACTGAGCAGTTGCTTCTGATCTATTGTCAGGATTGCTGCCAGGGCCTCAAGAGGCTTTACTCCGGCCTCAGTTGCCTTGCTGATCATTTCCAGATAGATAGTATCATTTCCTTCGACCTGAAGTTTGCCTATCAGAGGCCGAATGTTGATCTCTTTGGTCTTCCCCTTACGAGTGCGTTCAAGGGAAAACGTGTCCAGGTCCAAAAACTGTCTGAGCCTGTCTTTATGCTCTTCAGTCAGCGCCAGATCCAAACGGATACGGTAGCTAGTGAGAAGCTGTTGGGGAACAGAGCCGTCACTGAGAGTGATCGCTTCCACATGCAGTCCGCCGACCAGCTGGTCGTTCAGACGCGATTGCACGGCTTGTATATCGGTCAGGGGTTCAGGGAGATCCATGATAAAAAATTCGGCCTCACTCTGGGTACCGACAGGTAAGGCCGGGCCAAAAGAGACCTTGGGGGAGGGATTGAAGCCCTGGGAAAAATTGGTACGGATTTTTGCCCGGCGCAGGGCGCGAAAGATGAGCTGCAGAATCTCCAGGTGCCCAAGATAACAGATATCTCCTAATCGCGAATAGGTGACGGTATAGCGAAAGTGCCTGTCTTCTTCAGAATGCGAGTTGATTGCTGTAGTTTGGCGATTGCTGCTTTTTTCCGGGGAGACAGTTGCCTCCTGGTTCGTTTTCTTTTGCTGGACAATGGGTTTGATCAGTTTGAAATCGCAGAGTCCACACTGCTGGCAGCCGTGGTAACGACAGTCAGGGGTATAGGCCTCGGCGTGCGCCTTTTCAAGCTCCTCCAGGAGAAAGCTGGTGTCGACACCACTGTCCAGGTGCTGCCAGGGCAGGATCTCATCATGACCTCTGGGGCGCAGGAAAGCATCCAGAGACAGTTCACATGCCAGTGCAGCCTCCTGCCAGAGGGCGAGATCAAAGTGATCAGACCAGGCATCCAGCCGGGCTCCTTTGTTCCAGGCTGTTTCCAGGAGATTTGCCAACCTTCTGTCGCCGCGGGAGAACACTCCTTCCAGGAAACTCTGTTCCGGGTCGTGCCATTTCAGCTTCATACCCTTTCGTGGCAGGATTGCCTTTAAACGAGCGATTTTTTCCCGACTCTCAGCCATACTGATCTGTTTTTCCCACTGGAACGGGGTGTGGGGTTTGGGGACAAAGGTTCCCACGCTGACGTTGATCTGAAGGCGGCTGTTTCCGGTCTGTGCACCGACCAGTTTGGTCAGCTTGGCCAGATCTACAATGGCATCTACATCTTCAGGAGTCTCACTGGGTAAGCCGATCATGAAGTAGAGTTTCATTATCTTCCAGCCCAGACGAAAGGCATCGCGGCTGGTGGTGAGCAGGTCTTCTTCGGTGATCCCTTTGTTGATGACCCTGCGCAACCGTTCACTGCCTGCTTCAGGAGCAAGGGTGAAACCGGTTTTCCGCACCCGTTTTATCTGATCCATCACTTCCTGAGTCAGGGTGCCCACTCGCATGGAGGGCATGGAAACGGATACAACTCGTGAGGCAAAGCGATCCATGAGTTGTGGGAGGAGCGTTGACAGACAGGAGTAATCACCAGTGGAAAGTGAAAGGAGGGCAAGCTCATTAAAGCCGGAGTTTTCTATACCCTGTTTGGCAATATCAAAGATCTGATCCGGGCTTCGTTCACGCACAGGTCGGTAAATGATCCCTGCCTGACAGAAACGACAGCCTCGGGTGCAGCCTCTGGCGATTTCTACGCCAAGACGGTCATGGACGATTTTACCGTTGGGAACAAGAGGGTGGAGGAGGTGGTCTATTTGAGACAGGTCTGCCAGAACCCTTCTGCGAACAGTGAGAAACTGCGGATTAAGAGGGGTGATTTCAGCGATTGTACCATCATCTTTATAGGTGGGGCGGTACAATGAGGGGATATATACTCCTGGGATTGCTGCAAGCTGCTCCAGGGTCTCTGTTCTGGATTGTTGTTCTTTTTTGCAGAGGCGGATACAATCGGCAATCTCAACAATGGCCTCTTCCCCGTCACCAAGGAGGACAGCGTCAAAAAAATCAGCCACAGGTTCCGGGTTCAGGCCACAGGAACCTCCTCCCAGAATAATAGGCATTCCTTCGCTGCGCTGTTGCGCACGGAGAGGGATGCGGGCCAGATCAAGTATGGTAAGGATGTTGGTATAGCAGAGTTCATAGGGCAGGGTAATGCCCACGAGGTCGAATTCAAGGAGGGAGCGACCGCTTTCCAGGGAGCAGAGAGGAAGGTCTTTTTCACGAAGGAGGGCTTCCATGTCTTTATCCGGGCAGTAACAGCGATCAGCCAGGATTCCTTCCTGCTTATTGAGAAGATGGTAGAGGATCTGCAGTCCCTGGTGAGACATCCCTATCTCATAGAGATCGGGGAAGACAAGAGCGCAGGACAGGGAGCATTGCTCCCATTCTTTGTTTTTAGAATTGTATTCAAGTCCTAGGTAACGTCCAGGTTTATTGACAAAAGGTAAGGTGTTTCTTTGTTCGAAATTACGTGTCATATGAGTAGGTCTCATGGTTATTGTTAGGGCTGCTCACTGATAAAGTTGTTTCTTCAGTGGGAATCGCCCGGTTTTGTTGAGAGTAAAGCCATTCTCATTTACTGAAAATAGGTTGACTTTTCAAGACAGGATGATGTATTCAGAAAAGTATCTGATTTGTTCCTGAAAAAATAACATGTTATGTTTAACTAAGGTCTCTTTTTTATGATGGAGTTGTAAAAAATAGTTTTCTGCGTTCCTGTTATGAATTTTCAGTTACTGCTGTATGAGTTACGTGATCAGTAGTGTTTTTTTATTCGTAAGCTGCGTAGCTGAAGCTTTTCGAAGTCTGGCGCTTATCTGGTTAATCCTGACGATTTTTTAACTTTTAACGAGTTTATCTTTTATGAAGAGTCGGAATACTGTTTTTTCTCTGGTTGTTTTTTTTCTGTTTTTTTTCATTTCCGGTCCTGCAAAAGCGGCTGATGCCCTAATTGAGGAAGTGAGTTACCTGGAAAATGATGGAAGCAGTGCATCTGTAATCTTTCATCTTAATGGTCCGCATCTCCCCAAGGTCTTTGCTCTGAAGGGCGAAAATCCCCGTGTTGTCTTTGACTTCTTGGGAACACGTCCGAGCAGGAGGGTTCCGTCAAATATCCTTGCCAACGGTACAATGGTCCAGAAAATACGTATCGGGGTTCATCCCGATAAGACCAGAGTGGTGATCGATCTTGTTCCTTCCGGAGAGTATCATTTTGAGCAGAAGTTTGATAGAGATGAAAATATCCTGACTATTCAGCTCGTTCCGGCAGGTCTTCCCCAGAAAGCAGTGGAACCGCTTGTCTCTGCAACTCCTGAAAAAGAAGAGTCGCCACAATTCCCAGCCCAGAAAGAGGTGGTTGCGGTCGAAGCCGTTGCAGAGGAAGCAGTGAAAGCAGGCGATCGGACTGAAAATGAGGTTGCCGAATTAGAGGTACAAAAGTCTTCCGCTCCTCAGCTTGAGTCACCGGTCGCGGAAGAGGGGGCAAAGGCGGAGGAAGTAGGCGAACCTGCTCCGGACCCACTGCTGAGTGATGTTTCATTTGAGAATACCTCCAATAATGGGGAAATGGCCCTCTTTAAGCTCAATGGTTTTTATCCTCCAACGGTTAGCGGCCAGGAGGATGGGATCCCTCGTGTCATCTGTGATTTTCCCGGTACAAGACTGGCTGATGAGGTGGTGAAGGATCTGGCCAGTCATGGTGAATACGTGGATCGTATCAGGGTGGAGGAATTTTTCGATCCTGATCGGGTACAGGTAACGCTGGAGCTTGTCCCCAATAAAAACTATGATTTGCAGCAGGTCTTCTTCAAAGAAAACAACCTCTTTGTCATAATCGTCAACTCCTATGACTCTCTTGACAGCAGTCAGCCAACCATACCTCAAAACTGATCAGGGCTGGAGCTGAGTTGTGTAACCGGGAGGAACTGGTAAAGTGAAATCATCCTCCTGAAACTGGGTGTCGGTTCTGATATCTTTGAGTTCAACTCTGAGCTCAGCCCCCCATGGGAGGCTGGTGACTGTAATATTTTTCCGGGGGGTGCAGAGATCGCTTTCTTCTTTTTGCTCCTGGTAAGAAATTTCAGCAAGGGTTTTGCCTTCTTGATCAAGTACTAGATATCCCAGGACCTGTTTTTTGGCAGGGGCAAGATGGAGATAGACCTTTTCTGCTTCACCTGAAGAGGTAAGATTGGACAGATGCACCCAGATGGTTTGGCTGGATGTATCTCGGTTTATTTCTTCTATCTCCACCGATAGCTCCGGAAGGCGCCCGCTAAGATAGGCAAACCAGTTGCCCCCCACAAGGCTGGGCGGGATGTCGTTTCGCAGGGCAAGGGCGCGTATATTTCCACGAATATGTTTCTGTTGAGCTATGTGCAGGGATTGGAACGTCTCCCCGTTACTGGAAATGGCGTAAAGTGGCTGGCCTAGCGGATTATTTATTACGAATTTAAAAAAAGAGGGGGAGAGCAGCTGCAGATATCCCTCAATAGCGCTTTCCTCTAGTGGACTCTTCCAGAAGATCAGGGCAGTTGCGTCAATACTGCTGGAGCAGGTTCTGCTCTCTTCCTGCATGAGATGAACGATTTTTGCAACCTCTGCTGCCTCTTCCTCTTCAAGCCTTTCGTTCCAATGTTGCCTGGCGCATCCTCCGAGAAAAAGGATGAGAAGTACGGCTGCTAAAAGAAGAGATGCTCCACGCCGCTCTTTTTTATTCTCCCTGAAGTCCATCTGTTTTTTCCTGAATGCGGAGCTTTTTGTCTTGATCAACAAAGAGTTCTCCGGCTTTTTGATAAGCTTTCCTGGCGTCTTCGTTTTTGCCTTGTGCTCGATAGATATCACCAAGATGCTCATAAATATTGGGGTCATCAGGTTCCAGTTCCAGGGCACCAAGAATTTCTTCAACAGCCTTGTCCAGTTTCCCCAAACGGAAATAGACCCAGCCCAAGCTGTCTCGGATAAAGCCATTGTTTGGTTTTAAGGTGAGGGATTGTTGAATGTATTGCAGGGCTTTTTCCAGATTGACATTATTATCTGCCCAGGTATAGCCAAGATAATTCAAGGCCTCTGCATGATCCGGCTGTAACTCAAGGACCTTTTCCATGCTGACTATTGCCTGCTGCTGTTTACCATCCTGTTCGAGGAGAAGACCATACTCAAAGTAGAGTTGTTCATTGTCAGGATATCTGTTCAGTGCGTCCTGAATGGTCTTATAGCCCTCTTCTATCTGGTTTTGCTCCATATAGAGAGAGGCCAGAAGGGCATAAAGGGCTGGGGTGTTGCCTACTTCATCTGTCAAGATCTGTTTGAGCATTGCAATAGCCTGATGCTCTTGTTTTTCTTCAAGGAGAATGCGTACCTGCAGCGAAATGCTATCCTGATAGGAGTCGGAATCAGGCAAAATCTTTTGCAAAATCTCCAAGGCCTGCGTGAAATTCTTTTTTTCATAGCGAATGACGGCGAGCATATAGGCAGCTTCAGATGATTCGTTATCCTGGACTATAGGTTCCAGAATCTCTGCTGCCTCGTCAAGTTTCCCGGAACGAAGAAAGAGACGGCTGATGATCATATCTATATGCTCTGGCTCTTGACTGAGTTCCCGTAAACGTCGCAATTCTTGCAGAGCATCTTCTTCGCGATCCTGGAGGAGCAGGGTATGGACCAAACCAAGGCTGGCCTGTTCATCATCAGGGGTCTGCTCCAGAACAGAGCGATAGAGGGCTTCCACGCGATCGTATTTGCCAAGAACGCCAAAAAATTCTGCGAGTTCAATGGCAAGGTCGGCAGACCAGTTGAGATCCAGGGCCTTTTCATACCATGTGGCCGCCCCTATATAATCTCCTTTCTGGGTGGCTAGACGGGCCAGGTAAAGATGAGCAAAGAGGGATTCATGGTTCTGGGCCAGGGCCTGCCTGAAGGTCTTTTCAGCCTCGTTATAGCGATTTTGCTGCGAGTAAATGAATCCGAGGCGCAGGAGAACGGTTTCATCTTCAGGAGTGAGTTCAATAATTTCCTTGTACAGTTGGATCGCCTCTTCAATTTCATTGTTGCGCACATCAAGACGGGCGAGGAGGAGTCTGTCTTGAATATCATCAGGGTTATCGGCGATTATTTTGCGCAGCCACTGGGCTGCTCCCTGGTATTTTCCCATCTTGATCAACAGGAGAGGAAGCTTACGCAGGACGTAGCGGGAGTCGGGGTCGCAGATCAATGCTTTTTCATATGCTTCCTGGGCCTCATTATACTCTTTGTTGTTTTCCGCATGGCACGCCCAGAGAAAATAAAAATAAGAACAGGCTATATCCACCTGTTCTTCCCCGGTAACTGCATCCTCTTCCTCAAGGTCAAGGTGCTGTTGCTGGAGTGATTGATTGGACAGAGGAGTGGTTGTACAGCCTCCCAGGAGAAGCAGCAGGGTGCAGAAGAGGAAAAGGAAATTGTTGCTAAGACGACCTACTGATATCATTGCAGTTTCTCAAGAAGAGGTTGAACAAGGTTAAGGACATCACAATGAATGGCCTCGATACTGCGGGCCGCATCGATTCTGCGGATAAAGGGAAGGTTTATTTGTGCGAACATTGTGGCCACCTGTTGGAGATAGTCTTCTTTTTCAAAATCATTCAGTTCTTCTCCACGTCCCTGAGTAATACGTTTGACCCCGGTATGAATGGGGGCATGAAAGAGAAGGGCCAGATCAGGTACCGGAGCAAAGCCATTGCGGGCAAGGATAATCTCTGGATCAAGCCCGGCTGCACCCTGGTAGGCGACGGTTGAAAGATAATAGCGGTCACAGAGGACGATCTTTCCGCTCTTCAGGGCAGGAGTAAGTAGTTGCTCCACATGTTCTCGCCGATCTGCGAGAAACAGGTTGAGCTCTTCTTCACGGCTGACGGTGTCACGATGAGCATAGAGCTCGCGGATCTGTTTGCCGTACACGCCATCGGTGGGCTCATAGGTGATCAGCACCGGCCAGCCCTTATCTCGAAGGGCTTGCGCCAAAAGCTGGAGCTGGGTGGACTTACCGGTCCCGTCAGTACCTTCAAAGACAATGAGTAGGCCGGTTCTCTTTTCTGACATGTGACATCCTTAATTAGCTGAGACTGGACTATTTTGTCCGGGCGCGATTTCCTGCAATAATGCCAGCCAGCTTCACTGCAGCCCTGAGGCTTGCCGGATCGGCAATGGACTTGCCTGCTATATCATAAGCCGTACCATGGTCAACAGAAGTTCGAACAATGGGCAGACCGAGAGTGACATTAACTCCGTCTTTGAAGTGAAGGAGTTTGAAAGGAATCAGGCCCTGATCGTGGTACATGCAGACTACTGCATCATATTCTCCCTGTGCGGCTTTGAAAAAAACGGTATCAGGTGGAAAGGGCCCGTGCAAATCTATTCCTTTATTTTTTGCCCGCTCCATTGCTGGCACAATGATCTGTTCTTCTTCTTTGCCAAACATACCTCCTTCCCCGGCATGGGGATTAAGGGCGGCCACGGCTATCTTGGGCGCAGCAATGTCAAAATCAACATGCAGGCTTTGGTGGGTGGTGGTGAAGAGGTCAACCAGCGATTCTTCTTGCAGGAGTTCCGGGACCTGAGCTAGGGCGCAGTGGATGGTAGCCAGGGTGATACGCAGGGAACTGCCTGCCATCATCATTACTTGGCTGGAAGATGCTGTGAGAGCCGCAAGCATCTCCGTATGACCGGGATAGTGGTGACCACTCTCCTGGAGTGCTTTTTTTGAGATCGGGCAGGTGCAGAGCGCAGAAAAAATTGATTTCTGGATTCCTCCGACAGCAGCAATAATGGCATCAGCCATGGCCACTGCGGTCTTTTTTGAGGGGTGACCTGGATGAATATCCTGCGGCAAAAGAGTGGAGGTCTCGAGTACGGGGATAACTCCATCGTCTTGCTTAACCGGGTTGCCCGGAGCCCAAGGGCGGATGGAGACATCAGATTTAAACCTCTCAGCATAATAGCGCAGGACAGAGCAATCGCCGATTACGACAGCTGCCGGGCGCTCATGAGCATGGGTAAGACTGAAATATTTGAGAATGATCTCTGGGCCAATGCCGGCAGGGCAGCCCATGGTTATGGCAAGAGGAAGCATGAAAGGCACATTATATTTGAGATAAACATCGAAGATCGAACATTCAGGGAAATGAAAATTCCGTGGTTCAATCTCCAATGAAGGAATGAATCATGACTGTAGAGAGTTCTGGAAATTTATTTTTCTACTCACAAGGTTGTTGGTTTCTTAACTTTTGTCATCTGAAATTCTTTGGTTATTACGTGTCTTAAAAGCCGGACGCCAGTTCAAAACAGTTGGGTAGATGTTCAATATCTGCTTTGCCGTCATCTGCAAGCAGTATGGAAATAACATCAAAACGGGCGGGCTGGTCAAGGAGTTTGTTCCGACTCAGATAGTCGAGGGCAACTCTTGAAAGCTGGGCTTGTTTTTTTGTAGTCACTGCCTCAAATGGTTGGCCAAAGCGCAGGCTCTTTCTGGTTTTAACCTCAACAAAAACCAGACAATCACCATCACGGGCTATGATATCAATTTCTCCTGTTTTTTGCCTGTAATTTCGTGCAAGAATGGAGAATCCCAGTTGCATAAGATGGTGGGCTGCCAGATCTTCACCTCGTTTGCCTAGATTGATTCGAGCCTCAGACAAACTCTTTGACCCCTTTGAAGCTCAGGCGATGATAAGGACAGATCCCATGTTCTTTAACGGCTTGACGATGCTCCTTTGTCGGGTAGCCCTTGTTGCATTGAAAATTATAGCAGGGAAACTGTTGGTGAAGCTCTTCCATCAGGAGGTCTCGGGTCACCTTGGCAGCAATGGAGGCAGCGGCAATGGAGGCAGAATGGGTTTCCCCTTTTATAAGAGGCTGTTGAGAGATTCCCAGTGGGACAGGAAATTTTCCGTCCACCAGAAGGAAGTCGGGAGGATAACTTTGGCCTGTCAAGTCTTCCACAGCACGTTTCATGGCCAGCAGTGATGCCTGAAGGATATTAATCCTGTCTATGGTTTGATGGGAGACCGTGCCGATACCGATACGGGCTGGTATTTCCTGAAGATGAGTAAAGAGCAGCTCTCTTTTTTTGGCAGAGAGTTTTTTAGAGTCGATAAAGAGGGAATGCTGACAGTCTTCAGGAAGAATAACGGCTGCAGCAACAACTGGTCCGGCCAAGGGGCCTCTGCCGACCTCGTCAAGACCTGCAATAACAGAATACCCCTGTTGCAGCAGGTTACGTTCGAGATGATAATTGTCCTTCTGAGAAGAAGCAGGTAAGGATAGAAATTTTTCTATCCTTACCTGGGATGTAGCTGTGCGCTGCTTATCAGCGGACAAGACCGCGCTCGCGGATACGTGCGGCTTTACCACGTCTGTCGCGCAGGTAGTAGAGGCGTGAACGACGGACGCGTCCTCGGCTGACAACCTCGATTTTTTCAATGCGTGGGTTGTGCAGGGCAAAGGTTTTTTCAACGCCAACACCGTGGGAAATTTTACGAACGCTATAAGAAGCGTCCATCATTCCTTTGCTGCGTTTGATGACTACGCCCTGAAAGATCTGGACACGCTCTTTGTTTCCCTCAATGATGCGAATGTAAACCTTAACTGTATCACCTGGGCGAAAATCCGGGTGATCCTGGCGCATCTGCTCCATTTCAATTCTGTCGATAATTGTGCTCATGATATTTCCCGTTGTTTGTCGGTTATGATGCTTGTTTTTTTTCTTTGCATTACTACTATTAATTCTCATCCCGGTTGCCTAGCAGGCGATCAAGTATGATCGATACGGCTGAGCGTACGGAAAGATGGTTATATCCTGTGTTGCCTCCCACAGGTGGCAGGGTGTAATCTGCCATGTCCATGACCTGCGGGGCCATACCGTGTGCCGTGCCAAAGAGGAGAAGGATTGATTCCCCTTTCTTGATTTTGCCGCAGACTTCTTGATAACTCAAGCTTTTATTTTGCCTCTGAGCACTGGTGGTGAGCAGGAGTGGTTTGCTCCCGCGCATGGTCGTAATTCTGTCGATGACAGTTTCCAGGCTGTCTGCCACACTCACCAGCTCAAGTGCTTCTTTCCGGGCGGGGTTATAGCTGGCGCCATGACCGCTTTTCCAGTGCTCAAGTATCTCATCGACCAGTCCCTGCTGGTCTGTATATGGCGTAACAATATAGTAGTTGTCAACACCAAATGTCTTTGCAGCCCGGGCAATATCGTGAAGATCAAGATTTGTTACGGCAGAACCGATAGTCTCTCCAACTTTATTGATCACTGGGTGATGAACAAGAACAATGTCTATACCAGTATTGCTCAAGCTCATTGCTCCTTCTGCAACGCTTTTACCCTCTCGTAGAGTTGATGTCTTTTTAGCAACTTGATCTCGGCTTTGCTGAATAACACTTTTTGCAGGAGGTCTGGACGACGATCCATGGTTCTGCAAACAGACTCAAGAAAACGATACTTCTCAATGCGTTCGTGATCTCCGGAAAGCAGTATCTCCGGTACCTCTTGGCCTGCAAATTCTCTTGGTCTGGTGTACTGCGGATGTTTGAGTAACTGTCTGCTGAAGGTGTCTTTTTCAGCAGAGCCTGCGCATCCCAGAACTCCAGGGAGCAGCCTGGTTATTGAGTCTATAATGACCATGGCTGCCAGTTCTCCACCGGTGAGAATGTAGTCACCAATGGATATTTCGTCTTCTACTTCAGCAGCTCTGAACCTCTCGTCTACACCCTCATAGCGGCCACAGACCAAAATGATGTGTTTTTCCTTACTCAGTTCGACAGCTACTTCCTGATTGTATGGCCGTCCCTGGGGACTGAGCAGAACAACACGACCCAATCCGTTTTTGTTCCTGACCGATTGTAAAGCTGCAGTCAGGGGTTCCGGCTTCATAACCATTCCTTCACCACCGCCAAAAGGTCTGTCATCGGTCATGGAATGTTTATCTTCAGCAAATTCCCGGATATTGGTGATCTCAATCCGGACCTGCCCTGCCTCTTTCGCCCGACGAATGATGGACTCATTCAAAGGTGACTCAAGTAAATCAGGAAAGATGGTCAGTATGTCAAAAATCACAAGGGGGGCTGTCCCTATTCCTTCTCACCGGAGTTGATGTCAATCAGTCCCGGTGGCGGTGCAATTATCATCTCTTCCTTATTTCGATCCACAATCATGCCGGGAATGAGAGGGATTAGAAACTCGTCATTCCCTTTCATGACAACGAGAATATCCTGGGCGCCATTGTTGAGAAAGGAATGGACTCTGCCCAGGTATTGACCGTCATCAGTGGTGACACGTAACCCTTCCAGTTCGTGGAGGTAAAACTCATCTCCATCGAGCTGCGGAAGCTCGTCTTTGCGAACAAGAACGCCGTATCCGCAGAGGCTCTCTGCACTGTTACGATCGTTAATACCCTCGATAGCGACAATGGCCTCCTTGTTTCCAATCCGTGATTTTGCAATTGTGAAAGGAGGCGTAAGTCTTCCCTGTTCTGAGATCAGGACCACATGCCGGTACAGTCCGATATTCTGTGGCTGTCCGGAAAAGCTCATGATCTTCACCTCACCCTTTAATCCATGGGCTTTGGCTATTTTCCCGATCAGTACATAATCGTCTTTCGGAAAGGAAAAACTATCTGCCATTTTTTCCGGAAGCTATTCTAAGATATTGAGACGAGATTTTTTGTCTTCCTTTCCGGCAGTAGCAGAGAGAAGGGACCGCATGGCCCGCGCTGTTCTGCCCTGTTTTCCGATCACTTTGCCAAGGTCATCTTTATCAACAGCCAAGTCAACGACTAGAGTATCATCTTCTTCCGTGACAGTCACCTGCACACCATCGGGATTGTCAACCAGTGATCTGGCAATAAAAGAGATCAGTTCCTGCATGGTCTGTTACTCAGTTACCGGAGCTTTCTTTTTCAGAATACTCTTCACTGTCGTAGTGGGCACGGCACCTCTGCCAAGCCAATTCTGAAGTTTCTCGTCATTGACAACAATGACGACTGGATTCTGAAGGGGATCGTAAGTGCCGACAACATCCAGAAATTTTCCATCACGTTTACACTCACTATCAGCAACAACGATACGATAGAAAGGTTTTTTCTTCCTGCCAAGTCTGGTTAAACGAATTCGAACTGCCATTCCAGATAAATCCTCCGGGTTAGGTGAAACCGTATTTTGGTTCCTATGAATCAGGCTTTATGCCATACTTTTCCAGCCATTGAGACTGGAAAATTCTTATTTATTTTCGCATGCCCTTAGGCATCTTTCGTCGCTTTTTACCGGTGACGAGTCCGGGTTTTCCTCGCATCTTTTTCATCATCTTGAGCATGGCCGCGTAACTCTTGATAACGCGATTCACATCCGAGACCGAGGTTCCGGAACCGGTAGCGATACGCTGTCTCCGGCTTCCGTTGATGATTGTATGGTTTTGACGTTCTTTCCTGGTCATGGAACGGATGATGGCCTCGGTTTTGGCCAGCTCCTTTTCGTCAGGTTTAGGAGCGTTTTTAAGCTGTTTGAGCTTGTTGATTCCAGGGATCATATCGAGGATCTGTTCCAGGGAACCCATCTTTTTGATCTGCTGGATCTGGCCCAGGAAATCTTCCAAGGTAAATGTGGACTGCCGCAGCTTTTTGGCAAGTTTATCGGCTTCTTTCCTGTCAACAACTGCTTCTGCCTTCTCGATCAGGGTGAGCACGTCGCCCATTCCCAGAATTCTCGAGGCCATACGGTCGGGGTGGAATATTTCCAGAGCGTCAAGTCCTTCACCGATACCGATGAACTTGATGGGTTTGCCGGTCACATTTTTGATGGAGAGTGCTGCACCGCCCCTGGCATCACCTTCCATCTTGGTCAGGACTACACCGCTGATCTCGAGATCTTGATTAAACTTATCGGCAACCGTGACCGCGTCCTGTCCGGTCATGGCGTCCGCAACAAAGAGGACTTCGGAAAGATGAATGGAACGTTGAATGTCCTTGAGCTCATTCATGAGCTCTTCGTCAACGTGCAGACGACCGGCCGTATCAAAGATCAGGGTGTCATAGCCGTTTTTATCGGCTGCCACCATGGCTTGGCGACAGATATCAACTGGTTTGATGTCAGTGGTAGAGGGGTGAACCGGAATTCCCAGTTGCTCTCCCAGTATCTGCAGCTGTTCAATGGCAGCCGGGCGATAGATGTCAGCTGGAACCAGATAGGGGGTTCTCCCTTTCTCTTTCAGCATTTTGGCAAGCTTGCCTGAGGTGGTGGTTTTACCTGACCCCTGGAGACCTGCCATCATGATCGTGACCGGCTGACGTCCGTCCAGTCGAATCTGTTCAGTATTTCCACCGAGGAGTTCAACAAGTTCATCGTGAACCACCTTGATGACCTGCTGTCCTGGCGAAAGGGTCTTGGTAACCTCAAGCCCTATCGATTTTTCTGTTGTCTTGGCAATAAATTGTTTGACGACCTGAAAGTTAACGTCTGCCTCAAGAAGGGCCATGCGCACTTCGCTCATGGATTCCTGGATATTCTCTTCGGTTAATTTTCCGGTACCACGGAGCTTCTTGAATACTCCCTCTAGCCGGTCTGTTAGATTGTCAAACATATCAGGTAATCGCCATTGGTACCCGTTTGCGGGTAACTAATTGATTTTCTGTTAATAAAAAAATATTCTTCTAGTGTCAGACAGGTAAATTAAAACCATTCTGAACCAAGCAGATAAAATATCATCGAAAAATCATTAAAAATACTTAAAAAAAAATATTCTGTCAAGCAACGAACGTCGATAAGGTAAAAAAAGTGCAAAGGGTTCAGGGAAAGAAGTCCTAACGTTTTATCCTTTGCAACATGTGGACATTTTTTTAGGTCACTGAAAGTGAGTGCTAAAGCATGTCATTATAATAATGACTGTATCTATTCAGGAACTCGTTATTTATTACTCTATTTTTAAAAAGTTACAGCTTAAGAGGATTGTGTGACTTTTCTCTTTCTGATTCAAATTGTTTGATGCTACACTATATATGGAGCATATGGGCGGTAGGTTCTCTCGGAACAACCACTGAATTTTCTTGTGGATTATCAGGTGTTATGAAAAAATTGCGTTCAGGCCTTACCTGTGGTGCTATTTTTATCCTCTTTCAGGCCATTCTCTTTATCATGGTCAGCAGAGAAAAAAAACAGGATGCCGAGTTCTATATCCAGCAGCACCTGATCAGTCAAGATAAAGAATTCAGGTTTGTCCTCAATTCCTTTGCCCGGGAGGCTGAAATTGTTATGTATGAAGTTTTTGGCTCAGAGGATATCGTAAACCTTTATGCTGAGGCTCGGAATTATCCCCATAGGCGAGATGAACTCAGGAACCGCCTTTATCAGCGTCTTTCACCTGCCTATCAAAGGTTACTTGCGCTAGGGTTTAAGCAGGTCCATTTTCACTTTCCGGATGGTACCAGTTTTTTGCGTCTTCATCTCCCGGAAAAGTTTGGCGATCAGCTTTTTCCTTTTCGTGAATCGGTTCGTCTGGCAAACACCGAGCAGCGATATGTTGAGGGTTTTGAAATAGGAAAAGACGATCATGCCTTTCGCTATGTATTCCCCATAAAACAAGGCGCTGTCCATCTGGGCACAGTGGAATTGGGAGTTCCTTTTTATACCGTTGAAAATTTTCTGCAGGAAGTGTTCAACAGCGAATACTATCTTCTGCTAAAGAAGGAGGTCTTGGACAAAAAACTCATAAAGGACTCTAACAGTCATTATGTGAGCAGTTCTCTCCTTGGAAAGTATTGCTATGAACAGGAAGATCTGCTCTTTCATGAGTCTAATCATGAAGGACATCTTGATAATACTGACGTGGCAAAGATTAACAGGCAGTTGTTTGGTCATATCGAAGAAAAAGCTGCAAGACAACAAAAATTCGCTGAATCTGTTCATCTATCCGGCCAAGACTATCTCGTCATCTTTATTCCGATCAACGATATCGATGGCGAAGGGGTAGGGTATCTCATCAGCTATGAACGTGATACTGTTCTCCGGGCCATTCGGCAAAAAGCCCATATGATCCATCTTGTTCTTGGAACTCTTCTCTGTGTGTTTTTATATCTTTACTTCCTGGTCCATAAACAAAAAACAGAACAGATTCGTTTCCAGCAGCAGTTGATGGAGGCGATTCCTTCACCAGTTTGGTTTAAAACTCCGGAAGGTGTATTCTCCGGATGTAATAGCGCCTTTAGGGAGATGCTTGGCCTGCCAAAGGACATAATAGATCATAAGCGTACTGGTCATATATGGGGGGGGCAAGCTGAGGTTGAACAACAGATGGATAGAGAAGTTCTGAGAAAAAAAGCGGTGGTCAGACAGGAGATGATCTGTGACTTTGCAGACGGAGATTATCACACCTTGGTTGTCCATAAGGCTCCCTTGCTTGACCGCAGCGGCAGAGTTCTTTTTCTGGTCGGATCTGCCTTTGATATCTCAGTGAGAAAAGAAGCAGAAAACCTGCTTCTTGAATCTCATATGGAACTGAATCAGGTTTTCAATACTGCAGCCAACGGTATGCGTATTGTCGACGCCAATCATGTTATTCGCAAGGTCAACAAGGCCTTTTGCGACATGGTGTGCAAAACTGCGGAAGAGATTGTCGGGAAAAAGTGCTATGAAATCCTGCCTGGGCCGAACTGTAGAACTAAGAGTTGTCCTCTGAATCGTCTCGCCTCTGGTGCCGGAAGCTTTAAAACGAAAATGCAGAAAAAAATGACGCCGGATAGAGACATTGAATGCATTGTGACTGCAGCTTCTCTTCGTAACAGGAATGGGGACTTTACAGGGTTTGTTGAAGATTTTCAGGATATTACCCTCTTTAGAAAGATGGAGCAGAAGCTCAGAGATATTGCCATTACCGATGAATTGACAACTATATTTAACCGTCGTGGATTTTTACTCTTTGCTGAAAAACAACTCGCCGCTGTTCGGCGTAGCAATCAGGATGCCTTTGTCACTTACATTGATGTTGATAATCTCAAGACGATCAATGACCTGCAGGGACATAAAGCGGGTGACCTTGCCATACGATCTACCGCTTTGCTCCTGAAGAAAATGTTTCGCCAACCTGATGTTGTCTCTCGTCTGGGTGGTGATGAGTTTGCTGTATTCACCAGTTGTCAGTCCGGAACCAACAGTAAAGAGGCTATTTCCAGGCGAATAGTTGAAGCCGTGGATGAGATAAATGTTAAGGGGGAACTGTCTTTTCAGATGTCGCTCAGTTTTGGAATTGCCAGGTTAAGGGAAAATGACAGTCTCGAGCAGTTGATGAATCGGGCAGATGAGAAAATGTACCAGGCAAAACGAGGGAAGAAGAACATGGTGTAGTCGTGGCTTCAGGCTTTGCCTGAAAACGGATGGGCAGTCGTCCATGTGAAAATATTGTGGAAGTAACTTGTTACGGAATGTTGAAATATTGTCTTGAGTTATGTCTGGTTCACCCCTCATGAGAGATGACTTTCAGCAACGGGCCACGAGTAACGAACTCTCTTCTCTCATGGCTAAAGCTCATATCGCCTCTCTCAGCAGGTATTTTCTTTACTCTTCTGCGTCTCCTTGTAGTTTGAAACTCTGTTCCAGGTTATGCGTTGCCCCTGTTTTGGTGAGGTTACTCGAATAGAGATGGAAGTCAGTCACTGTAAACGGTGGAAAGGTTAACTGGGCGTGGTTCTGACAGAAGGAGGATAGATCTGTCCGAGAGTTGCTTTTGATTCTGGCCAGAGTAATATGGGGATGAAAGGGCCTTTTTTCCTGACTGATTCCTGCATCTAGAAGTATTTTTTTGAGAAGTTGCTGGAGTTGTATCAATGGTGGGCAGGGTGCGAGCCCGGCCCAGAGTATACGCGGTCTGCCGTGGGATGGAAAGGTCGCTACCCCCTCAAGGCGCAAAGAAAAGGGTGGCATCGTGATGGTCAGGCATTCTTCACGCAGTTTACGGAAGAGTGTAGCATCTGCTTCGCCGATAAAATTCAGGGTCAGGTGCAGCTGTGCCACCGGGGTGACACGTATTCCGGAGAGCGTCTGCACCATCTCATGCAGTGATCTCTTCTGCTCCCCGGGCAGGTCTATGGCGGTAAAGAGACGGACCATGTTTTTATTAAGTAACTCAGAATGGTTAGCTTAGTTGTGCAACCTCAATCCTTGATCACAGTTAGAGAGCTGAGACTGTCTGATACTTCAACGAGGATGAACTGGTTTTTTAAAAAAACCCTGTCAATATCCTTAGATCTTCCTGCAGGGCAGTTTCGCATCATTCTTTCCACTATTCCTGAGAAACACGGTACACTTCTTCAATGGTGGTGATACCTTTCAGCACCTTGTCGGCACCGTCACGGCGCAGGGTGATCATCCCGTTTTTGACGGCTTGGTCCTTGATTGCGTTGGCATTGGCAGTGCTCAGAACCAGATGTTTCATGGCCTGGTCCATGAGCAACAGTTCAAAGATGCCGCAGCGCCCCTTGAATCCGGTGTAATGACACTTGGGACAACCTTGTCCACGGTAGACCAGTTTCCCTTCCACTTCTTCCGGAGTGAGACCGAGTTTTTTGATGGCTACGGGATCCGGGATGTACCCTTCCTTGCAGTGGGGACAGATTATGCGCACCAAGCGCTGGGCCAGGATGGCATTGATGGAGGAGGAAAGGAGAAACGGTTCGATACCCATGTCAATGAGGCGGGTGATGGCACTGGACGCATCGTTGGTGTGCAGGGTGGAGAAGACCAGGTGACCGGTGAGGGCAGACTGGATGGCAATCTTGGCGGTCTCCGTGTCACGAATCTCTCCCACCAGGATAACATCGGGATCCTGACGAACGATGGAGCGAAGACCCGAGGCAAAAGTAAGGTTGATCTTAGGGTTGATCTGTACCTGGCCAATACCGCTGATTCGGTATTCTATGGGGTCTTCAACGGTGATGATATTGATGTCAGTGTTGTTGATGGAGGTGAGGGCCGCATAGAGGGTGGTGGTCTTTCCACTGCCCGTGGGACCTGTAACCAGAACAATTCCATTGGCCGCCCTGATCTGTTCTGAGAAAGGGATGAAACGGTCCTCAGGCATGCCGAGATCAGTAAGCGAAATCAATACCGAAGACTTGTCGAGAAGGCGGAGTACCACCCGCTCGCCAAAAGCCGTGGGCAGAGTGGAGACACGGATGTCAACATCCTTGTTGGCAACTTTGAGTTCTATTCGGCCGTCCTGAGGAAGACGTTTCTCCGCAATGTTGAGATTGGCCATTATCTTGATTCTGGAGATCAGTGCGGACTGTACATGTTTGGGCGGGTTGAGCATGTCGTAGAGGATGCCGTCCAGTCGTTGTCTGACCTTTAACGAGTTCTGGTAGGGTTCGATATGGATATCTGAGGCATTATCTCGGACGGCTTGGGAAAACATGAGATTGACCAGGCGTATCACTGGTGAGTCACTGGTGTCGTCGAGGAGATCTCCGGTTTCTTCTATTTCGGAGAACAGTGCTTCCGGGTCTTCTTCATCAATGTCCTGCATTACTTCCTCTGCCGTGTTCTGGGTCATGTCGTAGGCAAAGTTGATGGCCGAGACAATAGCGGCCTGGGGACAGAGCACCGGGCGAACCCCTACCCAGCCCAGGAGACGGCGGAGGTCGTCCAGGGCCTGGAAGTTGAAGGGGTCATTGATAGCGATAAAGGCGTCATCGCCGACGGCCACCGGTACCATGATATGTTTCTTCAAAAAGGCAATGGGGATGGAGGCGGTAAAGTCGGTCTGGATTTCGGGGGGCAGGGAGATGGTCTGATCCATTCCCATTTCCTTGCCAAGTTTTTTGAGCAGTTCAATTTCATCCACCATGTTTTGACGCACCAGTATCCGTACCAGTGTCCCTCCCTTTTCCTTTTGAAGTTCCAGGGCCTGGTGAACAGATTCGCCGGGGATCCCCAGCCTTTCTGTGAAAAAACTTGTGGCGTGTTGCATGATATGAAAGTGTACGTTTATACAGGTTATCGTCAGTTCAAGCTGTCACATGTCATTGCTTTCCTGATAGGGCCAGGTGTCCTGTTGCTTCTTTTGCAGTCGCTCAATGTTTTGTCGACAGAGATTCAGGAGGTTTGTGGCCGTGGGGCCTCCACCCTTAGGCCCGCCAGTCGTTTTATCCATTATCTTGTCCACGACTTGCTGGTAATAATTGATGGCCTCTGTCGTCTTGCCCTCCTGCTCGCAAATGACTCCGAGGTTCATCAGAGCATAGGGATAGTTGGGATTTATATCCAGGGCCTCATTGAAAAAACTTTTCGCTTCATCATACCGTTTTTCCTGTAGCCTCTGAAAGCCGATGTCGGAGAGGCTCATGGCATGGTCGAGGTTGACTTGTCGATGCAGCTCTTCCTTGACCTGGGGCATGACTTTGTCCAGTTGTTCTTCTTTGGTCAGAGTCACCCGGGCAATATCTGCAGGATTTTTAATGATATGGGGGGTGATGAAGATGAACATGTTGGTCTTCAAATGGGTTGTATTGTGGGTCTTGAACAACCAACCGAGGATAGGGATATCGCCGAGAAGAGGAATCTTCCAATCGGATTCCGTGGCATCGTGGCCGATAATTCCGCCAATGACAATGGTATCCTTATCCTGGACCAGAACAGTGGTATCGGCAGTCCGTTTGAAGGTTACTGGACGGTCAACCTCGGAAGCACTGTTATTGAGTTTACTGACTTCGGTAGATATTTCCAGGCGCAGGGTGTCGGCCTGGTTGATCTGTGGAGTAATGATCAGTTTGGTGGCTATATCTTTATATTCATAATTTTGATATCCGGTACCGCTGTCTGCTTCGGAAGTTTTGGTGAGGTAAGGACGATTTTCACCGACGCTGATTTCGGCCTTTTTATTATCCGTAGTCAGGATTTGCGGGGTGGCGATGATGTTGATATTGGAATCGCTTTTATAGGCCTTAAGGACTGCGGCAATATTGGGGAAGGTGATTCCTCCAATTTGTATACCCTGTTTCAGAATTCCCATGGTAAAACCGGTGCCTACGGAGACAGCACCAGCCGTATTGGTACTGATGGCTCCGTCCATTGCAAATCCGTCACTTCCTCCCCAACCGGTGACCAGGGCACCGGTGTTATCAGCAAAAGATCCTGCTCCCAGCCAATTGACCCCTACGTCAAAAGTAGTGTCTGTATTGACCTCTAAGATGAGTGCCTCAAGGTAGACCATGCGGCGCGGGATATCCAGTTTCTTAATCACGCTTTCCAGGACCTTGAATTCGGATCGGGAGGCGGTGATAATAAGGGCATTAGTCTCCTCGTCAGGCATTATTTTGACATCTTTAGAGATGGCCGGTGTTTTAGTGGGATTGGCGGCGTCGGCCTGTTGGCCCGGGAGATTGGTGAGGACAGCAGCGAGATCCTTGGCCGTTGCGTGCTGGAGATAAACCACCTGGATATTCCCTTCACCCTGTTCAGGTGGGGTGTCGAGCATGGCAATCAGTCGTTTGACGCGGAGGATGTCACCCGGGCCTGCCAGAATGATCAGGGCATTGATTCGTTCATAGGCAACCACTTTGATACCGGTGGAAGTGCTTCCCCCTTTTTTGGGTACACCGGTGCGTTGGAAGATGTCATTGATGGTGGTGGCCAAGGTGGTGGCCGTGGCATTTTCCAGGGGCACCACCTCCAGTTCATCGCTGCTGTAATCAACATCAATGGTCTCAATGATGGACAGCAGTTTCTGGATATTGGAGAGGGTATCCGTGACGATCAGCATCCCGGACTGGGTATGGGCGATGACCACCGAGGTCTTGGAAACCAGGGGCGCCAGTACCTTTTTCATCTCGTCCGGAGTGGTGTGGACGAGGGGGATGAGTTGGGTGACGATCCTGTCTTCCGGGTCAGAAGCTCTTCCATGGCTTAAGGTGTCAATATTTTCGGTACGGGCTCTGACCGAAGGCATAATCTTGATCATTGAACCGGCCTGAACCGTGGTGAATCCGTTGACATCAAGGACTGACTCAAAAACTCGGTAGGCCTCCTCTTCGGAAATCTTGGTAGGTGAGATGATTGAGACACTTCCTTTTACCGTTTTGTCGATAATGAAGTTTTTTCCCGTGAGTTCACTGATATATTTGATAAAGAGGAGGATGTCCACATTGTCAAAGTCAATGGTAATAAAGCGCTGGGATCCGGCCTGGGCTGGAGGCACGGAAAGATCTGGTTCAGCACTTTTTGCCAGACAGGGGACAAGAGTCAAAGTGAAACAGAGAAGGATCAGGGACAGGGCTCTGATTCTTTCGGAAAGATTTTTGATGGGTCTGTAGATCATGGTTCAGCTACCTGATTGTTTTTCTTTTTAAAAGAGACTTTTCGTGGGATAGAGGAAGGACCGGGGCGTTGATCTTGTTCACCTGGCCTGCCTTCAACCTCATCTCCGGGAACGAGTTCATTCTGTTCTGAATCTGCTTCTTCTGGCGGGGGCTCGGATTCAATAATTTCTTCTTCAATAGGTTCCGGCTCTTCAGCCACATAATCATTAACACTAGGCGGTGGCAGAGCGATTCTTCCTGCAGAGGGAGGACTCTTTGGTTCTTTCATGAGCAGGATCTCGTCTTTGCCTCTTACCGTGAGTATGACCTGGCCGCGGAGAATTTCTTTTATCAGAGCCGGTCCTACGGCGTCGCCCTGATAATAGATATCCTGAGTTTTTTTTCTTTTGTCCTGGATAATGGCCCGCTGATCGTTGGACCCGCCGCTGATGGTTCCGAGAAGAGTAAGATCCAGGGATGTTGCTTCCAGAACAGGGGTCGGTGCAGGAGCGACCTTACTTTCTTCCTTCTTGATTTTACCGAAAAGGCTGCGTTTGGCGATAATTGAGTAATCCTTTCCGTTAGTCGCCTGTCTTGAGGGCTTGGCAGGAGACGGAGCAGTAGCGGTATTCGTGCGGGCAGGCTCTGAGCTTACCATTGCTGACGGTTGATTTTCTACAATCAAGGCCTGGTCCAGGGATCGATAGAAGAACTCGACACTGCCAGCGGCCAGCAAAGTTGCGAGGACAAAGAAGCCAATGATAGAGAGACGGTTAGCCATGCTGTTTTAGGGATCAGGAGTCAAAACTGAAGATCGGTTTTTGTACTATCCCATCAAGACGAAAGGGTAGACCATTTCGATTATGTCGTTTCTTCAGGAGAATTACCATGTTTTTCGCATGCTTGCTCGTTTTTAAGAGGGGAGGCAGGGGGTCAAGGTTTCCTTGAAAAGAGAGGGTGGATGTTCCCAATCCTGAATTCAGTCCAAGGCTACCAGAAAAATTTCCTTTTAGCTCCTGCCCATTGAAGGTTCCTTTCTCGAACTTCAGGTTGCCTCCCTGAAAAGTGATATCCGTTTCTAATTTTTTGAGATCGATTTTTTTGAGAGAGAGAATAGGATAAAGCAGGCTGAAGCTACCTTTGCTCAGCGTAATTGTTCCATGGCCTTCGGTCTCGTATTTATCATTTTTCCAGATACCATGATATGTTCCGTTTCCTTCGAGACTGCCAATGATTTCTCTTGCTGTGGCCTGATGGAGAAAGGGGAGCTTGGACAGGTCGAGTTCTGTAATACGAATATCCTTGAGACTGAATTCATGATCGGTACGGTTAAGAATCAGGGTGAAATCATGGTTACCGCCGCAGGCGCTGAGGGTGACCAGGAAACGAGATTTTGGACTTGCCAGGACCGGGGTAATGCTTGCCTGATCTATGGTGACGAGCGGGGTGCCTTCTCCCACACTGCTGCTGAATTGTATTTTTTGGGCTACCAGACTGAAGGGGAAGCGGTAGCTCAGTTGGCCAATGGAGCAATGAGTCCGGGGCAGCAACTGTTCCAGTCTGTATTGACAGGATATCTTGAGCTTTTCTGCAGGAAAACGGATGTAGAGCAGGGTGGCTGTCAGGAGCAGAGTGTAGAGGATCAGGCTGAAAAAAAGAATAACTTTGTTTCTGAAAAAATTCATGATGCTTCTCTAAAGGTGATAATCTGGATCACGGCATTCACGTAGCCTTCGTCTTTGCCATGTTCCTGGATGGAGATCCGATTGATGAAAACTGCATTATTGCGTGATTCTACCCCCTTGAGAAAATTGACAAGATCTGCAAGAGTGATCCTCTGCAGTTTCATGTCCACCCTTGACTCGTTCAGGGGACCATCTCCTTCCACCTCACTGGGTTTGAGATAACTGATCTGCTCTTTGATTTTGGCCGCAGTAGCCTGCTGTTCTATAAAGGAAAAGAGGGTGAATGTTTTAGGCCTATTGGTTATTCGTTCCTGAATATCCCCTGTCTGGTATTGAAGGGCCTGATACTCTTTCTGCAGAGTGCGGATTTTCTGGAGTTCTACCTTCTTGTTGATCAAGGATTTCTGCAGGCGCTGCCGGGAATCAAGGATGGGAGAAAAAATGAAATGAAAGATGAGGAGAGCAGTGGCAAAGAGCACAAGGGCGCATATCATGATTTTTTCACGCTTGGCCATGCGATCCCACCCAGTTTTTTCGATCAGGGTTTGAATGATAGCGGACAAAGGGGAAGGACTCATGGTGTGCTGCCTCCACAGTCTACTCTCAATTCAAAACGGATCTTGCTGTCCTTGGGGTTCAAGTTGGCGGAACTGATAGTCACGCCAGTAAAGTTCGGTGATTGTTCGAGGTCTTTTTTCAGATTATCCACGGTATTAAAGGTGTCGGTGATGCCCATGAGGCGCAGTCCCTTGCTTTCGTAAACCAGGCGGGTGAGACGGACGTCCAGGGATGAGGGGATGCGTGTGGAGATTTCGTGTAGGACATTGAGTACCGTGTAGGGGAGAGTGGTGCCCGCACCCTCTGTTGATGTGAGCTTGCTTTTGTCGATGGCCACCTGCAGCTGTTGCAGGGGGTCTACAATTCGGCTCACTTCTGGTAATGTCTCTGTGAAAACTCCGCGAATTTCGGTTACCAGAGCTTCCTGCTCTTTTTTGAGGACGTTGGTGTTGTACCATAAATAGCCAAGGGTAAGGAGCAGGAAAGCGATAAGAGGTAAGGCGATCAGTCTCTGCAGGTTACGATAGCTGGCCAGACCCCTGTGAGGGGCAAACTCTTCCTTACTGAAATTGAAGGCTGTTTTCGCTTTTCCTCCCTGCATGCCAAGGCTTAGGCAGGAAGTCAGGAGACGGGCATGCCCCTCGGTTTGCGCGGGCAGCGGGGAAGGGAGAGGAAGCAACCCGGCACGCCCGCAGATGAGGCAGGGTCTATTAAAGGCGGCCTCCAGCCATGAGGTTGCTGATTGTGCCAATCCTGAACTTCCGTCGATATAAATGGGAAGGTTTTCCAGGGGGGTAGAAAGGGAGAGGGACACCAGAGTCTGTCTTACCGCCAGAGCAAGTTCACGAAAGGATTCAGCACCATGTTCAGGCCTCTGGATATGAATTTCTCCATTCTCTTTATCAAAGGTGAAGCCAGCTTTTCGTCCTGCATCAAAGACCAGGGGCCTGATTAGTTGCAGCTTGTTTGAGGAGATCAGGAAAAGCGCACCGTTTTCCAGTCTTAAGTCCAGAAAGATGAATTCTTCCGGGGGGTGACCGTTTTCTCGGATGCTGGAAAGAGTGGGGAGACCGGATAGTGTTATGACTTCAGGAGAGATTTTTGCCTGCTGCAATGCTGCATACCACTCGGACAGGGTCTTGCGGTCTATCATAGCGGCAATGACTTCCGTTTCTTCTTCCCCCCTGTAGACCATGGAATCAATGAGCATGGTGTCGATGGGGCTCGCCGTGCTTTCTTCAAGTTCAAAGGGGAGGATCTTATCGATAGACTTCCGGTCGGAAAAGGGCAGGATGAGATTCCGGAAAGAGAAGAACGAAGCGCCTAGGGAGAGAAAACACCGGCAATCCTTACTGTCCATTCCAGTTGTCAGCTCACCGATGACCTCTTCGGGGAGTCTGCTTCCTGTCACCACAACAGTGGAGGCGAGGATTTCATGGTTTCTTTCGCCGTCCAGGATCACTGCTGTCAGCAGATCACTTTGCAGGTCTATGGAGAGGATTCGATGTGCCATTACGTTAATTGCTGTCCCATCTCAGGAGAAAAATTGCGTTGTCTTGGCGCTCAACTGTTGCTGTAACCTTTTTTTTCTGTGTCTCGAAGCCAGCTGTGGCCTCGATTTTGAAAAAATTACTTTTAGTTTTTATCAGATCCTTTTGTAACTCAATATCGCCGGGAAAAGAAGGAACATTTTTGTACCATTCTTTGGAGGCCAGCAGTTCCCTGTTGTTTTCATCTTCGCGGTAGGAGATCATGGCCTCTGCTATTTCTTTGTCCATGCCTTGATTCAGTGATTGAAGAAGAAGAGGGTCTGCAGTATTGATATTGATTTTACCGTCGTTTTCCCAGGCCGTGAGCAGCGGTGCCAGGGGAGGACGTTCGTCTGTGCCGTAGAGTAGGTCGCGAGTAATTCCCTTGACCAGAAGAAGTTCTTCAATGGATTCCACCGGCCCGTTTTTGCAGGAATAGGGGGGATCCAGCGAACGGTAATAGTTGTCCTCGGCGCCATATTCCTCTTCTCCGTCTCCGTCTCCTCCATCCATCCAGTCTATCAGGGCATCAATGATTCCTCTGGCCTCTCCGTCTTCGACAAGATATGGTTCGGCCCGCAGCAATCGCCAGAGGATGTTGCGGACATCAATCTCATGCTGTACTTGCTGCTTGTCATTGGTGCTGGTTGAAACCTGACCTTGTTTCTTGCGAGTGACCATGGCATTTATCTGGAACTTTCCGCCTTCATCACTAACCGCAAGTTCAAGGGTTTCCGGGGCAAAAAGTAAAGAAAGATCCTCTTCGCTCAGAAGGGCCCAGGAATCATGGAGAGAATCAAAATTGTTCTCTTCTTGATCTTTAAGGAGGATCAGTTCGGCCAGAGTCGTGCCGGACCTGACTATCACTCCGAGTCTGACACTATTGCGGAGGCTGGCAGATGCAACATAATCCTGACGCATCTCTCTGTTGAACTGCAGGGTGACGATGGCCAGCACACTCACCAGACTGATAACCAGGAGCAGGGCCATGCCTCTGTGGTTGTCAAGGACCTGTCTCATTGTTTCTTCTTCATCCCAGGAAGGGTGAGGGCAGTCTTAAACAGAGTGCCTTTCGTCTCTTCTTGTCCATCTGCAAAGCGGAGAGTGATGGTAATTCGTTCAGGCAGGGAGGCAGATGTCGTTGTAGCTTCGCCATCTCCCCAGTCCTCAACATCCTGACCGTCGGCGTTTCTGTAGTCAAAGGCTACTTCCAGCAATTGGTCACAGAGCAAAAGTCCAAGGTCATCATCGTCTTTTGTCTCTGTATCTGACGTCCCTGGCAGCACCGGCAACTCAGAACGGTAGAGGAGGAGAGTCCCGGTTTCAGGATCAGTCTGAGCCTGATAGTGGATGATGGTATCACCTCTGGGGGCTTGATTGGGATACAGGCGTATCTGGGCAGTGGAAGTGAAGCGCAGGGTGTCGGCCCGGTATCCCCCAGTTGATTCGCTTGTTCCTGTGAATTCCATATTTTCTCCAGGGAAAAAGGATTCCAGATCTTCCTGGATTCTTTCCATGGCAGTCCTGGCTTTGGAGTAGATCTCTGCCTGTGCGCCGGCTCCATTGATGATGTGAAAGGTGGCATTGTAAGAGCCGTAGGCCATGGAAATGACAATGGCAAAAATGGCGATGGCCATCAGGATTTCGAGCAGGGTGAAACCCTGTTTTGAAAAGTGGTCGCTGCATTGTGGACTCATGGGTTCTTCGCCTGGAAACTGTCAAGACGATAGCTGTAGACACCGTCTCCCCATGAAACTGTCAGGGTAAGGTGTTGCAGCTCACCATCCAGCTGTTGCAGGATCTCAGATTCTCCGAAGGTGGCATCTTCAACACTCAACGTCCACTGGAAGCCCGGAAAATTCTCACCGAAATCTCCTTCTCCGGCAATGCTCTCGTCTTCTGACAGGATTTCTGTCAGCCGCATCTGAGCCAGAAGAGGGGCCTGGGTGTTGAAACGGGTTTCTGTGGCCAGAGCCACACTTTTGGACTGGGAGCCAAAGAGACTGGTCAGGGAAATGGCAAGAATGGCTACTGCAATCATGACTTCAAGCAGGGTAAAACCTGTTGCCTTACCGGAGAAAGTTCTTTTC
Source organism: Pseudomonadota bacterium (assembly GCA_018820855.1). GTDB lineage: Bacteria > Desulfobacterota > Desulfobulbia > Desulfobulbales > Desulfocapsaceae > Desulfocapsa. The sequence continues at coordinate 11,166 of JAHJNL010000072.1, read as the reverse complement.
GAAAGGTTCATAGATGGGGCGCAACCCTATTCAAAATACACTGGTCCGTCGAGGACCTGAATGGTATGGAGAAAAGGAGATATTAGCAGGCTGATAGTCCTGTTACTCCCGTCACCAAGATGGATGGCTGTTTTATCCATATATCCTTGTTTGCTGATCCACAGGCCATTTTGGACCGGATTCTGTTCTTTGTCACCGCTCTCCTGTTTGATGTCTAGAATGCGAATACCGGAGGGGAGGGTGATAGATGGATGTATGACAGAGGATGATTCTTCTCCTCTTATCCCTTCTTCTCCAGTAGCTTCCTGGTACCAGAGTCTCTGTTCGGCAGGATCAAGGAAAATAAGATAGGGTTGCTGTGTCATTACTGCTTTACTGCGGGCACTCTTGATCAACGAGATAACTTTTCGTGATCCTGTTGCCAGCTGATCCGTCACCAGGGTGTTGCGGATGGCGGGAACGGCCAGGGCCAGACTGATGGAGATCAGAAAGCAGACGATGAGGAGTTCCAGGAGGGTAAAACCCTGCCGAGTAAAGGGACTATGCAACGAACTTTCCTGTAAGAATTATTCTATCTCCCAGTTGTTGATATCCGCATCTGTTCCTTCACCGCCGGATTCTCCGTCTGCACCGTACGAGATGATGTCAAAATCAGTGTGGCTGCCGGGACTGAGATAGATATATTCGTTTCCCCAGGGATCCTTGGGTACTACTCCCTTTTTCATGTATCCGCCTTCGCGCCACTTTGGTGGGAGTTTGCCCGCAGTAGGAGGTTCAATCAAGGCCTGCAGGCCCTGCTCGGTACTGGGGTAGGCACCGTTATCCAGTCTGTAAGACTCCAGGGCGGTTTCCAGGCCGCTGATCTGAGCCGCGGTCATGGTCCGTTTGGCCTCTTCCGGGTGGCCCATGATGCGGGGGCCTACATATCCGGCAAGAATGCCGATGATGACGAGAACGACAAGCAGTTCTATAAGGGTGAATCCCTGTTCTGTGAGAGATGGTTTTTTTGATGACATAATACTTCGCTGTTGCATGATGAAATTTGACCTTTTATGAATTCGTCATTTATGCTTCGTTTAGGAAATCGTTGTTTTTTCAATTTCCGCGTGATGCTCTGTTTTGTTCTCAATTCGCAATTAAATGCCCCGAGGGCGTTTCCTGCGGGACACTTGCGGTAAACGTCTGAGTATGTTTCCGGGAATGTATTTAGCGGATTTTTTTAAAAGGATACTTTGAAAAAGTATCCTTTTAAAAAAAATGGCACCCCCTGCCGGAACCAGAGCTTGAGAATATCTCAATCAAACAGAGGGAGGGCCAGACACGAGTGTCAGTTTCTTTCCTCTGGAGTTGTTCATTTCTTCTGTCTGCTGGAAACAAACTGGATCAGCCCCAGGCCCATGAAGAGCAGACAGAAAAGTTGTAATGCAAAACCAGGGTGCAGGCTCAGATAACTGATTGTTGTTACCGGGGCAATGGCCATGCGAACAGTCTTTTGTGCGGCAGGGTGTCCGGAAATCAATTGTGCAAGAGGGGGAGAAAGAAAATAGTAACTGCTGATCAGTTTTCTTCCCAGCGCTGATGACTTGAGATATGTGTCGCGGAACTGTCGGAGAACCAGAACATTACTATTGTCGGGGCTGCCATAGGCTGCTGTGGCGATAAAGCAGGCGTCCTTGGTCTCAAATTGGAGCTCATTGCCATAGATAACGGTACCGTCAGAGAGTTCTGCATAGGCTCTGACATAGTAGAGGGTATCCGGAGTAATATTCAGGATATCACTGCGAAACTCTCCCATTCCGGAACCGTCTGAGGTGCATCCCTCATAAACCTTTTCTACAGTGACAGGCAGAGCGGCATTTCCATCAGTTTGTGTTGTGGTGGCTGCAGTAGTGCTTGTTGTATCGGTGGTTGTGGTTGTCGTTTGGTCTGTTCCGGTAACGTCTTTGAGGCCAGGGGCAGAGGTTACCCCGTAGCAGACCCCGCGTCCACTGATGGGAAGAGGGTTTGTGGTGATACTGTCAAGAAAACCGCCACTGGCGGCGCTGTTACGGGTTACAAGTGTTGGTGGTGTGGTGGCAATGTAATACCCTTCTGAGGTGTCAATACCATTCACCACACGCTTCAGCGTAAGGTCTGCAGTACTGAAAAGGATCAGGCCGAAATCAGTATCCTTTCCGTTTTCTACAGTACCGGCAAGGAGGATGCTGCCGTTTTTCTGGATGGAGATGGCCCTGGCAATATCGTCGTACTGTTCAAAATCGGTAAGGATGAAGGTCGGTTCTTCTTCTGCAACAACCTCTTCGGTGTCAATACTGCCAACGACCAGCAGAGGGGAAATGGCAACGGTTTCGCTGCTTGATGATTTTGTTGCGGCCGTCTGCACCAGTGCTTCTGTGGATTCGAGTACGGGTTGACCGGAGGCAGTATAGTGCAGGAGGATAAAATCCTTGTCCTGATTGCTGCTACTGCTGGATCCGGAAAGATAAATGCTGTTATCCGCAGCAATGGCGAGACCGTAGGCGACACTGTCAGTGGCCAGATTGGCTCGAACCGTACCCTGCTCGTTAAAATCTTGGTCCACTGTTCCGGAGGCGGTGAAACGGGCGAGCAGGATCGATCGATAATATTCCTCCTGGATGGAACCTGCTGCCAGGATATTACCATCTTCCAGGAGGGTGAGATCATAAAAAACCGAGTTTGCGCTGTCTGACCCTAATAGGCCAATACCCTGGTTGCCAAAGGCCTGGTTGATTTTACCATCACTCAGAAAAGAAAAGAGTGCTGCCTGTTTTTGCCCATCACTGTCACCAAAGCCGGCAAGAATAATGGTGCCGTCTTCTCGCAAGGCAGCGCTGTAAGCTGCAGAGTCATTTATATTCGTGTCTGCAACGATACCAGTATTGCCGAAGCCAGTGTCTGGAGAACCGTCGCTGTTGAGGCGGGCCACAAAGAGATGCGTTGCATTGCTTCCTTCACTGCTGCCGGCAAGGACAATCTTGCCATCTTTCTGCAGGAGCACGGCATAGGCGCTGTCATCGGTGCCTGCCAAAGGAATAGACATCTGGCCGTCCTGATCAAAGTCTCTGTCGGGAAGACCATCTGCAGACAGACGGACAACGGCAATATCCATGTCACTGCCGTTGTTCATTGTCCCGGCCACCAGGATTTTACCGTCTTCCTGGACAGCCAGGGCGAGCCCCTTGTCGTCTCCGGAGCCCACTGCTATCGTCACCTGACCGGTGGTATTGAAGTCGGTGTCCAGAGTGCCGTCCACAAGGTAACGGGCCAGGGCAATATCTGTATCTGCTCCGTTTTCACTCTGTCCGGCCACAAGAATCTTGCCGTCAGTTTGAACAGCGATTGCATAGGCCTCGTCGTTATAGATGGAGAAGCCTGTTGTAAGCTGCCCATTGCTGCCAAAATCCGGATCAAGGCTTTCCTGGGCTGGAGAGAGAGCAGGTATAGCCATGGTAAGAAGAAGCAGAGAAAAAGTTCGCAAGAAGAGTTTCATAGCCGGGAACCTGGGTAAAGGATTAAAGTTTGTAATTATAATCAAATACTATATCAAATAAAAGCTGGGTATTCAAGTTTATAGGTTAAGGTATGAGGAGGAGAGATTTTTAGCATAATATTTTGATATTTATGGGTATTGTTTATATCATCTGGTTCATTTCGAAGATAGGGAGCAGGATGGAGAGCACTACAAAACCCACGGCCGCACCCATTGCCGTGATCATGATCGGTTCGATGAGAGAGGTCATTCCCAGGATTGCAGTCTCCACCTCTCGTTCGTAGGTCTGAGCAACCTTTTCCAACATGGGCTCAAGCTGGCCGCTCTGTTCGCCTACCCCGATCATCTGGATAAAGATAGGAGGGAACCAGACAGAAGATTCAAGGGCGTGGCTCATACTTTTCCCTTTCCGGATCTGCTCCATGGCCTCTTCAATAACTTCTCCAATCGGTCTGCTGTTGACGATGCTGTTGACAATTTGCAGAGAGGTGATCAGAGGAACTCCGCTGTTGAGGAGACTGCCTAGTGTGGAGGCAAAGCGGGCCAGGATGATTTTTCGGGTCACTGAACCGGTAACGGGGAGAGAGAGTTTGATTCTGTCCCAGATTCTTCGGCCTTTTTCCTGGGCCAGGAAAAGGCGAATGCTGAAAATGAAGACCAGGAGTAGCAATACGCCTAGCCACCAGTAGTTGAGCAGGGCATCGCTGAGAAAAATGAGCATCCGGGTGGGCAGGGGGAGTACCCGTTCCATGTCGGTGAAAACCCGGGTGATATTGGGGACGATATAACTGATCAGGAAGAAAAGGATGCCGGTTCCGATGACTGCCATGAATATCGGATAGATCAGGGCTGCTTTCAGCCTGCCTTGTAAGGCCTTTTGTTTTTCTCCAAAGTCGGCCAGTCGTTCGAGAACAATGTCCAGGGAACCTGATGCTTCACCGGAACGAACCATATTGATGTAAATATTTGAGAAGAGTTTGGGATGCCGGGCAAGGGCATTGGTCAGGGTGGAGCCCTCGTTGACAGAATCTCTGACCTGGGCCAGGACACGTTTCAGGGCAGGGTTGCTGCTTTGCTCGATAATAGAGGCCAGGGCATTGATCAGGGGGATGCCTGCACCCAGGAGGGTGGCGAGTTGTCTGGTGAAAATATATGTTTCATCTGATTTGATTCGATCAAACAATAAGCCGTTAGAAAAACTCTGTTTTCTGTTCTTTTCTCCTTTGTTCAGGCTCTCGCGCAGACTAACCGGGTATTTGCCTGCAGCTCTCAGTTTGCTGCGGGCGCTGCTTTCGTTGTCTGCATCAATAAGTCCTTTGCAGGACTTTCCCTTTTGGTCCAGAGCGTTGTACTCATATACTGGCATATTTTGCTGTTTTTTGGCAAAAAATTGAAAAAACCTTGTCCATTTCTTTTCTATGGTAGTAATACTGTAAATAATATCAACATGAAATAGGAAAAATGAGGTGAACGCATCAAAATTATCTTGAATATGGACGCTGTTCACCAATGATTTCTGTACAATTCACTGCAAGGTCATCTGCTTCCCTGTTGATTCTTTTGCCTTGATAGCGATGTATACAACGTATTTCGGATTCAAAGAAAAACCTTTCTCCATTGCCCCTGACCCCCGCTATCTGTACATGAGCGAGCTGCACCGGGAGGCCTTGGCCCATCTTCTCTATGGAATCAGCAGTGACGGCTGTTTCATTCTTTTGACGGGAGATGTCGGTACCGGAAAGACTACGGTGTGCCGCTGTCTTCTCGAGCAGCTTCCAGACAACACTGATGTTGCCCTTATTGTCAATCCTCGCCTTACTGACCTTGAACTCCTGGAAACCATCTGTGATGAACTGGAGATTGCTTTGCCTGAAGGGGAGAGAAGCGCGAAGTTTTATATCGACAACCTTAATCGGTATCTCCTCGACGCCCATGCCAGAGGAAGAAATACGGCCCTGCTCATTGATGAGGCGCAGAACCTGAGCCTTGACCTCCTTGAGCAGCTCCGTCTTTTGACGAATCTGGAGACGCACAGGAAAAAATTATTGAAGATCGTTCTTCTGGGTCAGAGTGAATTGAGACAGCTGCTGGAAAACTCCGGAGCCGATCAGATCAGCCAACGCATCACTTCCCGCTACCACCTGTTACCCTTGGAAAGGACTGATGTTTTTGCCTACATTCGTCATCGTCTGGCAGTGGCCGGGGAAAGGGAAAAGATATTTTCCGAAGCCGCAATTAGCAGAATCTACGAATTGACCCATGGTATTCCCCGTCTCACCAATGTTGTCTGTGATCGCGCACTGCTCGGAGCATATGTGGAAGGACGGTATCTGGTAACGACGAGTGTCGTTGACCAGGCTGCCAGAGAAGTGCTGGGAAATGTGAGAGGGCGGGGAGTAAGGAGAGACAAAATGAGTCTGTTCCGAACGCTGTCGATGGCCTTGCTACTCTTTATCTTTGGAGCCGGAGCTGCCACTTTCTATTTCTCCAGATATATTCCAGCTGAGCTGGTGAGCCAATCCTGGGGTGATATTGTGAAAAAGATAAAATAGAAGTCGAAAAGAATGTTCGCTCTGGGAATGCGCCAGTCAAAAGATGGCTACCAGTGGAAGCATTAGCAAAAGTGAAGGTTCAACTCCGTGAAACTATCTGGATAGTTTTGCTCGAGATCAGTGAATAATATAGGAAAAAGACTCCGGGAAAAAACACTGTATGTCCTACATTCTGGAAGCACTAAAAAAATCTGAGAAGGAACGGAAAAAAGAGGGGGTGCCTGATCTTCAGGCCGATCACTCTCTGCCACCTGTTCATAGATCAGAGCATAACCCGCATGGAAAATGGCTTACAGGTGTTGTGATTTTACTTTTTCTCGGTGGGGGGGGCTGGTTCTGGTGGCCGGGTCAGGACGAGGATCTTCCTCAGTCCTCCAAGGAGCAACTGGTTTTGTTGCCTCCTTCCGTTTCTGCCCCTCCTGAAACATCTCAGGTTCCCGTACAAGTTGCTCCCTCTGCAAACCCGGCCGATCTCTCACAGGAAATTTTAGAACAGGACTCTCTGGAGGTGCGTCAGACAGAGACCGAGGCCAGGGATAAGGGCACGGGCACTTCGGTTTCCCCGGCTGTTGCAGACAGCGAGTCTGCGAGCACTCAAGGGAGGGAGCTGGAAGTTCAGGAAGATCTCCCCCTGTTGGAGGAGACTGCGGAACCAGTTTTGCCTCTTCTGGAAGAGTTGCCAGCTGCCGTCAGGAGCAAGATTCCTGAGCTTGCCTTTGTTGGCCATGTCTATGCTGATGATGCAGGAAAACGGTTAATTATCATCAACAACCGTATTGTCCGTGAAGGTGATCTGGTGAGCAAAGGTCTTTCTCTGCAACAGATTACGCGAGATGGGGTGATAATGCGTTACGGGGCTGTTGTATTTCGGGTGAAGCTGTTTTGATTTTGCGGAGCACGTGTCTTTTTTTCAGATTTCCACCATCAGGTCTAATCTATACAGTTCCTGTTTGAAGAGTTGTCAGTTTTTTGTCTGCGCCGGGGTACCTTACAATACGTTACCCAAAAAAAAGGGTTTAGAACTTTATAGTTCTAAACCCTTTTTTTGTCGGAACGAGAAGATTCGAATCTCCGACCATTATCCCCCAAGCTATGCGATGTGTTGCTTAATATCTTGTTTTTATAAGAGGGTTTGAGCTATGGCAGAAGGTCTGTAAAGTCTGGATCTGATCTGTCAGCATCTCCACGGATATCTCTCTCAAATGCCTGAGTATCTTCCTTTGAGCCGTTGAACGCAATATATTCCGTCTTTTCCTGGTGATCCCTCTAGATACACAATTTTTTATTTGTACTGATCAAACAGCTCCTTCGCTTCCTGATAGCAAAATGGCGGTTCATAATTTTGATGATAATTATCGATAAACGTCTGATGATCTTTACTGCCATACATACGCTTAATCCTGGAATCAACATCCACCAGTTTAAGTGTAACAGGGGATACACCGCGACGCGTAAAATCATCATAGGCCAGTTGAGCATTAATACTGAAAGAAACGACAGGGTCTTCCAAGCCACCGCACAAAGTGGTCGGCGCCTTGGGATTCCATCCGAACAGATCCTGTTTTTTGGCAGCAACAACCGTGGGGTTGTTCGGGTTCGTGGCGAGGTCAGTCAGGTAGGAAGGTTTGAAGATTGTATCCTTGGCTGTTGCGGGTGCTGTTGCCGGCGGCGGCAGTTTACCCAGATCAGCCGGATAGATCACGGCCGGCAAAAGTCCTTCGATAAAGCTGTCGTATGGTGAATTAAATACGTCAGACGCATTGCTATACAGATTCCCATACACTTTTTGCCAGGAGATAATCTGGAACGGCACAAAATACTGTTCGCCGAGGATCGGGTGCGCAACGCCATCAATCAGGGCCTTCGAAACATTGTATGGTCCGGCAAGGAGAGCAGCCGAAACCATGTTGAATTCATCCGCATTGTCGCGCTCGATTTCACGTTGTGCCGCCATTGCGGCATGACCGCCCTGCGAATAACCGGCTACCATGATCTTGCCGTTTAAGGTCAAGCCCAACGAAGAAGCCGCGTTTCGCGTCGCACGGATCGAATCAATAATGGCACTTGCCTCCGTGTCCGCATGCATATAGGGGTGATACGGATAGTTGGAAAGTGCGTAACCAAGATAATCGGTGGCAACCACCGCGTAACCCTGGGATGCAAAGAATGTCATTAAGAGTATGGTATCCGCATTATTGGGATCTGCATTGGTGTATGCCTTTTCGAGCTGTGTGCCCCTGCTGAAAGCGATCAGCGGAAATGGTCCCGGGCAATCGGGCCCGCCGGGAATCAGAACAGCTGCAGACGCATTGGTCATTTCCCCCGGCTGCACACCCGGTGTCTGATAATTGATTTGCATCACCGTGACATCGCATTTGGCTTTGCCCGTCAATTCCAGAAAACCGTTCGCAGCATCAAGCTGCGCTGCGGTCAAGGTATTGCCGATTACCTTCGGGGTTCCAATCACCTTCCCGCGGGGACCAGTGTTGTTGCCACCATAGGCAGCGACAGCTACCATCATCAGGCCGGTAATAATGGTCAAGCTAACGTTCCAAAATTTCATGCAGTATCTCCATTCAGAATTCTTATGTGAGCCCGCCAAAATTTCTCAATCAACACTATTTCTTACCTGTAAGAGCCGGAACAAAAAGACTCCATTTGAATGTAGAGATCGGCTGGGTCGCAAAGGAAATGGTCAGCAAACCCGGCAGGTCTTCGCCATCAAGCCGATCTACTTTCGTCCAGCTCGTGCCGCCATCGGTCGTGTAGGCAATGAATCCAGATTGAGTAGGAGTGTTGTTGTATGAAGTCCAAGCTTTCTGGCCACTTACGGCGCTAATGCCCATGAAAGCGATGTCGCCCGACAATCCATGATCACTACTGTTACCCCACGTCTCGCCGCCGTCGGTGGTCCAAAAGATTTTGTTATCTGTAGCCACCCAGACTATCGAGGTGCTCACAGCGTACACCTCGTTGATATCGCCCAACCCGGAGAAAATTGGATCCCTCGTCCAGGTAGTGCCGCCATCGGTCGTCTTCAACACGCTGTAGCTACTGCCTACCGCCCAAGCGACATCAGCATCCGCCGCAGAAATGCCCAAGAGGTGTTCTACATTGTCAACATCGACCCCGCCTTGGCGGGTCCAGTTCGAGCCGGCGTCAGTGGTTTTGAGGATCACGCCATGGCCTGCAATGTCGAAACCTCCAGTCACCCACACAGTGTCATGATCCAGCGCGAACACGCCTTGCAGCTCGACATCCTTGTACTCGTCCGGGACCTGGTTCGTCCAGGTAGCGCCACCGTCACTTGTATGGAGGATCGTACCCGTGCCAACGATCCAGACGTCGTCACCCCTGGCGTGGACCTTGAAAAACAGGACATCCGGAACATAGTCTGGTGACCCTGTATTCGAGGAGCCCTTGCGCTGCCACGTATCACCGCCGTCAGTTGTATGATAGATGGTCCCGTACCCATTCTCATCCGGAGCTCCTACCACCCAGGCAGTGTAGGGATCCACGGCGAAAACACCAAAGAGAGGCACATCCGCGATCTGACCGGCCCCTTGGCGGATCCACGTCTTCCCGCTGTCGGTCGACCGCAGGATCGTGCCGTATCCGCCCGAGGGTCCGCCCACCGTCCATCCCGCATAGAGTGTTTCAGCCTCACTGCAGGCGTTACCCGCCAGCAGCAGAAGCAAGAAGGAAAAAATACCGCTGATTAATGATTTATTGAACATATCTACTATCATACCTAACAGGTTAATACGACACCACTACGGAAATGTGCACTGCACGAGGTCCGGGGAAAGGAAAACTTAAAATTTCCAGCTTTGAAGACAAAATCACTTGGCAGCCAGCCCAGATTTTTAGGTGTTTGAGACTCAATAATATAACCTGTTACTGACCGAACTCATGAAGAGAAGGGGGGGATCCCCTTACTTATTCGGAAAAAAATGTAGTAATATTTTCATCCGGATCAAGAACGGAAAATTGTCGAAGATTCCAAGGCGTATCCCACATAGGTTCTATAATCTCGGCTTTATTATTTTTGACCTTCTCGAAATACTCATTGATATTATTTATGCCAATATAAACTGAAATAAGCCCGGGACTACCAGTTCTTTTGTTGATGTTTTGAAGAACTAAATTATCTTTCCGATCCAACGGGACTTGAGGTGATGGCGCGATAGCGAACATAATCTTAGAGTCCACCATTTTCAGAATACAAAAATTGGCCGCGTTATCGGATGGTTGCCGATATTCCAGATCAAAGGCGAGCTTTTCAATATAGTATTTCATGATCTTTTCTACGTCATGAGTCCAATAGTGTATCATAATCGTCATTCAAAACCTCAAATTTATCTATTCAGTTTTTGTATGATTAAAAGTTTTTGAGCATAACAAGTTAGTATCCGGAAACTGGATATCCTTCCAGCTGAAGACGATTAAATAGGAATTCTCCATTTAACCATCTCGTTTCTAACTGGATATCATACTTTGTGTGAGTGATAACAAGAAACCGACTGTCATTCATTATATGATATGCAAATGTGGCAGATTTAGCTAAGTATATCTTTCTCTGTAATATTAGGTCGTTACCATTTTCCTTGCGGCCTTAGCTTATTCCGTTTCGGGAATGATTGGCGGAAAAATAAGTGTTGATCCTGGCGGCAGTCGGCGGAACTTGTTAAGATCGTTGTAGCTTTGTCGGTAGACATTCGCGGTCCCTCCTACGACACTATCAAGTTCCTCATCCGTTCGCTCTTCCGATGACTTTAAGACCTCGTGGACATCTTCAACCTTGCAGGGAAATCCCGCCTCTTTTGCAATCTGCTCAAACCCTTCGTTATCTGCACTGTTAAGTATCTCAAATAATTCCGGATCGTTGCTCGCTTTTGCGAGAAGCGCTTTGGCGTTTTCTGTTGACATGTCTTTTGCCTTCGTTGTTTCGTGTTACAGGAAACTAGTGTCTCGTCAACTCTCATGTGTCGGATAAAGACGCAGTAATTTTATCCGAGCATTCTCAGTAGTAAAATGCCAATTCACTTTAGCATTTTTATTGTTTCTATGTTCCTGCCACGCACTTGCTTCTTTTCTAACTTC
>JAHJNL010000071.1 GCA_018820855.1 Pseudomonadota bacterium | reverse complement strand
GAAAAAAACTTTTGCCGATTTTCAGGAGAAGGGAATGGTGGAGTTTGATTCGGAATCTTCTGAAAAGAATGAATAAACATTTTCCGCGATTCTGGATTTCTTGCCTCTGATACGGTATAAGGGATGAGCAGTGAATAACGAAGATAACAGTCAAAGGAGGTCTCTATGAGTGATAGTGCAGGATATGCAAAGATCCTTGAAATCGGTCGTCCACCCAATATCAGGAAACTTTTTCCCCATTCCCAGGCCCTGTTGGTCAGTGGCAAGGTGATAGACAGGGGGCTTCTGGCTAAAGGCGCGGCCATGACTATGGCAGCCAACGGACGCAGCTATTTTGTTGTGCGAGGGGCGTTGCAGGCAGCTCAACGTGCCAACTCCGCTCTCATTATCGAGATTGCCCGTTCAGAAGGCGGGGCTACTGCCTATTGTGCTGTGAATTACTGGAACATGGCCCGCTTGGTTGACAGTTTGTGCAATGAGCTGGCAATCACAATACCGGTAGCCATTCATGCCGATCATTACGGAATCAAACGAGAAAGTGATATTGCGGTAGCCAAGGTGGAGATTCCCACTATCTTTGATGCCGGGATCACTTCCATTGCTATTGATGCCTCGCATATGCCCGATGACAAAAATCTCTTTGCCAATCTTGCATTGAACAGCTGTATTCCGGATTGGGCAGGTCTTGAAACGGAGGTGGGAGAAATCAAAGGCACTCAGGGCTTGTCCACTGTGGATGATGCTTCCTTTCTGATCAAGGGCTTAAACGCCCATGGCATAAGCGCCGACTGGATCGCCCTCAACAATGGAACCACACATGGGATCGAGGCCAGTGGCCAGGGAATTCAGGTGGAACTGACCGCTGAGATTCACAGAGCCCTTGCCCCGTATGGCATATCAGGTGCGCAGCATGGCACCTCCGGAAACAGCTCCGACCGACTTCGCGCCATAGCCCGCGACACCAAAACCACTAAAGCCAATGTGGCCACGGCCCTGCAGATGGTATCCTGGGGGCTTGAGGTCAATGACTATGGAAATGCCCTTCTTGATAACAACGGACGGTTTATCAAGGTCAAGGGAGAAGGCGTCAGCGAAGAGATGTGGGCACAGATGGTGGCCTATGCTGACGATAAGGGTTGGAAGGGAGGCGGATATAAAGGACTGAATCTCCCCTTTGAGACCAGACTCCTTGGTCAGCCACGGGAAATTCGTGAACGGATGGCTAAACGGGTAGAAGAATTTGTCTATAATATGCTTGTCGATGTCTTTTCTGCCGATGGTTCAGCGGATTTGGCGAAAGAGGCTATTCTCACGGCCGGTTCTTATGATTTGGGAGCAAAAGCGGAGCGTATAGAAGACCCGGCGGACTGGACACAGAAAAAGATTATTGAACGTGCGGCACAGCTCGATACAGAAAAGGGACCGGAAGGCGATTTTGATGATTGATGGACAGATGAAGAAGATATTGGTGACCGGTACAGCCGGTTTCATAGGTGCCTTTCTGGCAGAAAAACTCCGAAAGAACGGTTGTGATGTCTTTGGTATTGATACACTCACCGATTATTATGATGTGGGGCTGAAGCAGGATCGGTTGGCCCGGATCGCATCCGGTGAGGGCTATCACCATCTGGATCTGGATATTTCCGATTGTGGGGCCATGGAAAAACTTTTTTCCGAAAACCGCTTTGATGCTGTGGTTAACCTCGCTGCCCAGCCTGGCGTCCGTTATTCTCTGATCAATCCCGCATCCTATATTAACACCAATATCGTCGGTTTTGCTAATCTCCTTGAGGGCTGCAGGCATTCCGGAGTGAAGCATTTTGTCTATGCCTCGTCAAGTTCGGTTTACGGCGCCAATACCCATCAGCCTTATTCCGAGCATGACAACGTTAATCACCCTGTCTCCCTCTACGCCGCTTCCAAAAAATCCAATGAGCTCATGGCCCATTCTTACAGCCATCTCTTTGGCCTTCCCTGTACCGGGTTAAGGTTCTTCACTGTTTATGGGCCATGGGGGAGACCGGATATGGCGCCTATGCTTTTTGCCAGAGCCATCCTGGCCGGAGAGCCGATTAATGTCTTTAATAATGGGAATATGGAACGTGATTTTACCTATATCGATGATATCGTGGAAGGGGTTGCCCGGGTTGTTCAGAAGCCTGCGGAGCCTGATTTTTCCTGGAATAGTGCGAACCCGGATCCTGCGACTTCTTATTGCCCTTACCGGGTGTATAATATTGGTAACAATAAAAAGGAGCGTCTTTTGCATTTTATTCATCTTCTCGAAGAAAATCTTGGGAAAAAGGCGGATAAAAATTTCCTTCCCATGCAGCCAGGTGATGTCCAGGCCACTTATGCCAACGTGGATGACCTGATTCGGGACTTTGGCTATAAGCCCGACACTTCTTTGGAAGAAGGAGTGAAACGGTTTGTTGCCTGGTACCGGGAATACTACAACGTCTAGACCTTTGTCTCGCCGTCCGATTCGTTTCTCCTCACTCTCAACTGCGGCTATTGCATGACGGTTGTGGTTGACGACTTTTCTGAGAGTATCATGAACTGTTTTCAGGCCCATATAGGTCTGTTTTCAGAACAGGTTATGAGACCCTGCCAGAATCCCTGATTCTGGTGTAACTAAATATTATTTCACGAATTAGAGTGAATTAATAGGCACGGGTGTGTATGATGTCAGGCGTTTTTTGATTGTATGGAATCAAAGGGCTGGACTTCAGCAGCTGCTGTGTTTCATTTCTATGTTTATTGTGTCATGACAGACAATACTCCACAAAATTGGGATGGCGTTGACCGGCGGGGAGCTGTTGGTGAACGGAGAAGACATTCTGAGAGACGGTATGTCGTGGAACGCCGATTTGACTATCGGAAAGAAGCTCCCCCCGTTCGCCGTTCTTTAAAGGCCTGGATGCGATCTCTGCTAAAGACACGTCTGGGAGTTGATCGACGGAAGGCACGAGAACGGCGTATTGCTTCTGATCGCCGTTCTCGTGAGTTACGCTCTCTTCTCACCCCGGAAGAGCTGGCCGATCTTTTACAGGAGTGAAAGGAGAAGGAAGATGTCTCAAGGTCACGAAAAACACCAGCAGCGCCTGGAACAACTTTCATTTCTTGGTAAAACCCTGGTGCGCCGCTCTGGTGCAAAGTGCGAATTATGTTCCCATGCCCATGGGACTCTCTATTCCATTGAGATACCGCCTGTTCCGGAGCTCCCCAGTGAAGATCACACCCTGTTTCTCTGTGAGAGTTGCAAGGATGTTGTGGAAACAAGCAAGCTGAATCCTCAGGAGATGCATTATCTGGAAGAGGTGATCTGGAGTGATCTTCCGGTCCTTCAGGTAACTGCGGTGCGACTGTGCAGACGTTTAAGAGATAAAGGTGAGGCCTGGGCAGCTGAACTTCTCGATACTGTTTACCTCAGTCCCGAAGTTGAAGAGTGGTTGTCATCCTGACCGTCCTTGCGTCCTTTCTCCATATCAGGCTTCAAGCCTGGCCTTTTTTCTTCCTATTTGTTTCATAATGCCCTCCAGAGCATAGATAGCCAGGCCACACCAGACCAAGATAAAACCGATCATCTGTTCCTGGGGAAAGGGTTCTCCGTAGACAAAAATACCGATACAGAGCTGTAGGGATGGTGCCAAATACTGAATAACGCCTAGGGTCGAAAGTGGAAGTTTTTGAGCCGCATAGCCGAACAGAATGAGGGGCAGGGAGGTCACGATTCCTGCGGCCACGAAAAGGAATTGGATGGTTCCGTTCTGCTGGACAAAAGCCAGCTCGCCATGATTTCCGAGGTAGAGAAGGACCAACAGGGCTGGGATACAGAGAATGGAGGTTTCCAGGCAGAGTCCTTCCAGAGAGGGGAGTGGGGCGATTTTGCGCAGGAGTCCGTACAGACCAAAAGTAAGGGCCAGAACAATGGCGATCCAGGGGAAGTGGCCGTAGGCAAAGGTCAGGTAACAGACCCCGATAGCTGCCAGGAGTATGGCAGCCCATTGGGGGGTGCGTAATCGTTCCTTAAGAAAGAGAACGCCAAGAATTACATTGATCAGAGGATTGATGTAATAGCCGAGACTGGATTCGACGATATAGTCACTGTTCACAGCCCATATATAGATCAGCCAGTTTGTGGACAGGAGCAGTGAGGTGAGAAGAAAGGTGAGAAGGATTTTTTTGTCTTTTAATGCCTTGAGCATCGAACCTGTTCTTTTCCAGAGAAGCAGAAGAAGTATGGTTACAAGTGTAGACCAGGTAATGCGGTGACAGAGGATTTCGATGGGAATGGCAGATGACAGCGCCTTCCAGTAGAGAGGGAGCATTCCCCATATAATGAATGCTCCGAATGCGGCCGCTAGCCCTCTGTCTTTTTCCATGTTCTGTCACTATGTGAAAATGTTAATGAGAGTGGCCTTATAGTTCTCCTTCAAAAAAGATACAAGTTTAAAGAAAAGGAATCATTCAACGGCATTTTGTCATAAGGGGGCTTGGAAGATTTGCTGGTTAAAAGTACCAGATGATCTCCAGGCGGAAAAAGTCATCTCTGGCCAGACTGTAGGCAGGATCCTGATCGGAGATGTTGAGAAAAAAAGAGGCGTCAAGGTTGAGGCGGATGTTGTCTCCCAGGCGGCGGCTTGCTTCGATGGCGATGATGGTTGAAGAATACTCGAGATCTCGGATTGCCCCGACGAGGATGGTTGAATCGTCTATGTCATTGACAGAGAGGCGCAGACCGGCCATGAGGTCGTTGTCATAGATGGTGGGCAGCCAGCCGTTGTCACGATCATCATAGACATACTCACCGATCATGCCAAGATCCATCATTGAATTGCCGAGTCCTGGCAGGGTATACTCAAATCCGAAGGTGGTGGCGGCAAAAGAACGGCTCTGTCCGATCCGGTAGAGGGCTTCCCCCTTGAACAGCCATTCTCCAGCTACCAATTGCAGGTCAAGACCGGACTGGCCGATCTGTTCGTAATAGGGAAAGAGGATTGGTGCTCCTGCGTGGTCGAGTGAGAAAAGCAGGACAGGATCGCGGGCCGTGCCGTTGAAGTAGTAGAGACCGATATCGCTATTGGCAAGGGAGGTGCTGTAACGCAGGGCCAGGTCCAGATGATGTTCTTCACTGCTGCTCTCGTAGAGCGTGTGGTCTGTATCCACGGGCAGTGGCGACCGAAATCTTCCTTTTTCACCTGGGAAGGTGCGTTCCCTGAACCAGGGCATGACAAAACCCTCCACAGTGCCCCATTCTTTCGGAATAACGAGGTGGACCATGGGCTGGCCGAGTTTTTCCTCACCGTCCAGGGCTTCCACCTGGTCGGTTTGATTTATGATGTCTACAAGATGGACAAATTCGGTGGCCCCCCAAAACACCCGGTCAAGGCCCACGGTGAGTTGCCAGTTATCGGTAAGATACAGCAGCTTTGCTTCCCGCAGATCACCATGGCTACGCTCACTGTCTGAGGCATCGAGACGATAAAAGGCGGCCAAAGTGAGGCTGAGGCTGTCGTCAAAGTCATGATAGAGTTCAAGGTTGGCGGCCACCGAGGCCGAGGCGTCTTCCTGGTTGGTAAAGGCTGCATCCTGGAGAAAGAGGCGGCCCTCCCCGGAGATGTCGCCATCCATTTCCAGTCCCATTGCATTCCATGCAGGAAACAACGTCAGAAGAGTGCAGGAGATACTTATCTGCAGGAGTTGCCTGGGCAGGGAGTGAACAGGCGAATATATGTTGCGGTGTCTATTATCTTGCACGTTTCAGGCTTGTACTGTTGAAATCATTGTCTGAGAGTCCTGTGCGAAACTGATAATTCTTCCAGAGCAGGGTCGTGGACTTTCCGGTCTGATGGTTCACCATGTGCATCATACCGGGTCGCCAGTATTTGCCAAGATACTGTTGGTAATCTTCAGTGGTAAGGGTTTTGAGCAGGCTCTGCTTACGATCGTAATACTCCACCTTGAGAACGCGGTATTCCTTTTTGTCGGTCCAGGTTAGGCGCTTGGTGTATCCGGAATTTTGTTGGTCAACCGGGTAGCTCTCTCCAACAAAACAGTTCTGGCCCTGATACTGTTCCTCTCTCAGGTGTTTATAGTTGTATTTCTCAACCTCCTGACTGGCAATGTCTTCATAGGCAAATTCACTTCCCATAAATGAGCCGGATTTGTTCCGGGAATTGATGCGTTTTACCCGCTTCAAGGCTGGAAGATAGAGCCATTGATCATCATCGCCGACCTTATGGGAAAAGGTAAGAAAGGCCGTGCCTTTTACGTCTTTTGGCGTGTCAAAGATGGAAAGGCTCTTGTCACCATCGCCAGGCACTTCAAGGGTCTTGATACGAATGGATCGTTTACTCTCGTTACCGTGCCTGTTTTTCAGGATCATTTCCATATCCGCAGTGTAATCGATAAATCCATCACCTCTGCGATCGGCTTCCATGGCAATGGCCAGCCCTTTTTCTTCAGCAGTTTCCGAAAAAGCGTAGGGAACACTCAGTAAAGATGCTCCTAAAAACAGAGTTGTTAGAAAAGATCGCATGGTCAGTCTCCAGGTTAACGTATCAGGTACAGGTAAATATTCTGTTGTTATTATATCAACAAGTGCAACTCATTATGCAGCTGTGCTCCATATGGACTGTCATTTGTCCATCTTCAAGAGAAGAGCAGGTAAAAAGAAAAAGTCTAGAAGCAGGGCAAGACTGATGGTTAAGGCAGTCATTGCTCCCATATGGGCGTTGATCTGAAATCCGGAAAAAGAGAGAACCGTGAACCCTCCTGCCAAGGCGATGGTGGTGATCCATATGGCAGATCCTACGGTGTTGAAGGCATAGCGAACAGCATCTTCGGAATTCATTCCATGTTCCCTGCGACCGCGCTGGTATTTCGTAAGAAAGTGGACGGTGTCATCAACCACTATACCAAGCGTCATGGCAATCAGTACTGATACTGCGAGCCCCACCTGACCGACGAAAATTCCCCAGACGCCAAAGGCCATAAAGGCAGGGGCAAGGTTTGGCAGCAGGCTGAGTAGCCCTAATTTGAGGTCTCTCAGGACTATAATCAGAATCAGTGAGATGAGAAAAAGGGCGAGGACAGAGCCCTTCAGCATGGATCGGATATTTCTCTCTGAGATGTGAGAAAATATTATTGAAAGGCCGGAGCCATAGGTGGTCATGGATGGTGCATTCTCTTCCAGCCATTTTCGGCCACGTCGTTCCAGATCCAGTACCCCGGCTGTACCGATGTTGGGAGTGGACACGGTCATTCTGGTGGCCGACTTGTCAAGATTGATGCGGTTATTAAGATCCAGGCCAAAGGGCAGGTTCATCTCATAAAGGAGCAGGTATTGGGCCGCCAGATTCCTCTGTTCCGGCAGGCGATACCAGGCCGGGTCATCACCATGCATGTTCTGATTCAGGCGTTTCATGATATCGGTGAAGGCGTAGACATGCCTTACTTCAGGCTGTGAACGAAACCACTGGGCAAAGGCATCAGCTTTTTGCAGATATTCCGGATTGTTGATTCCTCCTTCTTCACCGGATTCAAGGGCCCAGTCGATGATTTCCAGGCCAGCGAGATGTTCGGCAGAAAAATCGGATGCCACACGAAAATCATAACTGTGATCAAAATATTTGATGAATTCATCATTGAGTTGAATTTTTGATATTCCAGCAGTGGTGAAAAATATGAGGATAAGCATGGACCACAAAATAGGAGATCGCCAGGCAATAACAACTTCACCGAGCTTGGAAAAGAGGTGATTCCGGTTCTGATATTTCTGTTTTGTTTTCAAGGGAAGAACAGCAGTAAGGGCAGGCATAAAAAAGACAGAGTAGATAAATGCGGATATTACTCCCATTGCTACAATATTACCAAGATCACGAAAGGGAGGAGCATCTGAAAAATTCATGGTCAGGAAACCAATAGCAGTAGTTATACTGGTGACAAAGACAGGTTGGAAATTGATGCGCAGCGATTCCTGAATGGCTTTGTGTTGCGTTACCCCTTGGCGCATCTGATGAAACATGGTGACCAGAATATGAATGGAATCTGCAACTGCCAGGGTAAGAATAATGATGGGTGCATTGGCAGAAGCGGGAGTGATAGCTATCCCTAACCAGCCGGCAAGACCAAGCCCGGTGACAGCCGAAAGGATAATGACCAGCAGCGTGCAAGTGGTGGCCAGAACGGAATGGAGTGAAATCACAAGGAGACCGAGCAGGAGTGCAAACATGAGGGGGATAAGGGCTCGCATATCCCTTGCCGGTGCTTCCGCAAAGGCACTGTCGATCATTACTCCCCCGGTAAGGTAAATATCAAGAAACGGATATCTGTCTTCCATGGTCTTTTTTAATTGTACAGCCGCAGCACTGACCTTTTCTGTTCCGTAGCTGTTGTCTTCCGGTTTGATAATGTTGATATTTACGGCGGTGACGCTCCCATCTCCGGCAATCATAATATTGAGGAGCAGGGGTTCTGTAAGGGCAACAGTTTTTATGTCCGATATCTCTTTGTCAGTGAGTGCATTTCCATTTCGGATAAGATCTTCAACAATCAGGTCATCTGCCAATGCGCGGGTATGTTGATAATTGCTCAGCGAATTAACACGGCTTGAAAAAGGAATCTTCCATGATTCTTCTGTGAGAAATTCAAGGGCTGCAAGCGTTTGGCGTTCAAATACATTTCCTGATTTTGGTGCGATGATAAACAGGACGTTTTCTACTTTGGTATATGTCTGTTCCAGGGCTTCAAGGGCTTGTAGTTGTGGGTTCTCTTTGGAAAAGAACATCCTGGAGTTATTGGAAAATGTAAGAAAACGCATACCGCTTGCAGATAACAGGGCAACAGTCAGCAGGCCTAGAATAAAAAGCCAACGATATTTGACCACTAAACGGCCCACCCAGTTTTCTATTCGTTTCATGTTGTTTCCAGGTTGCAACTGTTCGGATGAATGCAAAAAAAAAAGAGTCATCTCGCAGTGTAATTACTTATCTGTGGTGTTGAACAGTTATTTCTGTTGTTTTCCGGCAAAAGATAATAGGGAAATTGTGCAATGAACAAGAAATGTTATGACATGAGCAAGGGGCATGTCATAACATTTTTTGTTCTGCGTCAGTATAGAGATAGTAAACGAAGCCAGGTGAATAAACCATAAAATATTCACCTGTTACGAGACGATGCTACTTTCTTGAGCGGGGCGGAGTGAAGAGCGTATGGAATTCGTAAAAGAATTCCACACGCTCTTTGGCGTATTAGGCAGTCTGTTTTTTTGTGAAAAGTGTTTTCAGCCAGATGCCGCTGAGAAGGTAGGAATAGAGCCAGGTACCGAAGATGATAAGAATAAAGGCCTTAAGTATATCCATAGGGGTTCCGGTAAGGGAAAATCCTGGTACAAAACCGAAGAGGAAGGGACCGAGGTAAAGAAATTTGGCAAATTTAAACGCAGAAAAGGCGGTTCTCCACATATTGGCCTTGGCAATGGTTGCACCGGCAAAGGCGGCAATGCATACAGGTGGTGTGATGTTCGAATCCTGGGACAGCCAGTAAACAATCATATGGGCGGCGAGTTCGTTAACTCCGAGGTGGGTCAGTGCCGGGACTGCAACTACTGCTGTAATAAGGTAGGCGGCGGTGACCGGAACACCCATTCCCAGTACCAGAGAAGCGAGGGCGACAAGCAGTATCGTCATGACCAGTGAACCGCCTGCAAGTTCAATGACAATGTCGGCAAAGGTGAGAACCAGTCCGCTGAAGGTGAGGACGCCGATGATAATACCGATGACACCCACTGTGGCGCCGATCTTGAGACTTGATTCGGCTCCTGATCTGGCAGCTTCGATGAACTCCTTGGGGCCGATGCGGGTCTCTTTGCGAAACCAGGAAATAACAATACAGGAGATAAGTCCGAGGATAGCGGAGTAGCCCGGAGAATAGCCATAAAGCATGAAAATGGTGATCACGATAAGAGGAATAGTGTAATACCATTCGGCTTTGAATATCTCCCAGGCGCTATGTTCGGATTTTTCCCCGACAATGTTGTGCATTTTTGCTTCGTAATGGACCATAACAAAGACGGAGAAAAAGTACATGATGGCAGGAAAAAGGGCTACCAGCATTATTCTGGAGTAAGGAAGGCCGGTGAGCTCGGCCATGATAAAGCCACCGGCTCCCATGATCGGAGGCATGAACATACCACCGATGGAGGCTGCAGGTTCAATTGCTCCGGCAATATGGGGTTTAAACCCGGCCTTTTTCATCATGGGAATGGTAAAGGCACCGGTGGAGACGGTATTGGCAATGGCACTGCCGGAGATGGATCCAAAAAGGCCGGAGGCAATTACTGCAACCTTTGCTGGTCCTCCGATTTTGTGTCCCACTGCTGCCAGGGGAAAGTCGATGAAGAATTTCTGGGCTCCGCACTTTTCAAGAAAGGCACCGAAGAGGACAAAGAGGAGGATATAGGTGGCAAGGACATTGGCCATAATCCCGAAAATTCCGTCACTCTTGTAAAAGATAGAGGTACAGAGGGAGGGGAAGCTGTCTCCGGCATGGGAGAGTATGTCCGGCATGTGATTCCCGTAGACGCCGTAGGCCAGCATGGCAACGCCGATAACGACAAAGATGTTGCCCACTACCCGTCGGGCAAGTTCAATGCCTATGAGCACGCCGACAACGGCTATACCCATATCAAGCGGGGTCTCTGCTCCTGTCCGGTAGTTGATGGCCTCAAAGTTGTAAATCCAGTAGCTGACGGTAATAATTGAAAGGATGATTAAAATGTAGTCAATTATCCGTCCTGGCAGGGATTTTGAACGGTAAAGAAGAAAGACCAGAACATAGGTAATGATGACATATATCCCTCGATGGTACTGGGTTGCTGCCGGGGATATGATTGCGGCATAGGAGTAAAAGAACAGCAGGCCGACGGCACAGACATCAAAGAGTATCTGTTCAAATCGCTTTAGCTCGTCATACAAGGGGAGACCTCATCCATGGAGTAATTGCAAAAGAATATGGAGCACGGAACAGAGAAGAAGGATAACGGCTGAAAAGTTCTCTTCCCTGTTCCGTGCCTCATTGTGAGTAAAAAAGCGGCAGGGCATGTATTGTCCTGCCGCTTACTGGACTCTTGGAAAAAGAAATTACAGAATACCTTTTTCTTTCCAGAACTTAATGGCACCAGGATGCATCGGGGTGACGATGCCGTTGACGCCGTTTTTGACCGACATCTCTTTAAAAGTCTTTTTCTGACCGATCATATGGGCAAGACCCTCGTCAGTGTAGATGACTGAGAGCAGTTTGTAGACCACATCCTCGGGTACATCTTTGTTGGCTACCCACAGGGCAGAATCCTGAAAGGAGGGGGTATTAGTATCAACACCCTTGTAGGTACCGGCAGGTATGCTGAGTTTGGAGAAGTAGGGGTATTTTTGATAAAAGCCTGAGGAAACGGCATCGGCTTCAAGGTCAACCATGGCGATATCGTTGGTCTGAGCAGCCATGATAACGGCTCCTGAGGGAAAGGCGGTAAAAAGCCAGAAAGCATCAAGCTGATTGTTGCCGAATGCTGCCGCCGCATCGTTGTAACCCATGGCATTTCGCTCAATCTTGTCCCAGATGCCCATGTGGCTGAAGAAGAGTTCACAGTTGGCAAATGCTCCGGAACCTGCATTACCTACACCGACTTTTTTGCCTTCAAGATCTTTAACAGACTTGATGCCGGAGTCTTTACGGACAACAAGTTGCGCGGGCGCACCGTAGAGATAGGAAACGGCCAGGACATTTTCGTATTTTTTGGTATCATTTTTCATCATGCCGTTGGCTCCCAGGTAGACATGCCCTGAGTAGACGACACCGAAATCCATCTTCCCTGCGTTGATCTTACGCAGGTTTTCAACAGAACCTGCAGATGACTGGGCTTTGACTGTGAAGTCAGTCATCTCTTTAACAGGTTTGTAAACCTGGATGGCATTGGCTACCACCTGGAAGGTTCCGCCAGCCGGACCACCACCAAAGACAATACGTTTTTGCGCGTATGAATCATTGGCTGCGGCAAATGTCATGACCGTACTCAGGCAGATTGCTGACATAACTCCAAACAACTTGTTCATGTTTATCACTCCTTGTTGAGGGTTGTTTGGGCAGGGAAACTGCCCGTGAATAGGGTGTATACAGTATTATTCTAGGGGGTGAGCTGTTGATGTCTCGTGAAAACTCCTTTTCTGCTTCATTGTTGCCAATTTTCCATCACTGCGGCATACCATGAGGTACGCCGCAGTCTGTCAACGTTGTTGGCCGTCAGTGATTTTATTCATTGGATCACTGCGGAATAAGGTGCTGGACCGGTCTGCTTAGGTTTAGTAAGCTATGCCTTCATAGGCGTTTTCATAGATAGAAATGACGTCTTCAAGCGTTGGCTTCCTGGGGTTGTTTTCTACAGGGCGGGTCACGGTAAGGGCGATTGCAGCCATTTCAGGAATCTTGTCAAAGGGGATGTCAAGGTCCTTGAGAGTGGCTGGGATGCCTACGTCAGCGTTCAACTCAAAAAGGGCTTCGGCACAGAGGCTTGCTGCTTCACGCAGAGTCAGGTCATCGGTGTTTTGTCCGAGGACTTCAGCCAGTATCGCAAATTTTTCCATATTTCCTATCTGGTTGTATTCAACTACATAGGGCAGGAGAACCGCATTTGCCAGTCCGTGGGGGATGCCAAACATGCCTCCCATGGGATAGGCCATGGCATGGACCAGTCCTACTCCGGCAGTGGCGAGTGCTTTGCCGCCGAGCAGTGAGCCCATGAGCATGTCTGTACGGGCCTGAAGGTTGGAGCCGTTGGCATAGGCCGCCGGCAGGCTCCCGGCAATGAGACGAATGGCCTCCAGTGAGTACATTTCGGAAATGACATGGGCCTGGGTGGAGGTGTAGGACTCCAATGCATGGGTAAGGGCATCGATACCGGTGAAGGCTGTAACATGGGGCGGCAGGCTGAGGGTGAGTTTCGGGTCGAGGATAGCCGCATCGGGGTACAGCGGATCGCCGTTCATTCCCCCTTTGGAACCGGTCTTTTCATTAATAAAGACTGCGGTGAATGTTACTTCAGCTCCTGTCCCGGCAGAGGTGGGGACCATGATTTTGGGTACACCCGGCTTTTTGATCAGTCCCAGGCCAAGATAGTCTGCTGCCTTGCCACCGTTGGTAAGGAGGATTGCAATCGCTTTGGCCACATCCATGGCGGAGCCGCCACCCACTCCAACCACACAATCGCAACCCGCTTTTTTAGCAAGTTTGTAGCCTTTGTCGGCCAGTTTCAGGCCAGGTTCAGGATCAATGTTGTCATATATGGTAAAAGGGATTTGTTCTTTTTCCAAAGGAGCTGTGATAGGGGAAATCAGGCCCGCTTTAACGAGGCCCGGGTCTACGACAAGAAAGACATTGGTACCGTTGAAATCCTTAACTGTCTTGCCAAGATCTGAAATCGCCCCGGCTCCGAATTGAATTCTGGTTGGTTGTGTTACTGTAAATGCTTGAGACTGAGTCATAATGTTATTTCCTGTAAAGTTGAGAATAGTTGCTGAAAATCCTTGAATCGCTTGATCTTAATAGACGCTAGACGTTAGATTATAGCAAGTCAAACTGAAAATAAAAAATCAAAAATATAAAAAGGTGGTTTTGGAGAAATGAAGAGTCTTGAAGATTCGAACAATATTGTATAAATCTCTATCCTAATCGCATAGTTTTGCAGGTAATTGTTTTTTTAGGTTAACAGGGGAATCAATGGGGAATGCACAAAAAAAAATTATCCTGGCAAATCCAAGAGGGTTTTGTGCCGGAGTGGAAAGGGCCATTGCCACGGTCAAACTGGCCGTGCAGCAATATGGGGCTCCTGTTTATGTCCTCCATGAAATTGTTCACAATAAACATGTGGTGCAGGAACTTGAAGATTTGGGAGTAGTTTTTGTCGATGATATGGCGGAGGTACCGAAAGGGGCTATCTGTATTTTCAGTGCCCATGGTGTGTCGGTGGCCACTGAGGAGCATGCAAAGATGCTTGGATTGCGAACCATCGACGGAACCTGTCCCCTTGTCAGTTCTGTACACCGGATGGTGGAAAGATATCATGATGAAGGGTATGATGTCCTGATTATAGGTCATCATCGTCATCCCGAGGTTGAAGGAACTGCAGGGCGGGTTGAGAATGGCGTCCATATCGTGGCCTCGGAAGAGGAAGCCGGAAATGTACAGGTGAAGGATCCCACACGGGTTGCCTATGTAACTCAGACCACTCTGAGCCAGGATGATATTGCCGGAATCAGGAATGTTTTACTGCATCGTTTTTCAGATATCAGAGGTCTGAGATCGAATATCTGTTATGCTACCCTGAACCGACAGAAGGCAGTGCTGGAGCTGGCAAAGAGTGGTGAAATACTGCTGGTGGTGGGGTCGAAGAACAGTTCCAACTCCAACAGGTTACGTGAGGTAGGCGAACGGGCAGGGATGCACGGCTATCTGATTGATGACGAGACTGATATAGATATGCAGTGGCTGGAATCAGTCTCCACCATTGGCATCACTGCCGGGGCCTCGGCCCCGGAACGACTGGTGCAGGGAGTCATACAGTTTTTGCAGGCCCGGGGATTTAAGGATTTCCAGGAGATGAGTGGCAAGGGGGAACAAATCAGCTTCCTGCCGACAGAGCTGGAGAGGGATAGTTGAAAGTGGAGAGTTGAAAGTTTGAAAATAGAACTCCTCAGGAGCTGAAGGCTGAAGGAAGAAGGTACTTTTCCTTCAGCCTTTGGTGTTCTTCTCAGGCCAGTGCTTCTTTGATTCTGGCCATGGCTTTTTCCACATTCTCGTAGGAGTTGAAAGCAGAGAGTCTGATGTATCCTTCGCCGCATTTGCCAAATCCTGCACCGGGCGTACAGACCACTCCGGCCTTGTTGAGGAGCATGTCGAAGAATTCCCAGGAATCCCGTTTGCCTTCGATCCAGATATAGGGAGCATTTTTTCCACCGACAAAATCGTATCCCAGTTCCTGAATTTCGCTGGCGATGAGATCGGCATTTTTCAGATAACCGGCAACCAGGGCCTTGGCCTGGGCCTTGCCCTCTTCGCTGTAAACGGCTTCTGCCGCACGCTGGACAGGGTAGGAGACCCCGTTGAACTTGGTGCAGTGACGACGATTCCATAATGGGTGAATGAACTGTTTTCCACCTTTGGAGTCAAATGCGCAGCATTCTTTGGGAACCACGGTGTAGGCGCAGCGGGTTCCGGTGAAACCGGCGTTTTTGGAAAATGAACGAAATTCAATGGCCACCTCCCGTGCCCCTTCAATCTCATAGATGGATTTGGGCAACGATTCGTCGCGAATAAAGGCCTCGTAGGCGGCATCAAAGAGGATGATGGCCTTGTTTTCCCTGGCATAATCGACCCAGGTCTTCAGTTCTGCCTTGGTGATGGTGGAACCGGTGGGGTTGTTGGGGAAACAGAGGTAGATGAGGTCCGGCTTTTCGCTTGGCAGGCTGGGGACATAGTTGTTCTCTTTTGTCGAATCAAGATAGATGAGCCCCTGATACCTGCCGTCTGCAAAGGCACCTGTCCGTCCAGCCATGACATTGGTGTCGAGATAGACCGGATAGACCGGGTCGGGGATGGCAACCTTGATGTCCTGGGTGAAAAGTTCCTGGATATTGCCGGTGTCGCACTTGGCTCCGTCGCTGACAAAAATCTCGTCTGCGGCAATATCGGCCCCTCTGGCCTGAAAATCATTCTTGGCAATGGCTGCACGAAGAAATTCATAGCCCTGTTCCGGGCCGTATCCATGGAAACCAGCGTCTGTGGCCATCTCGTCGATGGCCTTGTGGAAGGCCTCAGTGCAGGCCTGGGGCAGGGCGCGCGTGACATCGCCTATGCCCAGGCGGATGATCTCCTTGTCCGGGTTGGCCTCCTGAAAGGCGTTTACACGTTTGGCAATATTTGAAAAGAGGTAGGAGGCCTGGAGCTTCAGATAGTTTTCATTAATGGTGATCATGGGGATAATCCCTCAAATTTGCTATGGTGAATGATGGTAAACTGTCTCGGGCAGCTCTTCTTCGCACAATAGCATGCCGCTGCATAGATTAACCTGGGGCGGACACAAACTGTTGTGAAAAGATGAGGCAGCTATGTCAATTTACTGTATCTGTGTAGCTAATAACATATTGTTGAGAACACTGTGATTGGTTACAGTGGGTACGGAATTTCTCTGTATATTAGAAAGGAAATATAATGAAATGGACAGGGCTGTCAATGCCAAAGCTGGATAGCCCATTCTAAAAGGAAAAAATATGACTGAAACAGCCCATTCCACTATTTATCGAAAGGATTATCAAGTACCGCCTTATCTGGTTGACGAAATCACTCTGACCTTTGTTCTCACTGACAAAGACTGTGTGGTTCGTGCGTCAAGCTCTCTGAAAAAGAACGAGGCTTTTCAGGGAACGGCACCACTTATTCTTGATGGGCAGGAACTGGAACTCCTTTCTCTGGCCATTGACGGTAAAGAACTCTTGCCGCAGGCCTACGAGAAAGATGAGAACGGCTTGACCATCCCCGAGGTTCCGGACAGTTTTGTCCTGGAGACGACCACCAGAATCTATCCTGATACCAATACCGCCCTGGAAGGACTCTATCGCTCCAGCGGTAATTTTTGTACTCAGTGCGAGGCGGAAGGGTTTCGCAAGATTACTTATTACCTGGACCGACCTGATGTGATGGCCCGTTTTACCACCCGCATAGAGGCGGACCGGCAGAGCTGCCCTGTCCTGCTGTCCAATGGCAATCTCCTGGAAGATGGTGATCTGCCCGACGGTCGTCATTATGCGGTATGGCAGGATCCCTTTCCTAAACCCTGTTATCTCTTTGCCCTGGTGGCCGGGGATCTCGTTTTTCTCCAGGATACTTTTTGTACCCGCTCCGGGCGAAACATCGATCTGCGCATTTATGTGCAGGCCAGGAACCGTGAGAAATGTGACCATGCCATGCATTCTTTGAAAAAGGCCATGCAGTGGGATGAAGAGGTCTTTGGCCTTGAATATGATCTGGATACCTTCATGATTGTGGCGGTCGATGATTTTAATATGGGGGCCATGGAGAACAAGGGACTCAATGTCTTTAATTCCAAATATGTCCTGGCCAGCAAAGAAACGGCAACAGATCAGGATTATCTCGGCATAGAAGGGGTGATCGCCCACGAATATTTCCATAACTGGACCGGCAACCGGGTTACCTGCCGTGACTGGTTTCAGCTCAGCCTTAAAGAGGGGCTCACAGTCTTTCG
>JAHJNL010000070.1 GCA_018820855.1 Pseudomonadota bacterium | reverse complement strand
GTTATAACGGGCATCGATAACGACCGAAGAAGTGTTGTTAACACCATACCTGCCATTGCCGGAAAGGGTGTTGTACAGGATGTAACTTGGAGAACTTGCCGCAAGTGAGATCCCATCGCTACCGTTATCGGTGATCAGATTATTGAAGATTTTTGCTTCATTGCTTTGGACAAGCAAACCCTGCCCACTATTGGCCGTTATATTGTTGAGAAAGATTTCTGAATTGATGCTACCGCTGTTCTGTTTAATGTAGATCCCGGTAACATTGTTATGGATTTGATTGTTACGAATTTCAGGCATGAAGGAAGAACTATACCCATAAACATAGAGGCCGGAAGCAGAGTTATCATGAAGGTGATTCCCTTCATAGAGCACAGAGCCAGCAGAGGTTCCACGCCGGTAGTGATAGATGCCATTGACACAGTTATAGATGGTGTTGTTTTCCACATCATACTGCGACGACGTGGCTAGATAATCATAAAGGTAGAGACCGCTTGATGTAACAGATATCTCATTATCAGCAACAACGGCATCTGTGCGTGTTGTGTTGTCACGGCTATAGAGATAGAGTCCGTACTGGAAGGTGGAAAAGATTTTGTTAGCGGTAAAGGACAGATCTAGCCTTCCCCCATTGGCATTATAGAGATATACTCCCCAACCACCGGTTTCAAAGATCTCATTGCCCGAGATTAAACTGGTCAGCGCAGTATCAGTACCAGTGCCGTCTATCTGGATCCCTCTGCCGCCATGCTGGTAGATCCGGTTGTTGGCTATGCTTATATTTCTGGCTGTTCCGGAATCCAAAACAACAAGGATTCCGTTACCGTTGGAGTGACGAATGATAGAATCAGTGATCAGAACAGGGGCATGGCCTTCCGAACTCCGGTAGGAAACACCATGTGTACCATATTCCACAACGCAGTGTGCCAGGGTCAGAGGCGCACCGGTGCTGACGGAAATCCCACCCCAGTCACCCCTGGCCGGAGAAGCGGCCGTGGAAGTGAAGGTGATGGGAGAGGCCTCTGTCCCGATGGCGGTGAGTTCCCCATTGACTATCAGTTCACTCCTTGAAGCATCGCCGCCGCCGGATTGGTCATCACTCAGACTCTGAAAACTGATAGTGGTTCCAGGTTCAATGGTGAGCTTCATTCCGGCAGGGATCGTGACGTCTCCTGTCAGAGTGACCTCTCCTGTCCAGGTTTCGTCTTCCGTCAGGCTACCGGAGGTGGTGGGCAGAGCAGAATCTATGATCACCGTATGGTGGTTGGTTGGGTTTTCCACCTCTCCAGTGGTTGTGACAATACGAGACTGGAGGATATACGTACCGTCTGCCGGGACCGTCCAGTCGTAATGCCATAAGCTGGTTCCGCTTGCCACCGCCCAGGTCTGTCCGTTATCCATACTCACTTCCACCCGCTCAATGCCAGCAAGGGAAGAGGCGATGCCTTTAATACGAAGTTGTTCTGCCTTGATTATGAGGCCGTCAACAGGTGATACAATCCAAGAAATAGGAGTAGGGACCAGATGGTGTTCACTATCAAGCCATGGAACATAAGCCACACTCCCCTTGCTGGAATCATCAAAGATATCAAAAATAGCGGATATATTTTTAGGATTATCTCCCGCTGCCATCTCTGCAGTCAAAGTGCTGCCACAGGAGTTATAGCGGGCATCAACAATGGCTGTGGTATTATTGCTCACAAGAAAATTTTCTTCATTCCCGGAAAAAGAATTATAAAGAACATGACTTACTGTCGTGGCCTTCAGATATACTCCACCGACTGTATTTCCCTGCAACTCATTGTTATAGATGAGTGGAGCACCAGTTGCCTGATAGTTAACTCCATATTGTGCATTTCCCGTAATTGTGTTGAGAAAAAATTCTGGTGAGAGAGCCCCCTGGTAGGAATGAAGATAGGTGCCTTGCTGAGCATTATTAACAATTGTATTTTTTTTAAAAACAGGGCTAAGGGAAGAAGATCGGGCATATATCTCAACCCCACTGCCATTATTGGAATGGATTTTGTTATTTTCAAAGATGGACGTGGCTGGAGCGGCTCCACCATAATGATAAAAATAAATACCCTTGCTGCAACTGGAGATGGTGTTATTTTTTATCTCCGCCGTAAAGGATTCAGCCTGATTTTCATTAAGATATATACCAACTTGGGCAGAGGTGTGGATGATATTATCGAGGAAAAAGGCTGAAACATCACTATCCGCAGCACCTGAACAGTACACATTATCACTGCTATTTGCGTATACTGTATTTCCTGTTACCGTATGCTGTCCGGTGCCTCCATTTTTACAGACCAGAGATATCCCCTGACTTCCATTATTATTCACCTCATTGCCGGTAAGTGTACTCTCAACAAGTGCATAATCACCATCTGCCTCTACATAAACTCCTTTTCCCGTATTATCGTGCAGATGAGTATAATTCAGGTTAACAGTTCCCTGCGCTGTAGATGAAATATAAAGAGCAACGCCGTTCCCGCTATTATTTCTTATGGTAGAATCTTCTATACTTACAAGAAACTCACCATCTGCAGCATGGTATTCGATTCCTGTGGTTGCGTATTCAACGGTTGTATACGAGAAAGACTGAGCCTCACTGCTCTCAATAATAATACCGCCCCAATCTCCTTTTGCAGCTGTTGTGCTCTCTGAAGTAAAGAGAACAGGAGAGCTACCGCTCCCTTGAGAAATCAACTTTCCGTTTACAATGAGCTCTGAGAGGGTTGGGTATTTTCCACCTTGTGAATCATCGACAAGGGCAGGAAATTTGACAGTGGTACCTGCCTCTATTGTCAGTGTTATTCCCAAAGGCACTATTACATCTCCGGTAAGCACAACTGAGCCTGACCAGTTCTCATCGTTCAACAGAGCACCACTTTGCGTTACCCCAAAAGAGTGGGCTGGAAGCAACAAAGACAAAAGAAAAAACAGGCCGGTTGTAAATTGTATTTTTTTTACGATCATCACAAATTGTTCGCTATATTGAAGTTAGTTGAGAATTATTATATTCCAGGTTCGTTATTGAGGAGGTGCTGGTGCGGAAGGACAGGTGGAGCAGGTGTCTGTCTTTTTGAGTCGCTGCTCTTTTGGTTTATGCATAGCATCGATCTTTTCCAAAGCCCGGCGGTAATTATTCAAACCACCTTCCAGAAAAAACACGCTTGTCGGCAGGTCATGGGGTAATTTTTCTATAATTCCCTCATAATTGCCGTCTGTATTAAAGACCAATATCCTGTCAGAGCTTTTCTTCTTCTCTTGTATTGCACTGATAAAACTGTCAACATCCTCTGCTGCCATGAGGATTGAGTTGTCGATTGAAGCGGGAAAAGGCATAGTAAGCACGGAATCATTCTTTGTGGCAACATAGAAAGGTTGCAATTGATTTGTCGGCTCATAAGCAACTGTTTCCGCAGGTACAATGTAAAGCTCTTGGCCAGATGTCTGCTCTCCCACCAGCTTTTCTCCATGTTGTTTCCATGCAGTCAAACCACCATCGAGAATATGCGCATTGAAACCCCGTTCCCGAAGAACCGAGACTCCTTCTATGAGTGAGGCGCGAACGAATCCTTGGTTCACAAGAATAAGATGCATTGTTTTTAAAAAGGTTTTGCTCTTAATGAAATGCACAGCAATATTTAGAGAATCAGGAATATGCGCCTCATTGAATTGCGATTGAGGGCGAATATCAATGAAAACAGTTTGTTTTGTCTTGTTTGTGAGTTCTTTCGCCTCGTTGATTCCTATCAAGAAAGAATTACTTGATGGCTGCTGCAGTAACTCGTTGGCGACACTTCCTTTCGATACTCCTGCAGGCTGGACAAAAAGAACGAGCAAAAGAATGAGCATAGGAGTCCTGATACCCTTACAGTGAATTAATGTTCTCATGGTATTGACACTACTTACTGTTTTATTGATTATTATTTTGTCATAACTACTTTCAGGCGAGGATCACTGGATTGCCAGCGATGGAAAAAGTTTTCCTCTCTTTGTGGTCCGTGAACACGAAAAGCCACATACTCCTCTTCTTTTTCCAGAAAAACATTGTAATAGGGATCTGCAATCTGCCATCTGCCATCAAGAAATATTTGAGCCCAATCATGATAATCCGATGGACTTAAGCGGGTATCGGATACCACCCTGTATCCACTCACCCCCCGGGCAGCGATTCCATTAATTCTGCATAAGGCAATGAACAGATGCATGAATTCAGTACAATCCCCCTCTTT
This sequence comes from Pseudomonadota bacterium, assembly GCA_018820855.1. Classification (GTDB taxonomy): domain Bacteria; phylum Desulfobacterota; class Desulfobulbia; order Desulfobulbales; family Desulfocapsaceae; genus Desulfocapsa. The sequence goes on along the minus strand of JAHJNL010000070.1, from coordinate 3,001 downwards.
GTTTCGTAAACCCCACAACGCACCTCGTTCACTTTTTTGATAACCGGTTTTTTTCAGTACAGTGGAAACCCAGAGGAATATTTTTTTTGCAGTTTCCTTTGGAGTGTTAGAGCGAAGCAAGTTCGCCTGGTTAATGAGCTCCACCTCTCTAATTTCACAAAACCGATCACCCAACAGGTACCGCTCCAAGGATTTTGTTTCAACTTGACGGGGCGCCGATTTCACAAACAACTCGGTGTCAATCGCAATTGCCTTAACACCATAGGGCGGAAAGTTAGTGAAAGGAAAATGAAGCATCTGATTTTCTTTATCATCAATCACTATTGAACTTAAATAATCACTATGAAGTCGTGAGCAGAGTTGACCACCCGTTTTTCTGTTCGGAGCATTAACAAAAATATCAGCCTGCGGGATCATCTCTCCCCCAGTATTTTTTATGAGAAGAGAGTAGGTGAGGTTCCTAATCTGTGCGCCCTTCTCGTCTGTTGCGAGAGGAGCTATCTCCTGTCTGTTCATTTGGAAGAAAAAAAATAGTGTGACTCCCCCAAAGATTATTATCAAAACACAGACAACTATCCCAGGAGTCTTACTTTCTCCAAAATCACACATGGTTGTCTTCTGCTATAACTCTCTTATTCAGAACCACTTATTCTTTCGCTTCAGCCCCCAACTCATCTGGTCGAAGAAGCAGCGACCAAACACCATGAAGAGCACCTTGCGGAACTTGGTTATTCATTTCTCCTGCATTCATATCACCTGATAAGAGTAATAGTGACCACACACCATGGAGACCGGGTATTGGTGACACTGGAGATGGGGTACCTGATTTGATAGTTATAAAATTCGAACGTACAAGATTGTGCATATCACCATCGATTTCAGTCACCAGAAGAGAGACAGTGTATAGTCCTGCAGAAAAATACCTGTGATCCGGATTTCTCTCTGTACTGGTTTGACCATCTCCGAAATCCCACAACCACGATTTTATTCCATCCGCTGAGATAGATTGGTCCGTAAATGCAATTTTTTCTGCCACCGATCCAGTAAGTTGATCAGCAGTAAAGTCTGCTGTCGGAGTATTGTCCTTGTCCGTGATAACTACATGATAACGAACCGTAGTTGATCCTTCCTCATTTGTTGCTGTGAAGGAAAAAGGATAATTTCCCGACTGGCCATCTGTTGGCACCCAGCGTATAATCGCTGTACCATCACCACAATCAATAAAAACCGCTCCTACGGGTAACCGCCCTGCTGCTATTCGAATTTCTCCTGAAGTGTTGCCTGTCTGGGAGCAAGTGAAATCATCCCTTACTGTGCCATAACGTATTTTAAAACCTGATTTTGTATTGCTGGGATCATTTACACTTACAACAAGGACCAGCTCTTCCCCTTCCTTGGCAACTGGATCTTTCACCTCTCCAATAACCGGTGGGGTCGGAACAAGAGATGGATGAATATATTTCAAAGTGTATAAGCCCGGACCATCATGGTCAAATATATTGCCATAATAGCTCCAAGTGGAATTGGTTCTTGTTTTGGACAACCAGCCGTTTTCTGGTTTAAGTTCCTTGCCATCAGAACGAACTATTTCAATCAGCACCTTATTGCCCTGCTGAGGATCATCAAAACGTGTATAAAAGAACCCTGAAATTTCAGGGACATCAAGTTGATAAACAGCCTCATCAACATTCTCATAGTCGAGGGAGACATTTGCTTTTGCAGTTAAGTTCGCCACATCGGTCACACCTGCATCTGACTCGTAAACCTTATAAAATCCATCGTCTTTGCCCAAAAAATCTTTCACGCCATCTCTTCCTGGTACATCAACCAAAACATCGCGTACAAGTAAGTGCGTGTTTACCGCTTCCAGAAGAGAGGTCAACTCTCCGCCAAGTTCATCGGCATGAGAATATTCAGCCTCGAACTCCACAAATCGGCCGGAAAGAGAACTCGTCATAAGCCATCGCCCTATTGCCGAGGAAGAAGGCGCAATATCACCGAACTCAATCAATAATGTGTCTGGCGCAGTTATTCCATTCACCTCACTGCCAATTATTTTAAAATCCACGGCTAACCCCTCTTCATTTTCAACTATTTTGGGCTGAGCGGAATCAATTTTTACATTTGGCGCTGTACCGTGTCCATTGTTGGTTATTTTCACTCCAAGTGAGAAAGGCACAGAAGCTTCTACCTCCCCGGTGAATGGGTCGTCCCCATAAACTTCGTCGGGCAGGAAATAATCAAGCGTCAACAGAGGAAGCGGACGCACATGGATATAGTCAGGTGTGACAGTAGTCGTTTCTTCCTCATTATTGATTGTGTACCGTAACCGTGCACCAACATAATAAAGCGCTCCTGTGGGCGCATTTTCCACAGAAGCTGAAGCAGGAATGATCAACCAGTGAATATCGGCTTTACTTGCAGGAGCAAGAGTGCCGTTTCCGCTGACATCATCGGTCCCGGTCATTGAATCTACTCGTATAAAAAAAAAGGCATCTGTATCTGTTGGGTCTGAACTTGCTTTAACAGGTAGACCTTCTTCGTCTGAGAACAACACATCTACTTCTATATTTTCCAAAGCAATATTTGTTAGACCGTTATCGATTTGCATATGGGCATCAAAAGCCTGCCGCTCAAATGTCATTTCCTGGCTGATTTCAATTTTGACTTGAGCACATATGGACTCAACTGCCAGTGCATTTTTAGTCGTCAAACCATGAAATCCAACGATAAATAACAATAGGATATAAAACCCAATAGAGTGTTTATGAATTTCTGTCATTTTCCCATATTTCCTGATGTTGGTAGGAGTGTAACACCAGTTCATTTCGGCATATTGATGTGTTGTTTTATGCTGATCTATCAGTGCTGTCTCATAGTTTATCCCCACAGCAATAGTTGCGGAGAAACAGTGTGTTGGTTGTCTGGCGGTCTAAAAAAGTCGCTTAAAATCCTTCTCTCAAAGAGATTAAGCTGCAAAATCCGAAGAATTTTGGTCATC
>JAHJNL010000069.1 GCA_018820855.1 Pseudomonadota bacterium | reverse complement strand
GCCACCCCGGAAGCGGCCGCCACACTGTTATTGGTGTAGGTTGCTGTCCCGGTACCGGTTTCTGTCAGAGTAACGGCGGTGGTGTAGCCGGTATCCCTGATGTCGTTGCCGTCACGGGCCTCAACCACTGGATCGGTAGTAAAGTCGAGGGGGGTTGCAGAAATTGCGGTAAGTGGTGCCGGCTGGGTGGTGAAGGCCAGCTTGGTGGCAACAACATCGGAAGTGACACTATTGGCGTCTGCTGTGGTCAAGAGGCCTGGCTCATCAGCCGTCAGGGTGAAAGCCTGCTGGTCCGCAGTGGCGATGTAGGTCAGGCCGGAAAAGGTGACCACCCCGCTCACTGCCGCCTGGCTGCTGTTGCTGAGGGACCCGGCCGAGGCCTCGGTGAGGGTGACAGTCCCTGTGAAATCCGTGTCGGTATTGCCCGCCGCATCCTGGGCCGTGACCTTCGGCTGGGTGCTGAGGGCGAAACCGGAAACCGATCCTGCCGGCTGCTGGGTAAAGGCCAGCTTGGTCGCGGTGATATCGACGGTGGAGCCTGAGCCGTTTGCTACTGCTGAGGTGGTCCCCATCTGGGTCTTGGCGGCGTCGACGGTCAGGTCGGTATCTCCGTCAATGGAGAGGACATAGGTCTGGTCCTCGGTCAGTCCTGTATTTATATTGTAGTAGGCATTGACTGTGTAGGTTTCGCTAGCGCCTTCGGCCACCGAAATGGACAGGCCGGGGAAGGTGATGGTGCCTCCTCCGTAGCTTCCGATGGCGTTGGCTGCATCGGGGCCGTTGAGGCGCCAGGTGACCTTGCTCGGATCTGCTGTGCCGGAGGTATGGAGAACAATCTGGCTGACAGCAAGGGGCAAAGTATCCCCACCGCCTCCATCGCGCAGGGTAAAATCAAAGACATCCACTGCCAGGCCGCTGGAGTTGGCAGTGGAGGGAAGGGAAACCGGCTCCGTAACCCCGACTGCGGCCGTGAGATCGCCGTCACTATCGGTGCAGGTGCTGCTGGGGGTGGCTGTTGTCGCACGAGGGGAAAACCCACTGAAGTGGTATTGATTGTTACTGTTGATTGTCAGCCAGCCGTAATAACTGTTTGAGGTCTTTATGCGCAGAAAATAGGTGCTGCTATTCGGGACAGAAATTTCTCCAGTCAAGGCGGGTTCAACTGCGCCGAAGGTTTGGTTTCCTGCAGTGGAAAATGCAGCTGTTCTGGCAGCACCGTTAAGAAATTGGACCTTGTACCCCGCGGGCGACCAATTACAGTATGGGACGGCGTCGCAGCTTCCTTGATTTGGATAAAGAGTCCCACAGAACGCGGTTCCTACGCATTGCCCACCAGCAAGAACAATGGTCATGTCATTTGATGCATCTCCGTCCAGGTTGAAGGAACCAAGCCCCCCCCCGCTCACTTCTTCACAGGCAGCCCAGGCTCCACCGGCATCGAGTCCCCCCAGGGCCGAGACCCCGGCCAGGACGCCCACCCCGGCCCGGGCCCATTGGGACCAGCGCGGTGTGCAAGGGGCCATGGGGAAGGAAGAGACATCCTGGTTGCCAGAACACTCCTTAGCGCCTTCCCCTGCCAGAGTGTTCTCCAGGGAATAAAAATCATCTTTTTCAAGCAGGAGGAAAGTGGGCAGCTCTGAAATCCTGCCGCTCCTTGATATTGCAGATTCCTGGGGAGGCAGGCCCATTGCTGCCAGGCAGGTGTCGGCCTCTTCTCTCACCTGCTGCAGTTGCCAGCGGGTGGGAAGGGCCAGCAGCCAGTGGTCGAGAATACGGACATAGAGGCCGCCGGCCTGTTCCATCAGCTCATCCAGAGGGGTGAGGGAGAGGGCGGCTATGAGCGGTGTCAAGGGTGAGTCAACGGCTATTCCCTGCTCCACGTCTCTATGGCTGGTGCCGTCGTAAACCATCCTGTTCAGGAACTGCCAGAGGAGACGGAGGATGTATTTCTCGCCGGGAATAAGCGCTGCCAAACGGGCATAAAGGTACTGATGGTCGAGCCGCTCCTGCCAGCCGCTCACACGGCCCTGCAGGAGCCAGCCCTCCGGATTGGCGGCCAGATAGTCCCGCGCCTCGGTCAGGGCCGCCCGGGCCCCGTCACGACCGTGCAGGTTTAAACAGCGGGGACTTACGTGGTCCTGCAGGACCGGCTCCAGGACCAGGGTCAGACCCTTCAGGACAATGCGGTCCTGATCGCTCCACAGGTCCCGGACCAGCCCCTGCTGACTCACCCTGGTCTGCACGGAGAAGCCGTACTCGCCCGAGACCAGCAGCTCTTCCAGCCGGGGTCTGAGCGCGGCCCACTCGCCTGCGGTGATGGCGGCAGGTCCCTGCTCCTGCATGGCATACCAGGCATAGGCCGCATCAAGGACGGTGGTGGAGGCAAGGCGTGCCATAAGTAGGTTTTCAGCGCTGCGGGACATAGTATTCTCCTTCTGAGACAGTATCTGGCGCGCCAGCCCGGACCCGGTGCAGTTCGGGAATTACCGTGGCGGCGGCCGCGTTGATATCAAAATTGACGGCTAAAAAATCGTGCAGATAGCCAGCCACCAGTGCCGGCCTGGCAATGGTCTGTTGATGGCTGATGTGCAGCAGTTCCATGTTGGCCTGCCCCTCAATAAAAGAGACAGTCCGCTGGAGCTGCTGCTGGTAGGTCGCAGCCAGGGATTCGGCCATGGAAGCCCTCTCTCCCAGCATACGGGCCTGTGATTGGAGGATCTCCTCCAGATTACGCTCCATGAAGATGATACGATAGAACAAGCTCCGTGGCAGGTTCTCAATGAGCTGGGCAATGATTTTGACCGCCTTGCCCCTGGCAGCCTCCAGCCAACCGCCATCAGTCCCTCCCAGCCCTTTGACCTCTTCCAGTTCAAAGTAGCCTCTGGGATTGTGCTCGTCGGCCAGGCGCCCGCCATCGGTGAGCAGGGAGAGTCCTCCGCCTGCCAGCATCTGCATCATCATGGAGGTGCCGGAGCGGGGCAAGCCCGAAACGATGGTGACCACCTGGCTCGCATCCAGATCAAATTTGCGCAGAAAGCTCCCTTCCGTCCGCCGGACGGGAGTGGTTGCATCGAGAGGTGGTGTGCCCTGACGTTTTTTAAACTCGTCGAAGGCAACGATCCTGTCATCAAGGCACTGCCGGTGACGGAGGGCCTTGACCGGATCGTGCAGGTGACGCTGGTAGAGGGTAAGCAAGCGTTTATGGACAGCCCGCATCCCCGGTGCCTGGCCAACCGCGTTGAGCCAGGACTGTTCGGCCCCCTCGAAATCGCCCAGACGGAAACGGGCCTCGCCCAGGTGCAAATGGGCCGAGGGGTTGTGAAAGAGAAGGCCGAGGGAGGCGGAGGCTGCCTCCGAGGCCTCTCGAAAATGGCCGCTCCTGAGGTAGACCTGGGCCAGACCGTGATAGGCCTGGGCGGAATCCGGATCGATCTCCAGGGCCTGGAACCAGGCCTCTTCCGCATCCTGGAAGCGCTGCATTTTGAGATAGAGGCGGCCCAGCTGGTTATGCAGGTCCGGCAACCTCCGATCCGCCTCCTGAGCGCGGAGAAGACAGGTAATGGCCTCCCCGTCTTTCCCTTCGGCAAAAAGGAGTGAGCCCTGAAGGAGGTCGAGGGTGGGTTGGTGGCGCTGCCGCAGTTCTTCCAGGGTCAGCGGCGCCAGGGCATCATCACCCTTTTCCTGTCTCACCTTCTCCACCAGCTTCCGGTGCTGCTCCAGGGTCCGCTCTTCCCAGGCCGCCAGAGTGGCATCGGTGATGCGGCGGCTCTCTGCAATTTTCTCGAGCTGCAGATAGGCATGGGCCAAACGCAGACCGAAACGGGCCTGGTCCGGCTGCTCGGCAAAGAGTTCTTCCAGCAGGGGAACGGCCTTGTCATAGCGGCTCTTGTGGATATAGGTGCGGGCCAGGAAATATTTTGACTCGCGCTGGCAGGAAGCAATGGCCTTTTCCGCATCATCATCCGGTTTTTCGATATAGCCCAGTTCGATCAGTTGCTCCATAGCCGCCTGTTCGGCCCAGGGGTCGGTCAGTTCACTGTCCGTGTAGCCGCCGCTTGCCCCCGCCACCTCCTCCCAGCTCGGAATAAAGGCAAGCTTTTGAGCCTTGCTGAAGGCCCCGACCAGGGCTTTGCCGTCCATATCCTCACCCACCGGCAGGCCGTAGAGGGAAAGGATGGTGGGAGTGATATCAAGGAGCGAGGCCCCGTAGACCAGCTCATCCTCCTTGATACCAGGGCCGTTGAGCACCACAATACCGTAGTGACGGTGTTCGGCGGCAGGACCGGCCGGCTCATTGGGCAGTTTCATGGGCCGCAGGTGGTCGGGGTGAAAGCCGTGGTCCGAACAGAGAACCACCGTGGTCTCCGGACCGGCCAGCTCAAGAAGCCGGGCCAGCATCATGTCGTGCAAGCGGTAGCCCCCTTCCACCACTCCCTTGTAACGGTCGTAGAGCTCTTTGGGGATACCTTCCCGGCAAGGGGGATGAAATTTCATAAAACCGTGGCAATAGTGATCGATGGCATCGAAGTAGACGGCCATGAAATCCCAGGGTTCGTTGCGCATCACCCAGGTGGCGGCCGCCTGCACCGTGGAGCATTCGGCAGTGATCCTGGCTATGGTGGCGAGACGGTTGTCCTCCGTCTGATCAATGGTCTCCGCCAACCCCACAAAGGGCAGGATGTGCTGACCGGTGAGTTCCTGGGGATGGATGCGCAACTCTTCCAGAATCGCCTGCAGACGTTCGGGGTGCACCGAACCGGGCGGCATGGGGGAGGGCCTGTCCACTGAACCATGGACCCGGTGATAGAAGTTGGAGATGGAGACACCATCGAGCTTCTCGGCAGGATGGCTCGGCCACCAGCCGATGACATGGGTCGTAAGCCCGCACTGCATGAGGATATTCCACAGGGCCTTGACCTTCCGCGATGAGGCCAGCACCGGCTGGACTCCCTTGCCATCGGCCCGGGGCTGAGTAAACCCAAGAACCCCGTGCTTGTCCGCGGTCATGCCCGTCCCTATGGAGGTCCACATGATGGGCGACATGGGCGGATCCAGAGAGGCGAGATTGCCGCTGACCCCGGTCTCCACCAGACGCTGCAGGGCCGGCATCTTCCCTGCATCCATGAGAGGGTGGATCACTTTCCAGTCAGCCGCGTCCCAACCGATGAGCAGGACTTTGCGCCGTTGGGTCGGCTCAATCTGTACCATCGCTCTCCTTCTGCACTACTGCTTCTGCCTGTGCGGAAAGCTCCCGGGCCAGCTTTTCCCGCCAGTCATCCCCTTCCAGCTCCGTCCGTTTGTCGCGCCATACCTGGAGACCGATGTCGCCGTAGGCCAACAGACCCAGAGCCCCGTCCACCGGAACATCTTCCAGCGAGAGCTGCCGCTCCGGGATGACTGCAAGAGAATCTTTGCTCATGCCTTTCTGCCCCTCTCTATTCAATTGAAGTGATAAATGATTGCTTTTCCGAATAAGTGATCTAGGGGAGACAGCATCTACCCGCAAGACAGTCCCCCCCAAAAAGGGCCAGGAAACGCTCTCTTCCTCCGAATGAAACTGGTGAAGATAGCTCAATCCCCACGTCCATGCGGCAGAGACCACCTCAACCAACAACCAGCTTTAAAAAGCTTATAAGACAGGCATTCAAAAGACAAGAGTCAATAAATATTCTTATTAAAAATTCTCATCTCACCCCAATACCCATCGTTGCCTGTGCATTTCACGTCGGCAGCGTTTCGTGGAGTGCCAAAGAAAGAATAGGCCCTTTCTTAAGACAGGATTTTCATTCAATCAGGAAGTGGCATTGTGACCAAGAGAAGACGCTGCGAAACAGGTTCTTAACTCTTGTTACAAAACAATTGCTGCAGTCAGAAATTCTTGAATCCAACCAAGTCTGTGAGGGAGATGGAAAAGAGAATTAAAGGGGATAATCCTGGGAATGAGAGTACTGCAAATCCAGACACGTTTCGTGCAGAACATAATCAGCGAAGAAAGGAGAGAGCAAAAGTAAGGTGTCGATCTATTGATAGTGGGAAGGAGACATTTTCTTTGACTCTTCCATGTAACGATCTGTCCGTTTTTACTGGCCCATACTCCCGACGACCCTGCTTTGAAATAGTGGACACTCAATTGAATCGTTGTTTTGCAGACAACAGGAAGGAAGAGAGGAGTGCTCAGTTGTGGAGGTTATCATTATACTCCTCACCTGTCTGCATGAGCTGACAACTAAGATTTCTTTATTAATTTCTTTTTCTCACTATCCACCGCATACTTCTCATGAAATTGAGTTGCGTCCAGTTCCAGCAATGCCTTCTTTACGGGAACTTCCAAGAGGAATTCATCTTCACCCATCAAGCCAAACGGCTGCTCCAACCCCTCCGGCATGGCCTCTACCTTCGAGACAGAGAGTATTTCACCTTTTCGATTATGGATTACAAATATTTTCATGACTGCCACCTCCTAAAAAACTGTTCTTTAATTCTCCAGAATTTCATAAATCTTAAACCGTACAGATATGGTGATATTGCTCAAATTACGAAAATAGACACCTTGATTGATCCAATAGGGAGGGGACCCACCCGTTGTTGATTGTTCTCGCCACTCAAATCTGGCTCCATTGGTCGTCGAATATGCATATATCAACAGAGATGCGCCTCTCGGCTTGTCCAGAGAAACAGCTAGACAATTAAATCCTCTCTCTGCATTTGCTGCTATCGAGGTTGTCGAATCCCAGTAAAGGTGTGTTTTCAGCTTCTGGACAGTGACTGAATCATTGGCCAGTTCCGCAGTCCCCACACTCCCACTTAGAATTTTGGCCGCATTGACCGCATTATTGGCCAGTTTACTGTTTATGACCGAGCCATTGGCCAACTCGGAAGCACTCACCTGCCCCTTAGCAATCTTGTCAGCAGTCACTGCGTTATCAATGATCTTATCAGTGGTTACCGCATTTTTGGCCAGTGCCGCAGCCCCCACACTTTCTTCTGCTATCTTGGCCGCATTGACCGCATTATCGGCCAGTTTGCTGTTGGTGACCGAACCATTGGCCAACTCGGAAGCACCCACCTGGCCGTTAGCAATCTTGGCGGCAGTCACTGCCTTATCAATGATCTTATCAGTGGTTACCGCATTATTGGCCAGTTCCGCAGCCCCCACACTTCCACCCGCTATCTTGGCCGCATTGACCGCATTATTGGCCAGTTTGCTGTTGCTAACCGAGCCATTGGCCAACTCGGAAGCACCCACCTGACCGTTAGCAATCTTGGCGGCAGTCACTGCCTTATCGGCCAGCTCATTCGTGCCGACTGTCCCAGGAGCAATCTTGGAACCGGCTGCTTTTCGCATGGTTCCATCAATGCCGGCATCAACATTACCACTCCCATCCAGATGGACACGGGCAAGAGTAATAAGTGAACCATCACCAGACAGAGGGTCTGGACTGTCCGTACTTACATCGAGCCTGGGACGCTCAGTGATACGCGTATAATTATCAACACCCCCAGATGTGTAATGATCGGCCTCATCAAAAAATTCCTGATAAGAAACTGTTACATACACATCCGTGTTCGCTGCAAAAGCAGTGAGATCCACCGCTAAAGGTTCCAGGAGGACGATTTCCTGTCCATCATTATCAATGGCTGTCCCGGAACTGATGGTAACCTCTTTATTTTTGGTCTTGGTGACATCAAGTCCCTCGGCCACTCCCCAGGAATGATTTCCTCGATTATGCCGACGACGCATAAGGACATGATACTCCTGCTCATCGTCAAAGTCCTTTTCCACAAGGAATTGATGGGTAAAATAATTGACACGCTTTATATCAGCCATAATGTCATCTCCTTTCAGTTAGCTGGATTCGACAACACCTAAAATTGTATCGACACCTACAGTGGAATGTTTCCCGATCTGCATACTGGGGTACTTCACAGTGAGTTCATAAAAGGTATGTGCAGGTTTTTCCAATTCAATGATTGCCTTTGCAATTTCTCTCTGCCGCAGTTGCACTTCCGGGTCGGCTCGCGGTAATGAGATGTTGACGTAAAAAAAATGCTGTGGCCCGCCACCGATATAGGTATCTTTGCCAAGTGTTGAATAAACGCCAATCTGCATATCGGCAGCACCGGCTTCAATCACCTCCGGAACACCCATCGTAAATAATTCCAACAGATCCTGTAGGTTTTTTTTCGTTCCCCGCCATCGGTAAAACTGGATAATTTTTTCTAAAAAATGGCGTTGTTTTGTCGGAGTCAGATCAGCCCGCAAGCTGAGTGCTGTCCACTTGGCCAGCCACGGGAGAAACTCTTCCGGCGTTTCTTTCGGATCGAAGAAGGCAGCAAGTCCGTCTATGGTTGCCTCCACCCCTTTATGGGGAAAAGCCACATCATCTTCACGACCGAGAATAATTTTTTCAAAAGCTGACAGAAACTGGCCAACGAAAGGATCTTCCTGGTAAATAGCAGGCAGGTATTCCAGGAGAAGACTTGGTGTTCGCGCGATCTTGCTTGCCATATTTTTTCTCCCGCTGCTTACCCCCCTATTGGGGATACAATCGTTAAATCATGTCCATCAATCCGTGCATCAACCAGCTCATCCGCCAGAATCTCTGCAGCCACCAGCTGTCCCTCAGCGTTGCGTTGTAAACGATGAGCATCAAGACTGTCTGTCATAATCTCATCAAGCAAGGTATTAGTTGCAGGAGTCATCGTTTTCTCTGCATAATCCACACCTGACAGAGTATCGAGTAGCTCATAGATTTCCGACACATAGACATTGCGGCCAAAAGGCCATCCTTTTCCGTCTGCACCGCCATATAGAGGATGCAGGAATCTCTGCAGTGTTGCAACGGCAAGTGCCCTGGTTTCTTCTTCCAAGGCATCGGGCTTAAGCACAAGTGTAAGCCGCACCCCAATGCCGACATATCTTGGTCCAACCACATGCACACTGGTTGTCAGCAGTCTCCGCGGTTCTAGATAGTTTTTAACTCTTTTGATCAGTTCGCTGGCTGGCTGTGGATTACTTTCCTCACTCTGGGGAACAACAACGACACTGATATGACCGGATTTGTTAGTGGTGGAGGGGTGGAAGCTTTCAGATTCAAGGTTACACCGAGGCACACATCTGGTTCGGGCAATCCGGGCATCGGCGGCCAGTGCCAGTTTCTCGAAATCTTCACAGGTAACGGCGCGATTTGTCTGACGTAAGGCCAGAACCGTCTCCCTCATTTCTTCAGTCAGTGTTTTTTGCTCCGATGGCCTCCAGTCCGGCCCATTGAGAAGTTTCAAGAATGCATGCACATTCGCATCAGTTACACGGTTCAATCGATAGTTCAGCATTTCCGTGAGATAGGCAAACAGTTCTATCAGGGTAATACCAGGATCCGAAGGGTTATGATTGGTCCACTCCGGGGCATAATTAGGAATCATAGCGAGCGCTTCTTCCACAAGATCTTCATATGTGCGGTCATCAAGATTTTCTAAATGAAGCGGCATAATTCTTCCTCCTGAGAAGATCTGTTTTGGGGACCGCGATTTGCTCTCTTCTGCCCGGACCATCCACAAAGGAGAGAGCGACAAACAGTCTCATCCCAATGGCCCTGACGTGTTATCGGTCACAGTTCAAAAGTGAAGCAAGACGGTATGCCCGCCTGAATAAACAAGAAAGCGGCCCGTCGCCATTGCCCCTGCAAGGTCTTCGCTTTCAGTTACGCTCAGGGAGCGTATATGGTCAACCCCCCGTACGGATTCGATCAGTGCATAAAAATCTGACTTGTGCGGTTTGCGGCCAAAGGCCCATCCTCTCTTCTCCGAGCCACCTGTAAGGGGATGAAGAAAATCTGCAAGCTTATGATAAACCGCCTGTTCCACGACACTTGCCCCCTCCATGGAACTCAAACTGATCTCCACCCTCACTTCGACGCCCACATAGAGGGGGCCAACCACCGACACATTTACCGTTGGCAGGCCATTGGTCCTAAGATACTCCTGTACCCGGTTTATCAGTTCCAGGCTGGGCAGCGGTTTGCCGACGGTTGAATGCGGCACGACAACAACACTCACGTCACCAGCCAAGGCAGTCTTTACACTCAGTGAATCAACTTGCAAATTACAGAGGGGAACACACTTTGCCCGCGCCACTTCCGGTGATGCCAGCATTGCCATATCTTCATAATCTTCCAGGGTCACCGCCCGACCACGATGACGGATTGTCCGGGGAGCCCTGTCAATCAACGATTCGATGGTTTCGGCATCTGCCCCTCCTGCCGATGCTTCCACATTTGTTACCTTCTCAACATAAGGCACAGTAGTTTTAAGCTGAACAATTGTATTTTCAGCCCTGTTGCCGGAGGCGCCTCCACCAGACCTATACACGGAAATGCGCAGGTTGCCATTGCCAACAGGCGGAATGAGTCCGTTGATGCCGTCACCAAAGAGGATATTGCCGGTGAGATGATTCAACACATAATGACGATCGCGCGGGCCTGAACCATAAAAGTCAGGCATTTCATGCCAGCGGACCCAGATCTCCTTGCGACCTTTGTTGTCAGTTGTGGAAACTGCATCATCCCCTTCTTCATTCATTATCAGCAACTGCTCACCGGCCGAGGGAGACTCAGGTTCCCGCACTTCCAGTTTCTGACCGGACAGAACAGGTGCACGCCTGGTTTTAAACTGTTGCGCTTCGGATCCATCGCTGGAGCCAAGGGTTTCATCTCGGATAGTGACACTTTGCGATGCCAATGTGGTGTTAAGAAGCAGGTGATTCAGTCTTGGTTTAAATTCATATTCCCCGGATTCCAGGCAAACTTTCAGCCAGTATTTCCTATCTTTTTCTGCAAATTCATTATGTGAAGCAAAATCGACAGGAGCGATGAATTCGACCAACCCTGAACGTGTAAAAGCTTCAGTCTCATCACGAACAGTCAACTTGGACCAGGTGTGACTGCCCCAATATTGCCAGGTCAGTTGTGGTGGGATAAGCGGTGAAGGATTGTCTGCAGAATCACCGAAAAAAACAGGGGCACAACCGAAATAGAGAGTAATTTTATTATTAGGGAACGTTTTTCCGGGTGGTGGAGTAAAACCAAGATAGAGCGTTGGCTTTTCATCAGTTACAGGTGTGAAAGGCCGAAAGCGATTATCAGAGACTACTTTTTCAGAAGAGAAGTCATTGTAAGTGAGAATCGTATCAGGGACATCGCTTTTCTGAAGACTATACGTTATGGCAATTTTACTGATTATTGGAGGAACAAACGTTGCAGGGGTTGGATTATATCCTGCACTCTGGATATAGACATTAAGCAACGTCCCTTCTTTTTTAACATCGTATATCTTATTATTGGTGTCAATCAACAGCCAATTTTTGCCACTGCTTCTGACTACAACAGCAAGCAGTGACACTCCTTTTTTCTCGTTAAACTCCTTGCTGAGTGCGGAAGACACCTCACCAGCATTCAAGGCAGTTTGATGATCCGGACTGAGGTTGAACAAAAGCTGTAATGTCTCAACCGGATTATACCCCGCCTCCTTTCCATAGTTTCCAGCACTGATGCGCACACGAACCCAATACTCTCTTACTCCATTGACAACCGTTGGAAAGATCACCTTATTCGGAAAGGTAAACTGAACCGCTCCATTTTTTGTGAGACTCGCACTACTGTCTTTTTCAATGGCCAGCTCTGTCCACTTTTTCCCATTACCGAATTCCCAGATAAGCTCAAGATCGTCTGATGCAACACCCGGCTGCTGTAAGCCAACAGTCAGAGTCACTGTGGCACCAGCTTTGCAAAAAGCCTCGCTGTTTGCAAGATACAAGGTGTCTCCATTTTCCGGTTTCTCCCCAAATGGGAAAAAGGGCTTGCTTAAATCCAGTTGCAGATGGTTTGCAAATGCCGTCTCTGCTGACAACTCTTCACGCTCGATTACTGCCGCCATTTTTATGGAATCAATTGAAGGCAGTTGTTCGACCCGTACCATCCCCGCAGTGGGAGCAGTAGAGCGAGTAATGGGCGTCATCAGCCGACACCGCAACCAGCGGCTTTTCTGCCCATACAGGGTAAGTTGAGGGAAGAGGGAAGAAAGGTCAGTGAACGTTACCTCTCCGCTTCTCGTCAAGTTCATGGTGGTATCGCTTGGCCTTATCTTAATTCCTTCCTCTCCATCCCAAATCTCCCATTGCACTCTCCTGGGATCTGGCTCTGCAATCGATTCAGTGAGACGAATCGATAGTTTCAGTTCCTTAAAAGATGGATAATCCAAAAGGATATCGTGCCCGAGATAAAGTATATGCTCAACATGCTCGACTCCCTCAAAAACGGGGACCACAGTTGATGATTGCAGGGACGCGATGTGGCTTTTCTCTGCATATGCATCCTGGTCCGGTTCACGCACCCAGACCGATTTCAATGCTACGGCTGTGACCACCAGCTCACGTTCAGTCTCAAAGATAACCGGATCCTTTTCTCCCTCAGCAGGTGGGGCAGCGACCTGGGTTCCTGCCGGTGCCCTGCCTACATCAGCACTGCCGGCAGACAGGGAAAAAGTGAGCGGTACACGCGCCGGCTGTGGAGGTAACAGCGATGCGCCAAGCATGTCCAGAAAAGCCATAAAGTTCTTTTCCGGCGCCTTGTTCAGCCTCTGAATAAGGATTTCCGAAAAGCGGGCGAAGATATGAATCAAGGCAGAGCTGACGCCTTCCGGTTTGCCGGTATCAACATCAAATTCTTTCCAGTCAGGTGCGTAACATTTTAAGAGTTCCACAACCTGCTCTGCTATCTTGTCTGCATCTCGTGTATCAATTTTTGGCGCGTTAACGGACATCAGCCACTCCTTTCGAGATAAAAAGGATAAACCATATTGAAAACATTATTGGTTGCCCGAACCTCATACTCAATATTCAGCAAGAGCGTATTCTCTGCTGCACCCGAATCTACCCGCACATCGAGGACATCAATTCGGGGCTCAAAATGGAGCAATGCCTGCTGAACAGCATAGGAAAGCTTCCCGGCAGTAGCCAGGGAATTCACAGCAAAGACCAGATCATAGATATCACAACCGAATTCCGGGCGCATAACACGCTCTCCTTTGGCAGTTCCGAGAATTATCCAAATCGACTGGCGGACACTTTCTTCATACTCTGCATGGGTCAGCTTCCCGGCAGAATCAACATCAAGCGGGAACCCCACACCAACACCGAGAAAAGTTTTGCCCATAACTCATCTCCTAAAATTATCCTATAAAAACAGTCCCAACTGCAACAACCTGCCCGACCGGCATGTCAGCAGGGTCATTACAGGTTTCAGCCATATCTGTATTGCGCGCCGCCATTTTTCCGTTGATCTTCACCGTCGCACTTCCCATCTTTATGGTAGCTTTATTAGACGGAGGACTCTGGAAAGGTCCTCCCTGTGGAATATGGCAGGGAGTATTGCTTGCGGTTGAATCCACAGTTGCCGCAGCCTTTCCCATGATCTTGACATCACTACTTA
Source organism: Pseudomonadota bacterium (assembly GCA_018820855.1). Classification (GTDB taxonomy): domain Bacteria; phylum Desulfobacterota; class Desulfobulbia; order Desulfobulbales; family Desulfocapsaceae; genus Desulfocapsa. The sequence continues at coordinate 8,333 of JAHJNL010000069.1, read as the reverse complement.
AGCCACCATCAATCATACCTTTAAAGGGATGAGGCAGAGGCGTAGGCACAGTAGCACCCGCCGCCGCAGGTATTAATATGATGTGGATATCAGTTGCGACAATCTGATCTCCCTCTTTCGCCCCTGGTTGTCCCATGTCACTCCTTCTCCGTTATTCTGTTCAGGTGGCCTCTAATTAATATCAACCGTTGCCCCCTTGATCTTCATGGCCGCGCCTGCTGTCACATCCATCTTTCCTCCGGCTTCCACTTTTATATCTGCTGATGCCTTGATTTCAATATTCTTTCCATCAAAGGTTACCGTTCCCTGTGGTGCTGAGAGAATGATGTCTTTATCTGCTGTGACAGTTATAGTGTTTTTCGATGTATCGATGACAATCGTATTGGCTTCACTTTTATCTATGATTTCTATTTTTTCCTTGCCATCTTCATCAGTTAAGCTGATGACATGACCGCTTCGTGATTTAATCATGCGAACATTATTTTGGCCATCGTCATTGCTTGCCGGCGGAGGCTCCGTGCCATTCCAGAGTGAACCGATAATATATGGAAAACGCATGTCACCATGTTCAAATGCAACAAGCACTTCGTCATCAACCTCAGGCAGAAAATACATGCCCCGCTCTTTTCCTGCCATGGGAGAGGCAACTCTTGCCCAATTACTCTCATCCTCATCACTGAGCCAGGGGAATTTCACCTTGACCCGGCCCATTCCCTCAGGATCTTCGTTATTGGTAACCACCCCGATCACGACGCCTTGAATCTTATTCTGTTTCTCCTCCTGCCCTTCCGGAGCAGCTAACAGGCTATGCAAATTCATGATGCATTCCTTCTGACTGTAAAATTTGAAAAATATCCAGAGTGTGATGAGTATCGATGAATTACCGATGTAATGTAGTAAGAGCCACTGAACCGTCCACCTATCCCTTCAATTTTAATTACTTTTCCTGCACGTAAGTCAGTCCGCCCAAGGCAGGAGCCTTCGCCCTGAATCAACGACAGTATGGTATTGTTAAATTTTGCTTTTGCCTGTTGATCTGCTTCCGCCTGCGTCATGACCGGTCTGTTTCTCACAGCTCCGATTGCAGCGCCAAAAGCAGCCTCTGCAAGATCGGCCCCACTCTCCTGCCCATCCATGGTCGAAACTTCATCACCTGTGGCGGCCTGTCCGGTAATCCCTTTCTTTTCCTTTGCATCCCAGCCATGTACAGACACTTCACTTACCTGACACATTGATGAAAGGCGGGGATAAAACTCTATCAAATCGTCATTCATCGCTAATATGGCAACTTCACTCTCAGCGTTGGACACCGGACGAAAAAAAAGAGTTTTATCCTCTACTACGACTTCATATTGAATACGCTTTGCCCTCTCCAGCAGGAACGCCATATCGGTTTGGTTGGCCTGGACGACGTAAGGGTGCAACACCTGACTATCTACAACTTCTGCCGTCAAACCCGCCTCACTTGCAATTTCCACTATGATGTCACTATCTTTCTGCTCAACAAAGGTACGCGTCTTTCGCCCTCGGAGAAGATAATGACTCCGGTCGTACCCACGAACCGTCAAAACCGGGACCCCGTCTGCCACAAATGAAGGTTCCAGCCCGGTAATCTCACCTACAATTAAGGTTTCCAACTCATCTGCAAAACCCATCTTTACTTCGACTACGTTTCCCAAGGCAAAGAGATCCAGATTATCAATCAATGGTGTTTCGCCTTCCCGGGCCCCCGAGTCTGTCAGCTCAAACACAAACATGCCTGGTACATCAATACTGTCATCGACCACGACATGGTTAATATGCGATTCAACCTCTATGGCCAATTGGGTTCCATTAACGATAATTTCAAAACCGGAAAGCAACGATCTGTCTGCTGCAACCATTTTAATCTTTCCCTATCTTGATAATTTCGGAATGGATAACATCTGCCCAACCATCAACCGGCGGGGATCATCAATATTGTTTTCTTCGGCGATGATACGCCACCGTGTCGAGTCGCGATATATTTCAGCAGCAATACTGCTCAATGAGTCCCCTGCTTTTACAACCCGCGTAGTGAACACCGGGTCAGTCTCTCTTTTATCCTCCTCAGGAGGTAAATGTTCTCGAAAAGAAACGGTCAGGTTTGCCCGCAGCGGTACGCCACTGCTTGTAAAGAGCGTGAACCGCTGGGTCAGGTTGGTTAAAACCCCTTTAAAAGGAAAATCAGAGTTTGTCAGAGTTGCTCCCCAGGAAATCACACATACCGGGGGTTCCTGATTATCACGCTCGATCCGGCTGAGTTCTGCGATTTTCTTTGTTTCATTTCTCACATCACTCATGGGTATGACACTATCCATACCTTCGATGGGCATGGTCGTATCATAAAACAAATCAAGAGAGAGTTGACGGGCATTTCCCCCTCCGAAAGCCACCTGTGGAGCATTTAAGCCCCTTCTAGGTTGTTCTTCATGTAGAGTTCCAGAAGCTTCGCTCCCACCTATGTCCCTTGTCCTGGGGGGATTCCATGCTATGGATTTGCTAATCGAGTAGGAAGCAGGGTTAAACAACACTTCAATCTCTTGTAACTTTGAGGGAGATACTGGTGTTATCCTCAGTTTTGCTAATTCCATTTCTATACTCCCCGACGCTCACGCTCTACAACCAGTCTTCGATAGAGTAAACGGCTTACCTGGTCAGCTATTCGTGACAAATCAACTCCGGCACTTCCAGCCCCTGTTCTTTGTTCTGCGACAGTGTTCTCACCAATATCCATAGAGCTTCCCTCACTGCCGGACTCAGGAAATGAACCTGCCTGTTGAGACAGAGACAACCTGTTTTTTTGAGTGGAATTCATTGATACCGACACCGTTTTTCGAGGAGGACAAACAGGATGTCCGGGAGAAATGCTCACAGGTTTTGTATGCGCCTCATTATCTCGCCATATCAATGCAGGTGCCCGTTGTATCTGCTCTGATGTTCTGCAAACGACAGGAGATGTTTCAACCTGCAAGCCAATCCCGGTTTCCGGAACACTGCTTTTTGCATTTTTTGATACAGAAAAGGAAGCGGAGGGAAAGGAACCCGTTCCCTTTCGGGAAAGAACCGGACCGGGAGCGCTATGCTTCACAATGAGCGTCGACGCTCCTTCATAGCTGTCACCTTTTTCCCGGATTGCAGGCATGGTAATTGAGGTATTCAACAGAGGTTCCGCTGAGATATCAGATTTTTCAAGACCAGTGCCGGCTGTTTTTCCGAATAGCATGTTGTCGCCAAAGGCCATTTCCCCCCCGCCTTTTTCCTCAGCCAGGGGAACCACCCGCCTATCCACTTCTTTTTCGTTTATAATCGACAAGATACTGGAACTCACATTGCCACTTTTTTTTTTGCTTACAACCTGCCAATGAGCCGGGGCAGCCTTTTTCTGAACACCCGCAGGCGACCGTTGAGGTACTGGTACCCCCCTTCGGCTTATTTTCCATTTTGTATTGTCAGGCTGACGCACGGTTTCACTGTGCACAGGAGCAGCTATCTGCATTTTATCTGAGCTTGATTCGTCACTGTCTGACCGAACAACTTCGTGTTGCGGATCTGCTGATACATCGAATGGCTTTCCCCTATATTGAATAGAGCTTCCTGTACCTGCACTCAACGCTGTTTTTCCTCTGGTCGCATTCTCCGAGGCAATTTCCTTTATTTCCTTCCGTTGCAGACCTGCTGCTGATATTGGTGCAGAAATGTTTTCAAAAGAAACCGGTTGCGATACCCCTTGCACAATCGGAAGATGCTCACCACCCGTCTTCGAGGCAATATCACCGGGAGTCCGATGGTTCGACAGAACGGATGCTGGTTTCTTGTGCCGGGGGGGGTTGTTTTCTCTGCCTGCAGCAACTGTTGTCTTTTCTTGACCAGGAAGAGGCCCAGAAACGCTTTCCGTCATCTGTAGTTCTGCTGACGGTGCTGGTTCAGAGTTGTTCTCAGAAGAATCCGGTTGCGATACTGCCTGCACCGTTGGCAGAGAACTCTCATCCAAATTCAATTCAATATCCCTGAAAGTGCGATTGCTTAACGGAGCGGAGGCTGATTTCTTGAGCTGGACGGCAGGGTGCAAGGCAGGACTGGCAGCATCGGCCTCATTTCTCAGAGGCCTTTCTCTATTCTGTTGAACCCACTGTGCAGAAACAATCTGGAGGTGTTCACCATGGCTATCAGTTACGGCCTCTCCTCGTTTCATTAATTTCATCAATAGAGGTGAAACAGGGACAGTCATATTCCGTGCGCGTGACAGGATATCGTCAGCGAGCTTAAAACTTATGATACCAGGCTGCAGCACCGGTTTTAGCAATCGTTTGACTAAGTTATCATTCTGCCAGCTTTGGTCAGTTTTTGCTGTCAATTCAGCTTCCATATTCCACCTTTCTAAAGCAAATCACCTGCCGCTCCTGCAAGACCTCGTGCCGCAGAAAGTGCAGTACTCTCCTTAGGCTTTACAATCCCCTGGTGAACCAGTTCCACTGTTTCCACCGCAACATTGGTACTCTCAGCATTCAATGCAGGCCCTGACCATTTAACAGGATAAGCGTTTTGGAAGTTCCACCACATTGCCGGAAGCCTGCGGTCATCAAGGAGAAAAATGCTTCCATTCTTTCGTGCAAAGGGCCTTCCGGCAGAAATTGCTTCCGAAACGTTCTCAAACCATTGCCAGAGCAAATCAATATCTGTCAGGCCATGTTTTAACACCAGATTCTGGGGATACCTGGTTGAACCGGGTAATTTATGAATATATTCATTGACTCCCCCTTCCCGGTAATCCTGTACTTCAATTTCCATCTCCAGCCCGGTGACTTCGGAAAAACCACCGATTATCAAGCCTTCTATTTCAACAAGAAAGTTATACGCTTTATAGGGATCATTACGAATGCCAAGCAGTTGGGTTCCAGCAGTAAAAGCTGCATTCAGCCCTGGTATTGCCATACAAATTCTCCTTTAATGATGAAGAAATACGTTCAACTCTCATTGAAGCGCTTATTGATCTGAGCGACTTCAGCCACCCAGCGTTGGCGCTCTCTATGATCCAGGTCCATAATCTGATCATAAGGCCAATGAAAATAATAGGCGATGAAGGCTACCTCCTCGTACAGCCTGGTTGAGGGGTAGCCGATCATTCCCCCGGCCCACTCACCTCCACCTGAAATTTTTCGTCGCAGTGAGGACAGTTGACCACCAGGCGATTATGCCCTTCATGATTAACCCGGACATAGAGATCCTGCAAAAACTGCAAGTCAGCGGAAAAAAGCCCTTCGATGGTCTTAGGATTAATCTGGCCGAGATCGCCAAGGCGTGTGATTACGCGTGATAACAGGATAATCACCAGATACCCGGGGTTGGCCTGGACACGGGGATCTTTCATGGGAACTATCTCATCATAGGCTGTTGCAAGCCTCATTTTCCCCTCCCGGTGCAGAGTCCCTTCAGAATCTACATATCCGCGTGGCAAAGTGAAATCAAACTCAGTCTGTAATGTCATGCTTTACTGATCCCTTCGTGGGCAATATCCAGAGATTCAATGGCAACCTCTGCTCCTGTTGCATTAAAGCTTGGCCCTGTCCACTTGGTTGGCCACGCCTCAACAAAGTTCCAACGCAGTTTTTCCTCACCTGCATCATTTAAAAGGACAATAGAGCCATTCTTGCGCTCCACTTTTCCATCCATACAGGTTTTCCTCCAGTCCCACAGCTCGGAATCATCAGTAATCCCCCACTTCAGCGAAATATTGGAGTATTTGTTTATGGATGGAAGTTTGCGAGGTGTTAGGGCGTCTGTGCCCTCACGGTATTCAATCGGGTCCTGCGTGGCATCCAGGCCTGAACATTCTTGAAAGCCGGCGCGGGTAATACCGTCAATCTCAATCAAAAAATTATACGCACGATACGGGTCTTTACGATCTCCTGCTGGCATAATCCAACCTCCTTTTTTATAATCCTTCTCACTAAAACCGTGTGTCGTAATCAGGCAATTGTGAAAACATTATTTCTACAAGGGCTCTGCAACCCCGCTCATTGTCACCCCACTGCCGCCATGTATTATTCGGACAACGACAAACTCACATGGAGCAACCGGGGCCAAACCAACTTCCGTGACAATCATCCCCTTATCTCTGACCTCAGGAGGATTTGTTTCAGCATCACATTTTATATAATAGGCATCACCTGGTGTTCCCCCTTTCAAGGCTCCCTGTTTAAACAGCGTATTGCAATACACTGTTAATTCTCGAATAATACGAGACCAGAGCCTGAAATCATTCGGTTCGAATATGATATTCTGCATATTCCTCTCAATCCACCTGCCCACTGTCAGAAAGAGACGCCTGACGTTGACATACCGCCACTCAGGCTCGTTTTCTCCAGCCAGGGTCCTGGCCCCCCAAACCCTGATGCCCCGTCCTTTGAAAGAACGGATACAGTTCACACTTACCGGATTCAGTTTATCCTGTTCCAAAGCAGCAATTTTCGTTTCCGTGTCCAGTACACCCTTCAACTCCTCATTTGCCGGTGCCTTAAAAACACCTGTGTTCCTGTCAGTCCGGGCATACACTCCGGCCACATGACCGGATGGAGGAACGGAAACATATTCTCCTTTCGCTACTCCCGGTACGAGCAGCCACGGATAATAGAGAGCACCGTTTTTTTGACCCGCCAGTTGTTCTCTCTGCTCTAGGACCTTCTCACTGTTGGCCGCCGGCAATGAATCGAGAAGAGCAAAACGATCTCCGCTTTCAGCACATTGATCCAGGACTTTTTTCTGGAGACTGGAAACATCACTAGCATTCGTCATGATATCCGGCGTACACACCAGATCGATTTCTTCCACAGATGCCTGGAGCTCCAGACCTCTTTCCAACTCAGACATGGAAGCATCTGCAAGGCGGATAACGTAACACAACAATCCACCATTCTCGAAAAATCCACGTACTGCATACGAAAGATAGCTGCCGGCCAATGCCTTACCGAAACCCTTTGTAAATTGCTGCCAATATGTCAATTTTACAACAGATTCCAGCTCACCCTTTTCGGCCAAACCAAGAAAGACAGGGACACCAGTCAAAAACTCGGATGCCGGTACCGGGTAGAGATCTTCCTTATAGACACCTGGGGATTGATAGGGTAGCATTCACGACTCCACTAACTGACAGATAATACAGAATAGACAGTAATCAAGATCCTGGTCCTTCCCACTGTGTGATTCGGAAAATCACAAATTCTGCAGGCTTGACAACTGCAACCCCAATTTCCGTTACAACCTGGCCCGAATCACGCACTTCCGGTGGATTGGTCTCTTCATCACACTTGACGTAAAAGGCTTCCTGGGGCGTGGTACCGAAAAGGGCACCACTCCTCCAGACATTCGTCAGAAAGGCTGCAATATTACGCCTAATCTTAGACCAGAGCTCATGTGAGTTTGGCTCAAACACCACCCACTGAGTACCCTCATCAATCGATTCCCGCAGGTAAAGAAAGAGCCTGCGCACACTGATATACTTCCACTCGCCATTGGCATCTCCGCCAATTGTACGCGCTCCCCAGACACGAATATTTCCGTTGAGATCACGGATACAGTTAATACCTTGGGGATTCAGGCCATCCTGTTTTGCCTTGGAGAGATAATACTTTAATCCCAAAGCTCCGCGCACAGAAACATTAGCCGGAGCCTTATGCACTCCTCGCTGGGTATCAGTCCAGGCATATATTCCGGCCATATGGCCACTGGGAGGTACATATTGATGCCCTTCACCTTTCGGATTCTGGATTTTGGTGGCCGGATCAAAAACTTTAATCCATGGAATATAAAAGGCTGCATAATCTGAATTAGTTGGAGGGTCGAGTTTTTGCGGATCGAAACTGCCGGTGGTTTCAGTGGCCTCAATACTGTCAAAAATCGCAAAGCGATCACTGGTGCTTTTACAGTGTGTATCAATGGCACTGCGTGCGGAAGCTGCTGTTATTCCAGGAGCCGCAACAATGGCGACTTCATCAATCGCCGCAAATTTCTCCAATACCTTCGTGATCCCGGTATCAGCGACAACCCTGGCCACAAAACAGCGCGTGCCGCCGTTATTAAAAAAACCATACACGGCATGTGCCAGATTTCGGTGCCCTGCGTCCTTGGAAAAATCACCGAAAAACTTTTTAAATTCTCCAAAATTGGTACACAGTTTCACTTCACCGTCTTCTGCAAGCAAATTGAACTCTTTTTCCTCATACCGCACATAATCGGCAGCGATGGTTGCTTTGGCAGCAGGAGCGGTATTCAGTTCTATTTTTGAGACGTTTGTCGCCGTGTCATTCACAGGCTTT
>JAHJNL010000009.1 GCA_018820855.1 Pseudomonadota bacterium | reverse complement strand
CTCCATCCAGGTGGAAAACGATGTCCCTGAACTTTCAGCGATGGAAGAACCGCTTACCGTGTACGAGGACGGACTTGACACGGCGGCTGGAGATGAATCTGACGGCATCGGCGGAGGCGTCACTGATGTCACTATCAACCTGGCCAGTCTTGTAGCAGACGGCGCTGATGAAGATGTCACTTATACGCTCCTTGACAACCTCAGCTACCAGCCCACCGGCCTTACTTCCGACGGCAAACAGGTCAGCTACTCCGTCACTGGAAATGTCCTGACTGCCGCCACCGTGGACAATACCGTCTTCACATTCACACTCGATCCCCTCACAGGAAATGCGGTCTTTGATCTTATTGATCAGTTGGATCATACAGGGGCAGGCGATGATGAGATGTTGTCCATCAACGATCTCGGACAGTTTGTGCAAGTAGAAGATGCAGATGGAGACGTCAAGGACTTCAGCGGCCTCCTCTCCATCCAGGTGGAAAATGATGTGCCACAGCTAGTACCGATCATTGCCACTATGGCTGTCCAGGAAGATGCACTTGGTCACGACTATCCGGATGTCGACAATGCAGAGAACAATGTGGATGCAGACTTCGCTCTCGGCAACATTGACGAGACAGGCGATACGGATCAGGCAAGCTATGACCTTTCCGCATTGGTCGAGACAGGCGCCGACGAGGAACTGCGCTGGAGCCTGATTAATCCTTATGATGAAGGTGGTGAGGCAAGTTATGCTTCCCAATATACATCTCAGGGTCAGACCGTCTATTACCACCTGGTAGAGGGCACGATTATTGCCACTACCAGTTCCACCGCCCCGGTCTCCCTTGATGTGGAAAACATCTTCACCTTCAGTGTTGACGAGGTTACCGGCGAGGCGACCTTTAACCTCAACGACCAACTGAATCACCCTGATGGATCGGGAGATGAGGCCAACCTCACAATCGACGATCTGGGCCAGTTTGTCCGGGCAACCGACAGTGATGGGGATTCTGTCGATCTCGACGACAAGATTCACATAGACGTAGAGAACGACGTACCCGAAACTGCCGTTACCGGAGTCCAATACTTTGTCTCCGAATATGCAGGATACGACAATATTATCGGCACCTATGAACTGGACGAAAACGGCAATCCGATTAACCCCGGCATCCTGATTGGCAGCACCAATGAAGCCGCTGGTGCAGGAATGGGTGAAAATGAGCATTCTGTCGGTGAATGGGTTGAAGGCACCAAGGTGTTTTTGATTGCCGACGGCGGAAATCAGCTCGGTGATTTGACCAATGCCACTCTTGGTTTCGCAGAAACCGGTGCCACTGATGGTTCTCCGGCCTATGTCCTTACCATCGACGGTATTCCTTCTGCTGTGCCGGTCTACTACATGGACGTTGCCCTCAACGCCGATGGCCAAGAACACTTCAAGGATGAAAACGGTAATTTCCTGAACGAGGTTCCTGCCGAGGGTGGTGAAATCCGTATTGAGGATCTGAGTCTTGGTGATGCCGACTACGACGACACCGTTCTGCGTGTAGAAACCGGCCTGGTTGTGGATGAGGCCAACCTGCCCAACGGTACAGATCCCAACAGCGCACTACTCACTGTTCACGGGAACATCCTCACCGGTGAAGGCATGCTGCAGATTATGCCCGGCGCTGATGAACCGGGGACCTTGACCGTTACATCCCAGATCATCAATCCCGAAAATACCGGCGCTGTTATTCCAGGCAGTGAACAGACCATCTTCCTCGATGGTGACCATTCCCAGTCCATCACAGTCAGCAGCGAGGCGGGAACCCTCGTTGTCTATGGTGATGGTGAATGGGAATATACCCTGACCAACAACACATTGATGCACCCGGACAATGATCCGGGTGGCCACGACAACTCCGACGGCGACAGTGACCGGGGTGCCCAGGATCAGGTTCAGGATATCTTCAACCTGATTTACGAAGACACTGACGGCGATACAGTCACTCCTCAGATCATAATCAACATCAACGATGACGGCCCGGAGATCGGCGAACCTCAGTTTGCCATTCTCGCCAATGAGGCCGGAACCAGTCTGGTGGCCGACCTGGCCATCGATTTTGGCGCCGACGAGGCAGGCACAATGAATCTGAACCCGCATATGGACAATATAGGTGAAGAGAATACTGTCCTTGACAACAATGGTGAAGTCATGACCTATCAGGGACATGCGCTCCACTGGCTGCAGAATCCTGACGGATCCTGGTCTGCAGTGGCTGACATGAAACATGAAGATGACGAACATGAAGATGATTACGGTGACAGGTCAAGCACCACTGAAACACAGAATCCACTACCTATATTCACAGTAGCCCTTGAAGAGGACAGTGGCGGAGTCTATACCGGTAACTACACGGTAATTCTCCATGAAGAGCTGGATGGTGGGCAAAGCAATGAAGAATTCTCTTTGGACTTCACAAAGGGCGGAGGACATTCCACGAACAGAGAGTTTGTACGTGGTGATGTTCGCATAAACATTACTGCCGAAGACCCGGATGGTGCTGATCCTGGCAATGTCAACTGGAGTGGACAGGGAATGGGTGTAGGGAACGCCTTTATCAATGAAGATACAGATAAGGTCCAGGGTGAAGATGTGCCGCTGGGCTCTGAGGTCCTTATCTTTAATTTCACCGGAACCGAAACTGGTGAAGTATTTCTCCTAAACTCTGCAACCTTTGGCTTGGACCACCTTGATCATTATGACCAGGGCGCAGATGATGATATTCCGGAGGTTGCAATCTGGACTGCCTACGGATACGAGGCTGATGGTGTTACGGAAACAGTGGTCGGCACCGGCGAAGTTACTGGACAACTCCAGGGGTCTACCTGGAAGAGCGATCAGGAACTGACCATTGATGAGAACAATACCAGTGGCGGCTTCTACCGGGTTGAATTCACAGCAGAAACCACCAATCCAGAGGGCTACAGGGTCACCCAGCTTGATGGCAGCTATGAAGAATCAACACCTCAGGATGTCACTCTATCCTTTGTTGTCGACGGTGAGGATGCCGACGGCGACGCCTTTGACCAGCAGACCTTTGATGTGACCTTTGACGGTGAAGGCGATATCGTGGGTACTGATGCCGATGAGGTGATCGTTGGCTCCAGTGACGATGATGTAATCTACGGCGGCGGAGGAGATGATATGATCTTCGGCGGCGAAGGGACTGATGAAATCTATGGTGAAGACGGTGACGACACCCTGCTTGGCGGTACAGAGGATCCACCAGTCGACCCCACTGACCCTCCGGAGGAAGGTGACGACATCATCTTCGGTGGTGATGGGGCTGACACCTTTGATACCAGCGAAGAGGACGCGGGAGAGGTCCAAGATTACGAGCCAGACCCTCCTCCTGTCGGTGATGATGATGAGCTTGCCGACCTGGTTCCGCCGGTAATTCCGTAAGCTGAACCTTTACGCGGGTGATCCTGACTGCAACAGTATCGGGATCGCCCGGCCCTTGATATTGCAATAAATAAAAACCTAAATCCAACCGTAAAAATTCTAATTCTTAGTACCATAGTACAATATCCATCCGCCCCAACTTACGTTATTGTTAGTATATAACGATACCGTAAGTATCTCATCAGACAGGGGGGGACAACATGACTATCAATGAAACCAACACAACAGGAACAGGCAACAATCAGGCCATAGGAACGGCAGTTATTGTTTCCGGATCGGTGCAGGTAGAATCACCGGATGGCGCAACCCGTGTACTTCAGGTCAACGGGGTGGTTTTTGCCAATGAGACAATCACAACAGGCGGAACCGGCAAGGTTTCCATTATCTTTAATGACGCGGCCCATACCCAACTGGACCTGGGTCGCATGAGTGAAGTGGTTCTGGACGGGGATGTTTACCCGGGTGATCAGCCCGTCGACCTTGCTGATGTGGTCTCCGAGGTTGCACAACTCCAGGAAGCACTGCTCGAAGGTGATCCCACCCAGGATCTGCCTGCCCCGGCAGCAGGCCCGGCAGCAGGGGGAACCGGAGCCCGCGGTGGTGGACATCCAACGGTTGTTTTTGATCTGACCGGTGCAGAAGTTATCCCCACATCGGGTGCGGAAACAATTGGCGTGTCAAGGAGTTTTCTCAACCCTGAGCTTCCGATTGGTGTGGAAGAGATGGTCGTAGAAGCCGCTGCCATTGAGCCTCCAGAGGAGCCAGAGCCGCCAGGTGGCGGTGATATCGAGATCATACCTGAAAACACCTTTCCAGAGGCAGGAGACTATTCCTCTGTCGTTGATGAAGCAAATTTCCTTGATGGCACAGAGCCAGTGAGCACTCCCCTGACCGTCAGCGGCGGTTTGACAACCCTGGGGATTGATTTTGGCGGAGACGGACCGGGATCCATCACCATCGATGGCCAGTCTCTTGATATAGACAACTTAAATGGGACAGCAGATGACTTCATCACTGTAACCGGAACCTATGGCTCGTTACAGATGTGGGATGACGGCAGCTGGACCTATACCATCACCACAAATATCGAGCATCCCATTGCCGACGCCACCGGAGCAGCCGACTCGCTGCCAGACCTTTTTACTTTTACCGTATTTGATTCCAACGGTGACTCAGCAACGGGAACACTCACCATCAACATTCTGGATGATGGGCCGGAAGCAAGTGATCTGACACTGACCAGGGTGGTGGAGGAAGAGGCCCTTGACAATTACCTTTCCGGTGATCCGAATATCGTTGGCTCCAACGGTAATCCCGATGAAAACGACGGGCCGGAAGATTCCGACTTCAATAGTCTCTATCAGAACGATGCAACTCAGGTTTCCGGAACCCTGGCTCCTCTTGTGACCATGGGTGCTGACAACCCCGGAACCTTTTCCTGGGGTTCACTGCTCGATCTCCCCACACTTTCCTCACAGGGAGGTGAAGTTGTCTACCAGATGAATGCCAATGGTACCACCCTGGAAGCCTGGGTGCACGACAGCTTGCCGGCACGGATCTCATCTGACTTTACTGGCGGCGAAGGGGACAGGCTGGTCTTTACCCTCGACCTGCAACCCGACGGCAGTTACGTCTTCACCCTTCTCGATCAGTTGGATCATGTCTCAGGTGACGGCGAAAACACAGCCCTGCTGCTCTGGGGCGATGGAGCCGGGTCCGTGCCAAGCCTTGACCTTTCCACAGCCATCATTGCCACCGACAGCGATGACGACAGCACCGGCCTTGCTCCCGGCGCCTTAAGCTTTCTCATTGTTGACGATGTGCCTGTCCTGGTCCCAAACATTGACAACGAAGGCGGCATGGCCTTTGGCTGGGTAGACGAGGATGCCCTGAATCACAACACCGGCGATGGCGACAACAATCCCGATGACGACTATTCCATCGGAAATGAAGATGGCTGGGACACTGACCAGACCATTATGGACCTGTCCGGCCTGGTCAAAGTCGGGACAGATGAGCAACTCACCTGGAGTATAGCTGACCCCTTGGGTGTTGATTCCGGCTTAACCTCTGACAATGCTCCGGTCTACTATCACCTGGTGGAGGGAGTCCTGGTGGCCACTACCAGTGCTACCGCCCCGACATCACTTGCTCAAGCTGCAATCGATGGCAACATCTTCACCTTCAGTGTTGACGAATATGGCTATGCGACATTCAACTTGAACGATCAGCTTGATCACGGTGATCCCGGCCCTGATGGGATATACGGCACAGCAGATGATGCCTATGCCGGCGACACCGGTACTTTGACCATTGACAACCTGGGACAGTTCGTACTGGCCACTGATTTCGACGGAGACTCTGTTAACTTGGACGACAGGATCAATATCACGGTTGAAAATGATGTGCCCATACTGCTGTTGTCGACACCTGAACTGGATGCACTGGCTTCCACTGCGACCAGAATTCCTTTGGTAAACATGGAGGTTCATGAGGACGCCCTTGGCAATGAGGAGGATGATCTCGCAGACGATGACACTGACGCCTCTCTTGGTAACTGGGATGCCGAACAGGTAAACACCGATACGGCAACCTATGATCTTAGCCAATTTGTTAAAGTGGGTGCCGACGAGGAGTTGAGTTGGAGTCTCATTCCCCAGGATGGACCTATCGAAACTTCTCTACTCTCCGGTGGTGAGACAGTTTTCTACGCGATTGATGGCAACACCCTTACAGCCTACACTGCCTCTGTTTCATCTGTTTTCACCTTCAGTGTTGACGCAGATACCGGCGAAGCAATCTTTAACCTCAATGATCAACTGGATCACCCTGATGGATCAGGAGACGAGGCTATACTCACTATTGATGACCTGGGTCAGTTCGTCCGGGCAACCGACACTGATGGCGACTATGTTGAATTTACAGGTTTAATTTCTGTTACTGTCGAGAACGACGTGCCGGAAACCGGTGATCCGCAGTATGCCATTCTCGCCAATGAGGCTGGGAACACCTTGGTGGCGGACCTGGCCATCGAGATTGGCGCGGATGAACCGGGCACTGAGATGGCCCTGAACCCCTTCTATAACGGCGAGATGGTGGGTGACGGTGACTTTGTTCGAGACAACATCAGTGGTGAGATTCTGACCTATCAGGGCGAGAATCTTACCTGGCTGCAGAACTCCGATTCCTCTTGGGCAGCAGTGGTGGGTGGAGAAGAAATCTTCAAAGTCACCCTTGAAGAGGACAGCAGTGGTGTCTATACCGGTAACTACACGGTAGAACTGCTAAAAGAACTTGATGGCAATTTTGTAACTGAGGAATTCTCTCTTTCTCCACCTTACGGGCCACCCACGACAGAGTTGGTTTTCACCGAAGGTGATCTTACCATGACCTTTACCGGAGTGAACCCAAATCCGGACGGCGGCTGGGGTGACACTGTCAACTGGAACGCTCAGGGAATTGGCGTTGGGAACACCTTTGTCAACGAAGATGTGGATGGGGATGAAATCCTCACCGCCACTTTCACCAATAGTATTGGAGAAGCAATGCTGGTTCGCTCAGCAACCTTTGGTATTGATCACAATGACGAATACCAGCAAGGAAGTGGAACACTTCCTGAAGTAGTACATTGGATAGCCTATGACGACGACGGAAATATCGTAGGTGAAGGTTCTCTCGAAGGAGAAATGCAGGGGAGCACCTGGCAATGGGATCAGGAGATAACTATTGATTCCAGCAACACCACCGATGAGTTCTCCTCGGTTGCTTTTACCGCAGAGACAACAAATCCCGAGGGTATCCGAGTCGTTCCAATGGAAGTTACCTATGAAGAAGATGCCGACCATCAACTCACCTTTGTTGTCGACGGCGAAGATTCGGACGGAGACGCCATTGACCAGGTGGAATTCGATGTGACCTTTGACGGTGAAGGCGATATCGTAGGTACCGAGGCCGATGAAGTGATTGTGGGCTCCAGCGGTGATGATGTAATATACGGCGGCGAAGGAGATGATGTGATCTTCGGCGGCGAAGGAGATGACGTGATCTATGGTGGCGAAGGTGACGATATCCTGCTTGGCGGCGCAGAAGAGGTACCTCCCGCCACCGATGAGGAAGGCAATGATATCATCTACGGTGATGATGGCGCTGATACCTTTGATACCTCCGAAGAGGGTGCGGGAGAGGTCCAAGATTACGAGCCCGATCCTCCTCCTGCCGGTGATGATGATGAGCTTGCCGACCTGGTTCCGCCGGTAATTCCGTAACCTGAACCTTCACCCCGGGTGTTCCTGACAGCAAGGTGTCGGAAACATTCGGGCAGAGATATTGCTGTAACAGCATGGCATACAAAAGCCGGACAGGAAATTCTTCCTGTCCGGCTTTTTCTTTGTATTCCGCTCAGCGCCAGTCAGCTGTTCTTGTTGAAAAGGAGGGCCAGATTAAGGCGGCCCTTGAGATTGGTCTTGGCATAGATATGACCGAGATGGGCCTTAACCGTCCGTTCGGTAATATCGAGCTGTTCGGCAATGGCCGGATTTCCAAGGCCCTCGGCCACCAGGGCGGCAATCTGATATTCCCGCCTGGAGAGGTCTTTGAAGATGCCATGATCTGCGGGTTGTTGCTGGTCCTCTCCTTCCCTCCTTACTGTCCGTTCAATCAGCTTTTGCATGAGATTCTGCCCGACCCAGACCGATCCGGATTCGATCACCTGAACGGCAACCCGTAATCTGCCCGCAGCGATATAGGTGTTGGCATAGCCCATACCTCCCAGCTGGAGGAAACGAAGCCCCTCCTCATCATTGGGACGGTCTGAAAGAAGAAAGAGCTTGCAGCTCTCAGCTTTTTGTAAACACATGGCGGACATCGTATCCATATCTATCATAGATCGATGGAGGAGAACAATATCCATCGGGTAGCTTTTAAGGATCACTCTGGCCTCGTCAGGTAATGAGGCTTGATGAATTTTATGCATCAGCCTTAAGGCTGCAAACCATTTCGCTCGGACATTTTCATTGCTGCTACAGAGAAGTATACGACTCATAAGATCACCTTTCACGCAAAGCTGTCTGCTGAACTCTCAATATCGGTTTTAGTAAATAAGAGAGGATCGTTTTTTTACCGGTCATGATATCGACCGAGGCAACCATTCCCGGCATGATAGGAAGTTCTCCGTTTTTTCCTTTAATATAATTCTGTTTGGTCCTCACCTTGACCAGATAATAACTGTTACCCTGTTCATCCACCAACGAGTCAGCACTGATGTGCTCAAGCTCTGCCTCCAGTCCCCCATAGATGGTGAAATCGTAAGCAGTAAATTTCACCATGGCCTTCTGTCTGGGACGCAGAAAGGCAATATCTGCAGGTTGTATTCTCGCCTCGACCAGGAGGGTATCCTCCAAGGGAACAATCTCGATGAGATCCATACCCGGTTGAATGACACCACCTTCGGTATTAACAAGGATCTGATTAATTGTCCCATAGACCGGTGACCTGATCGCCGTCCTGTCAAGACGGTCAGCCAGGGCCTTTGAGGTAGAAGAAAGCCCCTGCAGGCGGGGATAGACCTCGTTCAATTCGACCTTTGCCTTGTTGGCAAACAGAAGCCGTTCCTCTCTCATCTCCTGAAGTGCCTCTTTGTGTTTGGATTCGACTCGAGGGATGGCGAGTTTAGTCGCTTCAATAGATCCTTTCATCTGACTTGCCTGTCGTTCAAGGCGCAGCAGTTCCACCTGAGAAACAGCACCTTCAGCAATAAGCGGCCTTGTAAGTTCTATCTCTCTGGCCAGCAGTCTGTAAGTCCTCACCAGTTCAGTCAACTTTGCCCGAAGTTCCTCAACCTCCTGTTGTCTCTGATTGACTGTTTCCTGAAGTATTTCCAGAGTAGTATTCAACTCCTCCTGCCGCGAGTTGTATAAGGCCAGTTCCCTGTCAACGATTTCCTTACTCTCTTCGGCTATCTCTTCAGGAATAGCTATCTTGACGCCTTTGGTTTCGGCGACCAGCCGGGCTACTTTTGCCTTCAAGGCGAGGTAGTTAAAATGATTGTCCTCTAAAGGGGCATTAAATCTTGTCTCATCAAGGCGCATAAGCAATTGACCTTTTTTGACAATATCACCAATCTGAACATGCAATTCTGCAAGGATTCCACCTTCGAGGTTCTGAACAACCTGGATCTGCCGGGAGGGTACGACTTTCCCTAGGCCCCTGGTCAACTCTTCAATCTCGGAAACCGAGGCCCAGTAGAGAGCAAGGACAAGGAGGAGTAATGTCATCCAGATAATGGACCTTCCTCCCCGGGGAGATTGAATCAGTATCGTTGTCCGAATATCTGTTGCCAGATCAGTACTGACCGAGGATTCCTGATCAAATATTCCAGTGGATTTTTTTTCCATCACCAATCATCAAGTATTTTAGATAGGTTGAAAAATTAGGATTTTCGTTTAATCTCTGTGTGATTCGAAAAACACAATTCTTCAAAGTAACCATTATTGTTAGATTGCTATCTGACCATTCTTCAAGGCCTCGAGTACTGTGGCCTTGGGTCCGTCTGCTATAATATGGCCATCATCAATAACAACGACCCGTTCGACAAGAGCAAGTAGCGATGCCCGGTGAGTCACAAGAAGCAGGGTCTTTCCATGCAGAACTCTGCCAAGCTGACCCCGTAGATGAGACTCGGTTTTTGCATCCATGGCACTGCTCGGCTCGTCTAACACCAGGATGGGAGGATCGAGCAGAATGGCCCTGGCCATGGCAATCGTCTGACGCTGTCCTCCGGAAAGATTCCTGCCGTTTTCGCCCACCTCTAGGTCATAACCCTTGGGATTTTTCCCAACAAAACTATCCACGCCACTCAGTTTAGCCGCTCGAATGATGTCCGCATCATCCACATCACTGGTTCCAAGGATGATATTATCCCGTACACTGCCACGAAAGAGAGTGACATCCTGAGGTACACAGCCGATATAGCGGCGCAGTTCAGCCGGATCGATCTGACGAATATCAGTGCCATCCATGGCCACCATTCCGCTACTGGGCTCATAAAGCCCAAGGAGCAGTTTAGCTAGGGTGGTTTTGCCTGACCCTATAGGGCCGATAATACCAACCCGTTCCCCTGGCTTGATAATCAGCGAGATATTTTTCAGGGCCTCAACGCTTTGATCCGGAAAGGTGAAACAGACATCTTTGAGTTCGATTTTTCCTTCGAAACGAGTCCGGTGGAGAAAGGTCTTGTTGGGCGGTCTTTCCACCGGCAGTTTCATGATGTCCCGCAGAGTACCAAGGGCAATTTTGGCCCTATGAAACCTACTGGCCAGGCTGACAACCTGGGTCATGGGGCCGATGGCCTGACGAGTAAGAATAACCACAGCAATAAGACCGCCCTGAGACATCTGGCCGCTGGAGATAAGATAGACTCCGGCAATGACCACAGCAACGACCGTGACACTCTGGACAAAGTTGGCCACATGGTTAACAGATGAGGAAAGAAATCTCGACCGTGAGCCCCAGTTGGCAATGTGACTGACCGATTCTTCCCAGCTACGCTGAAGCTGGCTTTCTGCACCAAGTGTCTTAATTGTCTCAATCCCGGAGAGTCCTTCAACCAGGATGGCATTTTTCTGGGCCGAGGCATGAAAGGTTTTTTCCACCGCCGTTTTCAGGGGAAATTGTATGAAAATGGCATAGAGCAGGAGAACGGATATGGAAACAAGGTGAACGATAACCGTGGGCCCGGCGATATACCATATGGCCAAGAGCCCAAGCCCGACAAAGGGCAGATCGATGAGTGCAGTTATGGAAAAAGAGGTGATAAAGTCGCGGATGCTTTCAAACTGCTGCAGATTTTTGGAAAAGGAACCGACGGATTTAGGCCGTACCTCCATTTTCAGGCCAAGAACCTTTTCAAAGAGCAATGCTGAGATTTTCAGATTGGCCTTTTTTCCGGCCAGATCAACGAAATATCCCCGCAGGCCACGCATGATCAAAGAGAAAAAATAGATTACACCGATGCCGATGGCCAGCACCCAGAGGGTGTCAAAGGCACTGTTCGGAATCACCCTGTCATAGACATTAAGAATAAAAAACGGTGTGGCCAGGCCAAGCGCATTGATGAGGAATGAGGCCACAAAAACATCCCGATAAATTCGCCAGGAGGAAAAAAGAGTCCCCCAGAACCAGTTTCTGCTCCGACTTGTCTGATCAAGAATGGTCTCTTTCTTTTCCCGGTACCGGGGATGGACAAAAATCGCATGCCCCATATAGGATTGCTCCATCACCGAGATGGGGATTTCTTCTTTACCCATACCGGTTTCCGGCAACATAATAGTCAACGTGTTACTCTTAATGTTGACGGCAAGGAGAATGCAGGACCGCATGTCCTTCAGGAGCAGGATAGCGGGCAGCTCCAGATTGGCTATTTTCTTTAATGGTCGTTTGAGCACCCTGGAAGCCATCCCGGCACGTTGGGCAGCCCTACCTGCAAGTGAGACGGTCAGACGGTTATCGACCAGAGGAAGACCGGCACGAAGGGCAGTCCTGGAAATAGGATTGCCGTACAGTTTGGAGAGTTGGACCAAACAATCTGTCAGAGGGTCATCAATGGCATCCGTGTCAGTGCCAAGTTTCCATTCTTTATTAGCTTTTGATATTATTTTCTTTGGCATAGTAATTAGTTTCCCTCCCCTTCAGAAAAGAAAATACCTTTTTGAAGAAGAAAGGAGATTTTTCAAATAAGAAAATTAACACATGCTATTAATAGTCAACCATAATTATCAGAACTACGTCAACCAAGAAAGGTAAACAAGAAAAAACGAACCGATATTATAGAATATTCAGCCAATCGTGTCTTTGAAAAAACTATACTTTTACAAGCAGCGACACAGGATGGATTCGATATTTTGTCAGCTTAACAAAAGAGCAACTGAGAGAACCTCTGGCCAATCAGATGGGACTTCCGTTACGCGAGGAAGGAACAAACAAAATTGGAGAAAAAAAGGAACCGGCATTAACATGGATAGGTCACTACTATAGTCCTGTCCTTCACTTGCTACATGGGAACTGACTTAACCTTATATGCCAATCCCCGTCATTCAAGCTGGAATTGCAAGCGGCCTGTCTTGTCAACAAGTCTAAGTTGTGATCACATTATTACCAAGGAGCTGCACCACGTAGAAAAGTTCATTCTTCAGCTTTCTGAACCGAAAACAAGAATAGAAGCGTGTGAAGGTGGAAAGCAAATAAAAAACTTACTTTTCATTTTGAAAGAGTTAAACGTTACAGCGTGACCTGCAAAAGAGTGAGAGTTTGTTTCTCGCAATTTTTGCTCATTCCACTCTCACTAAAACGTAATGCCTATCAAGAACTTACAGGAATTCAGTGGCTCATTGGGTTCCTTACTCCCACCATTGGAAATATGATGATAACGGAATTCAACCAGCAGGTTATGCTTTTCCAGCAAATCATACTCAGCTCCCAGTCCGAACTGATAATTCCCATTCCAGTCCGCCCCCATGCCAGGGATGTCAGCAAAACTGTATAATGGGCCGCCGCCGCCAAACAAATAGGGATGCCAACGCTCACCTGCAGTAAAGGTATAACAGGCAAGGAAATTCAAACCAATCATGGTGGACACATCGGGACTGACGACAACGTGCACAGGAAGCTCTACCAGAATTGAATGGAAGCCACGGTACCAGCCGGAACCAACGTCGTCAAAGATGAGGTGATTGTAACGCGGAACAAGATCTATTGTTTCGACCCGTTGGGTCGTCTCTCCCCAACCGGGAAAACTCTGACCATAGCCAGCAAGAGCTTCCCAACGGTCTTTTGACGTATCAATCATCGCTGCTCGTGCAGAATCAACCAAAAAGAAAGGGCATAAAAGAAAGATAATCAGAAGAAAGACACACACCGTACCTACCGAATTCCCAACAGCATGCCGCTTCCATACACAGAGTGAACGATGAATCATCATTGAGTCCTTTTGCAAAATAGGCTTTCACTTTTTCTTTTTTTTTCACAATCTGCTTCTCTCAAAAGTAATTACCAATCTTGAGAAAACTCAGACTTGAATACGAAGTGCAACTCAAGCAAATTCATACCAAATACATATCTCATAATCTTATAGGGTGTAAGAATAGAAGTCAAACATGATTGCCAATGCCTACATCACACTCCAACAAAAAAAAACCACATTGCAATGACATGCTCTAGAAAAGATAGCCCCGTATTTACTGGCCCTTAGTCTTAGACAAATTCCTTTCCGGTCAAACTGAAGCTGCCTCAGTAGAAATGTTATAACATCTTCCCCCCCCTCCCACAACTGACCGGGAACTCTTGCGGAGGCGAGACAACACAAAACAGGCACACATAGTGCAGGTCCATTACTGTGTTGAAATTACATATTTGAACTCAATCCTCCAGCAAGGAAGAAAAATAACTATTTTGAAACAGAAGGGAGAGGCGAAATGAATGCTGAACTGAGCCAATTGCACCCAACAGGAAAAGGTTTTGTTGTTGCCCCAGTGGGAGATGGCCTGCCCATTATGAGGCGGCTAGTTGAATCCTATACCGGAAAAAACAAAAAAAAATATATCAAACTTGACGGCCAAATCACCCCTCTTCTTCCCAGCCACAAATTTATTTGCGGAAACTAGGTTGACGACATGGAACCTAGCTTGTCAACTGGCGGGCCTTTGCCCTATCCTTTTTTACACTGACAACTACAAGATATTCAGCGCTGAGAATGCCATATCACTGTCCCTTTTCACCCCTGCGCAGGAAGTCGATCAAAAATCGAAAGACAGAACACCTTCCTGACTACTACGTTAGGCATAATCTATCAAACCGTGCCAACTGCAAATGCTGGTACGTGAGACTTCACGACCTGAAAACTTTTCTCCCCTAACATCTCAACAAAGATGAACTTCTGGACTTCTCTATTAATCTCGAGAATCTACTTTCCGCGTGACCGGATTCAAAACAACCTATCTTTTTAATGGCGTGACATGAATCCTCCAACGCCTTCCCGGTCACTTTTGTTTGTCTCTAGGCTCATGAAACAGCAAGAGAATTGACTTCAGCAAATGGAGAGAGTATACTGATTTCAATATCATTTTCCCCCAGCTTAAGTTGACAGATGCTTGGACATCATCACATAATCAACGTGAAGTTTTCTTCTTTCAGCAGAACAAATAACTTTCACCTTCTGGGCTGTGCCTCCCTGCACTCATTGCATCTATTTATAGAAAAACGTAAACTGTAAGCTGATCGTCGTGTAACTCCAACTTCCAACAAATTCCTGACACAAATGGAAACGAGGAGAGTGTAATGCGAAATATAAACAATATGACATCAACCATGGTTGTGTTTTTATTATTAACATACAGTCATGCTGCAGCTAATGGTATCTGGCCGGACACAGGACAAACCAATTGTTATGATGCAACTATATCGATGCCCTGTCCTAACAACGGACAACCATTCTATGGTCAAGATGCCCAACACCTCGGACCGCAACCCTCCTACACGAAATTAGATGAAAACGGAGCCCCCTTACTGGATTCAGTAGAAATCTGGAGCATGGTGCGTGACAATGTCACTGAATTGACGTGGGAAGCGAAAACCGATGACAACACCATTCATGACAAAGATGCCCGATACTCTTGGTGTGATTCGAGTGCACAAAATCCTGGATTATGTGGCGGCGAGAATAATACAGAGTTCTTTATTAATTCTCTGAATGCTGCGATGTTTGGGGGCTATAACGATTGGCGTCTGCCCACAATTCTCGAACTAGCCACTCTGTTACATTCCGGCACTGAGAACCCGGCAATCAACACTACTTTTTTTCCCAATACCTCGGCGGTCTCAGAACTTTTATTTATTGATTACTGGTCATCCACCGATGAGGCAGGTAACGACAGTTATGCCTGGTATGTTGATTTTGGAGACAGAGGAACTGTTCCTTTGTTTATTACTGTCTCTTCATCATCTAAAAATTCTCCTTTGCGATCTCGAGCGGTACGTGGCGGAACTGATTCCATCCCCAACACATATACCGACAATCAGGATGGTACTGTTACTGACACAGGGACTGGATTGATGTGGCAACAGGATCCATCTCTCACAACAGATGGGATTTCAGGACTCGATTCTCATAATTGGGAGAGTGCACTTGGCTACGTTGCCCGATTGAATCTCATCGGTTTTGCAGGTCATTCTGACTGGCGCCTACCAAACAGAAACGAACTGCAATCGCTTGTTGACTATTCTCGCAACATTCCTGTGAACACAGACTTTTTCCCGACTCCTCCTCCCAATTATCCTTGGTGGTCATCTACAACAACGCATGGCATGACCATCAATGCCTGGACGATAGACTTTACCACTGGTGAAAGCCATGACTGCTCAAAGCAAACATGTGGAGGAAATGTACGAGCTGTGAGAACATACACTGCGTTCACGCTATCAGTCGCGCTAGCGGGCAATGGCAGCGGAAAGATTACAAGCATCCCTGCTGGTATATCTTGCGGTACTGACTGCAGTGAACAGTATGACTCCGATACGACAGTGTCTTTGACTGCCACCGCTGACACTGATTCTGTCTTTACAGGATGGACTGGCGCATGTTTGGGCACAGGTCTCTGTCCCCTCACTATGAATAAATCGAGATCTGTCACTGCTAATTTCATAAATCCATATTCAGCCAATAAATCGTTGCCACCTATGTATCTTTTGTTATTAAACAATACACCATGATTAAACGTGCCACCCAAGAGAGATACATTAGCAACCTACCAATCCTAATCTGAGAACAGGCCACCGACAGAGAAAACAGTTAAAAAAAAGCAGAGAAGCAATCTGGATGCCTGAGCTGTGTCTCCCAATCGACGTGCAATAACTTACCAGATTGCATGGAATACCCCATAAAATTACGGACAAATAAAAGATGAAACTCAAAAATAATCAATCTGCACTGATACTTGAAACTGATGAGAATGGTGAAATAATTGTAGAGGTAATTTCTGGTGACCATAAAGGTATTACAGGAGCATTATGCAAGGCTATGGCTATTAAATTGATGCAGGATGTTGATTTTCAGGAAGAGTTGATGGAAATGCTGGATGAAGATAATGAGACAATGCCTGAAGGGGACGGCATCAACACCGACAAGGATGTTTTGACTTAATCTTCAATGAAACATGAGAACGAAGAGAGTAAATTCCATGTCGTGATCAGAACAGACAGAAAAGGTCAGGTGAAGTGTAAAAGTTTAGACCTGATCTGACAACACCCTATAGTAGGGTCGGATTTAGTCTGACACGCACCTATCTTTATCAGATCAAATTACAACAAAATAATCCCCCGACCGAAATGACCGAGGGTTGGCTGAAGGTTATGACGCTAATCAATCTAAAGCTGTTGGGTAACCATCCTTATTATTTACAACATATTGTGACAACTTGTTAAGATTATACCAGATAACAATCTTATATTGTAAATGAAATGTATATGTTGCTAACGACATTTACTTTTTCTTTATAATATAAACTCGTTATAAATCCCTTTGTATTCATTAACGGTAGAAAGTGAAGCGGGTTTTCCTGTCCTTTTTCTTCTCTCAATATAATGCGTTACAAATTCATCTATTTTGCCACTCACCAAATCATTGGTCAGATCATCATGTTCAGCGATAGGGGTGGTTCTACCTGATATTGCCGGTGACGCTAGTGCTAGTTTAGTATCAATTTCTTCTAACACCTTATCCTTTTCAGATTGAGATAACTTGTTCCAAATGCAAAGATTTTCCAATTCCTATTTTTGGACTGTTATATTGATTTTTTTAGAACTTGGAATACGGACACGAAAATAAAAAATGCCAAGGGGGGATTTTATCAAATAAGAAGGGTTTGTTTTTGCTCTCACTGTGTACAACCTTGTGTACGACCAATGAGATCAAACAAAAAAAGGGTTTTTGCAAACACTTGTAATGTTTACAAAAACCCTTGAAAAATGGTGCCGAAGGCGAGAATCGAACTCGCACGACCGTGGGCCACTGCCCCCTCAAGACAGCGTGTCTACCAGTTCCACCACTTCGGCACACAATTTTATGTCTTTTTATTCCTGCGCTGGCTTTGCCTCTGGAGTTGCTGCTTCTTCTGCTACAGCCTGAGGCATGGGGATAACTTTTTCTCCAGCAGGTACTGCCTTTTCTTCAGTTGCTGACGGTTGCAGTACGTCACTCATCACCGACGCTGTACTCGCTGTTGATGAAATATAAGCGAGGCTGACTGAAGTCACCATGAAGACAACTGCAACCATGGTTGTAATCTTATTCATCAGAGGGACAGGCCCTTCTGTTCCGAATAACGACTGACTGGACCCCCCAAAAGAGGCTCCGACATCTGCACCCTTGCCATGCTGAAGCAAAACAATGATGACCATAAAGAAACAAACTGCAATATGGACAACGGTAAGTATGGTTGGCATTAAACAGGGTTCTCAAGTAAAATTTATAATCCGGCAAAACGACTCAGCCTTCAAGGCTGCGCCGCCAACGAGTGCACCATCTATGTCGGCTTGCGCCATCAATCCATCGACGTTGTCCACGTTAACCGAGCCACCATACAATATTCTGACGGAGTCGGCAATATCTTTTTCATACATTTCTGCCAGAAGGTTTCTTACAAAAGCATGGACCTCCTGTGCCTGTTCCTTACTTGCTGTTTTCCCGGTCCCGATTGCCCAGACAGGTTCATAGGCAACAATGGTTTTCTTCATATCACCAGCGCTGACCCCGGCCAACCCGTCCCTAATCTGCCCTGTGAGGACGATAAAGGTTCGTTCTTCTTCCCTTTCCTCCAGAGTTTCGCCAATACAGAGAATAGGGACAAGACCAAATTTCAATGCGCCTTGAACACGCTTGTTGATCATCCTGTTATCTTCATGGAAAATCTGCCGCCTCTCAGAATGGCCGATAATTGCAGCAGTTCCCCCTGCTGATTTTATCATGGTCGGAGAGATCTCTCCGGTAAAGGCACCGCTATCCTCCCAGCAGACATTCTGAGAAGCAATCATGATTTTACTGTCTTTCAAAACATGAGCCACTTCGCTAAGCACGGTGAATGGCGGGGCAAGCAGGACATCACGGTCATCAATACCAGCAGAGCATCGCCCAATCTCCGCTGCCAGGTGGCAGGCCTCAATGACAGTGGTATGCATCTTCCAATTTCCTGCAAGCAATGGTTTCCGCTTCATTCTCTCTCCATTTAATAGGTTACTCTCATTTTGTAACAGCTTAGCAAAGTGCTGCCAATTAGATCAACCATCGTGCTGTAACAAATTATTCTTTCAGAGCTTCTACTCCAGGCAGAACCTTCCCTTCCATGAGAGCGAGAAAGGCTCCACCCCCTGTGGACATATATGAGATATTGGCTGACTCTCCGGATTTCTTGACAGCGGCATTTGAATCTCCACCACCGGTAATAGTCAAAGCATGGGCAGAAGCAACAGTCTGGCACATTGCCATTGTTCCTCTGGCAAAGGCATCCATTTCAAAGGCACCCATGGGGCCATTCCAGACAATAGTACGGGCATCGGCCAGAGCCTCCTGAAAATAGGATGTAGTTGCAGGTCCGATATCAAGGGCCATCCATCCTGCAGGGATGTCGCGAAAAGTTACATTTTTGATTACAGCATCAGGGGCAAATCGATCCGCTGCCACAAAATCCACAGGGAAGTAAAGCTTAACACCTTTTTCTTTGGCCTTACTCACCAACTCACGAGCTGCCTCAAGCAGATCATCCTCTGTCTTGGAGGCACCCATCTCCACACCTTGGCTTTTCAGAAAGGTATTAGCCATGGCTCCGCCGATGATCATGACATCCACCTTGTCCAGCATATTCTGCAACGCCCCGAGCTTTGAGGAAACCTTTGCTCCACCGACCAAAGCGACAAGGGGACGGATCGGCGCATCCATGGCCTTGTGAAAGAAGTCCATTTCTGTCTTCAGGAGGAATCCAGCAGCCTTCTCAGACACATGCGCAGGAACTCCAACTACCGAGGCATGAGCACGATGAGAAACGGCAAAAGCATCATTGACATAAACATCAGCCATCCGCGCGACCTGTTGGGCAAAATCTGGATCATTCTCGGTTTCTCCCTTGTGGAAGCGAAGATTTTCCAGGATCACCACATCTCCATCCTGCATTGCGGCAACTATTGCTTCGCTCTCGGCTCCCACACAATCCGGAGCGAGCCGAACCTCACGTCCGAGAATTCCTGCAAGATGATCAGCTACTGGAGCAAGGCTGAATTCCTCCATCCGCTGTCCCTTAGGTCTTCCCATATGTGAACAGAGTACCAGCTTACCAGCGTGGTCCAGAATATAATTGATGGTTGGCAGGGCCATACGAATACGGATATCATCGGTGATATTTTTCGTTTCATCCATGGGGACATTAAAATCCACCCGCACCAGTACCCGTTTTCCAGCAAGCTCAAGGTCACGAATTGTCTTCATTCACTCTTTCCTTTACATCATTTTTCAATCATTGGAGGTTATTGACAAAGATCAGGGCATCATCTGCAGGCTCTTTGTAATAATGCTTCCGACAGCCCACTTCCGTCCACCCGAGCTTTGCATAGAGCTGCAGGGCTGGAATATTCTGCGAACGAACTTCGAGAAAAATCTTTTCTCCGTTCCGTGCTACGAGCTGACGACACAGTTCATGCAACAGAGCCCCTGCCACCCCCTGCCTTTGCCATTGGGGACTGACTGCAACTTTGAGCAGCTCTGCATCAGGACCGACCAGCAGCCCACAGCACCATCCCTGCACCTCACCAGATAATGAGATGGCCACAAGAGCTATCCCTGTTTTTCGGCCAAGCTCAGCTTCTACCTGCCTCAAAGTCCATGACGAAAGGCAGCTTGCCTCTAACGTTACCACAGCAGATACATCCCGGACTTCCATCTGCCGAATTTGCATAAGTTATAGCATTTGGTCGGCAACCTGTATGGTCAGATCACCCAACATGTTCGTGTAACTGCCTAATTCATTATCATACCAGCCGTATATGACTGCCTGGGTTATCGGGACATTGAGAATACGATCCGCCCCTGCTTTTATAGAACAGCTTTTCAGTTTATCAAGATTCACCGGAATAGAGGCGGTGCGGGTGTGAGTCTCTGTACTCTCGATCACAGCAGCCGCTTCCGGGACACCAATAATATCGGAAGAGACATTCTGTTCCTCAGAGTATTCCAGGTAAGGACTGTTTTCAGCATACTCACGGTAGATGGAATTTATCTGATCCCTCTTTAAAGGATTCTCCAGATCATCCTGAACATTAAGTACCAGAACGATGAGAGAACCGGTAGAGGTAGGGATACGTACCGACTCGGCAATAAAACCAATAGATTTCATCTCCGGGATAACCAAGGCCAAGGCCTTGGCTGCACCAGTGGTGGTAAGAATGATGTTGTTCATAATGGAGCGATTCTTACGCAAATCCGCAGCGCCTGATTTAGGCAGCCTATCCAGGACCTGCTGGCTGCCTGTAGCGGCATGAACTGTAACCATAGAGGCACTGAGAAAATTCTCAGCCCCAATACTCTCCATAAGTGGTTTGATCATATAGGAGAGACATGTGGTGGTACAGGATGCGGCAGAAATCAAAGAATGTCTGGACGAATCATAGTCCTCATCATTAATCCCCATGACTGTGGTCACGGCATCTTCCGGCATATCCAGCCCCTTGGACTTGATCTTGAACGGGGCCGACAACAGTACCTTTTCAGCTCCTGCCTGCAGGTGGCCACGCAGGGCTCCCCACTGGGCGTCGGCATCAGCAGTGGGATCGGTAAAGGCCCCGGTGGTATCCACAACCAGCTTCACACCGTTTTCCTGCCATGCAATATCTCTGGGGTTACGCGCTATACGCAGAAACTTGACCGGCACACCATTAATGACCATGGTTCCCGCCTCTTCGTTCAGCTCTTCAATTACCCGTCCGCCCCTGTGACCATGAAGATAGGTACCCAAACGTCCATATGACGAGTCTCGCTCCACTGAGGCAGCAAGATCATTCAGTCCCTGGCCGATTTCACGACCAACGTTGATCACGATTTCTGAAAAATGCTTTCTCGATACGTGATGCCAGAGCGAAAGTTTCCCTATTCGTCCCAGGCCGTTTACACCTAATTTCATAACAAAGCTTCTCCTGTACAAGTATTGTATGTTATCTGTACCAGTTGGCAGCAGACAGGTTCAATTGCAAGGGAAAAGCGCTTTCTCCTTCCCCTTTCAACGTCCATTCTTTATACTGTATTTTAGACGATTCTTCAAAGATTAAACATAATTGATATAAAATTTCACTCCTCCTGATCAATGCAATTTCACGCCCCTCTCCAGGCCGCAACCCTTATCAAACGTTACAAACGTTTTCTGGCCGACGTCAAAACAGACGAAGGGCAGGAAATCACTGTGCACTGCCCCAATTCCGGCTCCATGCGCGGTTGCTCGACGCCGGGAAGCAGAGTGATGCTCTCCACCTCGCCCAACCCTAAACGCAAATATGCACAGACGTTAGAAATGATCCAGGAAGAAACCACTTGGATAGGAGTCAACACCATGTTGACCAACCATATCGTGGCCGAAGCCATTGCTGAGGGAAAGATCAAAGAACTCCAGGGAATCGACTCCATAACTCGAGAAGTGAAGACCTCCCAGTCCAGCAGACTCGACCTGCTCCTTGAAAAAGGCGAAGAAAAAATATATGTGGAAATCAAAAACTGCTCACTTGTGGAAGAGCACTGGGCCATGTTTCCCGATGCCGTAACTGCCCGAGGCACCAAACACCTGCTCGAACTTGCGGATCTGGTACAAAAGGGGCATCGGGGTATCATTTTTTTCTGTGTCCAACGCACAGATGCAGATCGTTTCAGGCCAGCTGCCCATATCGATCCACTCTACGCTCGCACCCTGGCAGAGGTTGCAGAAAAAGGAGTTCAGATCCTGGCCTATCAGGCTGAAGTCTGCCCGCAATCTATTAATATTCGCATATCCCTGCCCTGCTTCCTGGAAGGCGGCGCATACCATTTAAACAGAGAATCATGACACCCAGCAAAGAGAAAAAAAAAGCGGTCATCCTTTTCAGCGGCGGCCTGGACTCTACCACCGTCCTTGCCTTTGCCAAAAGCCAGGGCTATTCATGCTACTGCCTCAGTTTCCGTTACGGCCAGAAACAGACAATTGAACTGAAGAAAGCAACACAATCTGCCAGAGAAAGCCAGGTGGCCAAGCACCTTATTCTCAATCTGGATCTGGATAAAATTGGCGGTTCGGCACTCACCGACGCCATTGATGTCCCCAAAGACAGAGACCTCGAAGCAGACAAAGAAGGTATCCCCATCACCTATGTTCCGGCCCGTAATATCATTT
The DNA here is from genome assembly GCA_018820855.1 of Pseudomonadota bacterium. Classification (GTDB taxonomy): domain Bacteria; phylum Desulfobacterota; class Desulfobulbia; order Desulfobulbales; family Desulfocapsaceae; genus Desulfocapsa. Next base: position 5,074 of record JAHJNL010000009.1, on the reverse strand, counting down.
TTCTTTCCCATGCGATTGCCTGGGCAGAGGTCCTTGGAGCGTCGGACATCTTTATCGGAGTAAATGCTGTCGACTATTCAGGCTATCCTGACTGCCGGCCCAATTTTCTCCAGGCTTTTACCACAATGGCCAACCTTGGGACCAAGGCCGGAGTGGAAAAAAGCAGCCAATTCTCTATCCATGCCCCTCTGCTCTCTATGAGCAAAGCAGAAATAATCAGCCTGGGAATTTCTCTTGGAGTGGATTACAGCAAGACACACAGTTGCTATGACCCCGCAGGAGAGAAGGCCTGCGGCAGGTGTGACGCCTGTTTGCTACGCCTGAAGGGATTTGCCGAGGCAGGAATCAAAGACCCTGCAAGCTATATGGAAAGGGATGAAAAGCTAAAGGCGGAAGGCGGAAAGAGACGTTAACCAACCGCTCTCACTCCATCTCATTATGGGTGATGCGGCCACCCATGATGGTAAGCACAGCTTTACCCCGAAGTTTCCAGTCAAGAAAGGGGGAGTTCTTCCCTTTGGAAAGAATGGACTCCCGGGTAAAGGTGAATTCCCGGTCAGGGTCTATCACAGTGATGTCAGCGACGCTGCCCACAGCAAGGGTTCCTCCCTGGACTTTGAGAATACGGGCAGGGGCTGTTGACATCAATTCCACCAGACGCATGACATCGATCACTCCATCTCGAACAAGATTCAAGGAAAGCGGCAGCGAGGTCTCAAGACCAATGATCCCGTTTGCCGCCTGATCAAATTCCAGCTCCTTCTCCAACACAGAATGGGGGGCATGGTCCGTAGCAATGGCATCGAAGGTGCCGTCCCGCAGCCCTTCGCGAATGGCCTGACGATCAGCCTCGGTTCGCAGAGGCGGGTTCATCTTGGCATTGGTATCATATTCCGCCACCGCCTCTTCAGTGAGCGTAAAATAATGCGGCGTGGTCTCAGCCGTTACCTGAACGCCACGGGCCTTGGCCTGGCGGATAAGATCGGTAGCAGCTGCGGTACTCACATGAGCAATATGGACACGCTGCCCAGTCAGTTCAGCAAGGGCCAGCTCCCGATAGACCATAATGGACTCAGCAGCTACCGGAATTCCACGCAGACCAAGACGGGTAGACACAACGCCTTCGTTCATAGAACCGCTACGGCTAAGAGCAATCTCCTCTGAATGAGAAATTACCAGGAGTTCATGGCTGCCGGCATATTCCATGGCCCGGCGCATCAACTGGCTGTCAAAAACCGGCAAGCCGTCATCTGTTACAGCAACGGCGCCAGCCTCTTTCAGTTCACCATACTCGGCCAGCCCTTCACCGCTACTCCCTTTACTGATAGCACCGACGGGGTAAACTCTGGCGGATGCACCTCGAGCCTTTTCAAGGATAAAACGGGTAACGGCTGCATTATCATTGACCGGGTGAGTATTGGGCATACAGGCCACTGCAGTAAAACCGCCGGCGGCAGCTGCCCTAGTACCGGTAGCCACGGTCTCTTTATACTCTTCTCCGGGATCACGGAGATGAACATGCATATCAATCAACCCTGGCACAATCCACTTTCCCTGAAGATCAAACACAAGATTGTTTTCCGGGAGATGCTCCCGGGCAGGAACAATGACTCCATCCTGTAACCAGAGGTCACCGGCTACATCAACACCGCCTGCCGGATCAATGAGACGGCCATTTTGTAAGATTGTTACAATTGTCATCAGCCCACTCTACTCCCTTCACTCCCCATAACCAGATAAAGGAGGGCCATACGCACGGCCACCCCATTAGTCACCTGCTCCAGTATAACGGAACCAGCACCATCGGCTACGTCAGGGCTCATTTCCACCCCACGGTTAATCGGACCGGGATGCATAATCAAGACATCGGGACGGGCATGTCGTAACAGAGATCGGTTAATACCATAGAACTGTGAATACTCACGAAGTGAGGGAATCAAGGGGTCATCCTGCCGTTCTTTCTGAATTCTCAGTGCCATCACCACATCAGCATCCTGCACGGCCTCTTCTACACTGCCGCAGAGCCGAGCCCCAAGGGACTCAATATATGGCGGCATAAAGGTAGCAGGACCGGCTACCCTGACTTCTGCCCCCAGCTTTGTAAACCCGACAATATTGGAATGAGCGACTCTGCTATGAGCAATGTCCCCGACAATCGCCACTTTCAACCCCTCTATCTTGCCCTTGTGCTCTCGAACAGTCATCAAATCAAGAAGTCCCTGGCTTGGATGCTCATGGGCCCCATCCCCGGCATTAATTATCGATGCCCTGACATGACGCGTGAGAAGACTGGGTACCCCTGAACTGGAATGCCGGATAATAATGATATCAGGATTCATGGCCTCCAGATTACACGCAGTATCGATCAGGGTCTCTCCTTTCTGGGCTGAACTCGTTGAGGCTGCAATATTAAAAGTATCTGCACTCATTCGCTTTGCAGCAATCTCAAAAGAGAGACGGGTCCTTGTAGAAGGCTCGAAGAAAAAATTGATGATGGTCTTCCCTCTGAGAGTGGGGACCTTTTTAATAGGGCGGCTGGATATTTCTTTAAAGGATGCAGCGGTATCGAGGATATAAAAGATATCGGCAACAGAGAACTGCTCAATACCAAGAATATGTTTATGTCGAAATCGATATATTTCTTTCACGTTTCCCATTCACCATCAGTAACACATACCATCAGCATACTACTCTGGCCCTCGCCTGTTCCAATCAATGAATAACAGAACCGAATCGATTCCAGCGAATAGAGGCAAAACGATCAACAGACAGAAGCGGCTCATCCAGATTCCATGACCAATATAGAATAAAAGCCTTTCCCAGTACATCTTTTAAGTCAACAAAGCCCCAGAACCTGCTGTCATAGCTATTGTCGCGATTGTCTCCCATAACAAAAATCTTCCCTTCAGGAACCTTTACCGGTCCCATAGTATCGCGAGGTCCAGCGCTGGGCTTCATAATGTCATTATTAGTATGATGGGCATAGGGGCTGGTTATCGCTTCTCCGTTTATATAGAGCTGCTTGTTTTTCATCTCAACCGTATCCCCTGCGACAGCAACGACACGTTTAATATAATCTATGGATCGATCTTTAGGGAACCGAAAGACCACAACATCATTACGGGCTGGAGACTTCCATGGGATGAGAACTGTCCCGACCATAGGAATTTTCACTCCGTAGATAAACTTGTTAACCAGTAGATGATCACCAATCTGCAGGGTCGGCAGCATTGACCCGGACGGAATCTTAAACGCCTGAACAACAAAGCTCCTGATAAAAAGGGCCAGGATAATTGCAACAAGAATAGCTTCTGTGTATTCACGAACTACTGATTTTTCAAATTTTTTAGAACTCAATATAACCACCTATTATTTACGCCGATCGATACCGCTACACTATTCTATTTTTTTGTGAACGTACCTCAAACTCAAACCAATTTCAAGATAGTTCACCACATTTAAAATAAAATCAGACGGTTCACGTCATTTCCTTAACGAAGGCAATTATACCATATAGTGAGCTATCATGAAGAGCAACGGCTATATGTGGTGCAGAAAAGAGACAAAGGAGAACTGCCATTTCCATAACCTCCTGTTTTAGCAACAAGAAGATCACATTATTTCTGCTGCCCTCCTTGACAAATGTTTTTTTTTATGTCCTAAATATACATTAACTATCACTAACTGTAATCCTGTGAAATTATTCTTGGATGCAGATTTATATTTCTACTACTCTATACTAATACTATTATCAGCTAACAATCATGAAACTGCCTTTCCTATCCAGAGAAGACTTGGTCGTCGGTGTAGACATCGGGTCACATGCAGTCAAAGTCTGTCAACTCAAACGAACAGACAAGGCCTATGCGGTTGTCAACCTGGGAAGCGCAACCCTTCCGGAAGATGCAGTAGATGATGGAACGCTGAATGACCCTGAAGCTGTTGGCAAGGCAATTGCCGATCTCTTTAAGAACCTTAAAATCAAAAAAAAGAAGATCGGATTCTCTATCTCCGGTTATTCCGTCATTGTAAAAAAGGTCAATCTTGCAGTTATGACGGAAGAAGAGCTTGAAGAGCATATTCAGTCTGAAGCAGAACAGTACATACCGTTTGACATAGATGACGTATATCTCGACTTTCAAGACCTGAAAACAAACAAAGAAGGGTCTGACCGTACCGATGTCATGCTGGTCGCCGCCAAAAAAGAAATCGTAGATGATTACCTGGAGATGCTGGAAGGAATAAACCTGCAACCGGTTATCGTCGATGTAGATGGGTTTGCTCTGGAAAACACCTACGAATACAACTATCCAAAAGATGAAAATGTTGCCTTGGTTGATATCGGGGCGACGAAGATGAACATCAATATAATATCCAAGGGAACTTCTGTTGTTGCCCGAGATATCGTCGTAGGCAGTCGTCAGCTGACAGAACAAATTCAGAATGCTTTTGATATCGAGTTTGAAGAAGCCGAGGCCTTAAAACTCGGCCATCTTCCGGCAGAAGATAAACAGCAACAGATTGAAGAGATCTTTTCAACGACCTGCACACAGTGGGTTCTTGAAATCAAGAAGGCGATTGACCTGTACCATGCCAACCATGCAGACGAACAACTTACCCGACTGGTCCTCAGTGGTGGCGGTGCGAAGGTCGCAGGGCTTACCGACTTTCTGAGTAGCGAAACCGGTCTTACTGTGGAACTGTTCAATCCGTTTGCCAACATGACAGTCAACAATAAAAAAATCGACCCTGATTATTTGAATACCATTGGACCCGAAATGGCTATTGCCACAGGTATAGCTATCCGTCCATCAGTGATATAGGCTGCAATTATGCTCAGAATTAATCTGCTCCCCATACGACAACTGAAAAAACGTGCAAAGGCACGTAACCAGATAGTCAGCTTTATTGCGCTGTTTATCTTTCTTCTTCTTATTTTGGGAACAGTTGGTTTTATCCAGGCTACCAAAATATCCAGCATCGAAGATGCAATTTCAGGACTCAAGAAAGAGAAAGAGAAATATGCCCCAATTCTTGCTGAGATGAAGCGCCTGGAACAGGTCAAAAAAGATCT
>JAHJNL010000068.1 GCA_018820855.1 Pseudomonadota bacterium | reverse complement strand
TTGCCAGTTTTTGGGAACAGTTGAGCCAAACCGTCCGCTCAACCTGCCGGCGAGCTTGTTATAAAAATTGGCCACCTGAAAGCCAAGATTTCTACTGCCGGAATGGATCATTATCCAGATAAAGCCATCGCTGCCCTTCTGGATTTCAATAAAATGATTGCCCCCGCCCAGGGTACCGAGCTGGGTACGGCCACTTTCATACTGGCGGGAGACAATCTGCAGATCACTGACAGGAGCCCCTCCCTTTGGTTTCGGCATCAGGTGCTGATCCTGTGCCTGCTTATGGTGTTTAAATCCCAAGGGAATAGTCTTTCTGATATGGGCGAGCAAGGCTTTCAGCTTGTCACTGTCCAAAGAGTTCAGTGACGTCTGCTGCGCACACATGCCGCAGCCGATATCAACGCCCACCGCATTGGGAATAACCACTCCAACGGTTGCCATAACACCGCCGATGGGCATGCCGTACCCCAGGTGAGCATCGGGCATGATGGCGACATGACTGTGGACATAGGGAAAGTTGGCCAGATTCCTGGCCTGCTCCATGGCCCCGCTGTCCATATCTTCCAGCCAGAGCTTGATCGGTTTTTTTTCTGTTTTAACGGTCTTTCGCATTCCGCACCTCACACAATGTCTGCATATCTCAAAACTACAGTTATGAGAGTCTTCCCAATCGCTTGGCCCTCTTCCCATATCATCATCCCAAGAGATTCACCAAAAAGAGACTCAACAGGGGAAAATAGGTAATAATGACCAGAGTAACCATTAACAAGGCAAGGAAAGGCATGGTCGCGCTGTAGAGCTGGATCACCGGCCGTTCAAATCGGTAGCTGGCCAGGAAGAGGTTGAGTCCCACCGGCGGCGTACAGTAGCCGATCTGCAGGTTGGTCAGAAAGATTATGCCCAGATGGATCAGATCGACCTCATAGCCCCTGGCAATGGGGACAATAAGCGGCACCACCAGCACCAGGGCGGAAAAGATATCCAGCATGGAGCCGACAATCAGCAGAAAGATATTCAGAAGCAGGAGAAAGGTGTATTTACTGGAGATATACTGGCGGATAAATTCAAACAGCCGCATGGGCACTTCCTGGTCCACCAGAAAGTTAGTCGCGGCCATGGATGCGGCAAGAATGACCAGGATGCCACCAAAAAGCATCATGGACTTTACCATGAGCCCGGGCAGTTGCCGCAGGTGGATATCCCGGTACAGAAAGACCTCGACTACCAGCACATAGAGGGCAGTAATGGCTGCCGCCTCTCCGGCCACCAGAAAACCGCCATAGATGCCGCCCAGGACAATAAAAGGCAGAGGCAGTTCCCAGGCAGCCTCTTTCAGGCCGGCGAGTATTTCCCGGCCACCCAGCCGTTTCTGACGTTCCCTTTTGCGGGGACTCCTGTACATCGAATAGGCCACCAGCAAGACGAGCATGAAAATACCCGGCAGGATCCCAGCCAAAAAAAGATGATCAATCCGAACCTCGGCAATAACGCCATAGAGGATAAGCGGCAGACTGGGCGGAAACAGCAGCCCCAGGCTGCCGGACGAGGTAATGAGCCCCAGAGAGAACTTTTCGGAGTAATGGTCCTTGATGAGTGCCGGAAAGAGCAGGCCGCCCAGGGCAAAGATGGTCACACCCGAGGCACCGGTAAAGGCTGTAAAAACTGCACAGACCAGTAGAGAGACAACGGCCAGACCGCCGGGCAGCCAGCCCAGCAACAGGTGAGAGAGCCTGAGCAGCCGTTTGGGCGTTCCGCTCTCAGAGAGGATGGTACCGGCAAAAATAAAAAGGGGCAGAGCAAGCAGAAGCGGTGTATCCGCCAGGCGCGACATCTCGATAATTACCACCGAGATATTAATATCCACACTGTAAAATGAGAGCAGGGCTATGGCTGCTATAACGATAAATAGCGGACTGCCCAGCAGAGCCAGAACCAGGGTAAGCAGCTTGAGAATGTTCACGAGGTGCTTCCTGTTTCCTTCTCTCCCAGCCCGGACGCAAGTGTCCTTATATCAGCTGCGATCGCCAGAAGAAAATGTATGGTGATCAGCCCGAAGGCAATGGGAAAAATCAGATTCCAGACCCAAGAGGGAAGAGTCAGCAGGGGGGAATTGCCATACAATCGTTCATTTTGAACAAAGAGAACAGCCGCCCAGGTGAGGATTACGGCAACAAAGGAGGAAAAAAGATCAATAACCAGCCCTATCCATGGTTTTATCTGCTCCGGGGCCAGATACCCCACCACATCAATGCCGATATGTTTTCTTTCTCTGGTTGCCACCACGGCCCCGAGCATGCCGCACCACAATACAAGATAGCGCAGGAGCGGGTCGGCCCAGAGCAGACCGCCGGAAAAGAATGTACGCAGGCCGATCTGCAGACAGGCAAGCACGATCATCGCCACAAGCAGCAGGCAGAGCAGGCCGTCTATCAACTGCTTTTCAAAGGTCAACACATAGCGGGCAACCTGTCTGTGGGTCATGGCATATTTCAGGTCCTGGTTATGAGTTCTGCTGCTGTATCCGCTGCCGTCTACTCAGGGGGCTGCTTCCTGTAGTCCTCCAGCAGTTTCACAGTTGTCCTGTAGACTTGCGGACTGAAGGCTGTACCCTGCACCTGCCGTACTGTTTCATCGCGCATGTCACTCAAGGCCTGCACATCTCCGGAATCAGGAATGATCATGGAAACCCCGTTATCCCGTAACACCTGCCTGGAGTCGTCGTTGCTTTTTCTGGTGTCGGTAATAAGCAGATCAAAATGTTTTTTGGCAGTATCCCTGATTACAGACTGGTAAGATGCTGGCAGGCTGGAAAATTTTTTGCGATCCAGCAACAGGGCACCATAGGCATAGCCAAAGGGAATATCTGAGATATACTTTGTTTTGGTGAACCACTGCAGGACAATGGCACCGTACAGGGAATTAAATACCGTTTCCACCATGCCGGTCTGCAGAGAGGTAAGTACATCAGGAATGGTCAAGGGAAGCGGCGTTATGCCCAGAGTTTGCAGATAAGCGATACTGATGGGATCATCTTCCGGCGCCCAGACTTTACTTTTTTTCAGCTCATTCAGAGTGGATATCGGCGAGGTAGACATGGAGTAGACAAAGCCCACCTCAGTCATGGCAATGAGCTCCAAACCCTTTTCGGCAAAGGCCTGGCTGAAAGAAGGCCACAGCCCTTCCTTTACATGATCGACCTCCTCGTAAGAGTGAAAAAGAAAGGGAATACCCATAACGCTGAAATCCGGTACCACGGTGCCGATGCCTGTCATGGTAAAGCCACCGCCATGCAGCTGACCTATCTGCATTTTACGGAACATGGCCCGGTCATCTCCCATTATACCGCCGGAATATACCTTAAAGCCCACCTCGCCGTTAGTCCTCTCAGCCACCTCTGCCACAAAATCATAAAAGCGATTGGTCCAGATACTGCCTTCCGGGGCAATGGTCGCCATCTTGAACAGGTATTTGGGTTTGGCCTGCACCGTACTGCAGATAAGCAGGGCGCAAAACAGGACAATCAGCACTTGGATATAACGCTTGCAGTAATACACGGTTCTCTCCTAAAACAACTGGTCTGTCTGCTCAAGCAGCATGCTTGCATTCCGTTTGGCCACCTGATTAGCAAAGGCAATATCCGGCTGTCTTTCCAAGGGAAAGTCAAGTACTTCCTGCAACAGATCGACAAATAGCTCACGGTCAAAGGCCATCTGGGCATAGGTCTGGGCATAAAGGACAAGAGCTGGAAGAAACTGCCGGTTGCTGAGGGCAAGGGCCTGTTCAAAATGACGGCGGCTTATCTCAGGTTTTCCGCCGAGAAGGGGCGGCTTGGAACCATAGTATACACCGAGAAAGAGATGGGCACCACCGTAGTTGTATGTCTCGTCCAGTTCAAGTACCCGCAACATGATCTGTTCCACCCGGACCAGCTGCGCAAGGGATTCCGGCGACCCTTTCTGATGGCGAATCCATGTGGCCCAGCCGTTACCAGCCCAGAACAGCAGGCCTACGTCATCCCTGTCAAGACCGGCCAAAGTCTGTTCCAGGTCAGACAGAGGCAAGGTGCAAACTTTATGAAGATCACCACAGTCCCACAGCAGGGACATGCCGTATAACCTGGCCTTGATGCTTACCGTGCTCGCCCGCTCCGGGTTGCCACAGGCATCAAGGGCTGCAACATAACCGGTATAGGCCTGGGTGGCGGTCAGCAGGAGTTTTTTATCATTAGGATTGGATACGATCATGCTGTCGATCATCAGCAGAAAGGCAGGCGTTCCCTCACAGACCAGATCAATATCCGTCTGACGCTGCAGATTGACCATTGTCGGACGCATGAGCGAATCCACCGCCATCCTGGCACAACCACTCAAGCCGGAAGAAAAAATGAGAAGAACGACTAAGCATAAATAGCGCATTATCATACTTTATATTTTATCAGCAGCAGAACATGATTGTCAAGATAAGTCACTAAAGTGCCCGGAAAAATAGCAAGAATACCATTCATTTGTATTTATAAAAAAGAGCATATTCATTCATCCTGCCAGCCCAGATCAAAGAGTTCCACAGGCAGGGAGAAGAGTTCAGTAAATACTCTTATCTGAAAACCGGGCAGGGAAAGGATGCGAGAGGAGCGACTGAAGCCCTCCCTCCCCCGCCAGTTGTCCCTCCCCCTTTGTGTGGGAGCGGAGTTATCCGCGAAATGGGTGTTGGCGTGCCCTCTTTGCCAGCTACCCTGCATCGGCGATATTCGCGGTTTAAACCGCTCCCACATGAGGTGCGGCCTTCGTTAATAGTTTCTGATATGGTTCCTGGAATCGGAGAAACCACCTTTGTCCACAGCTCGTTCTTCCAGTTACGCCATTAGCCAAAATGATATAATATTCATCTTGAAATTGCCTTTCTCTAAACAGTTGGGTAAGCTTAATTAATAACGATAAAAATTTTCCCGGAGTGAAAAATGGACATGGAAAAACGCCATAAGGTTTCGATCTGGTATTTCGTTGTCGGCATCTGGATTGTTCTGATCCTGCAAAGCTATCTGGCATCAACATACGTTACGAAAACAATACCTTACAGTGAATTCCTCCAGAACCTTAAAAACGGTAAAATTACTGAAGTATCCATTACCGACAAACAGATTCAGGGCAAGATGCAATCCGAAGGAGCCTCTGGAAAAGAGGTCTATTTCCGTACGGTTCGGGTTGACCCTGACACCTCCGAGCTGTTAGACAAATACCAGGTCAATTATTCCGCCTCCATTGAGTCGACATTTCTTCGAGATATTCTCTCCTGGACCATACCGGTTTTTCTTTTCGTGGGAATCTGGTTCTTTCTCATGAAACGCCTTAGCGCACAACAGCCCGGGTTCATGACCCTTGGCAAAAACAAGTCCAAGGTACATAAACAGGAAGATGTGGGCGTCAGCTTTGAAGATGTGGCCGGAGTGGACGAGGCCGTCGCGGAACTCGTGGAAGTAACGGACTTCCTGAAAAACCCTGACAAATATCTTGAATTCGGTGGCTCCCTGCCCAAAGGCATTCTCCTGGTCGGCCCTCCCGGTACCGGTAAGACGCTTCTCGCCAAAGCAGTTGCCGGTGAAAGCCAGGTTCCCTTTTTCAGCATCAGCGGCTCCGAATTTGTTGAACTCTTTGTCGGTATGGGAGCCGCCCGGGTTCGTGACCTCTTTGATCAGGCCAATGCCAATGCCCCCTGCATCGTCTTTATTGACGAGCTGGACGCCATCGGCAAGGCCCGTGGCTTTGGTGGCATTGGCGGCCATGATGAACGGGAGCAGACCTTAAATCAGCTCCTTGTTGAGATGGACGGCTTTGATCCCAATGTGGGGGTTATCCTGATGGCTGCCACCAACCGCCCTGAAGTCCTCGATCCTGCGCTCCTGCGTCCTGGTCGCTTCGACCGTCAGGTACTCGTTGACCGGCCGGACAAACAGGGCCGTATTGCAATCTTGCAGGTGCACCTCAAAAAAATCAAGAAACTCGGGGATATTGATATCGAAGAACTTGCCAATATGACACCCGGCATGGTTGGTGCCGATCTGGCCAACCTGGTAAATGAGGCTACTCTCTTAACCGTGCGAGCCCGCAAAGAAAAGGTGGAAAAAGAGCAGTTCGAGGAAGCTGTGGAGCGTATCGTTGCCGGACTTGAAAAAAAGAACAGGCTGATCAACCCCAAGGAACGGGAAATTGTAGCCTATCACGAACTGGGACACGCCATCGTTGCCCTGTCTTTACCGGGCACTGACCCGGTGAAAAAAATAACCATTGTCCCGCGCGGTATTGCAGCCCTCGGCTACACCATGCAGGTTCCCACCGAAGATCGTTTTCTCATGACGAAAACCGAGCTGCTGGGAAAAGTTGCCTCACTGCTTGGCGGCAGGGCTGCCGAAGAAATGATTTTTACCGATATCTCCACCGGTGCCCATAATGACCTGGCCAAGGCCACCGACATAGCACGCAGTATGGTCACTGAATACGGAATGGGCGAAAAAGCAGGACAGGTCTACTACAAGCAGGAACCGCAGGCCATGTTTCTGCAGCCGGAACAGAGACGAAATGTCTCAGGTGACTATAGTGAAAAAACGGCCCAGGTCATTGATGAGGAGATACGCGGCATCATTGAGCGTCAGTATACAGTAGCAATGAAGATTCTGGACGAAAAAAGAGATATTCTTGAAGAAGCCATAACGGAGCTGCTGGAAAAAGAAAAAATCGAAGGAACGTATCTTGAGGAACTCATCAAACAGAGAGAAGCCGGAGAACCATTGAAGGCGAATACTGAGTAGTAATTTTTTTCATTGCCAAAAGTCCACTCGTTTTTTTGTTACCATGCTGAATTATGGAATCCTGACCGTTTTCCAATAGTGAGATGACCAGTAGGGATCAGAGAGCCTGGATAGCATGACCCCTTTAGCGGTAGAAGCATGCAGAAATTCGCCATTTTCGACATAAATCCCGACATGTTTCGCCAGTATTCCAGTTTTAAAAAACACAAGATCTCCTGCCTGCAGCACTTTTTCATTGACCGGCTGACCTGATTTTGCCTGCTGTCCTGTGGTCCTGGGCAGTTCGATTCCGAAATGATCTTTATAGGTCATATAGACAAAGCCGGAACAGTCAATACCGCCTTTACTTAAACCACCCATCTGGTAGGGCACCCCTTGCCATTTTTCAAGCTGAGCATACAGCCTCTCTACCATCTGAGTCTTTTCTTTTTGTAGCCTTGAATCAACAGCTCCCATACCGGCATATTGGGATGTACAGGCCCCCAGCAGTAAGACAACAAGAACCACAAGTACATTATAACGATAAATAAGCACTGATTTCCCTCTACCTGGCCTCCATAATTGATCACTCTGCAACCAAAGAATCATGTTGATCGATGTCATCTTGCCCTCTCTGCAATTCCTGACTGTGCAGCCCTAGAAGGTATCTGCTGATAATTCTATATCACAGAGAAAAGGGAAGTCAACAAGGACTGTCCAGAAAGATCCACAGAGAAAAGCGCACAGGAAGGTAATTTTTTATTACCAGCCGCAACTGAACAACGTGTATAATAAAGAAAGGACGTAATCATAGCCTGTTAAAAGAACAGTACTTTTTTGGTCGGCAGAAAGAATATGGCAACCAAGAAGCGAATGATACTACCTAAAAGCTATTCATGGCAGTTTTTCCCCTGTGCACTGCGGACAAGTCTGCGTGTTATTGTAATACTGTTTTGTCTTGTCCATGCAGCAGATTCCCTGCCTGCCGCATGGGCTGATGAATCGAGCAACTTTGCCGCCAAACGGATGCAAATGGTGGATGAGCAGCTCAAGGACCGGGGTATTACTGACCTGAAAGTCCTTCGTGCCATGTCCACAGTCCCGCGCCATCTCTTTGTTCCCGCCTACCTCAAGCAACAGGCCTATACAGACGGCCCTCTTCCCATCGGCCATGGACAGACCATTTCTCAGCCGTATATCGTCGCCTACATGACGGAGATATTGCATATACAACCGCAGCACAGACTATTGGAGATCGGCACCGGTTCAGGCTATCAGGCGTCAGTCCTGGCCGAACTCAGCGACCAGGTATACACCATGGAGATCATCCCGGAACTGGCCGACAGCGCAGGCAGGCGATTGAAAGAAACAGGCTGCAGCAGCGTAACTGTCAGACAGGGTGACGGCTACCACGGCTGGCCCGAGGCTGCCCCCTTTGATGGTATTATGGTCACCGCAGCGGCAGAATTCATTCCCCCTCCTCTCCTGCAGCAGCTCAAAGAGGGGGGACGAATGATCATCCCGGTCGGCTCTCCTTTTTATGTGCAGCATCTCATGCTGGTGGAAAAGACACAGGGGAAAATCAGCACGCGCAGCCTGATGCCGGTACGCTTTGTTCCCTTCCGGAGATCACAGTGAAGAGGGATCCCGCCCCACCCCTGCAACTCCATCTGGCCCTTATCCTCCTCTCCGCCGCCCTCATCGCTTTCCAGCTGGAGCAGATGCAGCTTTTGGCCATTGTGCAGTGGCATCATTTTGCCTACCTGATCATCTCGGTTGCCCTGCTCGGTTTTGGCGCAGCCGGTACCCTTATTGCCATCTGCCGCACCAGCCTGCTACGCCAGGTGGAGTGGCTTCTGCCTGTTTTGATGTTTGCCTGCGCCATCTCCATGGCCATGGCCCTCCCCCTCTCCCAGGAAATGACCAGTCGTTTTGATATCTGCCTGCTCTTTATCGAACCGGGTCAGGCGGCATTGCTGCTGCTGAGCCAGGGCATCTACCTGCTGGTTTTCTTCCTCGGAGCTCTCCCTCTGGGCCTGGTCTTTATCGGCCTCAGCAGCAGGATCAACAGTCTCTACTGCGCCAATCTGGTGGGTTCCGGAATTGGCGGACTCAGCGCGGTTGCTCTTATGTATGTTCTCCTGCCGCAACAGCTCCCTGCCCTGACCGCCCTGCTGCCATGGGCGGCCGGCATCCTTGTCATCTCAAGGCCCAGGCGCAGATCCCTCCTTGCCTTGGCAGCTCTCACCCTGACGCTCATCGCAGCCGTTCTCTCCCATCCGCCGCACCTGCAACCCTCACAGTACAAAGATATCAGCCGCACCATGGATCTGCCCGGCAGTAACATTACAGCCAGTCAGCCTAGCCCCTATGGTCTGATTGAGCTGGTAACGGCACCAGCCCTGCGTTACGCTCCCGGACTCAGCCTGACCTATGTGGAAGAGGTACCGACAGTCAGTGCTGCGGTTTTCAACAATGGCGACTGGTTCGGAGCAGTGGACAGCGGAGAAGCATCCTTCCTGCATGCAACCATATCCGCTCTGCCCTATGCCATGGGTAAGCGAGATCGGGTTCTAGTCCTCCAGGCCGGAACAGGTACGGACATCATCCAGGCCCTGAAAAACGAGACAGAAGGCGTCATGGCCGTGGAACCGCATCAAAAGGCGACAACGATCATGGCTGGCCTCTATGGCACAACCGATGAAAATCTTCTGCATCATCCCCTGGTACAGCGTTCCTCTCTGACCCCTCGTACCTGGCTGGCCCTGCACCGGGAACGCTATGACCTGATTACCCTGCCCACTGTGGGCAGCTTTGGCGGTGCTTCGGGCCTCTTTGCCCTGCAGGAGCAGTATCTCCTGACCAAAGAGGCCTTCCTCGAGCTGTGGAATCATTTATCCCCTGACGGTATGTTGCGGGTTTCAGCCTGGCTGGATTCTCCAACCCGGAACTCTCTGCGGCTGGCAGCCACCATTGCAGAAACCCTGGAAGAAGCAGATGTGGACGCGCGGCGACATGTGGCGGCAGTGCGTAACTGGAATATGATAACCTTTATTCTGAAGCGCTCACCGCTCAACAACAGCGACATTGAACAGGTCCGCAGCTTTTGCAAGCGACTGCAGTTTGACCCAGCCCTGCTCCCTGAACTGCAGGGGCCGGAACGAATCCGCTACCACGTGCCGGCAGATCCTCGCTTTTTCAACAATCTCGACAGCCTCTTTTCACCATCCCACCGCCAGAAACTCTATGAAAACTATGCCTTCAACCTCCATCCGGTCAGCGACAACCACCCTTTTTTTTCCCAATTTCTGCACTGGCACTCCATCCCGCATCTCATGCAACTGTTCGGTGAACGGACCCTGCCTTTTCTTGAACTGGGCTATCTCATCGTCCTGATCAGTTTCACCCAGATAACCCTGGCAGCAGTCCTGCTCATCCTCCTTCCCCTCCTGCGCCTTGGCCTGCCCGGTCGCACGGGGCTGAAGAGGTGGACCATTCCTTTTTTCAGCGGCCTGGGACTTGGCTACATGTTTTTCGAGATCATGCTGATCCACGAATTGGTTCTCTTCTTCGGTCACCCCATTTTTGCGGCTGCTGCGGGAATCAGCGGCCTGCTGGTTTTTTCCGGCCTGGGCAGCCTTTTTTCAGGCCGCCTGCGGCCACACCGGTCAAACCATGGTCTGGCTGCCGCTCTGGTGGCCCTTCTCCTCCTTCTCTACTTCTTCATCCTGCCGCCACTGTTACAAATGGCCATCACCCTGCCGCCACTATGGAAGACACTCTTTTTCTTCCTGCTTATTGCTCCGCCGGCCACGGCCATGGGCATACCCTTCCCGCTCGGACTGGAGCATCTGGCCAATCACAGCAAAAGTCAGGCCGCCTGGGCCTGGGGCATTAACGGCTGCATCTCGGTAGTGAGCACCGGGCTGGCCACCATTATTGCCGTAGAGTTCGGTTTTTCAGCTGTCATGCTCATGGCCTGCGCAGCCTACGGAGTGGCCGCTCTCTCCACAACCCGGCAATTCTTCCCGACATGACAGGTTATCACTTGATTTGAGCTGCTCATGCTCAAAAATACATAAGAAACAGGTATACTGCCTTGAAAAAGCCTAATAAACTCGGATATTGCAAGGTGGCGACAGCATCATATCATTTCCGTAGTCAGAGAATCTTTTTGAAATTGCCGACACAGATATGATACGCTCTATTTAAAGGTCCTCTTAAACAACCATGGTTCCAAGAACCTAAGCATGGTATTAAGTTATGTTATAGAATAAAGGAGGAGGACAATGAAAAAAATAGAGATACTTACCTTTAAGGGCTGTCAGACTGCAATTGATTTGGTCCGGGATATAACTGCTCTGATTCGGGAAGAAAAGCTTGATGCAGAAGTTGAGACAATTATAGTGCCGTCACTTGAAAAAGCTGAAGAAATGGGTCTTTTCGGCTCACCGACCATTCTGGTTGACGGTGAGGAATATCAAAAGCAGCCTTTTTCCCACCCGGGTTTTTACTGAAGGTCCTACCTTACTGCGGATGGAGTCCGCCCCCACCCCCTCGCTACTGAAATCATAGCCCTTTTAGATGGCAAGCCGCAGCAGTTCGCCGAGTCACCTGTGAGTGATGACATCCATTATCCGACCCTGTTGAGCGGCGATTGGTGCCCGTTTTCACTGACTGCCTCCAGTTTCTGGGGAGAGATTGCCGAAGAAGTCGGTGTAGACCTGCGCATTGTTTCGGTTGAGAGTGATGAAGGTGCACAATTAAAAGCATCATTCCATGCCACCGGAGTCCCATGTCTTATCGCTGCCCCTAATGTCACTGTTTATGGTGTCCAGCAAAACAGACACGATGCCAAAAAACTTTTACAATCTCTGGCAACTCATGACTGACAAGATGCAAAAGAGCATATCCAAATCATCGTCACGCAAGGACCGCATTGATCAGTTGGTCCAGATGCTCAACTACTATAACAATACCTTTGCCCGTATTCCCCTGTCCAACCTCAGTGATGTCTGCAACACGGCAGTAAGATTAATATCTTCAATCCTGGGATACAGAACAGTGGCCATATTTTTGGAAAATGACAATGGCCAGCCTGAGTTGATGGCCGGCACGGGGGATATTTCGAGTGGAGATGAGTTCGCAACCACGCAGATTTTTCCAATTGAACACCTTTGGAGGAAAATTTACAGCCCGCAATATCTTGACATTACGATCCGCTATCAACAGGAGAGTACTGCCCCGGCCGGGGAGGATGCAGAAAATTTGTTACTCGCTGTCCCAATAATCGGGGCGCTGGAGCCTGGGGAAAAAAGATCAGGGATCATCGTAGCCACACACCCCCCTCATGATTTTCATGCAGATGCGGATCTGACAATACTGGAAATTATCACTGGCTTAATCTCTGGGGCTCTTACAAATTGCCTCTCCCACCTGTCACTGAAGAACGCAAACAGGAAGCTGGCAGAGCGGGAGAATGATCTGAAGGACACCCTGGCCAGCCTTGAGGATGCCCACAACAGAATGATGACAATCCTTGATAGCACTGAGAGCAGTGTCTATGTTATCGATGTTGAGAGCTATAAAATTTTATATATGAACAAGTTCAGTCAGGAACTGTATGGTGATGTAACCGGCTCAACGTGCTGGCAGGTTCTGCAAAAAGGGCTGAACGGCCCGTGTCCTTTCTGCCCCAGTGAAAAACTTATCCATAATGCGGCTCTTGCCGGCAAAACATATGTCTGGGAACACTTCAACACCTTCAACAACTGTTGGTATTCGCGACATGATCGCCTTCTACGCTGGGTGGATGGCTCTCTGGTCAAGATCCAGATTGCCATAGACATCACCGAGCAGAAACTGCTTGAAGAAGAGCTTTTCCAGGTACATAAGATGGAGGCCATCGGCACCCTTGCCGGTGGTATTGCCCATGATTTCAACAATATCCTCACGGCAATCATCGGTTATACGGAACTTGCGATAGCAGAAGCGGAAGATAACGACAGCATTACTGAGACTCTTGCACATGTATTACAGGCATCACAAAGGGCAACGGGGCTTGTCAAACAGATCCTGACCTTCAGCCGCAAAGGAGATTATGACTCTAAGGTTGTTAATCCATATCTGATAGTCAAGGAGTCTCTTCATCTCATAAGAGCGTCTTTGCCGACTACCATAGCAATAGAGGAACATATTGATCGTGAAAGTTGTTCTATTCTGGCTGACTCAACAAAACTCCATCAAATCGTTGTCAATCTTTGCACCAATGCTCTGCATGCCATGGAAGAGGAGACAGGCACCTTAAAAGTCACATTGGCACGCAAAGAACTCAATAGTGATGATGTATTGGGCCATCCGGGAGTTTCACCCGGTCCGTTTATTGAACTTTCCGTGAGTGATACCGGCTGCGGCATGGATCAACAAACACAACGACGAATATTCGAGCCTTACTTTACCACCAAAGAAACAGGAAAAGGTACGGGCTTGGGCCTCTCCGTGGTTCTTGGTCTCGTCCAAGGCTACGGTGGAATAATCACAGTTGAAAGTGAACTTGGCAAAGGAACAACTTTTCGTGTCTACTTTCAGGCGATATCTGAAAAGATGAAGGTGCCTGTTACAGCAGAACACGTAAAACCGCTACCTACCGGGACTGAGAGGATTTTGACCGTTGACGATGAATCGACAATTGTTGCCCTGCATAAGGCGATGCTTTCCAGCCTCGGTTACACTGTCACCATGAAAACCAGCAGTGAAGAGGCGCTTGCTGCATTACAGGCTGACCCAAAAAGTTTTGATCTGCTCATCACCGATCAGACAATGCCCGCTTTGTCAGGGGCAAAACTTGCTGAAGAGGTGCTGCGTCTTCGGCCTGATATCCCGATTATTCTTTGCACCGGCTACAGCACTACGCTTCCTGAGGAAAAAGCAATGGAGATAGGGATCAAAAGATATCTTACTAAACCGGTAGACATTAAAGATCTAGCAAGGATAGTGAGAACTCTATTGGATGAGAGAAATTGTTTTCAGTAAGCTCTCCCATGGCCCGGTCTTCTTATAATTCGCCGCACACGCCTAACAATATAAAGATCAAGCTCATGCCGTAATAAGGTCATCGACATCCTCTTTCTTTCAATATAATCTAGAGAGAAAAATCACTTTATCCTTGCATAGTTCCATTCATATTTTGCCTCATGACAATCCTCAGAACGAGTCACCATACCTGGCCGAACTGAATTCAATTGAATAAAACGAGAAACTTGAATTGCCTGTTTGTCCTCGTGAGGATTGCTGCAAAAATCACCTTACTGCCCGTTCTTCTTCTCATTTTCCACATCAGAATAACGCCCTGAAAGAACCGTTACAAGAGGGCATACTCCCCCCTCCGCTCCCTTGCCTGGGACACCGCAGACAACTTACCCTCAGCCATCCACCTGAAAACGTTATCATTATTTTGTCTTTCCTGCCGATACACATATTTTTTCAAACTGTTACCATTTTGTTACCTTACAGGCAATAGGATTCACTTAACGGTTATAAGTTACTCAACTTGCTCTTTCGTGCAGACCTAGATCGTTGGTCCAAGAAGTGATTTCTTCTTTTCATAGACCAACGATTGCACGAACGAAAACCCACCAACTGCAATCAGGAGGAAGATCAGATGGCTAACCAGAAAAAAGATGCGGAAACAAAGGGCACTATTCTCAAAATAGACCTTGAACAGCCTGATTTTAAGGGACAACTGTCGGCATTCGTTTTCGATTCGACCGGCAATCTGTTGGAGCAGGCCCCGGTCAAAGCCGGTAAGGTCACCCTGTCTAGCTCACTGCAGGCCTTATCCAGAAACCGAATCTTCATTGCACCAGTCTCAGATAAAGACCCTGATGTGCATCGCCCTACCCTCAAGTCCATGACCCGTCTTGGTGCCTACTCACCCGTCCTGCGAAAGGGTGACAGTCTGATCGAGACAATTCGAATACCTGATATAGTCATCGTAAAATGGTTGCTGTGTTCATGCTGGGTGCGAGGTCGCGTAATCAAAACCGACAGCGCCCATCCGGTATGTGGTGCAAGGGTACACATCTGCGAGGTGGATAAACTCTGGCGCTGGATATTTGAGCTGCCGGAGCTGGAAGTGTTCCGCCTGCGGGATGAATTGATCAAGGTTATAGAGATACCGGAGCTGCGACGCCCTCCGCGTCCTGAGCCTGATCCCTCGCCCATTGATCTTATCGGACCGATGTCAACTTCCATGAATATAGCCGCGCTCGGACCACAGCCCGAGCCACCCGACAAGCAGGCTCTGGATTATGCTCTTCCTTCCCTACCTATGGAAATAAAGACAAAACTGATGTCCTCATCATCCAGGGTCATCCGTGATGTACTTGTCGCCAACCTGGAGCTGATTCGGCCGTACCTTTGTCTGTGGCCTTACTGGTGGACCTATCGTTGTGACGAAATCGCTGTGGTTGAAACAGATGGTCTGGGTCGCTTTGAAACAGTCATCAAATACCTCTGCAATGGCGACAAACCGGATCTCTACTTCTGGGTTGAATACAAGATTGCCAGTATATTTGAGACGGTTTATCATCCGCCGATCCCCTGCTACACCTACTGGGATTACAAATGCGGCACCGAAGTAACCCTCGAGATTTCAGATCAGCGGGTGCCCAGCTGTGATGACGAACCCGACCTTGTCGGATGCAAGGTACAAATTATCTCAATCGGACGAAAAGTGAGCATGTCGGAGATCCATGGAAATGGTTCAACCGTTGCCAATGAAGGGCTGACAACCAACGGCGAGCCCTTTGGAGGAAAAATTGAGCCCCGGGTCTGGTTCAGCCGGACAACGCTTCACAG
This sequence comes from Pseudomonadota bacterium, assembly GCA_018820855.1. Taxonomy (GTDB): domain Bacteria; phylum Desulfobacterota; class Desulfobulbia; order Desulfobulbales; family Desulfocapsaceae; genus Desulfocapsa. The sequence goes on along the minus strand of JAHJNL010000068.1, from coordinate 20,832 downwards.
CAAAGGCGTTCGTTATTACCGCTGGTCCTATCGTCGACTTACCGAAGGAGACGGTACCCCGCTGACCACAGCCGGTCCCTGGATCCCTATGACCCGCACAGTCGTTCGTCACTATGCAAAAATAACCGGTAGTGACATCACCCATGTCCCCTATATACTCGGCCCGCAACCGGTAGGTACGGAATCAAATCTCTTTGAAATCAAACCAGCCGATGTACCGACAGGAGGATTGGAATGGACAGTGATGGATGAGCGCGAGGACCTGGCAAGCGCACATTTCGAAACTGCCAAGCTTGGCACAGGTGCAGATACATGTGCACAAGCCTTTGATGGTGCCGGAAAATATGAACTCAAGCTGGAGCTGTTCAAAGATGGAACCGGCGATCTGGTCGACTGGGATGCCGCAGGCATCAATATTGATCTTGAGATGACTGATATAGCGGCACCTTTCGGGACCAGCACAGTAACCACTGACCCTGCTCCGGATTACAATCGCATCAAAAATGCTGCCCTGCATACGGTAGCTTTTCGTATGATTCTGCGAGTGGACAACAACTGTTGCCAGGCAACTATTGATCCGCTGAGCGGTGTCGGTCTGACGGCCACGCCCTGCGGCTTTTACGAAATAACTCCCACGGCAAGTGTGACCCTTGGCTTCACTGCCGGACATCCGAATGACTTTGCCACCTTCTCCTTCAGTGTTAAGCAGGGTGTGACGACAAATGTTTATCTTGCGAGTGCATCAGGTCGCGTCGGTGCTTCACCGATTCCAACAAACGACACGCCGACTCCGAGCCATTCCTATACACTCACCGGATCGGGACAGTACAGCGAGTCCTTCGCTGCCACGGAGCTTCTCGACACCTGTACGCGAGCGGCATTTTCCGAGGCACTGCATGTGTGGACCATGGCTCAGGACGGCTATGGCAGGATATGGTCCCTTGACCGATTCAACCATGCAGGGTTTGCCCTGACTCCCCCATAAAAAACTGACTGACGACCTCTGTTCTTGGAGACTCCCGCCACACCCTGAAGGTGTGGCGGGTATTCCTGTTGACTGACACGATTAAAGTGAGTGGTGATCACTGGAATTCCCTATTACATCATTCGGCGCGATAACTATCAGATAATACTGCCTCATGCGCAGATCATGTTCATGGTCATGGCCATGGTCGTTAGGTGGAGAACAGGAAGGTGACAAGACAAGATCAATGATCTGATTTTCTCAAACTTATCTCAAGTATCCCTTACTACTGCCCTGGTAATATTTTTATTCAAACAGGACACAACTACTTTATTCCACGCTATTTTTTTTGTGAACAGAGAGACTATGGGGGAAAATGAATCGACGGTAACATCTTCTGTATACCTTGGAAGCGCTGTTTACCGTATCATGAACGTAGTAAGCACAACCTCCGACATCATAATCTTTCGAGAAACCCTCAACTACGGGACAACAACAGATTTGCCCGTCACTCCTGTTCAGCAAGATCCAGGATGGTATGAACAAGACCGGTCACCACCCTGGCCAGCCGTTCATAATCAAGTTTTTCAGGAGTATCAGCGGCGGTGTGATAGGGGGCATAGCGAAAAAAAGCGGTATCTGTGACCATGATGGCCGGATAGCCTTCCTGCCAGAAAGACCAATGATCGGACCAGCCGACACCTTTAATAATGATAGGCGCTGCCAGCCCCTGGGACGGAAAACGGGTATGGCGACGAAAGGAACCAATGGTGCGGCGCACCAGATTATGCGAGCGGATATTGCCGACAAATCCTATGAAGTTGGCGGTATCAGGATAAAAAAGGGAAAAAGGAAATGGGTAGTGCTGACTGCCGGGCTCGTCACGATAATAGCCCATGGTCTCCAGAGACAGCATGGCCACGATTTTCTCCCGGCGCTTGCGGCTCAATGCCGCATAGTGACGGCTGCCCATATCCTTACTGAAAAAGAAAGGAGGCTCCTCGTTGGCAAAAGCCACCAGCCGGATGGTACGAAGGGGATGGGCATCAGCAAGCAGTCGGGCCAGTTCCAGCAGAGCAGCGACACCGGAACCATTATCATTGGCTCCGGGACAGCCGGGAACCGTGTCATAATGTGCTCCGACCACCACGATTTCCTCCGGCTGAAGCCTGCCTTTGATCTCTACTTCCAGATTGACCGCAGTGACATTACAGGCGCTAAATTCCTGCCGCCCGACCACATATCCCAAGTCAGTCAGCACCTCATCCAGGTAAGAGACCGTTCTGGACAGAGAGGAGGCTTGCAGAATATTGCGGGGACCTATATCCCGGGCCAGGGTGTAGACATGGTGCCTGAGCAGCTCGGATGTCTGCTCTTCCTGCAACGTCAGCGGCGGCAAAGCGCCGCTGAATGACGAACCGGGCATACGGATAGAAAAAACCATGGCACCCACAAGTATCAGAACAAAAAAAAGCAGCCGAAGCAGGGCCGACAGCCATTGCCGCCCCCCATGCGGATACAGGGAAAACCTCACTTGATCCACTCTGAGAAAAATCCGTCCAGCGCCTGCACATAGGTCTGACCGGCCAGGATAAAACCATCATTATGACCGCCGCCAATCTCCAGAAACTGCTTCGGTTCATTGGCTTGTGCAAACAGAGCCCGGCCATGGCTGAAAGGGATAATTTCATCGTCCCGGCTGTGTACCACCAGTACCGGACACGATACCCTCTGCAGCTGTTCCTGGACATTGTAGTCGAGCCGACTCAACCATCTGACAGGCAGGAAAGGATACAGTTCTGCCGCCCTGTCTGGCACCGAGGTAAAACTTGATTCAACAATCAGTGCTCCGGGGGTATGCACGGCAGCTTGATGGACCGCCACGGCTGCACCGAGCGAACGGCCGAACAGGACAATACGGAAAGGTGCCACGGACCGCTCCCGTGTCAGGTATTGCCAGGCGGCCTCCACGTCCAGATAGGTGCCTGCCTCGGACGGTCTGCCCTGACTGCGTCCATACCCCCGGTAATCAAAGATCAGAGTGCTGAAACCCAGCCTGTGGAACAGCAGCAATGAATCAAAGCGGTGGGAGATGTTGCCGGCATTGCCGTGACAGAAGAGGATGACCCCCCGTTTTTCAGGCGCGGGAATGAACCAGCCATCCAAGTGGATATTGTCGCCGGTCACCAGGTCGACCGACTCATAGGCCAGTCCCACCGCAGAAGGCGACCTGTCCACAATACGGGAAGGGATGTTTGGCAGAAACAGCATTCGATCCTGATATAAATACAAAAAAACCAAGAAAAGACTGTAGCCGAACACAGCCATCAGCAGGAGGGAGCTCAAACCGTTCATTACCATGCGTCCATACATTTACTCTGTCCAGATCACATTAATTTCTTAACACTCTGCAAGTTGCCAGCCAGCAGCCGCGCCTCATTGAGATTTTTTCTCCTCTTCCCTTCTGAAGCGATTTCAGAAGGATTCTATTCTATTCTATTCTGTTATTTATTCTTTATCCAGGAAATGAACGCTATAATTCACCATGAGGGTTTCTTACTAATATGAGAATGATTGCCTTTCCGATGCCAATGTCCACAGACCAGCCTGCGCAAAAGGCACAAGGAAAAAACATTGATTTCTCAGATGATGTGCTGATATCATCAATATGTCCTACGAGAAAGTTAAGCTCTGCTGACAACCATGGTCAACGGTATCAGGTTCAGACGGAGTGCAACGCGTAGAAACAGCCTACCTGCCCCCGTCCGTCCAGAACTCCACTGACAACGATTACCGACAGGAGTGAAAGAGCATATCGTTTTTCACCAACACATTCATTCAAGAAGACATCTATAACCTATGAATGCAAAAACAATACATTTTGAACCAAAACTGATCGGCGATCTACTGGACATCATCCATAACGCGATCATTGTCATTAACTCGGAAAATCGAATTGTTTTTACCAACAGCCGCACTGCAGAAATGTTCAAGGCATCGGTAGACGAATTAAAAACCAGTGATTTTTTCAATCTGTTCATGCCTGACGACAGAGAAATCATGGTCACCAACATTCTCCATATTATCCGCAAGGATCATGAATTCGAAGGCGAGGCCATGTTAAGACGCCCGGATGGATCAACATTCATGGGGATGATTTCCGGAACCTACTTCCAATGGGACAACAGTCAAGCGGGAATGGCCTTTTCCATCCATGATCTTACTGAAATGAAGGCCATTGAGCAGTCTCTCAGATGTTCGGAGCGAATTGCCTTTCTTGGCCATCTCGTTGATGATATCAGCCATCAGATTCGCAATCCGGTCATGGTCATAGGGGGATTTGCCAGACGGCTCGCCAGCAAGGACAGACCCTCGAAAAAAATCCAGGCCATACTGAATGAAGCCAACCACCTGGAACAGTTACTCGACACCCTGAACAACTTTATCCGCTTGCGCTGCCCCATGCCTGAACGTCTGCCGATGGCTGAACTCATTCATATGGCGGAAACCACTCTGCGCAGCAAGATAGAGCCCTATGGCTGCAACTGGATCAGCGAGTATGACGAGAGTATAAGAGATGAGGATCTTCTGATTGACAAAGCTCTCATGGCAGAAGCCCTGGAAGCGATCATCATCAACGCCTGCGAGGCTTACAATGGCGCTGCTGAAGGAAAAGACGTTATTTTCCAGATCAACTCCACCAATGACCCTGCCCTCCCCTATCTGATTAATATTACTGATCATGGCGTCGGAATTCCCCATGAAACCCTTCAACATATCTTTGGCCACTTCTATTCAAGCAAAACCAAACATATAGGAATGGGTCTGACCCTGGCCCAGAAGATTGTTGAAGAACAGCGGGGTGCCCTGACCGTTTCCTCGAAGGTCGGAGAAGGCACTACGGTCAGTTTCCATCTGGTGAAGGAGAGAAGACGTCCCATTCGTACCACCAAGCTGTAAAGATTCAGCCCAACGCACTCACAAACCGGAGCGTTTTCATGGGCACTCCCTGTTTCGAGAGTCGTTTCTCAATATATAACTCAGCACCAGAACATTTCTTCAGTTTCAGTTTATGAAACAAAAAAAGAGGGGGCAAACAAAGAGGATGAAACTCAACGCGCCTAGTTGCATCGATGAAAAGATCCTGAGCGAACTGATCGACACTGCGCAGAAAGCAGTTAGCGCCACTGGCCGTACCACCACCTTAGGCGGAAATTACGGTGCCTGTGTCTATACGATGCATGGCCTTTTTTTCAAAGGAATCAACCTGTTTTCGCCCACCCACTCTCTTACCTTGCATGCAGAACAAGTGGCCTTAGTCAATGCCGCTGTCCATGGAGATCCTCTTATCCAGGCCATAGCGATTGCCTCCGATGATCTTTCCATACTGCCCATCCCCTGTGGCATCTGCCGACAGGCCCTGTTTGAAAATGCCCGTTTTTCAAAGGTGGACATCCAACTCATCTGTCTACGGGGGACCGATGCAAAATCATTCAGACTGACAGAACTCTATCCGGAGCCATGGCCTGACCGGGAACCGCAAAGCAGCTAGCTCTGTTCATCAGTACTTATACGGTCCTCAAATACCAGAACATTTGACCTTCGGTTGATCTGCCTGACATCGACCATAAAAGGAACAGGACATGGCTTAGACTGATGACCGAAACCAGACAATTCCACCCAGCATAGACTAAGGGCGCTGCCACGAACCTTGTTTGAGCGACATATCTTAATTGATTTTTTCAGATCAACCGACAAGCTACAATCTGTTTCTTCAGAACTTTTACTGTGCAATGTCCTGTGAGATGACACTGACTTTAATTACTAATTTACATTCTCAAATTAAATAGGATAAGCTTATTTGAAAGCCAAGAGGAATCCCACTCCGTTCACAGAACAAGTAGAGACATAATGCCAGAACAAAATACACATAATGTTAAGGAGATGATGCGTGTTGTTATCCCTGCATTTGTGGCTGTTTCCCTCTTCATATTCTCTTCTTTTTATCTCTTTATACCAAGATTGGAAAAGAACTTACTTGAAGACAAAAAACTGATATCAAGGGAACTTGTCCAATCTGCCTGGCATATGATTCAGTATCTTGACAAGGAAGTCAGTGAAGGGAAGTACAGCCTCAATGATGCACAGAACATAGCTATTCGTCACTTGAGATCAATGCGCTATGGGTTTAACAACAAAAACTATTTTTGGATTAACGATTTTACTCCAACCCTCATCATGCATCCTTACAGATCAGACCTGGAAGGAAAAGACCTGTCCGATTTTGTTGACCCCGCCGGCACCAGAATTTTTCCAGAGCTTGTCAAAAAGGTTAGAGAGAAAAGACAAGGTTACGTACCATATTTGTGGCAATGGATGGATGACCAAAGCAGAATCGTTCCCAAACTGTCATTCGTTAAAGAATATAAGCCTTGGGGATGGATAATCGGCACAGGAATTTATCTTGAAGATGTCGAGGCAGAAATTGCTTCAATGATTAAAAGATTAATAGTTACCTCCGTTATTATTCTTATCCTTGTGTTACTCATAACATGGTACCAAATTTATCAGGCGTTTAATGCAATGAAGCTACGTCAGCAAGCGCTAGCCGATTTGGCATTTAATAATTTAATCCTTTCAACCCAGCAGGAAACTTCACTTGATGGAATCATGGTGGTTAATGAACATGGCAAAATAGTATCCTACAATAAGCGTTTTCTTACCATGTGGGGCGTTTCAGAGCAAATTACCCGGTCCGGAAACGATGAATTGGCCTTGCAGTCGATTCTCACAAAAGTAGTCGATCCGGAACAATTTTCAGGAAAAACAAGATACCTTTACAAGCACCAAAATGAAAAAAGCCTCGATGAAATTATCTTAAAAGATAAACGAGTGTTTGACAGATATTCATCACCCATGTCCGGGCCGGACGGTACCTATCTCGGCAGGGTATGGTATTTCCGCGACATTAGTTCTCAAAAACGGGCTGAGGAGGAGAAAAACACTCTGGAAACGCAACTCCGGCAAGCACAGAAAATTGAAGCCATCGGCACATTGGCCGGCGGTATTGCACATGATTTCAACAACATTCTCACCCCAATTCTTGGCTATTCCGAAATGGCAATGGAGGCTCTGCCACCTGACAGTCCAGCTGTTGCAGATATTCAGGAAGTAGTTTGTGCCGCGAACCGCGCAAAAGAATTGATTCTTCAGATTCTCACCTTCAGTCGCCAGGCAGAGCAAGAATGGAAACCTCTAAAGATTCAGTTTGTTTTGAAAGAGGCTCTCAAATTATTGCGGGCCTCTATTCCGACCACCATTGAAATAGAACAAAGGATTGATCCACACTGTGGGGCCGTATTTGCTGATTCTACCCAGATTCATCAAATCATCATGAATCTCTGTACCAATGCCTATCACGCCATGCAAAAATCCGGCGGGATATTAGCTGTCTCTTTGGATGAAGTTGAACTTGGCCGTGAGGAACTGGGATCCAAAATCAATCTGGAACCCGGCCCCTATGTGAGACTTGAGGTTACCGATAACGGTGTGGGCATGAACCGAGTAACTATGGGAAAAATTTTCGAGCCCTACTTTACCACCAAGCCAAAGGGAAAAGGCACAGGACTCGGACTTTCCGTAGTACATGGCATCATGAAAAGCTGTGGAGGAGAAATCACGGTTTACAGCGAACCCGACCTGGGCACAACCTTTCACCTCTATTTTCCTGTTATTAAAGAAGATAATCTTGCACCTGCAGATGACATTTCTGTCCAAATCCCTACTGGTAATGAAAGAATCTTGCTGGTGGATGATGAAGAAATAATTGTAAAACTAGGAATGCAAATCTTAAAAAAACTTGGCTATCAGGTAACAACTTTCACCAACAGTGAGGAAGCATTGCATACCTTCATGCACAAACCGGAATCATTCGATCTTCTCATTACCGACCTGACAATGCCACGAATTACCGGTATGCAATTGGCCAGGGAGGCTCTCAATATCAGAGCAGATATTCCTATCATTCTCTGCTCCGGATTCAGTGAACTGATGAACGCGGAGAAGGCCAAATCCTTTGGGATCCGTGAATATATCATGAAACCTATTATCAAGAAAGATTTGGCTCAGGTAGTACGAAGGGTTCTGGATGAAAAACCATCATAACCCGTCAGTCATTTTCTTCGTTATTGAATACTTTCCCAATGACACCCACCAGTCGAGATGTTTTCCAGTTCACTTGCGGTACCGGTAAGTCCTGAAATGTTCGCTGGTATCTTTTGACAAATACGCATCAGGAACTGTTCGCTTGCCTCGAACAGAGCTGGCTTCCTTCATGTGCCCAATGTTTCCTGCAGCCATTCAGTGGATTTGCTGCTGGCTCTTCCGCTGCCGGTTTTACCGTCGGCAGCATCGTGGTACATGCCTCTTCACCCTTTTTCTGCCAAATCTCAATTGTACTCTAATCCATAACGGCAATGAGAGAGACAAAGCTGACCGAAGATTCCAGGCAGGAAAAGATGTTGCTTGTCATTAAAAATGATTCAAGTATAAAGAATCGACTGAACTACCCATAACCCTAACGCGTAACACTTTGCTTCCCATGTCTGAAAGCCACATTTCCCGCGGCGTCCATATTCGCCTGGTCCTGACCATGATATTCTGGGGCGGCACATTTGTTGCCGGGCGCTTACTGGCCGAGGAACTTCATCCACTGAATGCCTCCTCACTGCGGTTTGTCCTCGCCTCTGCAATGCTCTTAACAACCATCCTGATCCGCGATAACTCTCTGCCCCGACTCGACAAAAGGCAGTGGGCAGCCATGGCTCTGCTCGGTCTTACCGGTGTCTTTGCCTATAATATCTTCTTTTTTACAGGCCTCCAGACAGTAGAGGCAGGACGGGCATCCATGATCATCGCCGTGAATCCTGTAATAACCGCATTTCTGGCAATGCTCTTTTTTGGTGAACGTTGCAGCTTTCTCAGAGGGATTGGCATGATGCTCGCTGTCTGCGGAGCTCTGATCGTCATCTCCAGGGGAGAGCCAGCCTCTCTTTTTCAGGGAGACACCGGAGGGATCGGTGAGCTCTACATAATTGGCTGTGTTGTGGCTTGGTCAGCATACACCCTCATCGGCAAAAAAATGCTCACGAACATCCAGCCCCTGGTGATAGTTGCCTACTCCTGCAGCCTGGGCGCCATTTTTCTCATCATTGCCACCCTGTGCAGTGGACACCTCACAGAGATCACAGAACTGACCGCGACAGGTGCTGGCTACCTCTTTTACTTTGCCTTTTTCGGCACAACCCTGGGGTTTATCTGGTTTTACGAAGGGGTTAAAAAACTCGGAGCAGGCAGGGCATCCATGTACGTCAATCTGGTTCCGGTGAGCGGTGTCCTGCTCGGCACCCTGCTCCTTGACGAACACCTGGGAAGCTCTCTTATAATCGGTGGCCTGCTTGTCTTTTCCGGACTCTATCTCATCAACCACAGGCCTTCTCCTGCATGAGACGCTTACCTGTCGCTTCGCTCATACCCTAAAAAAACTAACCCGCAATATTGACGACAATTCCACACGACTGACAGTCCACTCTATACAGAGATGCGGCTTTATTCGCGAACAATCGCCGCACAATTAAAAACAGACAAGCGAACTACGCCAAGCCCTGTTCACTTTCAAATCCGCGGATACAGGAAAACACAACTTTTTCTGCTCTCTTCCCTCAAGCGACACGGCATCCCAGTCCGGATACCTGCGAAACAAGAACGAGAGAAAAGAAACACCCACTGATATCAGAAAAACAACTTGCTTTTTAAGGTTCCAGATCATATTATGTACCAAACGGTCAGTTCTTTTTAATGGATTCTCATATGCTCACAAAAGGCCAAGAAACCCAAAAACATATCCTCACAGAAAGCCGCAAGCTTTTTACCGTCCAGGGCTTTCAGAACACCAGCATCAGCCAAGTCATTGCGGCTACCCAGGTAAAAAAAGGGAATCTCTACTATTATTTCCCAAGCAAGGAAGAACTTGGACTTGCTGTACTGGTTGATGCCAGAGATGAATTTTTTCACATTCTGGACAACTCTCTTATTGGAGAGACCCCGATTCTCAAAATCATGCACTCGTGCAACTCAATCATGGCATTGATGCAGCAGACCAACTTTGTCGGCGGTTGTCTGTTCGGGAACACTGCCCTGGAAATGGCAGATTCAAACTCCAGATTCGGCAAGATCATTCAAGAAATCTTTTCTCACTGGACCAAAAGGATTGAACACGAATTACAGCGAGCCACCGATCTGGGCCTTCTCAATCCCCCTGTCCCGCCTGATTCTTTGGCAACGGCCATCGTCGCTATCCTGGAAGGTGGCATCATGCTTTCGCGGGTTTATAAAAACAAAAATAAACTGGAGGACTGCATTTTAGTCATCCGCTCATTGATTGAGTTCAAGAAATAAGGAGTTTTTTTGGACACAAACTGTACCGTTTGGTCGGTACAGAAAAAAATCAACGCATACTGGAGGTGTGCCATGATGAAAGATATAACCAAGGGTCTTGCCAACAACCCAGGAATGATTTGCAAACATAAAAGAACCGGCCAGCGGACACTACAGCTTTTATCGATCATGCTCGTAATCCTGCTCTCACAACTGATCAGTGGATGCTCAACTCATTCAGGCCAGTCTACAAACATGGTGACCGCTGCTGATGGCCGACTTGTTGATATGGGGAATGGCGTCTGCCAGGACACCAAAACGGGAAAGATGTGGCAGATAGGCAGCAGCAAGACCATCAAATCCCTCGCCGATGCCGAAAGCTATGCCGCAAATCTTGCGGAAGGTGGATATCATGATTGGCGACTGCCCATGGTCACAGAACTCTATGACCTCTATATGATCTTCGATCTCCACGAAAACGGCAACTGCAATTTGCAGGCGGAAGGAACATACTGGTCAGGTGAAGCAGATCTTGAGGACCGGGTAGGTACCTGGGAGCTTGATGACAACTGTGACCCGGAACGTCAATATATCCCCAAGAAAAAAGGTCAGGTACGGGCAATTCGTCCGTAATTCTGATTGTTCATCACCACAAACTTGATACTTTCAGTTCACTTATATTCTGCAATTTCGCTGGTAAGAAAAAGGCCCGGGCAGATTGAGATGGAAAGGTATTCATACCCGTGTCATCAGGATCAACAGGAACTCCTTTATATTCTGCAAAGTTACTGTGCTTTTTTTTTAGGATCTTCCAACTATGCAAAACCAGCCTAAGAAGTCAGGGCCAGGCGAACACCAAGGATGACAAAAAGTACCCCGACCAGAGCTTTGAGGAGGCGGGGCAAGGTGGAACCGGCCTTGATTTTCAAGGCCAGGGTTGAGGCAAAAAGAGCAAAGAGGATATTCACCAGGGTGCCGTTCACATTAAAGAGCACACCGAGGAATAGAAAAGCCAAGGCTGGATTTTCTGCCGTGGGAGAGACAAACTGCGGCAGGAGAGCCATGAAAAAGAGGGCGACCTTGGGATTGAGAACATTAACCAGAGACGCCTGCCAGAAAATCTTTGCAAGGGGCAGCACAGAGGATGACCGAGGCTCCCGGCCCTCCTTCTCTTTCAAACTGAGAAAGGTGCTGATTCCCAGATAGAGCAGATAGGCCGCCCCCACATACTTAACCACGGAAAAAGCAAGGGCTGAAGAGACCAGCACCACAGACAGGCCTAAGGCAGCAGCAAGGACATGGACGACACATCCTGCCCCGATGCCCAGGGCAGCCACCACCCCCGCCTTGCTGCCCTGCATGGCACTCCGGTTGGTGATGTAGAGGACATCCACACCCGGAGTGATGTTAAGGATCAATCCGGCAATGACAAAAACACCAAGATCAACTACTCCGAACATGGTTTGTTCTCCCAGAACAACACATCCCCAAGACAAACAGATTGATATGGCCAGCCGTTTTTCGGTAGACCCATAAAAAGTCGTATCACTGGGTGCTTAGGCAGATAAGCGATGCAGTCTTATTGCCAGAGTTCAAAGAGCTCCCTGATTCCTTTTTCGGCAAGAGTTGTCATGGCCTGAAAGTCCTCGCCGGTAAAGGGTGTTCCTTCCGCCGTGGACTGGATCTCGATCCATCGTCCGTCACCACTCATGACAAAATTGGCATCGACCTCGGCCCGGGAGTCTTCGGAATAATCGAGATCAAGGCTGGGCTCACCCTCGATCACTCCCACGGAAATTGCTGCCACCGGCAATATTTCCGGCATCTTCTGCAACCGTCCGTCCGCCACCATTTTTTGCAGGGCCAGGCGCAGGGCCAGGGCTCCACCGGTGATGGAGGCCGTGCGGGTACCGCCGTCGGCGTTTAAAACATCGCAATCAACACGCAGGGTACGTTCACCGATCTGAGACAGATCCACCATCATGCGCAGACTGCGGCCAATGAGACGCTGGATCTCAGAAGTCCGCCCTGATCGCCCACCCACGCTCTCCCGCTTATAACGCGAAGAGGTGGCACAGGGCAGCATCCCGTATTCTGCCGTAATCCACCCCTTCCCCGTATCTTTGAGGAAGGGCGGAACATTTTCTTCTATACTCACGCCGCACAGGACATGAGTGCCGCCCATACGAATGAGGAGAGAGGCATCGGCTCCGGGCTGAAAACCCCACTCAAGTGAAATTTCTCGCAGGCTGTCACTACTTCTGTTCTGTGAACGCTTCATATTTTCCTTTTGTCGATTACTCGCTGACCTTTGCCCTCAAAACGTTCCAGGGTCTTCTCTTCTACAAGCTTGACTGCCACTCCGATACCAAGCTCGGAATTGAGCTGTTTTTTAATCGTATCGATGAGGGCCCGCTGCTTGCTCATCTGATCGGAGAACAGTGACTCTTTGACCTCCACCATCACTGTCGCACGATCCTGATGGTTCTCGCGCTCGACAATGATTCGATAATGGGGCTCAGTCCCATCTATGTTAAAGAGGATGGACTCGATCTGGGTGGGAAAGACATTTACCCCTTTGATAATGAGCATATCATCGGTACGCCCGAGGATACGGTGCATACGGGTAAAAGTCCGGCCGCAGGGACAGGCCCCGGGCAGGAGGCGGGTCAGGTCCCTGGTCCGATAGCGGATCATGGGAAAGGCCTCCTTGGTGAGTGTGGTGATGACCAGTTCACCCACCTCACCCGGTTCCACCGGCTCCAGGGTCTCGGGGTCAAGGACCTCGACCAGGAAATGATCTTCATTGATATGCAGACCGTTGCACTCCTGGCATTCCCCGGCCACTCCGGGTCCCATGATCTCTGAAAGTCCGTAGTTGTCGGTGGACTGGATGCCGAGCTTTTCGTTAATCTCCCGCCGCATGGCCTCAGACCAGGGCTCAGCCCCAAACAGCCCGAATTTGAGCGATAATCCTGCCGGATTGATCCCCATGTCAAAAAGGACATCGGCAATATTCAAGGCATAAGAGGGGGTACAGACCAGGGCTGTGGTCTTGAAATCCTGCATGATCTGGATCTGGCGCTTGGTGTTGCCGGCAGAAATGGGAATGACCGATGCCCCCAACAACTCCGCCCCGTAGTGAAGGCCGAAACCGCCGGTGAAGAGGCCGTAGCCAAAGGCAATCTGGATGACATCGTCTGCTGTGACACCGGCAGCACAAAGGATACGGGCCACAAGGTTGGACCAGTTTTTGATATCGTTTTTGGTGTATCCAACCACAGTCGCCTGACCGGTTGTTCCGGATGAAGAATGGACCCGAACCACTTCCCTCAGCGGCACCGCAAAAAGCCCGTAAGGATAACTGTCACGAAGATCCTGCTTTGTGGTAAAAGGCAGCTTGCGGATATCTTGCAGAGAGTTGAACCCCTCATAATTCAGTTTCATCTCGCTGAACTTCTGCCGATAAAACGGGACATGGGTGCCAACCCGGTATAGGGTGGATTGCAGACGTTCCAGCTGGAGTTGTTCCAGATCACCACGACTCATGCATTCTTTATCTTCCTGCCAATACATAATTAATTAGATAGTTTTAAGTTTTATGTGGTAAGCGATTAACGTTCGCCCTAAAGCATAAATGAAAGTTTCTTGAAACACACTCATTACCCTTCCGTCTTTTCCCGTCCCAGATAGGCACGTTGCACATCCTGGTTGGCTAAAAGGTCTTCGGCCGGCCCCTGCAGGATTATTTTTCCAGTCTCAAGGACATAGCCTCGATCGGCGATACCTAAGGCGGCCTTGGCGTTCTGTTCCACAAGAAGTACGGTGTTGCCTTCCTCCCGCAAGCGGACAATGATCTGGAAAATCTCTTTGACAATAAGAGGCGCGAGTCCGGTTGAAGGCTCATCCATCATGACCAGCGAGGGTTTGGACATCAGCGCTCTGCCCATGGCAAGCATCTGCTGCTCGCCTCCGGAAAGCGTCCCTGCCAGCTGGTTCCTGCGATCACGGAGAATAGGAAAAAGTTCGTACTGATGCTCCAGGAGATCGGTCAGGACCTGTTTTCCCTGTTTCTGCAGGACATGGCCGCCAAGGAGCAGATTTTCTTCCACAGTCATGGTGGCAAAGACCTGCCGCCCTTCAGGGACCATCACGCAACCCAGACCAGGGATGGCTGCAGCCTGGGCCTTCAGGATATTGGTGCCCTTGAACTCAGCCTCACCGGAGGTGGCCTTCACCAGACCGGCAATAGTCGCCAGCAAAGTGGTCTTCCCGGCACCATTGGCCCCGATAATGGTTACGATTTCACCTGGGTCCACATGCATGGAGACATGCTTGAGGACCTTGATCTTTCCGTATCCGGATTCCAGATTGCGAATTTTCAGCATAATTTTCTATAAAAAAATAACTTCCAACAACAAAGCAGATGATGAGTTATCAGGATGCTATCACTCTTCTCCGAGATAAATCTTAATTACTTCCGGATCCTGCTGGATGGCCGTCGGCACATCCTCGGCAATCTTTTCCCCGAAGCAAAGGACAACAATCTCATCAGAAATATCCATGACCAGAGACATATCATGCTCCACCAGCAAGACCGTGATACCAAGGTCACGAATCTTGGTGATCAGACGCCCGACCTCTGCGGTTTCATAGATATTCAGCCCTGCTGCCGGTTCATCGAGGAGAAGCAGAGAAGGCTCAAGAGCCAGAGCCCGTGCCAGTTCCACTGCCCGCTGCTGGCCAAAGGCCAGACTTGCGGCATCAGTATGGGCATGTTCCTCTATCTCCAATAAGGTCAGAAGCTCCATGGATTTATCACGAATATCCCTCTCCTCCTTCCAGGTCCAGGGCATACGAAACATGGAAGCAAGAAAACCTGCCTGGGATTGGACATGACGTCCAACCATAACATTTTCAAGAGCGGTCATGCCACTGAACATCTTGATATTCTGATAGGTTCTGGCCATTCCCAGCGAGGCGACTTGAAAGGGTTTTTTCCCCTGCAGCTCCCTGCCCTGAAAAAGCACGTTCCCGGAAGTTGCAGGAAAGGTTCCGGAGATCATGTTGAACAGGGTGGTCTTCCCCGCACCATTGGGTCCGATCACGGCCTTGATCTGGCCCGGTTCCACCTGAAAAGAGACATCATTTACGGCATGCAGACCGCCAAAACGTTTATGCAGCTGTTTGAGTTCCAAGAGAGCCATAGTTACATCTCCCCTTCTCTGTCCTGTTTGTTTCTGCCTAAAAGCTGTCCCAGACGATAGCGGACATTGATGCTCAGGATACCGTTGGGGGCAAAGAGCATGATCAGGATAAGGATCAGGCCAAAGACCGCATCATCATAAGAGCCAAAGCTCCCGCGCAGGGAGAGAAAATTGAGAACGATCCCCATGAGCAGCGCGCCCCAGAGATTAGCCATGCCCCCCACGGCAACAATCGCCACATAGCGTACCGACTTCATCACACCAGCCTCAGACGGCCCGATCCCGCCGTTGTAATGTGTGAGAAAGACTCCGGCAATGGCGGCAAAGACAGCGGAAAGAACGAAGGTTTGCAGCTTGAAACGGGCTGTATTGACACCCATGGCATCGGCAGCCTCTTCTGAGCCGTGAATACCACGCAGGGCTCGCCCCACGCGGGAGTCCATCAGGTTGAGCAGGAGAACCATGCCAATGAGAAGCAGTCCCCAGGCAATATAGTAGTTCTGGACTCGATCCCCGAAATTTCCGCTGACGCTGAGGCCCGGCAACAGGACAAAGGCAGGGACCTCTGAGATCCCGTCTGCCTCACCAAAATACTCACTGGCCAGAACCACCCGATAAATGATAATCCCAAAGCCGAGAGTGGCCATGGCCAGATAATGCCCTTTAAGCTTGAGGACCGGAATGCCGATGGCCACAGCAATGAGAGCAGCAGTCACGACAGCGAGAATACAGGCGGCCCAAGGGGTAACCACCAGCAGGGAGTCTCCATAGAGGTCCTGACCGGCAAGAAGAAATCCTGCAGAATCAAGCAGTTTCACCGGCAGTGTATCCTGATAGGGAATCAGGCTACGGGTGGTGAGAGCCGCCGAAAGATACCCGCCGATGGCGAAGAACCCGGCATGGCCAAGGGAAATTTGACCGGCATAGCCCATGAGGACACAGAGACCGATGATCAACAGTGAGTAATACGCCGACATGGTCATCTGGGTCAGATAATACATGGTGTCGGTGGCACTGGTCAGGAGATGGACTCCGATCACGACAACGAGCAGGGGCAGGATGGAAAGAAGTTTCTTCATGATTCTAATACTCCTTCAATCCCGCTGCCTCTTTCGATCCGAATAAGCCTTGAGGACGGATAAAGAGGATACCAAGAAGGATGGCAATGGAAATAGCATCCTGAAAAGCAAGGGGTACCACAGAGACGGAAAATGCCTCAATAACACCAAGAAGCAATCCAGCTACCACAGCGCCGCCTGAACTACCGAGTCCCCCAAGGATGGCTACGGTAAAACCCTTGATGGCAAGCCCGGTACCCATATCATACTGACTGTAGGTGATGGGCGACATGATACAGCCGGCCAGAGCCCCAATACCTGCACTGAGGACAAAGGAGAGGGTCACCATGTTCCGGGTATTGATACCGCAGAGTGTGGCGGCCTTGCGATTGGAAGCACAGGCCCGCATCTCCCGGCCCACGGATGTGGTTTTGAAAAAAAGGCCAAGACAGACCACCATCAGGGCGGAGACAAGGACCACCCACATGACCTGCGGAGAAATCCGTGCTCCCAATATTGGGATGGAGGTTATCTCGTTGCCGACAAAATAGGGCAGCGAGCGGATACTCTCTCCCCATATATGGACAGCCACCTCACGGGAGAGAATCGAGATGCCTATGGTGATAATAATCATGCGCAGGACCGAAGGAGACTTCAGCCAGCGGATAAAGCAGATTTCGATCAGGGCCCCTATGAACATGGTGATCACCACGGCCAAAAAAATGGCCAGCGGCAGAGGCATAAAGTTCAGGAGGGTAATGGCGATCATTCCTCCGAACATAACAAACTCCCCCTGGGCAAAATTGATAATCCCGGTGGTGTTATAGATAATGTTGAACCCGATGGCGACAATGGCATAAATACTGCCATAGGTAATACCGGCCATAAGGTACTGAATAGAGAGTTCGAGGGTCATAAAAAAACAATTTTACCCTGAGGGCATAAATCAGCGTTCAGTCTCACAAAGACTTTCCTGAAAACTGCTTGATAGCAAAAAGCCGGGCTGAGAGCATACTCCCAGCCCGGCAAATCCAACGTTATCGCAATACCGGTTGATTATTTTCCGGTATAGGCGACAAATTTACCATCTTTGACGGTCATCATCTGGAAGGCGTCCATCCCGAGGCCATTATGATCTTCGGCAGAAAAATTAAAGACGCCGGCGGTTCCGGCGAAGTTTTTCAAGCCCTCAAGGGCCGCACGGACCTTGTCCCGATCATTTCCACCCTCGGCAATGGCTGCCATGAGAATGGTGAAGGCGTCATAGGCATGACCACCAAAGGTGGATACTGTTTCTTTATACTTGTCTTCGTAGTTTTTCTTATACTCCAGCAGCAAGCCCTTCTGCGGATTATCGTCAGAGAGACTGTCGGCAATGAGGAGACGTCCTGCAGGGAAGATAATCCCCTCGGCTGCGGCACCGGCAGCCTCAACGTACTTGATATTGCCAAAACCGTGGCTCTGGAAAAGAGGCACATCCCAACCGGCCTGACGCATATTTTTGGCGACAATGGCCTGAGCAGGAACGACAGACCAGTTAACCACGGCCTGTACGTCCTTATTTGCCTTGATTTTGGCAACTACTGCAGAGAGATCATTTGAGCTTTTATCATAGACCTCTGCTTCCACAACCTCGATATTGAACTCAGGGGCGATTGTCAACAGCTGCTCTTTTCCTGCCTTACCAAAACCGGTATTTCCGGCAAGGACCGCAATCTTACTGATCCCCATCTTATTCATTTCCATGAAGATCTTCTTGGCGGCAAAGGAATCATTCTGCGGGGTTTTGAAGACATAGGCAGCAACAGGATTGACAATAAGCTCGGCAGAAGCGCAGGAAAGCAATGGGACCTTGGCCTCTTCACAGATGTTTTTGATCTTCAGGGTCTCACCGGAGGTGGAAGGTCCGATGATGGCCAGGACGTTCTCTTCTTCAATCAGCTGCTTGGCAAAGGAAATTGCCTTTTCCGGGCTGGCTGCAGAATCCTTGATGATCAGTTCAATCATATTGCCGTTGATACCACCACGGCTGTTCACATCTTCAACCAACATTTCCAGGGTACGGGCCTCTGGACCGCCTAGGAAAGAAGCAGGACCGGTAACAGCCAGAATAGCGCCAACCTTAATATTCTCAGCCCAGGCAGCAGGCACAGCGAAAAGAGTGACGGCCAACACGGCCATGAGAAACTTTGACACAAATTTTTTCATCTTTTTCTCCCCCATTCAATTAAAAATAATGACAGGGTCTACTGCTCCCTGCCAGATTGTAGTTCCGGACAACACCGGAGATTTATTGATGCTGCTTTTTGTCACCATAACAACTTGGTCCGGCAACATCTTCAGCCTTCAGTATTCTCCCTCCAGTCTTTCACCTGCAACCTACAAGGCACAGATTTCTTTACCGCTGAGCATGGTGTAGCCGGTGCGCTGCAAAGACTCTACCGCTTTATCCATCTCATCAAAACGAAAGATGAGAACAGCATTTTCTCCGCTCTTATTGACAAAGGCATACATGTATTCCACGTTCAGTTTTTCTTCTTCTATGGTCTTCAGGACACCTGCCAGGCCACCGGTTTTATCGGCAACTTCCACCGCAACGACATTGGTGATACCTACCGTAAAACCATTGGCTTTCAGAGTGGTCTTGGCCTTTTCCACGTTGTCGACAATAAGCCGCAGGATACCAAAATCAGCGGTATCGGCGACGGAGAGGGCCCGGATATTGATATTTTCTGCCGCAAGTGTTGCCGTGATCTCGGCCAGGCGTCCTGATTTATTCTCTAAAAAAACTGCAATCTGCTCAACCTTCATGCCAACTCCTCCGTAAACTTCTTACAATTTCCTGTTATCAATTACCCGCTGTGCCTTACCTTCACTGCGCTGAATAGTCTTATGTTCTACCAATTTCACCTTGCAGGTAACGCCCAGCATATCTTTAATATCCGCCTGAATACTCTTGGTGAGAGCCTCAAGGTTTTTGATCTCATCGGAAAAGATGGCCTCACTAACCTCCACCTCAACAGCCATGGTGTCCATATTCCCTTCCCGGTTCACCACTATCTGGTAATGAGGTTCCACTCCTTCGGTTCCCATAAGCACATGCTCAATCTGGGAGGGGAAAACATTGACGCCACGGATGATAAGCATGTCGTCAGTGCGTCCGGTGACCTTTTCCATGCGGACCAGGGTCCTCCCGCAGGCGCACTCATCATACATGAGCCTGGAGATATCCTTGGTTCGATAACGGATAAGAGGAAACGCCTCTTTGGTTAGCGTTGTGAAGACCAGTTCTCCTTTTTCGCCGGGGGGAAGGACCTCGCCACTATCCGGATCAATGATTTCAGGGAGGAAATGATCTTCGAAGACATGCATCCCTTTTTCTCCTTCCAGACACTGCATGGCTACCCCCGGCCCCATGATCTCGGACAGGCCGTAAATATCTACGGCCTTGATATTCAGTTTACGCTCCACCTCATCCCGCATATTCTCGCTCCAGGGCTCTGCCCCGAAGATGCCAACACGCAGAGCCAGAGACTGGGGATCTACACCCAGCCCTACCATGGTCTCGGCCAGATTGAGGGCATAGGAGGGAGTCGCCATGAGGACAGTGGATTTAAAATCCTGCATGATGGTGATCTGCCGCTTGGTATTGCCGCCTGAGACAGGAATAACAGTGGCCCCCAGTCGTTCAATCCCGTAGTGAGCACCAAGGCCGCCGGTAAAAAGACCGTAGCCGTAGGCATTATGGACCATGTCCTGGGAGGTGGCCCCGGCACAGGTCAGGGCTCTCGCCATCAGGCCAGCCCAGGTCTTGATATCTTTTTTGGTATAGCCCACCACCGTAGGTTTGCCGGTGGTACCGGAAGAAGCATGGACCCGGACAACCTGATCCATGGGTACGGTAAAGAGACCAAAGGGATAATTATCGCGCAGATCATCTTTGACCGTAAAGGGTAACTTGGCAAGATCTGTCAGGGATTGGATATCTGACGGCTTGACACCGGCGTCATCCATCTTTTTGCGATACGGAGCAACAGTCTTATAGACCCGAGCCACCAGATGCTGAAGACGTTTCAGCTGAATAGACTCCAACCCCACCCGAGGCAGGGTTTCTATCTCCTCTTCCCAATATAGTGTCATAACTCACTCCAACTTTGGCTTAAATAAT
>JAHJNL010000067.1 GCA_018820855.1 Pseudomonadota bacterium | reverse complement strand
TTGGCGGCGTCATAGGTGTAATCGACCTGTTTTGAACCAGCATATGATTTGCTGAGCAGATTGCCCAATTTGTCGTAGGTACGAATGACCTTGATTCCGCGGCTGTTTTCTGTCTCTGTCTCCCGGCCCAGAGCATCGTAGGTCTTGGTGATGGCCTGGTTCAGGGGATTTCTGATGGTTTTCAGACGGTTGTTGTCGTCGTAAGTGAAATTGGTGGTGTGAAAATTGGCATCTCGTATGGAGAGCAGGTTGCCATCTGTATCAAAGCTTCTGAGCAGGGTTCTGTTCATGGCATCGGTGGTCTGAACAGGTCGGTTGGCAGCGTTGTAACTGGTCTTGATACTCTGGCCCAGGGGGTTGATCTGTTGGGTCAGATTGCCATTGGCGTCATACTGAAACTGCGTGGCCCTGTTCAGTGGATCAAAGCTCCAGGTAATCAAAGAACTGTCATTGCGCTGCACCCGTGTTGTTCGGCCCAGCTCATCTGTTGCGGAGAGGAGATTCAGTGCGTCATAGCTGTAGCGAACCTGGGCCTCATAGGGGATGACGCTGCCGTAGGATACCGCTGTAATCCGGTTGTTGTTGTCATAGGAGTAGGTCTTTTGATTGAGGCGGCTGTCGGTGATCTTATAACAGCGACTGTATTTGTCTGTACTCGAGTACGAATAGGTGACAAAGCTACCATCCGGTGCCGTGATTTTTGTCAGATTGCCGTAGCTGTCATATGTGTAGCCGGTGATTTTTCCCCGTGCATTGGTATACGTCGTTAACTGGCCCTTGGGGGAGTACGCAAAATTAAGGGCAGTGCTATTGGGATAGAGGACCCGTTTCAGGTTGCTGTTGCCGTCGTAATCGAAAATTGTAGTGTTTGCGAGGGCGTCCTGGCGCTGGATCAGGTTGTTTTGGCCATCGTAAAAATAGCTGGTTTTTTTGCCCAGGGCATCGGTGACGGCTGTGGTGTTGCCACGGCTGTCATACTCATAAGAGGTGTTTTTGCCAGTGCCGCTGGTGTACTTGCTGAGCTGCCCTTCTACATAACTCAAGGAGCGGATCGCCCCGGATGGGTCAACAACACCGGTGGTTCTTCCGTTTTCTGTCTTCATGGTTGTCACCTGGCCCCGGGGGTCGGTCCACTGCACCTGATTGACACTGTTGTTAACCGGTGTAATCAGGGTCTTGCCCATTGCTGACTGGCTTGCAGAGACATATTTGCCATTGCCCCAGGTCTTGTCACCATAGGTGAAGGTCGTTTCACGGCCACCGCCGGTGGAGTTGGTGTCACCCAGATCACTTTTGATGATATAGCCGTTATCATATGTGTATTTTCCAAGGTAGCCAATCATGTCCTTGACCTGAACGAGCTGTCCGAATCCATCGTAGAGGAACTCGATTGTCCGTCCGTCCGGGACCGTGATCTTGCTGCAATAACCGGCAAGGTTATAGGTGAAACTGATCTGCCTGCTGGCAGGCCCGATAATCTTCTGAATACGGCCTGTGTTGAGGTCTGTGGTAATGGTCACGGTATTGGCGTTTCGGTCGCTGATACTGGTCAAATAGGCAGGCAAGGCAGAACTTAGTTCGTCAAATCTGTAGGTGTATTTTGTATCTTTTTCTCTGTACTCCCAATAGGTTCCATAACAGATCAGCTGATTGAATGTCCCTTTTGCCGGGCTCAGGGTGATCGGGCTGGCGGGTGTTGCAGTGGTCAGATTGATCAGGCTGGTGTAGGTCTCTTTTTCCCCGGTACCTTTTCGGAGAACTACCTGGTTGTCGCTTTGGCGGAGAATTGAGGATTCATAGAGAAAGCTCCAGCGTTTACCAAAGCTGATAGAAGAAGGTTTATGCAGGTTGGAATTATAGGTGAGACGAAGATAGACTGGCGGACCCACGGTTGAAAGGTAATAGAGGGTTCCTTCTACCAGCAGGTCGAGGGTGCCGCTATTTACGGCGGGCCTGGGCAGATTGATTTGCTTCCAGTCATCCTTGCCCCCTGCAAAGACGGTGTAGGGGTTGGCTGCTCCGCCGGCCATGGAGGGATCGCCGTTGAAGCGGGCCACATGTGCCCGGTCTTCACCGTTTACCGAAGTAAAAAAGCCGCCAAGGAGAATCTGACCCTGGCCTGTGGAAATGGCTGTTTTTACGGTGTCGTCAGCACCGGCACCGGGATTGAAGTCCATGTCGAGACTGCCGTCCGGATTCAGGCGAGCCACATTCATTCTGGCCACCCCGTTTACCGTGGTAAAATTACCGCCGATGACAATCCTGCCGTCCTCCTGCAGAGCTATGGAATCCACCTCTCTATAGCCGCCGCTGACAACGCAGTTAAAGGAGGTGTCCAGTGCGCCGGTGCTGAGGAGGCGGGCGATTCCAAAACGGGGGGTCCCGTTAAAGTTGGTAAAGGTTCCACCCACCAGGTAGTTGCCGTCGGGTTGTACGGCAAGGGACGTGACTACGCTGTAATCGTTAAAGCCGGTACCTATGGAAAAGGAGGTATCTACGGCACCGGTGCTGGTTAGACGGACCAGCCTGTTGTAGGAAGAGTAATCAAAAGAGGTAAAATCCCCTCCCACCAGGACCTTGTCGGCTCGCGTGCCAAAGATATCGATAATGGTGGGGATGGTGGCCACGGCACGAACCCAATGACTGCCGCTTCCAGAGGTCACTCCTATGTATGAATTAAAGCTGCTGTTCAGGCTGCCATCAGCATTCAAGCGGGCCACGTTTTTCATGCCAACACTGTTGACTACGGAAAACTGGCCGCCAATGGTGATCATATCGCCGGAAATATCCATGGCCCAGACCGGTGAATCGGCCGAGGCAGTAAAAGAGGTATCCACAGAGCCGTCAAGATTGAGCCGGGCCAGATTTTCTTTGCTGACGCCGTTTACGATCTCAAAATTACCGGCCAGGATTGCCCGGTCATCGGCCTGCAGGCTAATGGCTTTAATCTCATTGTCGATACCGCTCCCCGGATTATAGCTTAAATCCAATGAACCATTGCCGTTGAGGCGGGCAATGCCGCGGCGGCTGACGCCGTTAACGGTCTCAAACCAACCGGCGACCAGGACTTTTCCATCTTTTTGCTCCCGGATGCCATTGATATAGACAAAATCTCCTTGATAGTGATCGGTAAAAGAAGGAGTAAAACCTGTATCTATGCGAAGAGTACTCGCTATACTCTGATTGCAGCCGGCAGAAAGTGTAAGAAGAATTGTCCATAGCAGAGTGGAAAATAAATTTCCCCTGAACCAACAGATTTTGGGTGTTTTTATCATGATGCTCCTGTTGACACCTTGATTCGAGCTACAATTGCTTTTCCCCTGGCCTGGCTAACCTAGGAAAAAATAAAGATAAAAAAATGTAAAAAATTGCATATTCGATGGGCAGCAAATTCCATGGTCAATCCACTCTGGAGTCCTGACTGTCAACAACGAAAGGAAATGCTTGTCAACTGTCACGTACGCTCTCGATAGTCCCGTATTTTCTGGCTCCAGAGGGCAGGGCCTGTCTTGTGGACGGATTCTCCAAGGCTGTCAACTGCGACTGTAACCGGCATGTCCCGGACTTCGAATTCGTAGATTGCCTCCATCCCCAAGTCCTCGAAGGCTACGACCCTTGCTTTTTTGATAGATTTGGATACAAGGTAGGCAGCCCCGCCTACGGCCATAAGATAGACAGCACCGTGGCGGCGGATGGAATCAATGGCTGCATCTCCCCGTTCTGATTTGCCGATCATGCCCATGAGGCCGGTCTGGCTGAGCATCATCTCCGTATATTTATCCATGCGGGTGGAGGTGGTGGGGCCGGCCGGTCCTACGGCTTCGCCGGCGACGGGATCCACCGGGCCGACATAGTAGATAAATTTCCCTTTGAAATTAACGCCGTTGGGCAGGGGCTTTCCTGCATTGAGCAGACTCTGTATCCTGCGATGGGCTGCGTCGCGACCGGTGAGAATCGTACCATTGAGGAGCAGGGTCTCGCCCGGCTGCCAGGAAGCGGTTTCTTCGGCAGTGATTCCGTCGAGTTGTACACGTTTGACGCCTTTGCCTACTTCCCATTTGATCTCCGGCCAGTCTTCCAGGCGAGGCGGGGAAAACTGAGCAGGTCCGGTGCCGTCAAGAGTAAAGTGAATGTGACGGGTGGCCGCACAGTTGGGGATCATGGCCACGGGAAGAGATGCGGCATGGGTCGGGCAGTCAAGGATCTTAACATCCAGAGCCGTAGTCAGGCCGCCCAGGCCCTGTGCCCCGATTCCCAGTTCGTTGACCTTTTCATAAATCTCCAGGCGTAGCTCTTCGATTCTGTTGGCAGGACCTCTGGCCATCAGTTCCTGAATATCAATGGGTTCCATCAGTGACTCCTTGGCGAGCACCATGGCCTTATCCACTGTACCTCCGATTCCGATGCCCAGGATTCCCGGAGGGCACCAGCCTGCGCCCATGGTGGGAACGGTACGAACCACCCAATCGACAATTGAATCACTGGGATTAAGGGTGATAAAACGGCTCTTGTTTTCCGAACCGCCACCCTTGGCGGCAATGCGAATGTCAATGGTGGAGCCGGTGACCAGCTCGGTGTAGATGACTGCCGGGGTATTGTCACGGGTGTTGAGCCGCTTACCGGCCGGATCGGCAACCACCGAGGCCCGTAGGGGGTTGTCAGAATTGAGATAGGCTTGCCGCACTCCTTCATCCACCAGTTCCTGAATACTCTGACTGGTGTCAAAACGGCAGTTCATACCAACTTTGAGAAAGACCGTGACAATGCCGGTGTCCTGGCAGATGGGACGCTGTCCCATGACCGCCATTCTGGAGTTGATGAGGATCTGGGCCATGGCGTCTTTTGCTGCCTGGCTTTCTTCTAGTTCATAGGCCCGGGCCATGGCCTGGACAAAGTCGCGGGGGTGTGTATAAGAGATGTATTGCAGGCTTTCGGCAATTGAGCTGGTAAAGTCCTGGCTTTTGATGATGGTCATAAGAAGCTCTCCCAAAGTTGGTATCTATGATCAGACATTTACGAGAGTATTCTAACACTGAACATCGATCAATGAATACTGAAAACTGAAAACTGAAAGTTGTTTTATAGTTTTTTTTGTAGTCGATTCCAGAGCTTTTGGATGGAATAAGCTGCTAGGCTGTTGCAGCTGTCAGTTACCGGGACACCCTGGATCTGACACGTGACAACCATCTGGTCAAAGGGGATTTTTCCCAGTATCTCCACGCCACGTGTATGGCAGGTTCCTGCGATTTCCCCGCTCATCTCAGGGTGGAGATCCCATTTGTTGATGCAGACCATGGCAGGCAGTTTGAAGTGGTTGGCCAGGTCAAGGACCCGCTCCAGGTCATGCTGTCCTGACAGGCTGGGTTCCGTGATGATGAGTGCCATGTCAACATTGGAAAGAGAGGCGATGACCGGACAGCCCACGCCGGGGGAACCGTCGATGAGGATGAGTTCTGCCATAGTTGCTTCTGCCAGTTGCCGTGCCTGATTCTTGATGTAGGAGACCAGTTTCCCAGAGTTCTCTTCCCCTGCAAAGAGTTGCGCGTGAACCAGTGGCCCGTAAGCAGTGTCCGAGATATACCAGGAGCCGCAGTGGTTTTCATCAAGGACAATGGCCTGTTCCGGGCAAAAATGGGCGCAGACGCCGCAGCCTTCGCAGGAAAAGGAGGAGATGGCTGCTGTCTCCGTCATGGTCACGGCCTCAAATTGGCAGAGTTCGGCACAGAGGCCGCAAGCGCTGCATTTGTCAGTAACCACACGGGCCTTGATGCCGGAGTAGAAATCATGTTCCTCTCTGGGGCGAGGGGCAAGGAGGAGGTGGAGGTCTGAAGCATCGACATCGCAGTCTACCAGGATTTTGTTTTCAGCCATATGGGCAAAGGAGCCGACGATGCTGGTTTTGCCGGTCCCGCCTTTTCCGCTTAATATAAGGACTTCTTTCATTCTTTTCTCCATCAACAGCCGATTGTCATATTCAGGTTTCTCAAGAGATCACGAAAACTGTCGCACAGCTCCGGGACTGTCTCCACCAGGTTTCTGCCGCGGGCATATCCCTCTGCAATGGCACGTTGAAAGGGGATTTGCAGCAGAATCGGTATGCCCTCGGCTCTGCACCACTGGACTACCCGGTCATCTCCCAGGTCGGAGCGATTGATGATGACACCGCCCGGCAGATTGAAATTCCGCAGTACGGTGGCTGCGAGTTTCAAATCGTGGAGACCGAAGGGGGTAGGTTCCGTGACCAGAATGACGTAGTCGGCGTCATTGATACTTTCCACAAAGGAGCATGATGTGCCTGGCGGGGCGTCAATAATGACAAGTTTTGCCCTGTTCGCTTTTTTCTTCACAGCCTTGAGCAAAGGAACACCCATGGCCTCTCCGATTCGGAGTCGACCCTGAACAAAGTCGATCTTGCCGGCCATTCCCGATTGGAGCACCCCTATCTCTCTTCTTTCTTTCCCGATTGCCTCATCGGCGCAGACCAGGAAGCAACCCAGGCAGGAGTGGCAGAGTTCAGGGAAAGTCATCACGTTTTTGCCAAACTGGACAATGGCATTGTATCGGCAGATATCACGGCACTTGCCGCAGGCCGTACAACATAATTCATCAATCTTCGGGACTAGCACCGAACAGATTTCACTATAATCAAGCTTCGGTTTGAGGAAGATGTGGCCGTTGGGCTCTTCCACGTCACAGTCCAGGTACTGCACCGGTGCTTCCGCACAGAGGGCGAGACTGGTGGAAATCGTAGTCTTGCCGGTCCCGCCCTTGCCGCTGGCCACTGTTATCTGCATAGTGCTATTCTCCGGTAAAAGTTCACCAGTACCCCCTCCCTGTGCGTATTGAGATTCACATAGAGAAGAACTATGGTATAACGTGCAGAATGAAGAGGTGCAGTTTTAGGGCACTCGCTTATCTGAGGCACTGGTAACTTCTTACAGTCTGATGTTTTTTTCAAAAATGAAGTTTCTGGTGAATTGTTACGCGCTTGTTGTGCTGCCTATCTGCGACATTTACCCCGTCCCTGGCCTTGGCCGCCTCCCATTCCTTTGCCCTGACCTTTGCCGCAACCGCACCCTCCGGGGGTCGGCGCTGCAGTCTCAGGTGTTTTACTGGTTTCCGGCGGAACAGGTTCAGTCGTTTTTCCAGCATATCGGGCAATAGCCTCCTGGATGCTGCCGCTGACGTCATTTACCATTCTGACCCCTGCCTTTTCTAAAATAGGCAGGGCCTTTGGTCCGACTCTTCCGGTGAGTACGGCGTCGACGCCCTTATCGGCGATCAGGGCTGCAGCACTGATCCCCGCGCCATGAGCAGTTTCACGGCTCTGGGAATTGTCAATCGCCTCGATCAGGGCGCCGGTGGCGCTGTCTACGATGAGGAGCCATGCTGCCCTGCCAAAGCGTGGATCAACCATAGAGCCCGTATTGCTGTCTGTTGCTGAAATTGCTATTTTCATAGGTGCTTCCTCACAGTAAAGGGTTTAAATAGACACGCGTATCGTGCCAATGCACAAAATATAATGGTATTATGCACAAAATCAAGGAAAAAATGCGGCTCTGATAAAAATGAGAAACGATCTATGGGATGGGGAGGGGAGAGGCTTGGCGGAACATTTAAAGAAAATGATGAACAGGGAACTGCGAACCGAAGACATGAAAAAACGGTTTAGAAGTTGATGTTCCCTGTTCGATATCCTGCTGCCAGCAGAGAAAAAAATCTAGCGTATGATGCTTTGCGGAGGATGATAGCCGGAGGGGGCTGTGGTGTTGGGCATCAAGATTCCACCTTTCCCGATTATTGTCCCGGGATTGGTGACAGAGTTGCAGCCGGTCTGGGCCTGGTCTCCGAGGATGGCACCAAATTTTCTTCGGCCGGTATCGACGAGGCCCTTTTCCGTTCGGATGGATATGTTGCCGCCAAGAAACTTGAGGTTGGCAAATTTTGTTCCGGCACCGAGGTTGGCGTTCTGGCCGAGGATGGAATCGCCAAGATAGGCAAAATGACCGGCTTTGGCATCATTGAGAAATATGGAGTGTTTTACTTCGGTGGTGTGGCCGATAACACAGCTTTTTCCTGTAAGACAGTAGCCCCGGAGATAGGCTCCCTGTCGCACCTCTGTGCAGTCCCCGATGATGGCCGGTGATTTGATCAACGCGCCTCCTTCGATGAAAACTCCCTCGCCGATATCAATCTTTTTGCCAACGAGAATGGCCCCTGCCATAATTACTGAGGCTCCTGTCAGTTCAATATCACCCATTTTGACTGATAATCCGCCTTTTGTTGTATCGCCATACTCGATACTATAGCCAACGGTGGAGAGA
Organism: Pseudomonadota bacterium; assembly: GCA_018820855.1. Lineage (GTDB taxonomy): Bacteria > Desulfobacterota > Desulfobulbia > Desulfobulbales > Desulfocapsaceae > Desulfocapsa. Next base: position 112,804 of record JAHJNL010000067.1, on the reverse strand, counting down.
ATATTTCCGTGATGGAGTATGATGCTCACTGGCAGAGGGGTGCTATCCGGGAGCAGGGGGCTGGTCAGCTTAGGATAGTTGTGCTTATCCATGTATGCAGTTAGCGTATTCAGTGCTTCCCATACCGGCTTGGTTTTTGCGAAGAGGGAGGCGTGCGGGAAGAGGGAGAGATCAAAAAAAGATTGTGTAGTCAGCATGGTTTTGTCTGGATCTGGGAAATAAAAATTCGTGGAAAGTATTAGTGAACGATGGCACAGTATGGTGGAAAATGTGAAAATTTACAAGAAAAAAGGGGGGAAACTGACCAGGAAGTGATTGGCAGCTTGACTTCAATATAGGCAATGTTTAAGTTTTCGCGATATTTTGACAATTCTGTTTATTTATGGATATAAAATTTTTGGGTGAACTATTCACCAGGTGATATTGAGAGGCAGGGTTAAGATATTCTGTTTTTCTCTATACTAGGAGGTTGTTGTGGAATTTAATGATTCATTATCCATTGGCATGGATGATTTTACCAATCATGAGAATATGGTCATTCCTGATGAACTGCCGATGATGGCTGTGCGTGATGTAGTCGTCTTTAATTACATGATCATTCCTCTGTTTGTCGGGCGTCCCAGTTCGGTGGATGCCGTAAACGCCTCCCAAGAAGCTGATAAGCTGCTGATGCTGGTCACTCAGAAGGATGCCACCCGTGACAATCCGAAGCCGGAAGATCTGTATGATGTGGGCATGGTATGCATGGTTATGCGGACCCTGAAACTTCCCGATGGCCGGCTCAAGGTTCTCGTCCAGGCCGTTGCCAAGGCAAAAATCAAGGAATATGTCAGCACCGATCCGCATTTTCAGGTCAAGATCGATGTCCTTCAGGAAAGTGAAGTGGAGGAGGTGAACGTAGAGATAGAGGCCCTGATGCGCACTGTTCGTGAGCAGACGGAGAAAATTATGTCTCTGCGTGGCATTCTTTCTGCAGATCTCATGATGATTATCAATAATATTGAGGAGCCAGGCCGGCTCGCCGATCTCGTGGGTTCAAATCTGCGTTTGAAGATCACCGAGTCCCAATCTATTCTCGAAGAACTTGATCCGGCCAAACGTCTGAAGCTGGTCAACGAACTGCTGACCAAAGAGCTCGAGGTGTCCACGGTGCAGGCCAAGATCCAGTCGGACGCCAAGGAAGAAATGAGCAAATCTCAGCGCGAGTACTTCCTTCGTGAACAACTGCATGCCCTGCAGAAAGAGCTTGGTGACGGAGACGAGCGCGGCCAGGAAATTGATGATCTGATGCGTAAGCTGCAAAAGACCAAAATGCCGAAACCCGTGCGTAAAGAGGCCAAAAAGCAGGTCAGTCGTATGGAGATGATGCATCCTGACTCCTCCGAGGCCACTATTATCCGTACCTATATTGATTGGATTCTGGATGTACCCTGGAGAAAGAGCAGTAAAGATCACCTGGATCTGGTTGTAGCCAAGGAGGTACTGGATACAGATCACTTCGGGCTTGAAAAAGTCAAGGAACGTATTCTGGAATACCTGGCCGTTCGTAAGCTGAATCCCTCCACTAAAGGCCCCATCCTCTGTTTTGTCGGTCCTCCGGGTGTGGGCAAGACCTCACTGGGACAATCTATTGCCAAGGCCATGGGCAGGAAGTTCTACCGTCTCTCTTTGGGCGGCATGCGTGATGAGGCTGAAATCCGTGGGCATCGCCGCACCTATATCGGGGCTATGCCGGGCCGGATTATCCAGGGGTTAAAGATTGTCAATACCAATAACCCTCTCTTTATGATGGATGAGGTAGATAAAATCGGCTCTGATTATCGTGGTGATCCTTCTTCTGCTCTTCTTGAAGTCCTGGATCCAGAGCAGAATTTTGAGTTTACCGATCACTACATGAATATGCCTTTTGATCTGTCCAAGGTCATGTTTATCACTACGGCAAACAGGACTGATACCATTCCCGGCCCGCTTCTGGACAGGATGGAAATGATCGAGCTTTCGGGATATACGCTGGAAGAGAAGGTGGTTATTGCCCGCAAGTACCTGCTGCCCAGGCAGATTAAGCAAAATGGCATCAAAGCCAGGCATCTTCGGCTGGATGACGAAACCCTCCAGTATATTGTGACGCACTATACCCATGAGGCAGGACTCAGAAACCTGGAGCGGGAAATAGGGAAGGTCTGCAGGAAGGTCGCGCGGAAGATTGCAGAAGGTGGCAAAGGACCTTATTCTGTCACCCGCAATACCATTGATCGTTACCTGGGACCGCCCAAGACCATCCCTGAATCAGAGCTCGAAACTCTGTATCAGCCAGGTCTGGTTACAGGACTGGCCTGGACTGAGGTTGGCGGTGAGATCCTGCAGATCGAGGTCAACATCATGCCTGGAAAAGGAAAGTTGACTCTGACCGGACAGCTTGGTGATGTGATGAAGGAGTCGGTGCAGGCGGCCCTGACTTACTGCCGCAGTCGTTTGGAAGATTTGGCAGTAAAAGAGGATTATTTTGATAAGCATGACATCCATGTCCATGTCCCGGCCGGTGCTATCCCCAAGGATGGTCCCTCAGCCGGAATTACCATGGCCACCGCCATTTATTCTGCTATCACCGGTAAAAAAGTGGTAAAACACCTGGCCATGACCGGCGAGGTTACTCTGCGTGGTCGAGTTTTGCCCATCGGCGGACTCAAGGAGAAGGTTTTGGCTGCTGTTCGTGCCCGTATTAACAAGATCATTATCCCGGAGCAGAATAAGAAGGATCTGGTGGAGATCCCGTCGGAGATTCGCAAGATCACGCAGTTTTTTCCGGTTAAGGATATGGACGAGGTTGTGCAGATTGCCTTCGGCGTCGGAAAGAATAAGTAAAAAAAAGAGCAGGTTGGCTTTTTTGCATTGTTCATTTATCATAACATAGCCGGGTTGCTGTGACAGTAGAGAGCGAACAGGGGCTTTCCCGGAGAAACGCATTTTTGCAAAGGATCACCCTTGGGGTGGTCCTTTTTCTTTTGCTAACCTCTCTTTGCCTGACAGTATGGCTTGTCCGTTATGCCGGGCAAAAGGCAGGCGGGGATATAACTGAAACAGTCACTGTTGTTATCCCCGCTGGGTCGACTATCCGTCAGATCAGCAGGATTCTCAGTGAAGGCAGTCTGGTACCGGATGATATCCGTTTCCTGATTGTGGCCCGTTACCTAGGCCTTTCTGCAAAACTGCAGGCAGGTGAATTCGCACTGCATCGGGGACAGACCCCGGGAGACTTGCTGAGAGAACTTGCCAGTGCCCGGCCGATTCAGCATGTGGTCACCATCCCGGAGGGCTTGACTATTGTTGATATCGCAGCGATTTTTGCCTCTGGTGGCTGGTGCGACCGGGATGAATTTATTCGACTGGCAAAAGATCCTGATTTTCTGAAAAGTCTGGGCCTGGAGTCGAGGGCAACTCTGGAAGGGTATCTCTACCCGGATACCTATCACCTGACCCGAAATGGACATAGCGCTGCAGATCTTCTTCGTATGCAGGTGCGTCGTTTTTTTTCCGTATGGCAAGATCTGCAGACAGAAGGTTCCTCCCCACTCTCTCCTTATGAAGTCCTGATTCTGGCCTCCATGGTGGAAAAAGAGACAGGACAGGCTTCTGAACGTCCGCTGATAGCAGGGGTTTTTCACAATCGGCTGAAAAAAGGGATGCGCCTGCAGTCTGACCCCACTGTCATCTATGGCCTGGAGAATTTTTCCGGTAATCTGACCCGCAAAGACCTGAAAACCCCTTCGCCCTATAACACCTATACCCTGGATCGACTGCCGGCAGGTCCGATCTGCAACCCGGGCCAAGAGGCCTTGTTTGCGGTCCTCCATCCGGCAGAAAGTAAATTCCTCTACTTCGTCTCCAAGAATGACGGCAGCCATCATTTTTCGAAGAGCCTGCGCGAGCATAACAGGGCCGTGAATAAGTACCAGCGGGACAGGGTAAAAGAGCTTAAACCCACCGAGCACAAGGTAGTGAAGGAGTAACTATCTGTTGTTCAATAAATCACCTGCTTATATCGGGTCGGATAAAACCATGTGTATTTTCATTGTCTGCACGAATGTGATTCCCTCTAAGTTATGTCTCTCTTGACTATTTTTTCAATTTTCCTCTTTTGCCTCAGTCTTTCTACCTTGTTCCAGATCTACCGGGGGAACCGGAAAATGCAAAGTCTGGCAGCAGTGCAGGCAGATGTTCCTCTGACGCCTCCTCTTGTTTCCATTATCGTGCCCGCATGCAACGAAGAGGCTACTGTAGAGCCGGCTCTGCGCTCTCTGTTTCAGCAGGACTATCCGAATCTGGAGGTCATCGTTATTGATGATCGCTCCACAGACGGGACTTATGGGCTCCTCACAAATCTGGCCCAGCAGTTTCCCGAGATGCGGGTGGAGCAGATAACAGAACTGCCTCCGGAATGGCTGGGTAAAAATCATGCGTTATATTGGGGAGCAAGGCAGGCCCGGGGCGAGATCCTGCTCTTTACTGATGCTGATATTGTCATGGAATCGTCAACTCTCAGTCGGGCTGTGACCTTTTTCGTCGATGAGGGTCTGGATCATCTCTCTCTGATCTTCCGCAATGTGGCACGAGGAGGCTTGCTTAATGCTATGGTGGTGGATGCCCTGGGCGGACTCTTTCTTCTGCTTAGGCCATGGAATGTCAGAAAAGCCGGAAGCCATACCTTTATCGGGGTGGGCGCATTCAATATGATAAGCCGGGATGGCTACTGGAAACTGGGAGGGCATGCGGCCCTGAAAATGCACCCCATTGACGATATCATGCTGGGAAAGAAGGTCAAGCAGCAGGGATTGATCCAGGACTGTCTGCTCGGCGGTGACTTTGTTCAGGTCCGCTGGTATGAAACTGTTGCGGAGATGATTCGCGGCCTGATGAAAAATATCTTTGCCCTATACAGCTATCGGGTCAGTTATGCTGCTGTTGGTATCTTCGGCATTGTGGTGATGACCATTGTTCCATTTTGGGGCCTGCTCCTGGCTCAGGGGATGGCTAAAATCTTTTTTGGATTGACTGTACTGTGCCGTTTCGGAGTTTTTCTCTGCAATGCCAGGGGCATGAAAGTACGCCGCACTTCTTTGCCCTGGTCTCTTCTCACCCCCTATTACATTGTCTACATAGTCATAAAAGCGGTCTGGATAACTCTTGCAAATCAGGGCATAGACTGGCGAGGGACACATTATTCGCTGCAGGAACTGAAAAAACAGGAACCACTCCTTACATTTTTCCCATAACAGTTTGTCAGGGGCTTCTTATCTGCTGAATTCTTTCAGCGTATGAGCTTTACCAAGGATTTCGAACTCCTGCTGAACGTTCAAAAATACTTTTCTCCTTCTGCCTTATTGACAAAAATTGACGGATCAAGTTAGCTTGTTTCCTGGCAACGCTTGTTGCTGTGCAGTTTACGGACTGGGGGAGCCGAGGGCGATCGGCTGAGAGGGAACTGATAAGTTCCGACCCCTGGAACCTGATCCAGATCATGCTGGCGAAGGGAAGCCGACATCATGTCTTGCTGTTTTTTTCTCCCTTTCTCCCGTCGGGTCCGGCGTTCTTTTCCTATAATCCCTTATAAATTTTTGGGGATATTTTCCTGTTGAGTGTGGCTGATGCTTTCTGTCTCCGGATTAACCAAGGTTTTTGATCAGCAACCTGTTTTTTCAGGATTGGACCTCACAGTGACACGGAATCGTTTTGCTGTGCTCATTGGTCCGTCGGGCTGCGGCAAAAGTACCTTTTTCGATGTCCTCACCGGGGTTACTCCTGCCGACGCGGGGCAACTGAGCTGGCAGGGGGAAGAGGTCTGTCACCTCGGAGAGTTGGCTGCGTATATGCATCAGAAGGACCTGCTCCTTCCCTGGTTCTCTCTTCTGGAAAACAGTCTGCTACCGGCCAGGACTGGAGGTGGAGACCTTTGTCAGGCCCGGTCTCGAGCTCTTCAACTCTTCTCCAGGCTGGGACTGGCCGGTTATGAGCAGCACCTGCCACATCAGGTATCCGGAGGTATGCGGCAACGCTGTGCCCTGGTGCGAACGCTTATGTTTAATCGGGACCTGATTCTGCTTGATGAACCGCTTTCAGCACTTGATGCAATTACCAGAAAAAGTCTGCAGTCTCTGCTTCTTCTGCTGCAGAACGAGTTTGACAGAACTCTGGTCATGATCACCCATGATGTGGATGAGGCCCTGCTCCTGGCCGATGATCTCTATCTGCTCAGTGTAAAACCCATGGGGGTCAGGGAAAAAATTGTCCTCCATGGCGACAAGCCCAGACGCTTTGATGATCCTGAGCTGCTGGCTATGAAGGATACTATTCTGCAAAAGCTGCAGGGAGATATTGACCATGTCTCGCGCTAATTTCCTGGCTCTCGGCATACTGTTCCTGCTCCTTGGTCTGTGGGAAGCAGCCTGTCGTATCATGGAGATCCCGCTTTATATCCTGCCGCCGCCTTCAGCCATTGTGCGGACAGCTGTGCTGCGGGCTCCGCTGATCCTGCCCCATGCCCTGACCACCGCTCTGGAAATTATTTGCGGTATCGGTCTGGCTCTGGCCGTGGCCATCCCTCTGGCCATGGGAATGTTTGCCTATCCCTGGCTGGAAAAGGCGCTTTCTCCCTTTCTCGTGGCCTCTCAGGCCATACCTGTCTTTGCCCTGGCACCGCTGCTGGTCGTGTGGCTGGGCTACGGGATTGCTGGCAAGGTCCTGATGGCGGCAATTATAATCTTTTTTCCCATAACTGTGAGTCTGCTGGAAGGATTCAAAGGGTGCGACCGTGAATTTCGGGTTCTGTTTCGTCTCATGGGGGCAGGGTTCTGGCAAACCATGCGCCTGCTCTACTGGCCCTGGGCCCTGCCGCACTTTTTTGCCGGTCTGCGGGTGGGAGTGACGGTGGCCACCATCGGGGCAGTGATCGGAGAGTGGGTCGGAGCGCAAAAGGGTTTGGGCTACCTGATGATCCAGGCCAATGCCCGCTTAAAAGTAGATCTGGTCTTTGCTGTAATCCTATGGCTGTCCCTCATGGGACTGTTGCTCTGGTTTGGGGTGGGCTGGCTGGAAAAAAAGTGTATCTGCTGGAAAAATAATCAATAACGCATATGAAGTTTTTCGAAGTTGTTGCCCGGTGTTTGTGTCTATCTGTTTATTTAGATGTCTGAGTCGTTGAGTTTTTTGAGAAATAATCAATCTTAAAGGAAGGATATCTCTTCATGAAAAAACAATTATCTGCAATCCTTGTCGTCTGTGCATTCTTTTTTTGTGCGGGGTCGGTATCGGCCGAGAAGCTGACCCTGATGCTGGACTGGTTCCCTAATATTGATCATCTCCCCATTTATGTCGCACAGGAGAGGGGATTGTTCAAGGAAAAGGGCTTGGAAGTGGAGATCATTTCTCCCTCTGAGACAGCGGATGGGCTAAAACTTGCTGCTTCCGGAAATGTGGACATGGCCGTCTCCTATGAGCCCCAGACAATTATTGCGGCGTCTGCAGGTCTGGATGTCAGGGTGGTGGGCAGGCTGGTGGAGCATCCGTTGACCACTCTGCTATTCCTGAAAAATTCCGGAATAGCAACTCCCAAGGATCTGGAGGGGAAAAAGATAGGCTACACGGTTCCCGGACTTATGGATGTCATGCTCAAGGCCTTTATGACCATTAACGGAGTGCAGAACTATGAAGCGATCAATGTGGGTTTTACCATTGTCCCCTCGCTGGTCGCCGGTAAGGTGGATGCAGTAATGGGCCCTTTTAAGACCTATGAAACAGTGACAATGGCCCATGAGAATCTGGAGGCCGGTTATTTTGAGCTGGAGAAATGGGGAATCCCCGATTATGAAGAGTTGATCTTTGTCTGCGGAACCAAGACCCTTGTCACGAAACAGGAAAGTATCAAAGGTTTTGTCCAGGCAATAGAGGCGGCAACCGCGTTTATGCGTGAGCAACCGGAAGAGGCCCTGAAAACCTATCTCAAGGCCGTACCGGAAGCGGATTCTCGTACCGAGACCGAGGCCTTTCATCTGACCCTCCCCTTTTATGCAGCTCCAGGCGGCTCTGATGTTGCCGCCTGGCAGCGGTTTGCCGATTTTTCCCTGGAGCATGAATTGATTGAAAAACCAGTCAAGGCAGTGGATCTGATTCATATCTGGTAGAGTGAATTTGGCGTCTGTCGGCCTTTACCAAAGAAGGAGATGGCTATGAAAAATTATTCCAGGGTATTAACTGTTGCCGGTTCTGACAGTGGCGGCGGGGCCGGGATACAGGCGGACCTGAAAACCTTTTCTGCCCTCGGCTGCTATGGCATGTCAGTGATAACTGCTCTGACTGCTCAAAATACGGTCACTGTCACCGGCATTTATCCGGTACCCCCGGAATTTATCGCCCTGCAGATGGATGCGGTTCTCACTGATATTGGTGCAGATGCGGTGAAGATAGGCATGCTCCATTCTCCGGAGGTAATCAGGACCGTGGCCGAGTGTCTGCAACGATACAGCTGTTCCACCATTGTTCTGGACCCGGTGATGGTGACCAGGAGTGGCGACAAGCTGCTTCAGGATGATGCGGTCCAGGCCCTGAAAGACCATCTTTTTCCCATGGCCACAGTTATTACCCCCAACTTGGCAGAGGCTTCGGTACTACTCGGCAGGGATGTAAGGGAACGATCGCAGATGATTGCTGCCTGTCGGGATCTGGCTGCTCTTGGCTGTGACCGGGTGTTCCTCAAAGGAGGGGCTCTCGCCGATTCCACCAGCGTCGATCTCCTCTATGATCGTCTGAGCGGAGAGATCCTGGAACTCGAAAGTCCGCGGGTAGACACCCGCAACAGTCATGGTACCGGCTGTACCACTTCCTCAGCCATTGCCGCTTGTCTGGCCAAGGGAATGGCCTTGCCTGCGGCAGTGCGAGAGGCCAAGAAGTATATCGATGGGGCGCTGCAGGGAGGGGCTGAGGTCAGGATCGGCGCAGGCCACGGGCCGGTGCATCATTTCCACAAGTGGTGGAGTGTCGAGGGGAAGAGCGGGTAAGTGTCAATGAGAGAGGTGCCTGTTTCTGGCAAGGATTGTCAGGAAATTGTCTACGAGTAAGGGATTGAAGGTTGATCCCTTTTCGTTAAGCAGTACATCGATAATTTTTTTTTCCGGGGCCGGGGCGTGGTAGGGCCTGCTGCTGCGCATGGCGTCAAATGTATCGGCAATGGATATCATCTGGCTGACAATGTGGGTCTTCCAGTTTCTGCCGATATTGGGGTAGCCGCTGCCGTCAAAGCGAATATGGTGCTCCAGAGCTGCCAGCACTGCAAGCTTTGGAACATTGTTAAGGTTGAGTATGTATCCTGCCCCCTTCATGGAGTGGGTTTCGATGACCTCTCGTTCCTCTTGGTCCAGCTTCGCCGGTTTGGTCAAGATCTCGTCCGGAATAAAGATCTTGCCGATGTCATGCAATGCGGCAGTGATACCGATGTCATAGAGGTGTCGGTCTTTGAAACCAAGCGACTCTGCCTGGGCCAGGGTCAGGATGCAGACATTGATGACATGGGTAAAGGTGTATTCGTCACCTGACTTCAGGGTTGTCAGCATGGATAAGGGATTCAGATTCTGGGAAAAGAGAGTTACGAAGGAGGACATGGCATCCTGCACTCCGCCCAGATTATATTTTTTCTTTTGCTTTACAGAAAAATAGAGCTCCTGGGCCAGGGTTAACTGTTCCTGCGACAGTGATTGCAATTTGGAGATAAGTGACTGATCCTTTTCGTTATAATTGTCATTATTCTTGGCTCGTCTTGCTATTATAGAGGGTGGTGTGGATGAAGCAATGCTGTCTCTTGGGCCTTCTTTGAGTCCTAGCTTTCCGCAGGAGATGCCCGGGCCATTATACACTGTTTTGGTCAGGGGAGAGGAGAGATCGGAGAGGAACTGCACCAGTTCTTTGGGTGTTATTCCTTTTTTGAAGGTGATATGGCTGATCTCCTTCTCTTTGAGGATAGTGAGAAAAAGTCTGAAGTGTTCAGCTTCTTCGGGCCGGATTGCCCTGTTGTTGATGATCAAATCGTTGTCAATGGTCAGGAGGGTCAACCCTCTGGTGATATTAAGGATCTCACTGAGGTTGCCAAAGGCCTTACTGACCATCTCCCTGACCTTTTCATGTTCGATGGAATAGAGACGGGTATTGGTTATAATAATCCTCAGTAAGTAGAGGGTAGCAGAAATTTTCTCTTCGAGGATTTTGGCCTGTTTTTGTCTGGGTAAACTCATCTTCCCTGCCTGGTCCTTTGTTATTTCAGTTCGTGTCGTATCAACTCGATCTTGCGACATTGTTTCGTTGCCAAGGCACTACAGCATGCTGCATATCTTGCGAATTTCTTCATCTTTCGACTCCATTCCCTTCTGTACCAGATTGAGTCGGTCTATAGGTTGGTATCCCTTCAGGGAGTAAAAGAGGATTCGTTTCATTGTTGTCACTAATTGCCGATGAAAAGGCCATTTGGAAAAGGCAATTTTCTCCAAAGCGGGCAAAGCCCGGTTGTCGCCGATACGGCCAAGTACTAAAAGCAACTTTCGATTTCTATCAATGGCTGATTCCTTAATAAATCGATATTCGAGGAGTTGGAGAAGACCTGGAACACATGCAACAGGTTTGTGGATATTGCAGAGTTCAATTGCTGACTCAACCAGCATATTGTTTTTTGAGCCCAGCATGGATTCCACGGTGGCAAAAGCCTCTTCGTCTTGTAAAGGAAGGAGGAGATCGAGGACCTGAAAACGAATATCTATGTTTTCGTGATCCAGTAGTTTGTGTAAGAGGCGGGCTGTTCCTCGTGTACCGAGATACTGGATAAGAACAAGTAATTTTTGGATACGGACCGTATTTTCCTTTGGGAGAATCCTAAAGATTCTGGTCAAAGTTTCGATCCTGAATCTTTTGAATACTGTTACCAGTGGATCGTTCTCGGACACATTCTGTTGCATGTAGAATATTTTGATCAATTGATCAAGAATATCTGAGCCCATGTGTATAAGGAAAGATGTCGCGGCCTGTTTTTCGTGGTCAGATGCCTCTTGCATGGCCGAATGAACCCGGTCGAGAAAATCGGAGTCAGTCAGTTCTTTAAGGTATGTGGCGGCCACCCCTCTGGTGGCCGCAGATTTTTTATTGTTCGCATGGTGCGTCAGAGTGTTGGCAATTGACAGAAGAAGATCAAAAGAGCCAGTTTCAGGAAGTTCAAGTGTTAATTCCCTGAGCCTGTTAGCAAATTCTGTATAATCGGTGAGCCCTTCGGTGTCTTCCATGAAAATGAGAGTGGCGCGAACAATCTGTCTGTTCAGATGATCCTCCTCCAGGGTTGCTAGGTGCTGTGCCATGGCAAAACCAGGAGGGGGGGAATGACCTGAAGGCTTAGCATTGGAGAGTTGATGGAGTGTGTGGTGGTAGCTTTTGTCAACGTACTGGTCATATTTTTCAGGCTCGAGGAGGTCGCTGATTTCCCGCTTGGACATGGTAGATAATGACGCAGAATCAGGACTGAAGCGTAGATGGGATATTTTCTCGATAAGGTTGAGTAGGGCTGGAGAGACAGTAGTACCCTTTTTGTTGACCTGTTGCAGCATATCCAGCACTAGGCTGTCGGAGAATTTTCCCAGTATCTCTTCGGGATTGGTCTGTTCCCGATTCTGATCGCATCGTTCAAGGGTTGTGTTGAGGAATTGATCACGGAGTTTTGGGTTGAGCGAAGTTAATATCTTGTTGAGTTCTTTCCCGCCAAAAGACGGAAGAGAAGGATTCTGTTGTGGAGACTTTTGCAGCATCTGATCAAGGAGTCTGGAGTAGTCTTGAATGATCCCTGGTTGATTGTGTGCATGGGTATTGATGGCTGCTGCAAGTGCTTCAGGAACAGAGGTCTTGTTGTCACTGCCGTCTACAGCCTTGTAGTTGCCCGAATGACCCAAAACGCCACTGGTGAGTTTTTTGGCAAAATTCAGCCAGGTTATGGGGCCTGGGTGAATGTCTTCTGCGGATTGAGAGATGTTCTTATCTGAAGCCGAATATTTAATACGGTCAAAATAGCTATAATCAATAATTTCTATTTCGATATGAGAAATTTTCAAGGACGAAAGTTCCTGTTTCAGACTCCTCTCATTTTTTCTGTGTTCCGGAAGAACACCAATAGCTTTGAGAAATAAAAAGAGAGAGTGCTGGCTGACACCAGAGGAGAAGGTCAGGGATGCAATTTCATGGCGGCTGAGAATTTGAGCAAAGGAAGAGCAAGCTACTGATCCGTTTCCAAGAGGGCTTTCTGCAAAGGTGATTGTGTCTCTGGCAATGCCGAACAATAGTATCTTCTTTTTGGTCAGCAACTTGCTGAGTAACTGATGAGCTGCTGTTGTTCGGGCTTTCACCACGTCATGTCCAGCCGGGTAGCAGCGGATGTTTTTCAGGGCGATGTGGAGTAATGAAAGCAGTTCCGTAAATTGTCTCGTTTCTTGATTCTGCACTTGATTTGTCAGGGTTATACTCACTGTACTACTTTTTAATCAGAAATGGGAACGGTGAGGAGTAGAGAATTAAGGCATTGGTTGTGTAAACCGGAAAGTATGAATCGTTTTCTTCCCCTCAATTTACCATAAGTAATTAAAAATGCAGGGCAAGTCAAGTAAACTTAATAAAAAGGAATGTTCTGGAGGGGAAGAAAACGAGAGGTGTCGTCAGTCTTGGGGGCTGATCGGTCGCTGTTGTTTTTTTTGCATATACGGTGGAGAGATGCATTTGTAAACAGGCAAAAGAAGAAAGACAAATTGAACAGGCAACTCTGATTTCTTATTTCAAAAAAATAATGAGACTACGTTTACTCCTTCAAGGGGTTAAGAAAGTTAAGTGCTCCCAGTTGTCAGTTTGTTAACGGGCTAGTTGCTGCAGGATATAATCGGCTATGGCATTAGAAAAGGTGACATCGGAGAGGAGAAAACATAAACCCAGATCGAAATTTTGGGGGCCGAATTGTTCTACCCGTACCACTGAGCCGGTGACGGTGAGGGGAGAGGTCTCCTGCAAGGGGATCTGAAGCTCCAGGCGAGTTCCGATGGAGTACGGGGTGTCACTGGAGATGAGGAGCCCTCCTTCACTGATATTTTTGGCTTTGCTGTAGCTTATATTCTCTTGTTTTTGCAGAGGACGGATGCGGATATTCTCTTCAAAGTCTATCCTTGTGAAGATCCGTTTCTCTTCAGAGTAAAGGATGAGTTGATGGGTTCCTCTGCTCTTGGCCTGATACAGAGCCCGGTCTGCGCAGTCCATCAGCCCCTTGTCAGTGTTGCTGTCGAGAGGAAAGGAGGCGACGCCACCGCTGCAGGTTATCTGGATAGGTTGTGCATTATGATCAAGAAGGACCAGGCTGTTGATCTGGCCGTGGATTTTGCTACTGACACGGAGGGCCATGAACTTATTGGTTTCAGGAAGAAGAATAAGGAATTCGTCTCCTCCAAAACGGCAGGCCATATCTTCATTTCGTTTTGACTCAAGGATTATTCTTCCCACCTGCTTCAGGACTTCGTCTCCGATAAGGTGTCCATAGTTGTCATTAATCTCTTTAAAGTTGTCCAGGTCGAAAAAAACCAGGGTGGTGTTATGGCCGTGTCGGCTGGCTCTGGAAATTTCCTGTTCGAAGAAATTTTGAAAGGCCCCACGGCTGAGTAAACCTGTGAGGAAATCATGATGGGCAGATCTCAGTGTTTCTTCAAGCCTGGCGAATTCTATCAGTTTCGGGTTGTCCAGGCAGGGGTTGATTGTGCTGAAATAGTCGCAAGCTACAGTTGCTAAGCCAACATTCCGTTGGAGAACAGTTTGTAGATTCTGAGCATGCTGGACAATAGAATCCCAATGTTCACAGGCATTTTCCGGGGTAAAATTCAGTTGGACCAGATTGTAAAGGATGATTTTGCAGGCTTCGTTTCTCTTGCCGTTTAACAGGGGTTGCAGGCGTTGACATTGTGCTTTGCTGTCCCCGGGGTCACTGCTGAGCGATGAAAGAATGTCCTGCTGCAGTTGCTGCAGGTCAGAGGACGTAGGGGGCTGGTTGAATGGAGACATGATCATTAATAAGAAAATAAAAGAGAGGAAGATTTTTCAATCACTAGCTGTTTTTCTTAATCTATACATTGTATCAGCATATAATGGGAAATTGGAAGAAAAAAATGTCTAATTACTTGAAATTTAAAGTGTCTGGAGCTGTCCGAGAGGAGTATGGAGTGATGACAGGGGGTTCAGGTGGTTTGGTCCATGGTCTTTTTTTCAGGAGAAGCGGAGAGAGGTGCTTTTTTAATGGAGAAGGAGGGGGCTCTCCATGTGATTCGAGGACAGGGCCACCCCCTTATCTCAAGCAGGCGGGTCATTCTTGAATCATAGGGTATGTATGAGGAAGATGCCCGGGCAGAGGGCGAGGCAGAGATATTGCCGGAGCCGGAGTATGCTGAACTTCGAAAGCAGGGGCAAGGGCAGCGCAGGCTTTTTGCCTCACTCCATGATATGGCGTGGTCAAACGCAGAGCAAGGGAAGCTGTGCTGTTTGAGAGAGGGCCTCTGGAGATTCAGCATAGAGTATTGCGACCTCGGCTGGCATGAAACCTCTGCGTGAAAAGGTTGATAGGCGTCCAGCAGATAACATAAGGGTTCCTTGAAAAATAAAATGCAATAACCAAGCAATTGTATTTATATATGTCGTGCAATAACTGCATGTTGTGTCATGTTTTGAGGCATTAGGTAATACATTTCAATATGGAGCCTCAATATGAAACAGCTTGGAATTTTCGATTTTGACATTCGTATAGATCGTATCAACAAAGCAGGTGACCCTCTGGTTAAGCTTAACGACACCATTGACTGAGATATTTCGTTCTACTCTTGAGGAAGCGCGGAAAAAACCGAAGAAATCGAAAGCTGGCGCCAAAGGGTTTGATGTGGTTTTGTTGTTTAAGATCCCTTATCCTGCAATCGTTGTACAATCTTTCTGACGAGGCCCTGGAATTTCAAATTCTTGACCGCTACTCTTTTTCTAGGTTCCTTGGACTTCATGCTGCCAGCAAGGTTCCTGACGCAACCACCATCTGGCATTTTCGGGAAGATTTGACCAATGCAGGAAAGGTAGCCCAGCTCTTTTCCACTTTTGATGAATTCCTCAGTTCGCAGGGTTACAGGGCTCAGAAAGGTCAAATCGTTGATGCCAGTATTATTAAGGTTCCTATACAACGGAACACCCGTGATGAGAATAAACAGATTAAAAACGGTGAACAGCCAGAAGGATGGAATGAGAACAAGCAGCGGCAAAAAGATACTGATGCTCGCTGGACAAGAAAGAATAACAAAAATTTCTTCGGCTATAAGAACCATATTGTATTGACTGCGTTAAAAGATGAGCAAACACGCCTCAGGGCCTTGACTCATGGCGCTCAGGATTTTTTGACAAAGCCTTTTAACCGTCTTGAGATACTAACACGAATTAACAATACTCTCATGGTCAGACTCTTGCATAATCAGGTTAAGAACCAGAACCAGGTATTGGAAAGAAAGGTGCAGGAACGCACACTGGAACTTGAAGATACACGTCGTGAGATAATATATCGGCTTGGTCGTGCCGCTGAATACCGTGATCAGGGAGACTGGAGATCATCTTGTTCGAATGAGCAAGATGGGCCAATTGTTAGGGCAGCTTGCGTGCATGTCGGAGAATAAGTCAAAGCTCTATATTACAGCCTCTCCCATGCATGATATCGGGAAAATCGGTATTCCGGACAGCATTCTTTTGAAGCCGGATATGCTTGACCGGCAAGAATGGCAGATCATGAAAACCCATACGACGATCGGAGCTAATCTGCTCGACGGTCATGCCTCGGAATTGATGGTTACAGCCCGAGATATTGCCTTGACGCATCATGAGAAATGGGACGGCTCCGGTTACCCTAATGGCTTACAAGGAGAAAGTATTCCTATTATGGGACGATTAACGGGGATTGTGGATGTTTTTGACGCTCTTTCCAGTAAATGACCTTATAAGGATCCTTATCCTGTAGAAAAAGTAATCGCGATAATAAAGGAACAACGTGGGAGGCATTTTGATCCTGTTTTAACAGATTTGTTTCTTAATAATATCGATGAGTTTTTGATTATTCAAAATAAATTTTCCTTCCAAGAGCCCCTGGGTATATCGGAATATAAATTGAGTAAGCGTGATGAAGCCGGCATATCGTGATTTTATCTTGATTTGAGGATAGAGAAGTAAGCTGTTTGGCTCTTTTCTGTTCATTTGATGGGCCGTTTTCCCTGAATGCAGCAAGTTTTACTATCCGTTGTGCAGGAAGAAGAGGCGATTTTTCGGTTGCAGTCTGTGCAGATACTTTAGAATGCTGATGCGGCCGCAGCTAGGGAGAGTATCTCCTGGGGGTGACAAAAGTAATGGACATGCATCTCAAAAATGAGATAATGGTGGCAGGGCTAATTCGGGAATTATGGGCTGTTCACTAACTGAAGATAAAAAGAAAGACGTGTCATATACCATCACTTGGATAACGAATCAGCTGGCTGTGGGCTATGCCCCGATGTCCTACGAAGAACTTGATTCTATCAAGGATCAGGGCGTCGGAGCCATCGTCAATCTCTGCGGAGAATTTTGTGACCTGCACGAGCTTGAAGAAAAATCTGGTTTCGAAGTCTATTTTCTCCCCATTCCCGATGAGTGCGCTCCGGATATGGAACTCATGGAACAGGCCCTGCAGTGGCTGGACGAGGCCCTTTACCTGAAGAAAAAGGTGCTCGTCCACTGTCGTCACGGTATTGGCCGTACCGGCACTTTTGTGTCCGCCTATCTCCTGCGTCGGGGACTTGGTCTCAAGTATACGGAAAAGAAGCTGAAAGGAACCCGGGCCAATCCCAGCAATTACAGTCAGTGGAAGCTTCTCAGAAAATACGGTAAGCGGCAGGGGCAACTGGATGCCCGACCGGCAAGTATTGAAAATCCGGAAACAGTGGATCTTCTTCCCTTTCTCAATGATTATGCGTCACTGCTGCAAGGGGCGGGGCCCGCTGAGCTTGACATCGCTCTCTGTCGTCACTCTTTTGAGTTGCAGTTGGTAGAGGCGGTTCATGTCAGCCATGTTATCAATTCAAGCTTAACACGAGAGAAGCGTCATCATGTCCTGGATCTGGCTCTTGGGGCTGCAACACGGAGGGAAACAGAAGGAGGTAATGTGAGTACTATGAAATATCTCTGCCCTCTTTTTGCAGAAGGAACCTGTCTGATTTGTGATCAACGTCCTCTGCGGTGTCGTCAGATACAGGATAATGAGCAGAGGATTGTGCTTGATACAGCAGCGGCCAGACTTTCCCGTGATATCTTCCTGGCCCTGACCGGCTCTTTTCCTCCCAAAGGGGCTTTGCATTTTTCCATTGCTGACACGGTTTCCGGTCGTTTTGTGCAGCAGTATTTTCAGGTTATGCGAGATGGGAAAGAGGTAACGTAAGAAATGGCAAATACCCCAGCAAAGCGGCTTCTCATTGTTGACGACGAGATGGATCTGCTCATCCTTCTGCGTAAGGTTCTGGCCAAAAATTGTGACTGTGAGGTCTCTATCGTTCAATCCGGACTTGAGGCTGTAAACTTGTTCAAGTCCTGGAAACCAGATGTGATCCTGACCGATATTGTCATGCCGGATATGGATGGGCTGCAGCTTCTGGACAAGGTGTCTACCTTGGACACTACCATCAGTGTTGTGGTCATGACTGCTTACGGAACCATTGAGATGGCAGTTACGGCTCTGAAAAACGGGGCCTATGATTTCATGGAAAAGCCCTTTGATAACAGGAAAATCAGCCAGGTCATTCTCCGCGCCTTTGAACGGACCCAGCTGCTCCGTGAAAACCTTCAGCTCCATAAAGAGTTGGAGAAATCTGATCGGCCCACTGAGTTTGTAGGACAGAGCCGTCCCCTGCGTCAGGCCATTGAGCTTTTAACCCGTCTTGGCCAGAGTGATGCAACTGTCCTCATTCGAGGGGAATCTGGTACTGGAAAGGAAGTTGCCGCCAGGACAATTCATAAGATGAGTAACCGTGGGAAGAGAAAGATGGTCACGGTGAACTGTCCGGCCCTTCCTGAGCAGATCCTGGAAAGTGAACTCTTTGGTTATGCCAAAGGTGCCTTTACCGGAGCAGATCATGACAAAGATGGGCTCTTTCTGGAGGCGGCAGGTTCCACTATCCTCCTTGATGAGATTGCCGATATTCCAGTTTCCCTGCAAACCAAGCTGCTGCGGGTGCTTCAGGAAAAGGAAATCCAACCTCTGGGCCAGACAAGCACTGTAAAAGTCGATGTTCGTGTCCTGGCTTCCACCAATCAGGATCTTGAAGAAAAGATGGCCAAAGGCGAATTTCGGGAGGATCTTTTTTATCGCTTGAACGTGATGACTGTTACCATGCCCAGTCTGCATGAAATGCGGGAGGATATTCCTCTGCTGGCCCTCAATTTCCTTAAAAAATATGCGCAGGAGTATCAGCGCCAGGGGATGGAGATCTCCCAGGAAGCTCTGCAATGTCTTATGCACAGGGAGTGGAAGGGAAATGTCCGTGAATTGCAGAATCTTATCAACCGAGCGGTGCTTCTTACCTCCTCCAATATCATAACTCCCAGCAACCTTCTCAGTCCTGAAGAGCTGGCGGAAGGTACCTCAAGCCGAGGAGGGATAGAAGTCCCTGCCTTTGTTCACAAGCTTTCATACAAAGAGGCCAAGGAAGAAGTGATTACGCATTTTTCCTCAAGCTATCTGAAAACCGCCCTGACCCAAAATAATGGTAATGTCTCGGCCGCTGCTCGGGCCAGCGGTATGGAGCGGCAGGCTTTTCAGCGCCTGTTGCGACGCTGTCATATCCAATCGCATGATTTCAGAGAGCACTCTTCTTGAATTTATTTTGTTACAGGCAGACAGAACATTATTGATTACAAATCTGCTCTGTTACCGCAGCAGTATGTGGGGGGAGACTGGAACAGCCTGAGACAATTGAGTGCATTACATGCAGGATTTGACGGAATCTTCTTGTCCGCAACTGTCGAGCATTATGGCCGGGAAATGATTACTGGGCGGCAGCAGATAAGACACCCGTGCCTACTTGCCAGAAAGAACAGATACCTCCTTGCTTTACTTGAAAATGTTTTCCAGGTAAAGTATATCAAAAAAGCAGAGAGGCTCTCTGTCTATGCTGTGAATTGTCCTCTCTGTTTTTTTTTTGATTATTTCTGCGTCTGCTTTTCACACTCAATATCTCTCTTGTCATCTTGCAAGATGACAGAATACACCCGGAACCCATGCAAAGGAAGCTTGTATGAATCTCTTGATATACGGAGCTACCGAATTGGGCTATATGGTCGCTTTAAGGCTGCATCAGGAGCACAGTGTTACCCTGATTGACAACTTGGAGAAATTACCCGACAAGTTCAACAACCTTGATATCGGTTTTATCAGTGGAAGCGGTGCCGATGTTGATGCACTGGAACGGGCCAGTGTCAAAAAATGCGAGCTGTTCATTGCCTGTTCCAAGCTGGATGAAGCCAATATTGTCGCCTGCTGGACCGTAAAAAAGATTGTGGACCTTGAGACAATTTGTTTTGTCCGCACCATGGAACTTTATCGGAACCTTGATTCTCCGCAACAGTATCGTTATCTCACCCGATATGATATCGATACCATTATCTGGCCGGAGCAGCTTCTCACTCAGGATATTTTTCGTATTATTTCCGTACCCGATGCCATTGATGTGGAATATTTTGCTGATGGCCGGGCAAAACTTTTTGAATATCGCATAAAGGAAGATTCCATTCTGCGTGACACCCGAGTAATGGATTGTTCCTTCCCTCAACAGGTCCTTATTGTCGGTATTACACGTGACCACAACCT
Source organism: Pseudomonadota bacterium (assembly GCA_018820855.1). Taxonomy (GTDB): domain Bacteria; phylum Desulfobacterota; class Desulfobulbia; order Desulfobulbales; family Desulfocapsaceae; genus Desulfocapsa. The sequence continues at coordinate 92,856 of JAHJNL010000067.1, read as the reverse complement.
TTTTATTCCGGACGGGTCGACCGTGATTAAGGTAGATGACAAGGTTATCTTCATGGGTACCGGTCCGGCTCTCGACAGTCTGGCGGCAACTATTTTTCAGTCACGCAACAACATTAAAACGGCAGTCCTCATTGGTGGAGGCAGCGTCGGCTTTATGCTGGCCCAGAAACTTGAGCAGGCCCGAATCCGGGTGAAACTCATTGAACACGATCGAGCCCGTTGCGTTTTTCTTGCTGATAATCTCAAAAAAACTCTGATTTTGCACGGAGATGGAACTGACCTGGAACTTCTGGAGGGAGAATCGGTAGGTGATGCCGATGTTATCGTCTGCATCACTGACAATGATGAGAAGAATCTGCTTTGTTCTCTACTGGTCAAACAGCTCGGGTTGGGTCGGAGGATTATAACCAGAGTGAGTAATGCCCGGACCGCGCAACTCTTTGAGCGGGTCGGAATTGATGTTGTGGTCTCTCCCAGAGAGTCAGCCATTAAAGAGTTGCTCAACCGGGTGCAGGCGCGGAATGTGAATATTCTGGCTCTGGTGGAAGGGGGGCAGGGTGAGGTGTTGCGTCTGACACTGCCTGAAAGTTTTCCGAATACCAGTGTTATCGATCTTAAATTTAAAGTTCAAGCGATCATCGGAGTGGTCAAGCGTGGACGGCGTCTTATTATTCCCCATGGCGAAACCGTCCTTCAGGCTGACGATCAGCTTATAATCTTTACCATGGCAGAGGATGCAGATGCCGTGAAAACATTGTTTGCCTGATGAAACTGAGTAACATTCTGAACGCCTTGGGAATCATTCTGGTTGCCTTTGGTATAATAATGCTCACCCCTATCGCAGTGGCTGTTATGGAGGAGGAGTATACCTCAATCATCCCCTTTATCACGGCCTCTTTTGTCTCCGTTACCCTGGGGTTGCTTTTTCAGAAATATGGCGGTTTTTCCCGCAACTTTGACAACCTCAGACGAAACGAAGGTATGTTGATTGTTTCGCTTGCCTGGGTTGTTACTGCGGCCATGGGTGCCATACCCTATGTGTTTTATGGCTTGTCCCCTTTGGACGCTTATTTTGAATCAGTATCCGGCATCACCACCACCGGTGCAACCATCCTGATTGATTTTTCCCTTTATCCAAAGGACTTTTTTTTCTGGCGTAGCCTCAGTCAGTGGCTTGGCGGCATGGGAATTATTGTTTTATTTGTGGCCATCCTGCCACAGTTTGCGGTGGCAGGCCGGCAGATGTTTTTTGCCGAGGCACCTGGCCCCACCGAGGAGAAAGTAACACCGCGGATTACTCATACGGCCAAAGCACTGTGGCTGGTCTATGTCTTCTTGACGATTATTGAAGTGATCCTACTCGTTTTCGCTGGCATGCCCCTTTTTGATGCTGTTTGTAATGCCCTTTCCACAATGGCCGCCGGCGGATTTTCACCACATCCTCTCTCTATCATGGGCTATGATAATTCAGCTGCCACCTGGATTATTACCTTCTTCATGTTTCTCGCTGGCAGCAATTTCGCCCTGCAATATCGTATGCTTGCTCAACGAAAGCCATTGGCATTGTTGCAGAATGAAGAGTTCCGTTTTTATGCGACTATTGTAATGCTTGGTTCAGGAGGCCTCTGTCTTGCGCTGCTCGCAAGTGGGGCGCCAGATATGATGGATTCTGTACGGGATAGTCTTTTTCAGATTGTTTCAATTATTACAACTGCAGGATTCTCTTCTACTGATTTTGCCTTGTGGAGTGTTGCCGCCCAGACGATTCTTTTTTCTTTCATGCTGGTGGGTGGCTGTGCCGGATCTGCTGGTGGTGGCGTAAAAGTGATCCGGGTGCTGTTCGGCTACAAATATCTCAAGCGTGAGATAACTCAAATTATTCATCCTCAGGCAATATTGCCGATCAAAATTGACCGCAAAACTGTGGACGGAGATGTTCAGAGACAGATTCTCGGCTTTCTCCTTTTTTATATTGCCTTGATGACTGCTTCCGCTCTTGTTGTGACTGCCATTGAGGGAGATGTTGCCATCGGACTGGTGGGTACGGCTGCCACCATTGGTAATATCGGTCCGGGCTTTGGTGAAATCGGGCCCATGGGGAGTTTTGGGGGACTGTCAGTGGCAACCAAAATTATTTTTATTGTTAATATGATTGTCGGTAGGTTGGAACTGATACCCTTCCTTGCAATGCTGCATCCAGACTTCTGGAGTTTTAGAAAAAACGGCTTATGATTGAGATGTGCAACACAGAGCTGTGATTTTGCCAGTTCATATTTTTCATAATAGCATGATTTCTTTTATTCTTTTTCTTCCTACAAAATGATAACGATGTATCTTTGCTATTGTCTCTACTCTTAAAATCCTCCATTTTCTCCGTAAATTCATAATCACGAAGCGGATAAACATGGTGGGGGCAGTTTTCGACGCTTTTCCCTGACTCAGAGGGGGCAGCGCCGGAAAACATAAGTTATCGCAACGGACACCAAGCAGGAAGCATTTGGGAACCAGGCATCTTTTCTCGCCAGCGCAGGAAAAGATACCTGGGAAATCAACGAAGGATAAAAAGCGATGATTTTGTGGTTTCCAGGAGTTTGTCCACCATGCTTTGGGTAAACAGTCTTTGAATTAATGACTGTTTACCTCCCATCCACAGGGCAATAATAGCCTCTCGGGAAGAATTGGTTACATAGTCTTTGACGTCAGCACTGTCGACCACCTTGACCCACGTATTGATTTTTCGGTCATTATAATATTTAAGTAGCTCTACCATCCTTTTTTCTATCTGGTCTTTTTTGCCCTCTTTCTTTTCTGTTACTCCAACAATCTTCAGTCCGGCATCATGCAGGGTTGCCAATTGGTTGACCATTTCCAGGGAATCCTGACTGACTGCGGATTGGTCTAGAATCGATATGATATCATTTGTGTTTTTGACATCTTTGACAACCAAAACCGAACAGGGTGCATCTTCTGCAATACGGAGCGGGACGTTCATCTCACCGTCCCACTCACAGCCACATTTGCTGCTACAACCGATAATGATTAGGTTGCACTCCATTTCTTTTGCTACGGAAATGGTTTGTTTAGCCACACTGCCGCTTCTGATTTTCAGGGTAAAATCCTTCATTCCCGCAGAGGAGATGGACCAGTCCCCTTGTGCTTTCTCCTGCCATTGGTTTGGAGAAAAGTCAGCATATGGCAGTTCGTCTGGGCTGAAATAGCTATATACATCTTGCTGATATCTCAGCAATGCCTTTACTAGAGCTTTTTCCGGTTCCTTTGCACTCTCCTGAACCCCGAGAAAAACGATGTCCGCTAAAGTGTTTTCAGCGAGGCGCGCGACATCCCTTACTATCTTTTTACTATACTCTTTCGTATCCAGTGCAACTAATATCTTCATGATGGATCCTTTGCTTTCTCGTAGAATTGACGATTTTTAATTACTACACTTCAACGAACCATGAGGACTGAGGCCAGCGAGTTTGCCAGTACATACATATTCATGCATTTTCTGATTGGCATAGTTGAGGCCACCAGAGCATAGTCTTTAAGATAATCTCCGACCTGCTCCGGTGTCCCTGAAAGAACAATAGTTTTCTCAACTGATTTCTTGTGCTCGGCCATCAGGGATTCGACCTCTCGCAGGTGGCTACCGCCATCCTCTTTGTCCATTGTTACTAACGCTTCGTTTTCCTTGTATTTAAAGTATACAATGTCAAAGCTGAAAGTCGAATCAGCGAGGATGGTCATACTCTTTTCCACCAGTATTTTCGGATCAACACTGTCTGCACAGAGCAGGGCACATTTTTTACTGAGGGAAAGGTTTTTCACTATGAGAATGGGACAGGATGTCTTGGTAAAAAGAGGGGAACCGATACGCTCATAGAATCGATCATGATCAGCACTATTCAGATATCCCTCGATAAAAAGGTTATACAAACCGTTATGGAGTTCATAGGTGAGCTCTTTATCTCGATCTCCCACAAAGATCTTTGGTCGTCCGGCCAATGGGCAGTCGATATTTTCCGTTTGCAGCATGCGATCAATGAGGCGCTTACCGTTAGAGGCCACACCATCTTCCCAGGTCCGACGAACCCAGCCGGTTCCGACCTGTTCTTTTTCATCCGGGTCTTCCACATGGGTGATAAAAAGAGAGAGTGGTACAAATTGATTAAGGTAGGCCGTATAGCGAAGAGCAATACTTGAGGCCAGATCTTCATTTACAGACAATAGCGTTTTTAACATAGGGTTTACCTCTCAAAACAAGTAACTTTTATTCAGGATTTTAAGATTTCACTTCGGACTGTTTTTTATCTTTGTCTCTGCTTTACTGATGACTTCGGCAATTTCTCCCAGCTTGAAGGGCTTGGCTAAAAAATCGAAAACCCCTTTGTTAAATGATTCCTTTGCTGTTGCCATGGTCGCAAAACCGGTGATGACTATGACCTCTGTGGCCGGGTATTTTTTCTTGACTTCGCTCAGGAACTGCATGCCATCCATGCCTTCCATTTTTAAATCTGTAACAACGATATTGAACTGTCGTTCGTTGATGCGTGCCAGGGCATCTGCACTGGTGGTGAATGTCTCGACCTCGTAGCCCTTTTTTTCAAGGGATGGTTTTAATCGTTTACTGACAATAGGTTCATCATCCAGAATTAGAATGCTGGTCTGTTCAGTTGGCATTGTTGTCCTCCATTATGGTTTTGATTTCTTCAAAATAATCATCTATTTTCGCTTCACTTACCATCTTGACATCAAGTTGCCGGGTGAAGCCAACCAGCAGACCCAGTAAGAATAATCGATTGAGCATGCTTTCTTTGTCCATCCTCTTTAGTCGGGCTATCACAATATCTCCGTGTAGTTCACAGAGGAAATCATAGTGGGACAAAATCACATTGAGCAGACGGGTTCTGCGTGAACGTCTGGTGGTGTCTGTGACTCCTCCTGAAAATCTGAAATAGATATGATTGTCCAATATGTTGTCCGAGATATAGGCATCAATAACTGTATAATGATAGCCCAGACGGAAGTTAATGTTGGTGTATTCGGCAGAGACTACGGCCAGGTTGCGACCCACATCTTCAGGGCTGGTGTTGCGAGTGGGTGCGGTCCTGGTCAGGCTGGACATAAAACTGCCGAAATCAACTTTCATGGGTGACATGTCCCAGATACCTGGATACGACATGCCGTGCAGCAGCATTTGCATGGGGGCAGATCTGATCTGTTCAGGCTGGATCCCCTTTTCATGTTCTCCTTTTATGCCGCCACCGACATCGATGAGAATAAGGTCGAGCGGATAGTCCCAGAGGAGCTGTCCGGCTTGGGTGTCCCGGTGATGGGCATGGTAAAAATTGAGATCGATGATCGTTTCCACTGCTTTTTCATGAACAAAACGGGTCAGATCGTGATAGGTGCGGCAGGCCTGGGGGCTAAAACTTTCTTCGTTTGGATCAAAAAGGTTCAGGGGTTCTATTTTCTTGAGTACCCGACGAAGCAGCCGGTATTCATACATCTCTTCAACAGGCTCCTCGTGAAAACTGTAATGCTGCAGCTCTTGAACGACCCCTGCATAGACGGTCAAACACTCCGTATCCAGAGTTATCTCCTGGCCATGGGTCAGCAGGTTGGACCCTTTCTCCGTATTGAACAGGGCCGGTACACGAAATTCCCGTGCCACCGTTGCCAGATGACCGGTGGTTGAACCGACATCGGTAATGAAACCACTGGCCTTATGGATCACTCGGGCCAACTGTGGTGAAGCGTACCGGGCCACCAGAATTGCGCCCATGGGAAAGTCTTTCAGGTCACTCTCAGGCGATAAAATCCAGACAGGTCCTGAAGCGATCCCTTCCATGGCTGCGATGCCTTTGCCCCGCATGAGAATGGGGTATTTGCCGTCAATACCTGTCAGATCGCAGGCTCTGGGCGGACGCTCCTGCTGGAGGTTCAGTTGTCGTGACTGCAGGACAATGAGTCTGTCTTCCAGATCAATGGCAAATTCGACGTCCTGGGGTTTCCTGAAGTATTTTTCCAGCTGTAATCCTATGGCCGCCAGATCTTGTAACTGACAGTTTTTCAGGCTTGATTCTGTTCGCTGCTCCTCTCGTACTGACTCAATACCGATACCGCCACATCCGTATAACATCATGCTGTGTTCTTTACGTACTACCTGCATTTCTTTGATCTCGTGGGGCGATTGTCGATCGAGGGAGAAATGGTCTGTTGGCACTTCACCTGAGACAATGGGTTCACCCAGTCCCCAGGCAGAGTTGATGAGCATGGTTTCCGTTTCTGGCCGCAGCGGATCATAGGTGTACATGACGCCACTTGCCTTTGCAGGAATCATCAACTGACAGGCCACGGCCATCATGATCTCATTGTGCCGGAAATCTTTGAGCAGTCGATATTCCATGGCTTCGGGGCTGTACAGGCTGGCAACCACCTCCTTATAGGCTTGAGGCAGTTCTGCCAGGGGAATATTCAAACAGGTTCGATACTGCCCGGCAAAGGAAGCGATATCATCTTCACCTAAGGCACTGGAGCGGACCGCAAAACAGGGGGCTGCTTTTTGTTGTCCCTTGGTCATCCGGCTGGCCGTTTCCAGTATCGCCTGCTCGAGTTTCGCTGGTAAGGTTGCCTTCATGATTGCCTGTTGAATTTTACGGGCAGCCTCTTCAACGGCTATTGTCTTCTGTTGCCATTGCTCACTGATTGAAGAAACCGTCTCTTCAAGGTTGTTCTGGCGCCAAAATGCTGAAAATGCGGCCGTTGTTATGGCAAACCCTTCGGGGACTCGAAGGTCTAACAGGTGTCCTATTTCGGCAATGCGAGCATTTTTCCCGCCCACAGCATCAACCAGACCTCTGGTAATCGATGAATACGGGAGAATGTACTCCAGCACTGGATAGAGAACCTGTCCCTGCAGGATGGCGTCTATCTCTTCTTCAATCAAATGGAAGCTCTTGTAGAGGCCTGAATACTTTTGCTGTGTCAGGTGGTTAATGGTGACAATGAGTTCCCGCACCAGACCGGTCAGAGTCTGACAGGTGGTCTGGATGTACTGTTTGTCAAAGATATAATCTCCGCTCAGCTTGTCATTTGCCTCGGCAATAAGATCAAGAATCTGATTGTTCAGTTCCAGACTCTTTTTAAAGTCGGCAAAAAGAATTTTGAACGGGACAGATTCTTTTTTGTTTCTGTAAAGAATCTGTCTGATCTGGTGCAGTAAGTTTCTCATAGTCTTATTGTCCTGACATTAAGCGATATTCCGCTTAATGGGATCCTTTTCCACCTTTAAAGAGCGTGCCAATGATCAGACCGGTGGCAATGGCTATAACGACAGCAATGATACCGAATAGCAGCGGTTGGCCGAATGCCATCTTGGCAATGTACGCGGGCAGGCCAGTAAGTTCCATAGACAGATTTTCCTGGGTTTCGTCGATGATGGCACCATCTTTAATGGCCAATGCTTTGATCTGGTAGTTGCCAGGACTCATCTTTGAAGGGATGTCCAGGGTGACGCTGAAGCCTTTCATGTTTCCGTTGGATTCGCCATAGCTGACTGCACCCTCATGGATGGCGTAGACACCCGAATGTTCCATAAGTTTGACATATTCAGCAAAGATAAAGGCCTTATCCTCTGATTCCGGATTGATGGTAATGTCTTTGCTGAGTGCCTTGTATCCTAAGCCCAGTTCCGAGCTGAGGAACTTGTCGACAGCCCCTGGCGGGGTATAGACCATATAGACGGCTGGAGTGTTTTCCAGGGAGACATCGGTTTTGTTCATCCACAAGAAACCGGCTACTTTGCCTTTTTCCTTGAGGTGAACTTCTTTTTTGGGTCCACTCACTTGCAGGGCCACATCCATATCCTCAGGTACACTCCCCGTAACCTCCAGGGTTGTTCCGTTGTAAAACGTGGATATGTTAAGAGTGGAACTGGCAAGTTCCATGAGCAGCGGTTTTTCTGCTGCTGAGGATGACACGATCCAGGCAAGACTCACCAGCAGAAATGTCACCAAACCATAGGCAATTCGATTCATTGTTTTTCCCTCCGTACGCATCTTAGTGTCCACCTTTGAGTGCTACCATAATTGTTGGTGTCATCAACAGGCCTGCTGTCATCTTCACACATACCAGGAGAACGAGACTTGCCAGCATGATTTTCAGCTGATCAGCTTTGAGTCGTTTGCTGACAGCAGTTCCGACCTGTGCACCAATGGTTGAGCCTAAGAGCAGGAGAACAGCAAGAACAAAGTCAACAGTATGATTACTGTAAGACTGCATGACGGTTACATTGATACAGGTAAAGAGAATCTGAAACAAACTGGTACCGACAACAACATGCATGGGCATCCGCAGGAGATAGACCATGACCGGGACCATGATAAAACCGCCGCCAACACCCATGATTGCGGCCAGGATTCCAACCAGTATGCCAAAAATTACAGGCAGCAGCATGGAAATCTCACAACCTGACTTTGCGAATTTGAACTGCAGCGGCAGTTTTTGCATAAGTGATTTTTGGGGAGCGTTTTTTTCTGTCACTGGTTTTTCTTCTGTTGCAGGAGAATTTTTTTCTTTCTTCAATCCCTGCAAGCTTTCCCAGAACATATACCCGCCAACTCCGCCAAGCATGATGACATAGGTAATGGCGATGAGAAAATCGGCGTTACCCATTGCTTTGAGAAGTTTAATGACCTGGACGCCGATGGTACCACCGGCAACGCCGCCAATAAGGAGCATAATGCCCATGGGAATATCTACGTTGCCGAGCCGCATGTGGGCCAGGGTGCCGGAGGTTGAAGCCCCGACAATCTGGTTTGAATCAGAGGCTGCCGCCACTGTCGGCGGAATGCCAAACATCATAAGAAGGGGGGTCATAAGAAAACCACCGCCGACACCAAAAATTCCTGAAAGCAGACCGACAAAACCTCCCAGGCCTAATATCAGGAAAACGTTCACGCTGTTTCCCGCTATGGGTAAATACATATGTAACATGATAGTTTATGTCCTCTTCGTTTTTGATCAATCAAAACTTAGCGTTTGTCTAGAAACGAGCTCTTTTGTTTGAGGTAAGCTGAGTGCAGAGATTGAAAAAAGTACCTTTTCTGGGTGACTGTTACTTGTCTTTTAAGTAGGGTTCATTAGCAGTTCTTCGCAACAAGCTATGCTATGAGCTATCGTCTTCTTTTTTTCTTTCCATGAGTTCTCCTCCATGCTTCTATTGTCTTTAAGGGGTCAGCACTTGCCGACATCCGAGTTGAAAGATTTTCTGGAGATGCAAGGTGCTTATGTTTTTCAGAGGAAGAAAAGAAAAAATCTGCAGACCCCGATCTCAAATTCAAGTATTGCAATGGGAATGCCAGGAATGAGATTATGCCGAACAAGCACAGGGGAAGTGAGAAAGGTACGCTATGTTAAGCGGTTATGCGGCGCTGTCTTTCTTGGAAAGGCAAGGGGGATGAAGGAATGCTGTTTCAGGATGATCTTTTCGTGTCCACGTTTCAGTATGAAGCGTGGAGGGAAAGGTGAGGTAATGTGTTTGAATCAGGAGGTAAAAAAAAATCTTTAAGAATTGTTTGTTTCGATATGAAACCTAAGTCATGTCGGAGTCAGCTGAGTCGGAAAGGCCGTATTTTTTTAATTTTCGCCACAGGGTGGTTCTGGGTATATTTAATATTTTACCAGCTGCCTTGAGATTATGTTCCGTCTTAGATAATACCTTAAAAATGTATCGTTTCTCTACCTCATCCAGCGGTGGCAGTTCCTCTGTAAAACTGTCCTGCAGGTTTAATTTTCGCAGATGGAAGGGTAAATCTGCAGGAAGGAGCTTTTGCCCCTCGGTCAGGACTGCGGCATGCTGGATGATGTTTTCAAGCTCCCGTACATTCCCAGGGTAACTGTAATGCATGAGCAGATCCAGGGCTTGGGAGGAAATTCCTTTTATATCTTTTGAAAAAGCCTTATTGGCCTTGGCGATAAAATGATAAATGAGCAGGGGGATGTCCTCTCGTCGTTCACGCAGTCTGGGGAGGCGGATAGTTACTACATTAAGCCGATAGTAGAGATCTTCCCGGAACATTCCTGCTTTGATAAGCTGTTGGAGATCCTTGTTGGTTGCGGCAATGATGCGGACATCGAGATCAATAGGGCTGATTCCGCCCACCCTGAGAACCTGGCGTTCCTGGAGGACGTGAAGCAATTTTACCTGCATGGACATGGGCATTTCGCCGATCTCGTCAAGAAGCACTGTGCCGCCTTTGGCCGATTCAAAAAGGCCGATTTTACATGCAGAGGCTCCGGTAAAGGCACCTTTTTCATGACCAAAGAGCTCACTGCAGATCAGGTCTTCCGTAAAACCGCCACAGTTGAAATAGACAAAAGGCGCGTTTTTTGTTGATCCAAGTTCGTGGATGGCCCGGGCTGTCAGTTGTTTGCCGGTACCGGTTTCAGCTTCCAGGAGAATAGTGCAGTTCACTTGGGAAACCTTCCTGATTGTCTCAAAGATTGCCTGCATGGCTTTGCTGTTGCCGATAAAACCGGTTAGCGGGCTATCTTTGCACACCTGCGATCTCAGAAGTGTGTTTTCCCGGTGGAGCCTGATTTTTTCAGCTGCCCGTTCGGCCATAAGACGGAGATCATGACTGCGACAGGGTTTGGAAAGATAATGGAAAGCCCCTTCTTTTGTCGCCTTTACCGCATTTTCTATGGAACCGTGTCCGGTTACAATGATAACTTCTGTCTCCATCCGGATGGTTTTGATATGGGCCAGAATTTCCAGTCCACCCATGTCGGGTAGTTGTAGGTCCAGAAAAACAATATCAAAAGGATTTTTCTCGATTTTCTCAAGAAATGAACGTCCGTTCGCAAAGGTTTCTACACTGTAACCAGCCTGGCTCAGGATATGACCCATCATTTTTCTGGTGGTTGTGTCGTCGTCTATAACACCAATGGTCATCATGTGTATGTCTGCTCCTCGTGGTTACTCTTTCTGTATATCGGGAGATATACAGAAATGGTTGTCCCTTCGCCCAGTTTACTGGCAACTTCAATATATCCGCCGTGTTCTTTGACAATGCCATAAACAATGGATAGTCCAAGTCCGGTTCCCTTGCCTGCTTCCTTAGTGGTGAAAAAAGGGTCAAAAATCTGCTCCAGGTTTTCCTGTGCAATGCCAGGGCCGGTATCATTGATGTCGGTGCGAATAAATCCTTTGTCATTTTCCCGGGTCTGGATGGTGATTATTCCGTAATCGCCGATGGCCTGCTCCGCATTGATGATCAGATTGAGAAATACCTGCTGGAGCTGCTGGAGGTCGCCGTATACCTGGGGAAGCAGGTCGGTAATGTCTTTTTTCAAAGCAATTTTATGGATGCGTAGTTCATTGGCTATAAGATCAGTTGTCTTGTGTATGACAAAATCGATGTATAAGGGCTGCATTTCAGAAGATTGAGTTCTGGAAAAGTCCAACAGATTTCGCACAATCTTACTGGCCCGATCTGTCTGCGCCATTATGTCATTCAGGATATCCTTGATTTCCTCCTCTTGCATGGATCCTAACTCCTCGAGAAGTGTATCCGTAGACAAGGAGATATTATTAAGCGGATTATTGATTTCATGGGCAATACCTGAGGAAAAAGTGCCGATGGAGGCCATTTTTTTTGACTGAATCAGTTCCTTCTGTTTCTGCTCCCGGGATACCACCATCTGATTAAAATTGTCGATGAGTCCTGAAATCTCATCTGGTGAGGTATCGGTGGTCGGGATAATTTTAAATTCTCCCGCTGCCATGTTCTTGGTGGCCTGCTTTAAAGAAGCAAGACGGCTGAGTATGCTGCGAACCAGTGAAAAAAACAAGAATGCGCCACTCATAAAAATGACGGCCGGGATAAAGGTCAGCCAGAATAAGATTTCTTTAAATCCCTTGCTGATGTTTTTTTTGTTAAGCCTGGCCAGTTGCGCAGCATTGTCGGCAAGGTTTTGTCCATGGCGACGGATCAGCTGACTGTCTTCTTGTTGAGTTGCAATTGATGTACAGTCTTCAGAGGTACACCAGCGCTCAAAAACGGCCTTGTATTTGATAAGGCTTTCTTGGAGTTGTAGAAATTGCTCTTTTCCGGGCCGTTCGTTGATGTCTGGAGATAACCTTTCAAGATGATTGGTTATTTTTTGTACTGAATCGCTTGCTTTTGATAGACTGTCTCCATCCAGGTGCAGCAGGATATTTTTTTCATAACGACGCAGCTCGAGGATACTATTAAACAGATCGTCAACTTGCTCCATGGTTACCATTTTGTGTTCCAGCGAGACCACCTGGTAACTGTATATGGAAACCATGCCAAGAATAAGTATGACTGTAATTGAGTTGAGCTCTATCAGTCGCCGTCGGATTGTGCATGGAGTGAATAACCATTTAAATAGCATTGTTCGTTCTCTCTTTAGATAATCAGGGATTCCTCGTCTAGCTCCTCAATTGTGTAAGAAAAAGGGGGGGCTGAATGAGCCATTAAGCATAAATGTTCACAGGAACATGTAATGTTCTGGTGAGGTCTGAGATGGCTTGCCGGTCAAAAAAAGCCTGATAACTCAATACGTTCAATGGCAATGTTGAAGTCTTTTTTGCTTCAGAAAGTTGATATTCCTCTGTAGTTCATTATATGCCTACCGTCGGACGGAAACACGATTTTGTATCCTGACAGAATACTAAATTCTACTTTCCGATTTGTCGATCACGACACAAGACAACCGAGTAATTATTTGAAATGACTTAATGTTACACTGAATGCTTCTTCGCTTTATGTTATATTGCTTTTGCGAAAAATATTAATAATATCAAAAATGAAGGGCCAAGATGAATATTACCAAACAACATCAGGAGCAACAAGAAACAAAACGATTGCCAGGAGAATTTCTTCTTTCATTGGAGATTTTCAAGTCGCTAATTTTCTGAATAAAAGCGGTGTGCGAAAAATAGGAGGCGTTCTCCTCTCTGAATTTTGTGTTCGGTCCTTCTGCATACAGAGGTTATTGGCATTTGTACTTGAATAGAATGAGCAGGCTGTCAGTTTTATTTTGTATTATTATAGGATTGTGTCAGATTAAATCTGAAGAACTGCAGCTTATTGTTATGCCATATTCAAATATACAGTCAGTTACATAAACATTTCAACCAAAGTCAGTTAGCTGTTGCCCGATAACGACAGATAGAATATCAACTTACTGTGAGATTGAATTGTATTATCAATTTACTGCAATTGACTGACATAAACGAAAATCCTGTTAATTCTTCATACAGCTGTGATGTGAGATGATCCAAGAGAAACGAGTATCCAGATATTTTTTCGACGAAAATGATTATGTCCTGCTGAACATCGTCAATGATGTTCTCAACCGTGATGAAGCCCACAAGCTTATCAAAAATCTGTTGATTCCTTATCTGCATCCCCATGGTATCAAGGAAATGACTGCCTCCATGGCCCTGCGCATAGCCTATGCGGTCATTCATCTGTTGGGTTCTCTTGAGGCGGGGAAGGCTGCTGATCGGCAGAATGCGCTTCGGTGTCTACGCGATGAGGTGCTGTGCAGTTCCCAGAGTATGCTGCGCAGGAATACAGCGCGGGTCCTGCTGGAGATCATGAAGGAGCTTGTTCGCTCTAAGGGGGACTATCTGCGGCAACTGAAGCTTGCCCGGGATTTTCGGACAGCTACCTTCGGCAAGCCCCGTTTCATCCGCAGCCAATTGAAGAAGTACCATCTGATTGAGATGCCGGAGGAATGGAACCAGATCGCTTTCGATGATCATGTGCATGACGCTAACAGCAAGGGGCGCAAATCGCCTACACACTTGATTATGGACGCCTGGATAAAGGGTATCCGCCGTCTCACCGTGATCTACTACAACTTTATCAATGTAGAGGTGGCTGCTGAATTGCTGGAATCAGCAGAGGTCATGGGGATTACCGTCCGGATAGGTATAGAATTTTCTGCCAGATTCCGTGGCAGGTACGTCAAATTCATCTGGGCACCACGCGGTTTTGCCGACAGTCAGGATTTTCTCAACTTTATCAAGGATGGCCCGGCCAAGACCTTTATGGATGAAGGTCGTAAGGTTTCCCAATATCAACAATGCTATGTGGTTGACGTGTTCAGGGAGTTTAACAGCAGGCACAGACCGGTTATCAATGAGGCCTACGGCATCAATCTACCCGTATTTGACAGAGAGGAATTTCTCACCTTTGTCGGTTCCGGTCAGCCATCGCTTCTGCATCTTGCCAAGTTTATTTATAATCATATGCTGTCGGCCATGCGGGAGCAGGTGCTGATGTTTCGGAATAAATGGGCCGAGGCGGACGAAGAAGAGCGCCTGTATATCAGTCATGCCGTTGAGATCATGAATGCCCTGGACCCGGATGCCATCATCGAGAGCTTTCTGCAGCCGGATAAAAATCCGGACATCAGCAATCCCTTTGTACCGCATGATGATTCCGATGTGCCGGGTATGCTCTTGCTCTCACCTGAAGAGCTTCTTACCCGGCTGGAAAGTCTGCGTACCGGCTCCCGGGTTACGCTGAATTTGAGCGAACTCAGTCCGGCTGATGTTCTGGAGCTTATTAATGACTGCAAGGGAAAGATCAGTCATCTGGAAATTTTTAATCTGAAGGACTATACCAGAGGCAAGGCCATTCATTATGCAGAGATTAACAAGCTGCAGCTGGCGATTAATCAGGGCAATATCATCAATCTTAAACGGGTTATCCAGAAGATTATCCGCGATCTGAGCGAGACTGACCCCTTAAGCCAAGAGATGAAAGAAAGGAGGGAAAAACTCACAGTTATATTGCACAACATGCTGACCTTACATGGATTCTACAAGAGGTCAAAGCTCAAATCCCGCATCGGCAGCGATTCCACCGGCGGCTCTCGGAACCGTTATGGCATGGGGCTGGTCATGAAGGACACTCTGCCGCGTTGTGCGAGGAGAGAGCTGGAGAGTAAACGGCAACCCAGTCGCTGGAATATCCCTGTGCGTATCACCGCACACCTGCAGGTGACTTATATTCCCAGGCGTCACCACAACGGAACGGGGGATCATCGGAATGTACCCTGGGATCACAAGAATCTTGGGTCAACTCCGTCATGTGCCCTTGAGCCCGTCTTTTCGGGACTCAATTTTGGCTTCGAGCGCCAGAGGGACTGGGTGGTGCAGGCCTATTCCACGCATATGGAACCCAACGGCAATGTGGCTACTCTGGGATGGATGCAGACTGGGCAGAATAACGCTCTGTCACTAGATACCCGCGATGATGTGAGCGAGCAGTCGAAAATCCCTCTGGGCTATCTGAATCACTACCTGAAAAATGGGCTCAGGATACTTATCGGTTTCATCCCTGCTTTTGCCACCTTTGCCCTGACCAAGGATTGGTGGTTTCTTGCTTATTTCGGCGCGTTCATCTGGTTCGGTATTACGGGGATTCGAAATATTATCCAGTCGGTCCTCGGCGCCGGCGGTTTTTCCCGCTCGCCCCTCCTGAAATGGAAAGAGTATGTGAGCTGGGACAGGCTGTCTTATTCATTGCTTTTCACGGGGTTCTCCGTTCCTTTGCTTGATCTGCTGGTTAAGACCCTGATTCTTGAAAGGATGTTCGGTATCACTACAGGAACCAACCCGGTTGCTCTCTATTCTTTTATGGCACTGGCTAACGGGGTCTACATCTCGGGGCATAATATTTTCCGGGGCCTGCCCAAAGGTGCAGTGTACGGCAATTTCTTTCGCAGCATTCTCTCCATTCCATTGGCGATTCTGTTTAATGGTGTGGTCGGCTGGATGCTTGGCGGGGCCAGTGTGGTTGCTGTAAATGATATATTGCAGAAGTGGGCTGCTGTGATCTCCAAACTGGCCTCGGACTGCGTGGCCGGGTTTATCGAGGGGCTGGCTGACCGGTTCAATAATATTCGTTTTCGTTCCATGGATTATTCGGCCAAGATCGCCCAGGTGTTTGAAACCTATGCCGCCCTTGAGGTCTTCTTTCCGGAGGAGGATGTTCTTGAGATGCTCGAGTCGCCCAAAGAATTCATGCGGGCCATGGCTAAAAAGAATCCGGATCTGGGGAAAATCGTCATCATCAACGCCCTTGATCTTCTCTATATCTGGATGTACCAGCCGCGCGCGACCAGTACATTGCCCGCGATAATGAAAGCCATGTCTCCAGAAGAACGGCGTATCATGGTCGCCTCCCAGCTCGTTCTCATGCAGCAGCGGCAGATCAGCCAGCTGTTTGTCGACGGGGTGTTGGGTAAAAAGTTCTCCCGGGCGTTATCCTTTTATCTTGACCGCTCAGAAGAGTATCTGAAGTCCTTTCAGGAATTGTCTCTCCGTGTCGGGGGCCAGAAGTGAATCCGGTTGTGAGGTTTTTTATTTCCCGGTTATGGTCATCTCTATCCGTAGTCATGTAAGTACGATTCTGTACAATGGAGCTATTCGTTTTTGGTCAACATGTCTTTAAGCGCTGAGAAGGGGGTATGGGTCGCAACAGGACCATCCTTGCTTCCCGGAGAAGGTGTGGCACACCATTCGGCGTCAAGAAATCGTGAATGTTCATTGTCGTGACAGTAGAGGCATAACAGTTCCCAGTTGCTCCCGTCAGGTGGGTTGTTTTCATGGTTGTGGTCCTTGTGGTGGACTGTCAGTTCTCGAATCTTTTTGCCGCTAAATTCGCGCCCGCACTTACCACACACCCATGGAAAAATTTTCAGCGCCCGTTCTCTGTAGGTCTTCTGCCTGACTTCACGATCATATAGAGCACTGCCAGGGGCGTTGTCTGTCCTGTCACCATAGAGATCTTTTTTTGTTATAACCATTCACTCACCTTTGTTGGTCGCGGGTTTTGATATCGGTTTCCGTTCTTCTGGTGGGGCCACAAAGCTCAGGAGGGTCCAGCCGGCCGCGGGAATCGGCTGTTTTTCCAGGGTGAAAATTTTCATGGTACCATTTGGAGTGAGGGCAAAGAGAGGAATCGCCTGTTCCTGATACTGGCGGAGATATTCTTCATAGGTGAAACTTTCCGTCAGCATGGTGCTGCGGATAGACCAGTTCTCGTGCAGACCTGCCATCAAAGAGGAAAAGGTCACCTCTTTTCCAAAGAGGGTGGCCCATTTTCTGGCCGAGGCGGTTTTTCTGTCTTCGGCAATATCCTTCTCTTTTTCAGTTTGTAAGGCGTAAACCGAATTATAGCCCAGCTCCATCCGATAATACATGCAGGATAATGAGTTGAGTGAACCACGAGGAGACAGACTCAGCATCCTGCCGATCCCGACCAGATCAAGATGGCGGTCGGCATGTTCGGAAACGGGTTGTCCATAATAGGTATGCAAACCTTCCATCCGTGCCAGGCTGATCTTCTCCCAGCTGGTATCGACCAGTAATACCCGGAATCCGTATTCTTTGAGGGCCAGAGCAATTGCTCTGGCTACGCGATTGGCACCGATAATGAGAAATCCTTTCGGGTCCGGTTCAGCCACCCCCAGCCACCTGGCAATAAAACCGGCAGTGGTGCTTTGCAGTCCTACAGTGCCGATGATCACCATGAAGGTTAAGGGGACCAGGAGAGACGCCCCCGCATAGCCTGACTCCTCCAGTCTGATGGCGAAAAGCGCGGAGATAGCCGCTGCCACAATACCTCGGGGAGCAATCCAGGCCAGGAGATGACGCTCCGGCCAGGTCAGACTGGAGCCAAAGGTCGAGATGACAACACTTAAGGGGCGGGACAGAAACTGGATGGAAAGAAAGACAAAGAGTGCCGGCCAGCCGAGTTTGACAAACATCTGGAAATCCAGGCGGGCGGCCAGGACAATAAAAAGCACGGAGATCAGCAGAACACTTAAGCTCTCTTTAAAATCAAGAATTTCAGCAATGGGGACATCCTTGCTGTTGGCAAGCCAGATGCCCATTATCGTGACTGTCAGCAGGCCTGATTCGTGATGCAGGGCGTTCGACAGGGAAAAGACCATGATGACCACCGCCAGGGTACTGACGTTGTGGAGAAATTCAGGCAGCCAGTGGAGGCGAAGCAAGGTGGCGTAGAGATAGGCCGATAATGAGCCCAGAGAAAGACCAATGACGATCATCTGGCCAAAAGCGATAAAGGTATGGCTCAGGGCATTGCTGCCGGCACCCAGCAGGATGAATTCATAGACTAAAACGGCGAGGATGGCACCGATGGGATCAATAACGATCCCTTCCCAACGCAGGATGTTGGCCACCGGTGCACTTGGTCTGACCGTACGCAGCAGAGGTACTATGACAGTCGGCCCGGTGACCACGGTTATGGCACCAAAAAGAAAGGAGAGTTGCCA
This sequence comes from Pseudomonadota bacterium, assembly GCA_018820855.1. GTDB lineage: Bacteria > Desulfobacterota > Desulfobulbia > Desulfobulbales > Desulfocapsaceae > Desulfocapsa. The sequence goes on along the minus strand of JAHJNL010000067.1, from coordinate 74,505 downwards.
AGAAAAAGCCAGGGCGTAATGGGTTGTTGCCGAGGTGATCATCCAGGTGAGAAGAGCACCGATGGATACCATATTCCGGATCACCCTCCTCAGTCCTGCTATCTGATGAAACTTGAGGGTCAGGCTACCCTCAAAAAGGATGATGGCAACAGAAAGTGAGATAAAGGGAAAGAGCAGATCGCCAAACAGGGCGTCGGAATCAAGCCAGCCAAGGACCGGGCCTGCGAGAATGCCGGTGCAGAGGAGAAAGAGAATGGCCGGCAGTTTCACCCGCCAGGCCAACCACTGACAAAAAATACCTGCAAAGATCACCAGGGAAAGTATTAACGCCTTATCTGCAACCATTTATCGTTATTTCTCCACTGTATATCACAGCTATTCATACACAAAGACAAACTCTCTGAGAGTAGTAGTCCTGATCGGTAACTTCACCAAACATTATTTTCAATTGCTGTTCATTTGTCATCGTAAGCTGTTTTTTTGCTTAGCAGCCAGGTGAATGGCTCAGCGTAACCTGATCATTTTTTGATGCGGGCCCTCTTCTCTCTGGGGTGTTGTGTGATTAAGTCCTTGAAGAGGGCAGTATTATCCTTGCATCAGCAGCAACACACCGTTCTTCATTGCAGAGAACCGGGTTTAGATCGATGGATTCAATGTCATCAGATAAATCAGTCACCAGTTGAGAAAAGATAATCATCAGATTGGTCAGGGCTGCCAAATTGATTGGTTTTGCTCCGCGGAATCCTTCGAGAAGGGTGCGTGCCTTGAGGTGTGCCACCATTGATTCGACATCGTTTCTTGCAACCGGTGCCATGCGAATAACAGTATCCTGGTAGATTTCAACACTTACACCGCCAATACCCAACATTACCACCGGGCCAAATTGAAAGTCAATTTTGGCGCCTACGATGAGTTCAATCCCTTGCAACATTTCCTCAATAAGTACGCCGGCAAAGCCCTGCAGCCGGGTCATTTTTTCAAACCCGGCAAGTAGTGATTCATTGGTATTGATTCCAACAATCACGCCACCCACATCCGATTTATGAAGTATTTGGGGGGAAACAACCTTCATTGCCAACGGATAACCCTGTTTCGCTGCAAATGCAAGCGCTTCTTCCGGGGTTTTGGCCCAGCAGGAAACGGGAACATCGATTCCTGCCAGTTGCAGAATATTTTTGGCATCCGGTTCCATTACCCAGCCGTAATGAATGGCTGCTGCGGAGAGAATCTCTCTGATTTTGCTTAGCATGATGATCTCCTTCGCAGTGCTTCGACCATCAATACTGCGCCTTCGATAGATGGTGAGACCGGCACCTTGTTGAACTCGAATCCTTCGATAAGCATCCGATATCTTTCCACATGCGGTACGTAGGCGATCAGCGGCTTCTTGGTTTTTTGCGCGAGCTGGCTTATGCGGGCGCTGAGATCGGAAGAAATTCCCGGCAGATAGGGGAGAAGCAGAACCAGAACGCAATCAACTTCCGAGGAATCGAGCAGGGCAGAGGTGGCAATGGCAAAATCATCCTCTACAGCACTGCCGGTGAGATCAATGGGGTTGTCTGTGGCGGCAATGGGTCGAATGCTTGGGGAAAGGGAATCTCGTAAGGATTTTTGCTCAGCGTCCGGCAACAGTGGCACCTCCAGACCGTGGCCCAGGCATGCATCAACTGCCATGGCACCGTGACCTCCGCTGCCGGTAATGATGCCGATCTTTTTTGCTGAAGAATTCGGGTAGCTGCTTAAAGATTCGCAAAAGGAAAGCAGTTCCTGTTCGTTTCTTGCCTCAACGATGCCATACTGAGCAAAGATGTCGGACAGTACCTTGTAATCACCGGCTAACGAGGCTGTATGGCTTGAAACAGCTCTCTGGCCGCCGGTGGTTTTGCCCGCCTTCATAACTATAACCGGTTTCTTACATTTTCGTGCTGCATGAACAAACTTGCGTCCTTCATTCTTCCCGAATCCTTCAATATAAAACGCTATAACCGATGTTGTCGGATCTTTGGCCAGGAACTGCAGGAGCTGTTCCTCTTTGACCAGGGCTTTATTGCCGATACTGACAGCCAGGGAGAGTCCTATGCCTTCTCCTGCGAATTTTACCAGGAGATCAACAAGAATACCGCCACTCTGGCTGATTATGGCAACTTTGCCCTTACCCGGGTAGACCATTCGCTCACTGGGCAGAAAAAAGGTATCCACCTGGGACGGAGCATATATTCCCAGACAGTTAGGCCCGATAAAGGGAAAATCTGCCCTTGAGGCGATTTCGACGAGTTGAGCCTGCAGATCCTGCCTCCCTGCCTCGGCAAACCCACCGGATATGACAACGGCACCTCTCACTTTTTTTCTTATACATTGTTTGATTATTTCCGGAACGTGTTCCGCCCGTACGACGATTACCGCCAGATCAACATCACTGTCTATCTGATCAATAGCCGTATAAACCTTTTCACCCCGAATAGTCCCTCCCCTGGGATTTACGGGATAGACGTTAACAGGGAAACGCAAAAGGTTTTTATTATAAATTACATTGGCCGGATGGTTGTCGTTGGTAAGGGAAACGCCGCATACAGCCAGGCTTTTAGGTGCAAACAGAGGTTGAAGATTCATGCTGTCTTCCTTGGGGAACACCGTCATGGTGTGAGTTGCCGGAATTGTGTCTTGTCTGCCATGTCATTTTAGAGTGATACACTCCTGGAACAGAGTATTTTGGCATGTGCTTTTACAGTAATCTTGATCAAGGTGAATTAAAAGCTGTTTGGTTGCCGTGCCCTTGCCGTCAAAAATCAGGGTGGGATCAATGTCATTCATCAGACCGGAAGAGATGAAAACCTTCTCCACTGGCGGGGTGATATTTATAAATGCCGGCTGGACCCCTCTGCTTTTGATGTCTTCCATAAGTACACGCAGTTCATCAATGCCGGTAATGTCGATAAAGTTCACTGCTTGAAAATCGAGAAGGAGATATCTGACAGCAGAGGAAGATTCTTCCAGACGCTCAAGGATGTGCTCGGCAAAAAACTGGGCATTTCCGAAATAAATTTCACTGTCTATGCGTAACTGCAGAATTTGCGGACAATCCGGTTTTTTCGTGAGATCACCGTCCACAAACATATTGAGTTCCGGATCTTTGGTTATTCGGACGATGCTCGGGTGCATGGTTTTCCAGAGGAAAAAAATGAGAGACATCATGACTCCCAGGAGCAGGGCGTAATCAGGTTTGATGACAAGTGCCATGATAAAAACTGTGACGGCAACGATGCCGTCATGTCGATTTTTCTTTAACAGGGCAAAAACCTCTTTGGGGTTGAAGAGGAGAAGCACTGCGTTGATAACAAGTGCTGCAAGCGCGGCTTTTGGGATATTGGTAAATAGCGGCGTGAGAAAAAGCAGGGACAGGACAACAAACAGGCTCGATACAATACTGGAGATGCCTGTTTTGGCACCGGCGGCATAATTGATTGCTGAACGTGAAAAAGAACCACTGACCGGGTAACAGTGAAAGAAGGAGCCTATGAGATTCGCAAGTCCCTGGCCAATAAATTCCTGGTCAACATCCACTTTCTGTTTGCTTTTAATGGATATGGCCTTCCCCACTGAATAGGTTTCTGCAAAGCTGACCAGGGCAATGACCACTGTTGGGCCTGCAAGGCTGCTGAGCAGTGAAAAGGTGACATGGGGTATGGCGAAGCTTGGTAAACCAATCGGAATTTCACCTATGACGGCAACACTCTTTTGCTCGAGGTCGAATATCATCAATGCAGCAGTGGCTATCACCAGGGCGATTAAACTTGCCGGCATGGTTTTACTCAGACGTTTTATGATGGAAATTGTAAAGAAGGAAACAATGCCAATTGCAAATGTATGGGGATTTAAGTGAGGAAGCTCACGGATAATATTGATTAACATGGGCAGGGTGTATTCATGTTTCTCAACTGAAACACCCAGGAAGTGAGGAAGCTGGGTGGAAATGATGATGATGGCGGCAGCAGCGGTGAAACCTTTGACGGAGGAGTGGGAGATAAAGGACATGATCAGTCCCATGCGCAGAATACCCAGAAGAAAGTAGAGTACACCGACCATGAAGGAGAGAACAAAGGCAAGGGAAATATATTCTGCCGACCCTGGTTCGGCAAACGGACTCAAGGTAGTAAGCACCAGGAGGCTCATAATGGCGATCGGGCCGGTTCCAAGCTGGCGCAGGCTGCCCCAGAGCGCACCGATAACAGGGGTTATGGTGGCGGCATAAAGGCCGTATACGGGTGGCATACCAGCGAGCATGGCATAGGCCATTGACTGGGGGATGAGGACCACGGCAACGGTCAAACCAGCCAGGCCATCACTGCGAAAGTCCTGAGAGGTATAGCCTTTCAGCCAGAGCAGGAAAGGAAAAAAACGGCCCCAGATTGACGAAGGCATTGACTTCGGATTTTGTGCAGACATGAAATCACTATTGTTTGTTAGTGGCTCTTGATCAAGCTTTTGCTGCTACTGCCCTGGCTCTCGTCTTCGTTGGAGAATAGCGCTGCATTTATGAAATGTCATTCTTGCGAAGATTCGAATCGAGTATCTGCAGTCGTGTAATCTGTATGTCAACTTCCTTATTTACAAGGATTATATCAAGATGGTCAGTATTTGTCTTGATAACAAACCTAGAGTTGTTGTTTTTTTTAAAGTATCTTATTTGTTGTTAGAGCGCAACCTGGCATCAGGAAAGGCCAAATCAGGCCAACACCTGAAACGGGTAAACCGGCCTATCTTAAGGTCTTGCGGTTCGGCCAACGTAAGCTCGTGGCTATTTATTTTCAAATACAGGCAAGGCAGCATCTGTTCTCAGGGCAGCAGTCAAGGTCAACTGCTGTCTATAGTAAAATTATACTTGCAGCAGAGAGGAACATACAATGAAGCTTAGCTTTCATGGTGCGGCAAAAACTGTTACCGGCTCACAGCATCTTATCCAGGCCAATGGCTATTCCATTTTGCTGGATTGTGGCCTCTTTCAAGGTAAACGAAAAGAGGCCTTTGAGATGAACAGGCAGGGGTTCTGCAAGGGAGGTGCAATCGATGCGGTCATTCTTTCACATGCCCACATTGACCATAGTGGTAACATACCCTGTCTTGTGAAAAACGGTTTCGACGGAGATATCTATTCTACTTCGGCGACACGGGATTTGTGCGCAATTATGCTTCAGGACAGTGCCCGTATCCAGGTACGGGATGTTGAGTTTGCCAATAAACGCAGGGAAAAAAATAAACAGAATCTCTTCGAACCGCTGTACACCCCCGCAGATGCGGGTCAGGCTTCTCGCCAGTTTGTCACTATTGACTATAATCGCCGGAAAGAAATTTTCCCTGGTATCTTTCTTACCTTTATCGATGCCGGTCATCTCTTGGGCAGCGCTCACGTGGTACTTGATATCCAGGACAGGGACACAGGTAAAGACAGGCGTCTCGTGTTCAGTGGAGACATCGGCAGAAAAGGCATACCTATTATTCGTGATCCTGTACCACTGACAGAGGGGGCAGATATCCTGATCATGGAAAGCACCTACGGCAACAGAACTCACCCTCCTTATCCTGATTCGGATCGGGAGCTGGAGCGTATCATCACTGACACCTATAATCGTGGCGGTTCTCTGGTTATTCCGGCCTTTGCCGTAGGGCGAACCCAGCAGCTTATTTATTCTCTGAACAAGCTCTACGTGAAAAGGGATATTCCCGCCATGCAGGTTTTCATAGACAGTCCTATGGCCACTAACGTTACCGATATATTTCAGATGCATCCTGAAATATATGACGAGGAGATACTCGACTTTATGGAGAAAAACGGAGACGATAATCCCTTTGCTTTCAATTCTCTCCATTTTACCAAAACTGTTGAGGAATCAAAGGCGCTTAATTTTCGCAAAGAATCTTCAGTGATAATATCGGCCAGCGGCATGATGGAACATGGCCGTATTCTCCATCATTTGAGGCGTCGTATTTCTGACAAGCGCAATACTATTCTCGTTACAGGCTGGCAGGCGCCTTATACCCTCGGTCGGAAAATTGTCGAGGGTGCTAGAGAAGTAAATATTTTTGGCGAGCCCTTTCCGGTGAGGGCCAAAATAGAAATACTTACAGGGTTCAGCGGGCATGCTGATCAGGATGAATTGCTGGAATTTGCTGCAGCCATGCAGAAAAAACCGGAACGTACATTTATCGTGCACGGAGAAGAAGAGGCGGCCCTCACCCTTAAAAACAACCTGACAGACAAATTGGGCTTTCCGCATATTGAAATACCCGATCTGCACACAAGTTTTGAAGTTTGAGGGAATCGTTCCTGAGGAGGAACATCAGGTTTTTTTCTGATTTTCCCGAAAGGCTGCCAGTACAATGCTGTCTCTTTTATTGAGTTGTCATGGATAGGTCCATACCGGTTAACTTTTTTTTCCCCCCTGCAGGCTTTTGCGATAGGCTTGGAGGTACTTCTTTGATGTAGGTTTCATGGATACGGCCCGGGCAAACTGTTCTTTGGCTGCGGCCGTATCACCTGAGGCCTGCAGGCACTGGCCGTACCAGTAAAAACTCCCGGCGTTATAGGGCTCCAATAGCACTTTGTCACGGCTCTCCTGCATGGCCCTGGTCAAATGCAACCGGGCTTTCTCCTCTTTACCGTTTTGCTGAAAGCTCTGAAAGAGAGAGAGATTCACTGCTATCTGCCGAGGGTCGCGGCTATAATGAATCATGTCAAGGCGAATGGCCTTGCCGTTGGTGGCAAGGAAGTTCTGTTCATCTCCTGTCTCTTTATACGTTTGCGCAAGGCTACGTAACAGGGCCCTGTTATCAGGGTCCTTGCTGAGAAGGGCCTCATACAGAGCGGCCGCATTCTGCCAATCGCCATAACGGTAATAGCGCTGAGCAAATTTTTTCTGACCGGCTGTGATACGATTCTCCATCTGCTCATGCAGCCCAGCCGACTTCCAGCAATACCAGCTCACCGATCCCGCCCCAATGAGACAGACAAAAACTATTCCGACCATTGCTGTTGCCGGTAACCACTGAGTAGCATGTCCCTGGCCTTTCTGGTTCAGGAGGAAATGGTGAAGGGTTAGAAAGGCCAGGGCCATGGCAATGAGGAGCTCCGCGATCTCGGCCTCATTAAATGAAAAGAGACGTACTTCACAAAGAGCTCCTGTGACAAAATAGGGGCTGAGGTAGAGGGGCGGCACAGGAAGGCCATGGTCTGCCAGCCATTGCGCCAGTCTATTGCCGCGCCTCTGCAGGAGAGGGTAGAGCAGGCCATATCCTATCAGGCCGGCAACAAGACATATCTCAATGATTCTTTTTTTCCAGGTGGCTGTTGGGCCGGTGAGAAAGTTGTGGAGGTTCAGCTCCTGCTGGAGATTATGGCGCTGGAAAAACTCCGGGCTTGGAAGGGACAACAAACGCTGACCCCAGGAAATTTCCTCGCCGACCACATAGAAACAGGCCAGGGCCAGAAGAGCAAAAAAAAGACGATTGGTATGTGTGTGGCAGGTAAGGAGAAGAGAAATGATGAGGGTTGTCGCAAAGAAGAAGGCCTGGGTCCATTCTCCGGGCAGATCTTCATAGGTGGCGAAGAGATAGCCCTGCGGAAACTTAGCTGCCAGGACAATAAAGAGAGAGATGATCCCGACAAAAAAAATGGTTGCTGTCATCCCTGCCCAATCTTTCTCAGGAATTATGGCATTTCTCTGAGGCTCATTCATGGCACCCTCCTTTTCATGTGATGTTAAAGGGATAACGCATCTGTGATGCAATAAGCAGAAACTGAAAATCCCCCTTTCCGGTCCTTGAAGACCGGAAAGGGGTAAATGTGTTAGAGGTCCTGATACGGATTAACAAGCCCCCGGACTCTTGAACGATCTTGATTAATCGTCACTGTCGTCACTGTCTCCATCACTGTCACTGTCGCTGTCACTGTCCGAGTCATCACCGTCATGGTTGGTGCAGGAACCGTCGATATCGACCTTGGATGACCAGTAGAGACCGGTCTTGTAGGCCGGAGCCCGCCAGCGATAGGTCACGGTGATAGTGTCGTTTGCCGGCAGAGTTACTTCACGGCAGACATGGCCTACGGCATTGCCGACATTGTCATAGCCTAAAAGTTTGACGGCAGCCTGCAGGTCATAGTCCTGAGTGTTTTTGACTTCTGCGGAGACATAGACGGACTGATTCACCTGCACTGATCCGGCTGCCATGCCAAGGCTGGTGCTTGCCAGGGCGATTACCAGCGACATAAGAATTATTTTTGCTATTTTCATTATATTCCTCCAATATTCAGGATGATGGTTGTTTCCAGAATCTTACCTTTAGTTAACCGTGTTCGGGGCATTGATGCTGACTACGAATGCTTCAGGATCTGTAAGGCCCGGTTCGGCCTGGGCCACGGTAGCATCAAAGGTTGGTGTCATCCTGATGGTAAAGCTGGCATTACCGTTACCATCTGCGGTGGGCCAGTAATTGGCGTTGGCCACTGAGAGGAAGGCGTTGATATTTACATTGGCCAGATCGTCGATGTAGCCGGGCATCCACAGCGGATCGGCCATCCAGGCAGCGATGGTGGCATCATCAACCGGAATTGGTGGGCGGATATCGGTGCCTACTGAAGGTGCGATCTCATTGACAATGCCATCTCCATCGGCATCACGGAGCTGATAGTCTTCACGGTAGGTGACCCACTGTCCGTCACAACCGGCATTGGCGGCGCCGGCCAGGGCAGCCTCTTCATCAAAGGCACCGTCGCAGCTGGCGGTGAGCAGATTGTCTGTGTATGGATTACCGTCGTCGTCGTAGTAGAAGGCACCCTTCATCTGGTTGGATGGAAGCCATTCGCCGAACAGGTCACGATGGACCGCAGCAAGACCGGTGGTTGTTATAAAGGTTTCACCGGCCAGCAGGCCGAAAGTTCCCCGGACATAGGGGTTGAAATAGCCGGCGGAGGTGTGATGCTTGTCAGGGGCACCAAACAGGCCGTGGGCCATAAGGGAATCAAGTTCACCCTGGTTCATGACTGAACTGGGGGTGGGGTCAGCATCGTCATAGAGTGTGCCGTTCTTGCCGCAGAAGGCAAGACCGTCGCCGGGGCTGGCCTTCTGGAACTGACCATCAACGATAAAACCCAGTTCCTGAGTGTAGCCGGTGGCCCTACTTCCTGTCTGGTTGCCATACTTCTGCAGAAGACGGTACACATCGGTGGTGCCGGTGGCACTGACGTCAAAGGTCAGATCAACAGGGCCGTCCAGTACATAACTGACCAGCTTAAAACGCTTACTTGATTGCCATTCATCGGTACATTGTTTGATATCAGTCCCCCAGCCTGTGGCGGCATAGGGATTCCAGCCGGCAGACATGATACAGTTACTGCCATCCACATCGTCACCGGTAACAACGCTCAATCCTGGTCCCTGGGTATCTCTTTCTTTCCAGGTCATGGCACCGTTCTGGGTGGTCATGGAGCTATCGGTGAAGAGATCTGTGGCTCCACCTGAAAACAGAACCCAGCCACTGGGCATGAACCCGTCAATGGCGGCGTTGCCTGTATTAGGATCCACCAGCGAATTCGGCTCCACGTAGTTAAAAATGTCAAATCCGTCATAAGGAATACCTGATACAAAAGCAATTACCTGTTGCGACAGCGCCGGAGATGTCAGGGACATGTCCCACTGGCTGATAACATCTGCCTGAGCAACGCCCGCGGCGCTCACCAGACCCAGGGCCGCAGCTGCGGCCATCATCTTTCTACTTCGTTTCATAGTTTCTCCTCCCTCAAGATTAATAAGGATACTACTCTTTGTATGCATCTCAGAATTGCAGGGAACGTACCATAAGGACGCAGCAACAGGTATTTGCTGAAGGAAAGAGGGCAACTGCCAGTAATCACAATGTTATTTTCTTGAAAAAATGGAGTCGACAGGAAAAATGAATGAGGGAAATTGTTGTAGTGACCAGAAACTGCCCATCAACTCACTAGAAACTGGGGCGTGAATTTCAGGAAAATAGAAGCTCAGGCATCCAGTTTGTGACAAGGGAATTGTGGGGGGAGAAAATTGAGAAAGAGAGGGAGGACCTGGTTGCAGGAAAAAAGAAAAGTCTTTTTTTGAACGGTATGGTCAGGTTGAGAGGTTACATCTGGTGCGGGGAGGAAAAAATGAATCGATTACGGCCCTGGGCTTTGGCGGCGTACATGGCCGTGTCGGCATTTTTTATCAGCTTGTCTGCAGAGGTAAGCTCGGGAGAGGAGAGACAGATACCGATACTGACTCCCAGGGTGCTCTGTTTTCCTTGGATAAGAAATGGTTTACCGATGGTATCGAGAATCTTGGAGGCCACCTTTGTGGCATCATCAGCATTTTGAACTCTGCTCAGCAGGATGGTGAACTCGTCGCCACCTAACCTGGATACGGTGTCGGACTCACGAACCGTATCCTGCAGGCGTCTTGCTACCTCCTGCAGGGCGAGATCTCCGGCCTCATGGCCATACTTGTCATTGAGCGGTTTGAAATTGTCGAGATCAAGATAGAAGAGGGCAAAGAGATGACCATACCGTCTGGCCTCATTTATGGTCAAGGTCAGACGGTCAAAAAAGAGATTGCGGTTGGGCAGGCCGGTGAGTTTGTCAAAATTGGCCAGAAATTCCAGCTCATCTCGTTGCTCTTTAAGTTCGCTGATGTCACGGGCCATACAGGAAATGCCCTGCAGGGTGCCGTCGGGAAGGTAGAGGGCACTGGCCGAAAAAAGCACCGGAATTGGCTGCTCGTCACAGCCAATATAAAGGGCTTCAAGATTGGCAACGGCCTTGCCTTCCAGAAACCCATGAAAAAGAGAATCGATAATGGTTTTCTCGTGATGGCTGAAAATATTCCGAAAGGAATATCCTTCCAATTCCTTTTTCGAGAAATGCAGGAGGCTTGTCGTTGCATGGTTGGCGGTCTGGATGGTCAGGTCAGGGTTTAAAATGATAAGCGAATCCGACATGTTGTTGATGATATTGTCCACATAATCCCGAGAGACGGTTATGAGCTGAAGCTCGCGAGTCATTTGCCAGAAAGAGTTTGCCAGCTCTTGAATTTCATCTCCTCTGGAAATACTCTGAGGTCTTTCAATAGTTTTGCCGCGACTGAAATCATCAATCATTGTTTTGATATTCTCCAGAGGGGCAATGATTTCCTTATTAGCGAGCCAATGAAGCACTGCGATAGTAATGATGAGAAATAGAATGAAAAAGATGTGGAGCAAGCGGGTATAAAGATCAATACGCTGGTTGTTTTTCTCAAGATCGGCGACGATCATCTTCTGCAGCATATCGGTAATTTGTTGGAAATCGTCATCAAGGCTGGCCTGCAGTTTTCCAAGTTGATGGACCTCATTGCGGGAGGCAAAGATGTCACCCTTCTGAATCGCCTCCATATAGTACTGAGAGGCCATGACAAAATAATTACTGTAATCATCCCGCAAGGAAAGGATAAGGGGGTAGAGATTACTATGGTTGGCATTGACCAGCCGCACCAGTTCATCCAGCAGGGGAGATATCTGGGTATCGAGCATATTGGCCTGGGTAATCTCTCCCTGCTCACCGGTGAGCAGGCCGTTTTCGTATTCTTCACTTTGAGTGCTAAAGAGACTGTGAACAAGAATTCCTTTAGAAGAGAGAGGCAGGTCGATTTGTTGCACGTGGGTGATGGATATTTTTGTCTCGTTATTCACCCAGGTGGTAGCCAGAGTGGCAGCAAGATAACTCAGGAGGGCCACGCTGCCACAGGCCCATATTTTGCTGCGAATGTTGCCGAGGATATTCATGCCAGGACCTTACTTCGTAATTGGGATAACCTTCACTGCCGGCGTCACGGCATCTGGACTCACATAACTGATACCACCCACGTGACCGGCAACAAATTCGATAACAGCTTTGTCTGTCTTGAGCGTGGGGGGCGGCATCCCCTGACCGCGAAATAACATCTTCTTCCGGAAGACCAAAAACTGGTGTGGTGATCTTTTCAGGATAGTGTGGCTGAAAGAGTCAGCTATTTTCTGATTTTCGTTAATGACCACGCTTATGTTTTTGCCATCAGGCCAGCTTCGTTTTTTACTCAGAAAGATGAGTTCTGCATCTTTGCTGCTGATGGAGGTCACCTCATTATGAACATTGATTACCATCACAAAATCACTTTGCTGCTCTGTACCTCCTGCTCCTGCAGCAACAAGCAATAATGTCAGGACAAGGCCGCCTATCCTCCTTTTTAATTTCATCGCTATGGTCAAAAATTAAAGGAGAGTTTCAGGGCGCCATACTGCCAGTAACGCTCAGCGCCATGCGGATTGAAGTATCCCATGTAGAAGGCCGTGCCGTCTATGGCATGCCACTCGGCCTTAGCTGTCCAGTTTTCAGTAATATCGTAACGCAGAGAGGCGGCCAGATCCTTACGCCAGGGGTAGAGGTTGTTGGGACCTACCGGTTCATGGCGATTGTTTTTGAGTCGGTAATACTCGTCATAGAGCAGGGAAAAGGTCAAGGCCTCAATGGGGGAGTAACTGAGGAGCAGATACCAGGACTGGGAAGGACCATCCAATGTTGTGACGTTGAACTGCTCCTGTCGGCGGTCGGTTTCGCTGTATTCGGTTGTCATGCTAAACTGTTGCCAGGAGTATTCCAGAGAGGCGACCAGTTTACTTCGTACATGCAGGCTGCTCACCTGGTTTTCGTGGAGCCATGATTCGTCATCTAAGGCCAGAAAGGTCAAAGCACTGCGTAATCCTTTAAGGGCGGGATTAAAAAACAGTGCGGCACCGTACACATAATTATTCTGTCGACTCAGATCTTCTGTACTGAGATGCAGTGAATTCTGCTGGTTGTAACGATTGACAATTTCGCTGGCAGCAAGGGTAGCCAGGGAGTCATCATCATACTGAATGCGCCCGCCAAAGAGCTGGTAGTCGATGTCCCCCCAGTGACTCAGGAGCAGATTGCCGTAAATCTCGCCACCCCAGTGGGCCTGCCAGGAATCACGACGGGTCTCGTCATAAATGGATTGAGGGAGAAAGATGAGAGGGCGCAGGAAGTCAGAATCACGTTCCATATTATAGAGGCCCATGGGCATCTTCACCTTGCCCAGCCGCACCCCAAAGGGGTCGGCAAAATGATACTCCGCCACCAGCCAGTCGGCGCGGACCTTGCCCTTGTTTCCTGCCGGTAACTGACAATACAGGGCCTGCCCGCCTAACCGAAACTTCTCTGTAAGGTGGGCATTGATATTAAGACCTATTTCAGTGAGACGAAAGGTGCCATCCTTGGTATCTCCGAGAAAATTATTCTCTTTGCTCTCCAGGTATCCTTGAGTTAGAAATCCGTGCAACTGTATGTTATCGCCGGATAAATCAATGGCCAGGAGGGATTGGGGGAACAGCAGACAGAAAAGGATTGCAAGGAGAAGAACCTTTGCCCTTACAGTTGGAACACAGGAAGAAGACATCAGGATTGAGCTCGCTTCAGGTGATAATCAGTGATTTTTTTGCGGAGGGTGGTGGGCGAGACATCCAAGGTGAGGGCGGTATGGGTAATATTCCAGTTGTGCTCGGCCAGCACCTGGCTGATATACATTCTTTCGGTGGCTGCCAGAGTACCGCTTACAGGACGGCCTGCCTGCTCCTGCTGGTCATCCTGCTGCATGACCAGATCATCGGCATCGATTTCCGTGCCATGGGTTAGAACCATGGCACGGGTCAGGGTGTTTTCGAGTTCACGGACGTTGCCCGGCCAATTGCCGGTGCGCAGTTTCAGACGGCCGGCAGTGCTCAGGCGTAGGGGTTGGCGTCCCATTTTATAGCCAATCTTGGCAAGAAGATGCTCAGCCAGATGGTCGATGTCGCCTCGTCGCTCACGCAGGGGGGGCACTGTAATGCTTACCACATTGAGCCGGTAAAAGAGATCCTGCCGGAATGTCCCGTTGTCGACCATTTTCTGGAGATTGCGGTGGGTTGCCGCTACTATCCGGGCCTCAAGCTTCTTGGTCTTGAGGCCTCCCACCCGAACAAATTCATCCTCCTGCAGAACTCGAAGCAGTTTACTCTGCAGGTCCAGAGACATGTCACCGATCTCATCGAGAAAAACCGTGCCCTTGCCGGCAAATTCCAGCTTTCCTTCCTTGGCCTGATCCGCACCGGTAAAGGCTCCCTTTTCATAGCCGAAAAGCTCACTTTCAAGGAGAGTGGGGACGAAAGCGGAACAGTTGATGGCTACAAATGGCTGACTCGGGGCCGTGGCTTCATGGAGAATACGGGCTACCAGCTCTTTACCTGTGCCGGACTCCCCGGTAACAAGTACTGTTACCCTGCTGCGAGCAAGAAGACCTATCTGTTTGTGGACATTAATGATCTTTTGATCAGAACCAATCATCTGCAAAGGAAACACTTTGCTGGGAGGCTCTTTTTCGTCACCCTTGCCTGGGAAATCTCTCTCTTTCAGCGATTCCACTTTGACGGCCATCTGCAAAAGTTCATCAAGATCCAGTGGTTTGCGCAGATAGTCGAAGGCACCGTCACGCATGGCATCAACGGCCTCGCTGTTTTCCGTATTACCTGTCATGATAACCACTGTCACGCCGGGCAGAGTGGTAAGAATGGCTGGCAACGCCTTCAGGCCGTGTTCGTCGGGAAGGTTGAGGTCCAGTAATACCAGGTCGGGAATCAGCTCTGTCAGGGCTGTCATGCCGTCCGAGACATTATGGGCAACGATGATCTGATGACCTTCGGCCTTGAGTTGAATTTCCAGAGATCTGGCCAAGGCCTGATCATCATCGATGATGAGAATTTTAATCATTGTTCCTTAATCCTTAAAAATTAGTGAAAAGCTTGCTCCCCCGTTGGGGTTGTTTTTAGCAAGAACCGATCCACTCTGGTAATCCATGACCTTTTTTACATTTGCCAGTCCAAGGCCGGTACCCAGTTCACGGGTGGTGAAAAAGGGTTGGAATACCCTTTCCATCTGCTCCGGCCGCAGCCCAGGTCCTGTGTCAGCGACTCGAATCACTGCCACCCCCTCGCTTTCGGCAGGGCGCCTGCCGCTTATGGTGACAATGCTTCCGGGTTCAGACCATTGGATGGCATTACTCACGAGATTGGTCAAAGCCCGGCAGGAGCTTTCCTTGTCAGCCTGGAAGAGGAAATCCTGCAGTTTGTCTTCTACCTGAAGAGCTATATCGTTTTTTTCAGCCTCCGGCTTTACTGTGGTTACTACTTCATTCACCAGCTCGGCAAAAGTAATTGATCTCTTGTGAATTTCAATGGGCTTGCTGAACTGAAGCAGGTCCTCAAACATTCCTTCAAGGCGACCGACCTGCATAAGTGAAATAGTTGCCATCTCACTATAATCCCTGTCATCCCGGAGCTTCCTGGCTATGGCCTGGAGGTTGATCTTGATGGACGAGAGAGGGTTGCGCATCTCATGCACCAGGCTTGAACTCATCTTGCCTACTGTGCTGAGAGTGGTGCTTTGGATTATGGATTGCTGCTGTTTCTCCAGGGCATCTATCATGGCGTTAAAGGCCACGCCCACCTCCTGGACATATTTCTCTTTAAAGGGGGGGAGCCGCTCATTGTTCCGGCCTAGACTGATCTGTCGGGCAACCCTGGTAAGTTCATCAAGAGGGGCCGCGAGACGTTTCGAGAGATTTTGGGCCAGAACCACAAGTATTATCAAGGTAAGGAAGGCCGTGACCAGGCCATAAAGGATATACTTCTGAAATTTCTGAAGAGCGCTACCGGTTTCAAACTGACTGATGAGTAACCATTTAAATTCTGGAATGGGAGCACTGATGAAGTAGCTCTCAGCGTTATCACAATTCAGAATTTTGTGTACTTCCCAGGAAGGAGTGGTCAGCACCTGTGAGGGGACACTATCCCAAACACACTGTTCAGTTGCTGTCCTCTGGTCCGATACCGGTGCCTGATAGAGGATTTTACCTTTTTCAGAGGCAAGAATATAACTGCCCCCGGAATTGAGATCAGAGGTGTCTGCCAGAATACGACCCAAAGAACGGTTCAGGTTGATTTCAGCGACCAAAAAGGCCCCGATCTTGCCCTGCTGGTTCAGCAGTCCCTGGCCCACCGGCAGGATGACATCCTTGCCGACAGTACGATAATCATCATCCACAACAAATAGTGATCCCGGGGCTTGGAGTTTTCCACGATACGCCGTTGAAGGGGATTGGACATCTTCCTTGAAACCTTCAGGATAGCGAATGAGCAGTGACCAGTCGGGCCGGTAGAGACTGATAGAGCGATACGTGAGATGCCCCTTGAAAAGTTTTCGGGCCGATCGAAGAAAGATTTCTTCGTCGCTCAGATCTTTCTTGTCACCATTGTCAAAGGCCAGGTGATAAAAATCCTGACGGGTATGGCCTACCCAGGTTCGCAGCCAGAGTTCACGGGAGCGCAGGGAAAAGGCGAGATGCTCTTTTTCAACATTCTCGATGGTCTGCCTGGCAAAATAGTTGTTCTGAAAGGCCATGATCAGCAGAGGGAAAAGTCCGGCAACGGCCATGGCCAGAAATATCTGCTTATTAAGTCCTGAAGTTATTTTCATGAAACTATAACAACCTTTTTGAACGGGCTAAACCCTGTTTTTTTCTGAACTGTTCCGTATGCTATCAAATTTTTGTTCCATGCACCAAGAACAATTATTTCCTGTTTTTTTTTAAGCGTCGCTTGAGCTGCCTGGTAAAATGCTGGTGCCGGCCGGATGCCTTGCTATTCTGTATGGGAAAAGCTATCCTTTGAAGAAGTTGCCTTTTAATGCTCGAATTTGACTGCCCGAGTGGCCAGACAATGTCAATGAATCTTTTTAAATACTGGACGTACAGGGTTTTTGCGCCGGGGGCAGTATTGCGGCAAACCTATGATGCTTTTCAGCGACTGTTGGCCTTTGACAGTCGTAGCCATGAGTTGATGGCAGAATTCGAAAGCCTGTACTATCAGGGAAAAAAGGAGGATTTTGCCAGAATTGCTTTAAGATATGCTGCCTTGGCAGAGAGTGTGGAGGGGATGGTCAGGAGTCTTGGTCAGATGGCACCCGGCTCTTTTGTTACGTTGCCGGCGTATTTCCGTAAATTTGATTTTTACTCCCGTTTTCTGATGGCCCCTCCGGCCCTGAGTTTTGGGCCTCCCTTTGTCCTTTCGTTAACAGAAGAAACGATTCCTCCAGAAATCACTGGTTCTAAAACAACCAGTCTGGTCGAGCTTGCCCGTTTCCTTAATCTTGCCATTCCCTCAGGTTTCGTTATTACCACGAACAGTTTTTCCTATCTGATCGAATACAACAATCTCCGTTCTGATATCAATTCCTTACTTAGTAAGATCGATCTACAGGCAGTCGACTCGTTGCAGCAGATATCTGCTAAGCTTGTAGCCTTGATCAGGGAGGCTGATGTTCCTCCAGATATCGAAAAAGCCATCCAGGCTGCCTTTGAAAAACTCACAAAAGAAAAGTCGGAAGGTCAACTTCTTGCCGTACGTTCCAGCGCGCTCGGTGAGGACGGGCATTGTTCATTCGCCGGTCAGTATACGAGTCGTCTGAATGTGCAGCCAGCCAACCTCCAAGATGCATATCTTGAGGTGCTCAGCAGTAAATACAGTCACGAGGCTCTGGCCTATCGAATCCATTGCGGACTCAGTGATGAAGAAGCGCCAATGGCGGTTATGGTGTTGGAGATGGTAGCAGCCCGGTCGGCAGGAATTATTTATACAGCTGATCCTGCAGGTGTTGAGGAGGGAATGCTATTTGTGCATGCGGCCAGAGGTCTGGGGGAGGCAGTGGTCAGCGGAACCTTGATTCCTGATGTCTTTACCGTCGAGAAGACGAAAAATCGTCTGGTGCATGTCAGTGCGGTCAGCAGAGAAGCCAAAGAACATGCATTGACAGAGACACAGTTGCTCACTCTGAGCAAAAAAGGATTCGAGATCGAAAGATATTTCGCAAGAGCACAGGACATTGAATGGGCCATGCAGGAAGATGGTTCCTTTGTCTTCCTGCAAAGCAGACCTTTGACGATCTATCAACCGAAGAAAAAATCAGATTCCACCAGTGTGAAGAGTTCTGTCGAGCCGCTTTTTTGTGGTGGTGTTATGGCCGCATCCGGAATTGCAAGCGGCAAGGCATGGTGCCTTGATTCGGAACATCCCCTTGAAAAAATGAATCCAGGCTCTGTTCTGGTTATTCGGGAAACTTTGCCCGGCTATGTGAGAGTACTGCATCAGGTCAGTGGCGTCGTGGCGGAACTGGGGAGTGCAGCCGGGCATTTTGCCACTGTCTGCAGAGAGTTTGGCGTGCCGCTATTGCTTGGTGTAGGCCAGAAGAGCAACCGTATTGAGCATGGCCAGTCGGTGACTGTCTCTGCAGATGGGCTGGCGGTATATCCCGGAGAAAATATTGCCTTGGAGAAAACGGTTCCGGTTTATGAGCGTGAGAAGGATCTTCCTTTCTATCGAAAATTGCGATCTGTGCTGGATTTTATCACTCCCTTGAAACTTGTTGATCCGCATGCCAAGGAGTTTACCCCTGAATCCTGTCGTTCTTTCCACGACATTATTCGCTTTGCCCATGAAATGGCAGTGCAAACCATGTTTTCCATTGGGGGACGCCGGGGGAGCAGGGGAGGGAAAAAGAAACAACTGCAGACCCGCTTGCCCTTTGAGGTCTTCCTTGTTGATGTGGATGGTGGTTTGGACGAGAGTGCCGTCGATCTTGATATGCTCACTGTGGATCAGATATGTTCAACCCCTTTTCAGGCCTTGTGGCGGGGGTTGAGCCATCCTCATATCAGCTGGGGAGAGCAGGTCTATTATGATTGGAAAGGCTACGATCAGTTGGCCATGAGTGATGCTTTTGCCTTCCAGAGCAATGCAGACTCTGCCAGTTATGCAGTGCTGGGAAAAGAATATTTAAACATGAATATCCGTTTCGGCTATCATTTCACCGTGGTGGATGCCCTTTGTGAGCCTGACTCTGCTGCCAGTTATTGTACCATGCGTTTTGCAGGAGGCGGAGGTGATTTTGACGGTCGTGAGCTGCGCATTCTTTTTTTGACTAAGGTGTTGGAGCGCCTTGGCTTTGCTGTAGAGGGCAAAGGTGATCTTCTGGATGCCCGGATAAACGGTATTTCCGCGGAAATACTCCTGGAACGAATCGAGTCTCTTGGCAGGCTGTTAGGGGTCACAAAACAAATGGACATGCGATTGAAGGATGTCGGCATGGTTGAACAGCTGATTGAATCGTTTTTTCAGATGAAGTGATTACGTACGGGACCATTGGCGGCGTGAATTGCCTGGCAAGTTGTTTACGTCTGAAGCTATTCCTGTATGGAGGATGAACTTTTCGTTGTGGAATTATTGCCGAGCAGGGTAGGTCGGCAAGAGTGGAGAACAAATCTCTCTTGCATTGAGATGTGTGTAGGAGAGCGATGACTCCTCTTTTTGAAATAGTGGTAAATCTCAGAATAACAGACTTGTCAGTGGTTCCTTATTTTCATAATAATCGGTGCACTTGAAACTCGAATTCAGGACTTATCATTTCAGTTGGTCCGTTGCCGGCGATTTTGCAAGACGGGTGTGAGCATCAGGAAAATGTTGCTTTTGGGGAGTTGGACAAAGGCCATGGAGCCGATCCAGCCGGAGTTCGAGCTGATTTCCACCCTGGTAATGGGTCCCACGTCCGAGACACTGTAGGGTACCGGGTCTGCCCCGGAAACAGCAAGCTCGCTGACCACGTCCCCCGTCTGGTCGTAGGAAGTGATCAGGGTGTTTCCCTCGAAGTCTGCAGCCAGCAGAATAAAAGAGCGCAGCGGCGGTGAGAAAACGTAGGCAATTTTGCTGGTCAGTACCCCTTTCAAGGCCGCACTCTCCCGTGGCAATGATGGCGGTGGCGCGAGCTGCAGGCCGAGTATTCCCGATAGCCATTCGCCGATCACGGTGCCTTCGATGATCCGGGTGACCCCTGTGGCCACGATACCGGATTCGGCGGGCTCTCCTTCGGGAGTGTCGTCATTAACCACCAGTCCCTCCTGGTCGCAGGAGTCACCGCTGCCGTCACCGTCCAGGTCAGACTGGTATGGATTGGCAAGGTTCGGACAGTTGTCGCTGGTCAGTGCCGTCAGCTCGTCAGCAGTCTTCATGCCAGAAGAACGCGGACAGGCCGTCTCTGCCACTCCCTCGGGATACCCGTCTCCGTCAGGGTCCGGGTACCACTGCTGGCCAGGGAATTCCAGGGGCTCCGTATCATTGCAGTCGATATCTGTTGCTGTCAACTCGCTCCAGATTTTGTATCCGACAGGACGCAGGCAGGAGGTGGTGTCGGAATCGCCCGAAGTGAAGCCGTCATCATCCAGGTCCGGATACCAGGTCTGATCCGGGTGTGCCGCTGCATCTGTATCGTCACAGTCCTCACTATTGCTCACATAGCCCTCTATTGCAGTCAGCTCGCAACTACCCTCAAGAGAGTTGGTCGGATCCCCGTACCCATCCCCGTCACCATCAAAATACCAGGAACTGAAGAGCTCCTCATCAACGCTTCCGTCACAGTCGTTGTCCTGGCCGTCACAGATCTCCACGGCGCCAGGATAGCTGTCCGGATTGCTGTCATCGCAGTCTGGCTGACCGGAGTCCGCAGTTTCACCGTCCTGCCAGTCGCAGCTGCCGTCAGGGGCAGTGACAATTACCTGAGGGTCGGCTGCTGCGCCGTCGCCGTCCTGGTCCAGATAGCAGAATATAGCGTCAACACTGTTGCAGTCCTGGTCGATGCCGTCTTCGGCGATATCCGTTGCTGCTGGGTGGATGGCCGGATCCAGCGGGGCACAGTCTTCCAGATCAGCTGTCCCGTCATTGTCATCATCGTTGTCGCAGGCATCGCCCCAGCTGTCTCCGTCAAAGTTGAGCTGATCCGGGTTGATGCTTCCGCTGCAATTGTCGCTGATATCCGTGACTCCGTCCCGGTCCCAGTCACTGGTTTCAGACTGCGTTCCTCCCTGTGGGGGTGGGCTCAGCTGGTCCGTGACGTAGAGCATGTTTCCGGCCAGTGAGAGAAACTCGGTGAAGCTGGTGTCAGCCGGCAGAATCTCTCTGGCAGGTCGGAAGGCCAGGCTCTCCGACGTTGCCAGGGAGACCAGGTCGAGAGGCAGGTCGTTGATAAAATCAGCGGTGGTTCCCCCGTAGAAAAAGGTCGCGTGAAGGTCCAGGTCGTGGACCAGGATGCTGCCGGAGTCGGGGGGGATGACCAGGAGATCAAAACAGATGGGCAGCCCGGAAAGGGTCTCCCCGTCCGGCAGCATGAAGAGGGACGGCGGCGGGGTGCTGTTGCCTAGTACCAAGAGGCGTTCGGCCTGCGCGCAGGTGATCCACAGGACTATGACACAGGAGCCGAGGAGAATGGCCAGAGTTTTCTTCAAGGGCTTTCGCATGATGCGTCTTGTCTTAAAGGGGCGTGTTTGTAGTCACATCCCAGCCGCTGGTTACCCCGCCGGAGGTGATCGTCCACTGGATGCGCTTAAAAGCGAAACTGAGCATCTCGGTGGAGACAGCGCTGCCCATGGAGGGCACTACTCCTGTTATAACGGCATCCGTCAGCTCGATGGTGTAATAAAGCGCTGCGTCTTTGAGGAATTTAAACTCTACTGTTGGGATGACAGTTCCCTGGGCGATCCTCATGTAGAGGAGGGGGCTGGTGCTGTCTATGGCCTTGGTCACCCGGATATCCTGAAAATCAGGCCTGCCGTCTGCAACTTCGCCAGTCGAAGTTGTGAGTGGATTTGTTATTCCCTGACCAAAGCCGAGGATTTCGATATGGTCCTCATAGGGAGCAACGGATACCTCGCCTTGGATCCCCTCAATCCTGAGATAGCCGATCGCAGCAGCATGAAGAAGAGGGGGGCAGAACAGGAAAAAGAAGAGGGAGAGGGCCAGCAGTCTGCGCAGGGAAGTCATGGTGCAACCTCATGAGGAAAAAGGGACAAGAGCGTCAAGGGCAACCGCTCTGTTTCCTGGGATATATTCCTCCTGTCTGGAAACAGAACAGCCGGGTTCCCATACAATGTAAAGGTAACCCGGCTATCTGATCGACCCGTGGCTTTCCGTCCCTGTCCTGCGACAGGTTTGGCTTTTTCTTTTTTTTATTCAAATTCTTCTTTCTTTATAGCGCGAAAGAAAGAGAAAAAACAAATAAAAAATGAATGAACTATAGACTCACCCCATCAGATCACAGGGACTCTCGCAGAGAAGTCTATCAGCACACATTTCTCCTTTTCTTTGTATGCCCATAGTAGAGAGGTGGCTCAGTTTGTTTGAACAGTGTTCTGTTGTTTTTAAGTA
This sequence comes from Pseudomonadota bacterium, assembly GCA_018820855.1. Lineage (GTDB taxonomy): Bacteria > Desulfobacterota > Desulfobulbia > Desulfobulbales > Desulfocapsaceae > Desulfocapsa. The sequence goes on along the minus strand of JAHJNL010000067.1, from coordinate 52,134 downwards.
GAGCCTCTGCCTTATATTAAGCTGCCTTCTCGATTATCGGTAGCATCATATTGTAGGCCTCATCTGGTGTTCTTTTTCCCAATCGGGAATGAGGCCTTGATCGGTTATCCCAGTCCAGATATTGCATAATCGATTTCCGGACTTCGTTGGTCGAGTCGTAATCATGTGACTAGATTTGTTCGTATTTTTCTGATCTCCATAATCTTTCAACGAATACACTGTCCCGCCAAGCTCCACGCCCATCCGTGCTGAACCTGTGTGAAGCGAGTAGAGGATATCCCATTCATGTGATAAAATGCCAAGGTACCATTTTCCAGTTTCCAAGTAGATTCAGTTGGGTGACCATTACTTGTCACTTTGGGGGGGACATCTGCGTGGCGTGCAGCCCCCTGTCCACTTATCCGCTTGTCAAACGTCCAAGGAAATCGGCTACCGTCTTCGTTCCCTTATTGAACTGATTGATACTGAATTTTTCATTGGGGGCGTGGATATTGTCGTCGGGCAGTCCAAAGCCCATTAAAACCACCGGGGTTTTTAGTACTGTATCGAACAGTGCAGCGATGGGGATGGAACCGCCTTCACGCATAAATACCGGGGCCGTGCCATAGGCTGACTCGAGGGCCTCGGCAGCGGCTCGGATATAGCGGTTGTCGTGCTCTATGTAAAAGCCTTTTCCACTATGCAGATTGGAGAGACGGACTTTGTGGCCGCCTGGGATCTTTTCGTCTACCGCCTTCTCCAGCCAGGCAAACACCTCGTTTGGCTCGAGACCCGCCGGAAGGCGCAAACTCACTTTGGCAATAGCCGAGGCCGGGATAACTGTTTTTGCCCCTGTCCCGGTAAATCCGCCTCGAATGCCATGAACCTCCAGGGCTGGCCGCAGGCCTATTCTTTCCAGAGCTGGGTATTCCTTTTCTCCCACCAGCTCTTCGACGCCCATTTCGGTGCACAAGGCCTCCTTGGCATGCAATGGATCTTCCTGCCAGAAGAGTTCCTCGGCAGCCGAGGGTATGGGGATGGCAGCGGCAAGTTCCGGGATCTGAATAACTCCGTCCTCGCCCTTCAGCCGACTTATCAGTATGCAGAGTGCATGGATCGGGTTAGGGGCCACTCCGCCATAACTGCCGGAATGAAGGTCTGTTTTGGCCCCAGATACAGCCAGTTCGGTGTAGAGCACGCCCCGCAGGCCGGTTACAAGTGACGGTTGTTTCGGGTGGACCATATGGGTGTCGCAGATTAAAACCGCATCGGCTCGGAGAAATTCCGGATTTTCCTGCACATACCTGGCGATGGATGCTCCACCTGCTTCCTCCTCGCCTTCGAGAAGGATTTTAATATTTAACGGTAGGGCGCCATCGACTTTGATCCATGCTTCGAGCGCTGCAAGAACGAGCATAATCTGCGCCTTATCGTCACTTGCCCCTCGACAGTAAATGTTGCCGTCACGGATGGTTGGTTGAAAAGGCGGGGTTTGCCATTCATCAATGGGGTCAACCGGCTGAACATCATAATGACCGTAAAAAAGCAGGGTCGGTCGCTTGTTGTCAATGAGCCACTGACCATAGACCAGAGGATGTCCCTCGGTTGCTATGGTCTTTGCTTCGGGGAAACCCATTGCCACCAGCTTATCTCTGACCCAATCGGCGGCCCTGCGAACATCGTCCTTATGTTCGGGAAGGGTGCTGATGCTTGGAATGGCCAGCCATTCCAGTAATTGTTCTATGAATCTGCTCTGGTTTTCATCCAGATAATTATTTCGTGTTGTTGCCGTAGCCATTTGTCACTCCATTGCTGTCTTATGGGAACCTTGAAAAGTGAACTTTTCAGATTCCTAGTTTTTACATAGAGCATCCATTCTCAAAAAAGTATCCATGGATGCTCTATGTTTTTTTAAATTTCACTATCATATCTGAGCAAATGGCCCAGATATGATAGGAATCAATTAATTGGACGCACCTCAGCCATGGGAAACGTAAAGAGTACCATATCGATCAAGATTAAAGGCCAGGTTACGCAACCCTATTTGGGCCCCGGAGCGTACAATTCCAATGCCACGCAAAATCATATTCCCAGCCCGTTGTGCCTGAACGCCAAAGATATGTTCAACTCTGGATCGAATTCTGGATCTAGTTCTGTTTCCCTGTTGCTCCCAGTTCGAGAGCTTACGACTACGAGAGCCTTTTCGCTGAATATGCTCCCTATAACCATTTTCCCGCAACTTCTCTATTGCCTCTTGGGAGCGATATGCAGAATCTGCCCAAACGTCTTTACTACTGTTATTGGGATCAAGAAGTTCTTCGAAAACATTGCTGTCATGCACGTTGGCCCTGGTCACGGTGTACTCTCTGATAAATTTGTGTTTCACATCAACAGAAATATGGTTCTTATAGCCGAAGAAATTTTTTTTATTCTTTCTTGTCCAGCGAGCATCAGTATCTTTTTGCCGCGGCTTGTGTCAAATCTTCCCGAAAACGCCATATGGTGGTTGCGTCAGGAACCTTGCTGGCAGCATGAAGTCCAAGGAACCTAGAAAAAGAGTAGCGGTCAAGAATTTGAAATTCCAGGGCTTCGTCAGAAAGATTGTACAACGATTGCAGGATAAGGATCTTACACAACAAAACCACATCAAACCCTTTGGCGCCAGCTTTCGATTTCTTCGGTTTTTTCCGCGCTTCCTCAAGAGTAGAGCGAAATATCTCCCAGTCAATGGTGTCGTTAAGCTTAACCAGAGGGTCACCTGCTTTGTTGATACGATCTATACGAATGTCAAAATCGAAAATTCCAAGCTGTTTCATATTGAGGCTCCGTATTGAAATGTATTACTTAATGCCTCAAAACATAACACAACACGCTGCTATTGCACGGCGTATGTGGATGTAATTGCTTGGTTATTGCATTTTATTTTTCAAGGAACCCTCTAAGTAATCGTTTTGTCAGACAAAGAGATTATGTCTCACCTGAGAAAGAGATTTCTTGCCACCTCGCCTTGTATATGGCTCACACTTTGTGATACAAAGGAGTATGTTTCCATCTTTAAGTTCCTGTAAGCCTCGAATTCCGAGTTGGGACAGACGAAATGTATCTTTTTAGAATCATGGGAATCTTTTTCAACAAATCACTGTAAGGAGGTGACTGCTCAGATAATTTGGCCATGACCCGCTGGTCACAAAAAAGAAATTCCTGTCTCACCTATGTTTTGTTCAATCTAGAAAAATCAATCCACTTGTTATTTCTTACAGATAACTCAACAAAACCAAATGAGGTTCGAACATGGCAATTCAAGAAATGGTATATGGCTTCTTTATCCCCAGTGTTACGCTGATAGGTATTGGTGCCGCAAAACAAATTCCTGACAAAATCAAAGCACTTGGAGGGAAGAAACCTCTTATTGTCACTGACAAAGGTATTACCGGTGCCGGGATTACCAAGCAGATAACGGATCTACTTGACGTGGCGAAGATGTCCTACCAAGTTTATGATGAAACTATTCCCAACCCAACGGACAATAACGTTCACGAAGGTGTTAAGATATATAATTCCGAGAAATGCGATTCTCTCATTTCTCTAGGTGGCGGAAGTTCTCATGATTGCGGCAAAGGGATTGGGCTAGTCGTCGCCAATGGTGGTAAGATCCACGACTATGAAGGAGTGGATAAATCGACCAAGCCAATGCCCCCTTATCTGGCGGTCAACACGACAGCAGGAACCGCCTCGGAAATGACTCGTTTTTGTATCATCACCGACACCTCGCGGAAGGTGAAGATGGCTATTGTTGATTGGCGTGTCACTCCAGGTATCGCCATAGATGATCCGCTGCTGATGGTAGGCATGCCCCCTGCATTGACCGCAGCCACCGGTATGGATGCTCTGACCCATGCAGTGGAGGCCTATGTCTCTACCATTGCGACCCACATGACTGATGCTTGTGCCCAGAAGTCCATCGAACTGATTGCCAAATTCCTGCGCAAGGCGGTCGCTAACGGTTCAGATCTTGAAGCCCGAGACGGTATGTGTTACGCCCAGTTTCTTGCCGGGATGGCGTTTAACAATGCGAGTCTTGGTCATGTCCATGCCATGGCACATCAACTTGGAGGATTTTATGATCTTCCCCACGGTGAATGCAACGCCATTCTCTTGCCCCATGTGCAACGTGCAAACCTTAATGCCAAATTGGAACGTTATGTCGATATGGCCAGGTTCCTGGGTGAGAATGTAGACGGACTGTCCGAACGTGCCGCTGCCGAGAAATGCCTGGATGCCATCAAACAATTGTCCACCGACGTTGGTATACCCTCCGGACTCATTGAGCTGGGCAAGCGCTATGGAAAGAACGTAAGGAAAGAAGATATCGCCATCATGACCGGCAATGCCCAAAAAGATGCCTGTGGTTTGACTAATCCCCGTCAGCTCAAAGATGCCGATGTCGCAGCTATTTATGAGGCTGCGTTGTAAGTAACCGATAGTGCACCTGCTGATTCATCCAGGTAGGTGCATTTCATCTTAACTTCATATAGAGGTGTACATCAATGAATGTTCCCCCAAAAACAAATCCACAATGGGCAAACATTGTGACCGGCAAAAAGACCTATACGCTGAAATTTTTGGCGGCGAAAATATTTCTTAGCCGTATGGTACGCACTGTCAGCGCCGACCCAACACCAGCAAAAGTCCAAGAGGGCGTCGACCAATTACACGTCCTCTTCGAAAAGAACAGTACCAGTCCGACCGTACAGGACGATCTTAAAACCATCTTCGGATAAGGAGGCATTATGCAACAGGATATTTTGACTTCTGCCGAAGTCACGCAACGGATTTCCCAGGGACAGACACTTCTACTTGCCGGTGAGGAAAATCTCCTCGCTCAATTACCAAAGGGTAAATGGATAGCTGGTACTATTCCATACTTTATCACCCCCAAACAAGGTGGTATGGTTTCGCAAGACATGATTTTCGTTACCGATATATCGGCAATGGCTGCCGGGGTGGAAATTCAATCATATGACGAGAACCAACTTGGTCAGGTCTATTGTGACGGGGGAGACAGTGGTTTCAGCTTCGTTATTATACCTGCGCTGAGTAGTGTACACAGCACTTTTGCCATCAATGCACCCAATTACAAGGATTTTGGCGCAAGGCCTCTGATTGGCTGGATTTCCGGTGTCCATCTGGACAACTTGGGTAAGGTAACGCCCAAAGTCTTTAACGGACAGACCGGAGAGGTCATTGAACAAGCTGCTATTGTCATGCATGTTACCCTGCCGCCAGGGAAAGCCATTGATGTTGGTATAGTCAATATATTCGAGCAGAGCGACGGTGACACTCTGACTTTCCCAGAAGATGGGTTCAGCTGCACAGATGTGAATGTTAATGGGGTAAAAGAGAATTTTGTTGCCTATATTGAACGAAATAAATTGGATACCAAGCTTCCGTTAGTGGCCGACTATTATGGTGCTTTGGTCAATGTCAGTTTTCAGGATATAAGTCAAGCTACCGGCGTGGTGAAGTTCTATGCACCGGTCTTTAGCGGGGTTCGATATAAACATGCCAAGGCTGTTGATGACTATGCCTCAGCCTTTACAGCGCAGTTGCAGGAAATCGGATTGTCCGAAGAAAGTGTTGTCTTCTCATGCAACTGTATACTGAATTATCTCTATTCCGGCTTAGAAGGGAAGCAGACTTCACCCTTTGTCGGGCCAATCACATTTGGAGAAATAGCCTATCAACTGCTAAATCAGACACTGGTTTACCTTCAAATGCATGACGCCTGATCACTCTTTCCTGTGAATGCCCAATACGACAGGCACGATAATCAATCATGCCTGTCGTATTGGGATCGACTCAAGACTTGTGTCACCAGAAGGAGCAATCGAAATTTCCGGCAACCTGTCTGCACTCGCAGGAAGGTATTCTGTACCGACAATGGTCACTCGCTGAATTCAAGTTCCAAGTGCATGGGAAGTTTTGGGGATTGTTCGTGGCTGGAGCAGTTCCTACCAGGAGAGTGGACGCTTCTTGTTGAGGAAGGTGATTGTCGAGAGACCGCCCAGGTCTCTCGACAATCTTTATATTATACTTCCTGCAGCGTAACAAATTTCAGGGCATGGGTTGTACACTTGGTGACACAGGCAGGCTTCAGCCCGGCATCAACCCGATCCATACAGTAGTCACATTTTACTGCCTTTTTTGTATCCGGATTCATCTCCGGAATTGTCCAGGGACAGGCACCTGCACAGGCCATGCAGCCGATACATTTTTCCTGATCAATGTAGACGATACCATCTGCTCGTTTGATCATGGCATCTGTTGGACAGATCGGTACGCAGAGAGGATTGTCACAGTGATAACAGGAGCGGAAAGTAAATTCGGTTTTCGGAACGCCTTTCACACTGGGGACAGCCTTGTGGTCAATTTCGCAGAGAAAGGGGCCAACCGGTAATCCTTTGACCGCTTTGCAATGGACCTCACAGCCGTGGCAGCCAATACATCTTTTGGAATTGAGGTAGATCATGTATTTGTTCATAATTCGACCCTCCTCTTCAGGTTCCGGACACTGCGCCGCACATGGACAAAAGACTCGCAAAGATTTATGGCTCCGCCTGCCTGATCCCAGTCGTCAAGTTTTCCAACCATCAGCTTTTGGTCACTGACTCCGGCATGATATGACCTCGTCTGTAAGGGGATGTGTTTGCCGAATCCATGCACCATGTATACTGCTTCAGGATGGATATAGTCGACAACATGGGCATTCATCGTACCTGTGTAGCTTGCATTCTCTGCAGCTATATCTACAAGATCGCCGTTGGCAATACCCAGTTTGTTGGCGACCTTGGTATTTATCCAGAGGCTGTTTTCCGGCATTAACTCATTGAGCAGAGGATTATTTGTTGTGTGTCCATGACTGTGTACAGCAGAGCGGCCATAGACCAGCCTGAACATACCTTTTTCCGGTTTAAGGGGAGACTCATATTCCTTTAATGAGGGGAGTCCGGCATCCGTCAGTTTTTTACTGATGATTTCTATCTTCCCGGAAGGCGTAGCAAACTGTCCTTCAAGGTTTTTCGGGTCATACATGATCGGATCATCAGTGAGAGAAATGAAACCTTTTTCATCAAAATCCTTCATGGAAAAGCCTGTAGGCTCAAGCTGCCAGTCCCAGAGTTCTTCTATGGTATTGTATGGGAAATGTTCAGCGATATCGAGTCGCTTGGCGAGCTCTTTGAAGATCCACCAGGCCGGTTTGGTATCGGCCTCAGGTTCTACTGCCTTCCTGCGCACGGCCAGGCGGGGTTTTAAACCTTTCTGTACGCAAATGGTGCTCTCTCTTTCCAGGTATGTGGATTCGGGAAGAATCACATCGGCATACCAGCTGAACTCACCGTAATGGGTATCAATGGCGACCAGGAGGTCACAGTGGTCAAAAGAAGCTTTTTGCCGTTGCGGATCCGGCATGCCGCTGAAAGGGTCATGCCGCATGGTTATCCAGGCCTTAACTGGGTAAGGCTCTTCTTTTTCCATGGCGTCAAAAAACAAATGGGCAAGGCCTGGGCCCTTGTCAAAATGTTTGTATTTCCAGCCGACACCATCTGCACGTTTGATATCAGGTTTTGCACAGTCGAGGCTGCGAATACCTTTTACTCCACAATCACCAGGACCTTTGGGGATAATCAATCCACCTTTCTGCTCAATGTTCCCCATCAGTACGTTTAAGATATGCAGACCGCGACTGGCATAGAATGAATCTTTATAACGTGACAGATTCCAGCCAGGGTGAAAAATAACCTTGGGCATGGCAGGTATAATTTCATCAATAAATGCATGAATGGATTTCTCCTTGATACCGCACTCTGTTGCAGCCCATGCCGGAGTATACTGTTCTATGAAATTGCTGAGTTCATCAAAGCCACTCACATATTGCTCTATGAAATCATGATCATAGGCATCTCTTTTGATAATCTCATGAATCATAGCAAGAATGAGGGCATAATCGGTTCCCGGGCGCACCTGAAAAAAACGATCCGCTTTAAGTCCGGTCATGGTCTGGCGCACATCCACATAGGTGAGCTTTCCACCATTGTCCAGCATGTCCAAGGTTTGCAGGTTTTCGGCGATACGCAGAGATGAGAACATGTTCCGACCAAAAAGAACCAGGTGTTTGGCATTTTTTATGTCATAGACAAAACCCTTTCTTCCAACGCCATTGAGAGAAAGGCTGGCATGATGGGTGTTGCGTCCGCAGGTGCAGTCATGGTTGGTATAATTGGGGGAACCAAAGGCGTGAATGAAGGTTTTGTACATGTTCTGCCATGGACCACCTCTGGATGAAAGGACAACAGACTCAGGGCCATGTTCTTCTTTGATCTTTTTGAGTTTGTCAGCGATATAGTCAAGAGCAGTGTCCCAGCTGACCTTTTTCCAGCGACCAGCTCCTCGATCACCTACCCGGATTAGTGGCTGTTGTGGCCGTTCTTTGTCTGCAACCAGGGCAGGCCCTGCCGACCCTTTCGCACAAAGCGCACCGCCAAGAAGGTGTTGGTTGCCTTCTATCCAGGTTACTTTGTTGTCTTCCGACTCCACGCGAATGGGACAGCGTACCGTGCACATCCCGCACATGGAGTATATCGATTTTTTCATTTGAGTTCCTCCGCTAAAAAAAAGCGTTTAGGGTTCACTGGGGAATGAGTAGTTGGCGTCTGCTTTTCTTCGTTCATCGCCTTGTTTCTTTTCATCCGTGCAAAAATATTTTTCAGGATAAACCAGCCCAAATAGAGGGAGAGGAGAGAAACAAAAAAGAAAAAAACAGAACCGATCAGCGTGGGGTCACTACCGGATGAGTTGAAGCGTATGAGATATTCTTTACCGGTCAGAGCCATAAGCCTCTCAGAGCGATAAGCGGTATTGACATAGGATAACACCAGAAGAATCGGCATATACATGGTGAGCAGACTGAGTAACAATCCTTCAAAAAAATAATCGTAATAAGAACGATTGAGTGTCGCCTGATCTATGTTCCTGGCCATTCGCTTACCTTTGTCGCGATCTTCACATTGCATGGCTTCTTCACGGACACTGAGCCAGTAATTAAATTTCTGCTCGAGCAAGATATGTCGTTTTGTTCGGCACACCCTTCCTAAGAATTTTGTGGTAACTACTGTGGCCAAAGCGAGTAAAAAAATCACTGCCATGGGGCCTATAACAGTATGTATCGGGGAAAGCAGATGATCCATGCTTTCAGCCAGGAACAGAAGCGCTGCATATAAATTTTCCCAGACCACATCCAAAAAGGTTTCCATGATGAATCCATCAGCGTAAAGGTTTGCTCAGCAAGTGACGTCGTATGTTACCTTGTCATCCAGTGTTGTTGTTCTATTGTTTTTCCTGATCCAGATAAATTGGCATTTTAGAATGCAGGATAATTATGAGATACCTTTGAAAGAATATGAAGTGGAAAGAGGCAGAGCATTGTGAGATGCAATCGGCCTCTGTTCCACTTCGTGTTGTGTAGTTACATAATCTGCTTACCCATTAGATCCAGTACTCAATTTTCAGGAACCGGAAGAACAGGAAGAACAGTGTACAGGCCAGAACGATCTTCAGAGTTTTCTCACTGAACATCTTCTGACAGCGGCTGCCGAGCATACCACCGGCAAATCCACCAACAATAATGGCTCCGGCAAGTACCATGTCAGGAAGGTAGCCATTCAATACGTAGCCGATAAAAGAGCCGATACTTGAAAAGCAGGTACCGATCAAAGAGATAGGCACGGCAACATACATGGGCAGGGCGGCAATAGTGGTCATCATCGGTACTAACAGAAAGCCACCGCCAATACCAAATGCCCTGGAAACAATACCTACAATAATTCCTAAAAAGGCAAAGAGCAGGGGATTGATTCTGAACTCCTCACCCCAGAATTTGAAACGGTAGTCGGTCAGGCCGGTTTTAACCGGTTCAATTGAACCCATTTCAACAGCGCCGCCGGTCTCTTTTGCCTTCTTGACCGCAGCGTTGAATTTTTGGGTCATTGCTTTGATGTTTTTTCGCTTGTTCATGGCTCCTGGAGTCAGTTCCATGAGAGTTTTGATTCCCATGATCACAACCAGAATACCCAGCCATTCTTTGTAAGCCGCCATTGAGAGATACTGGGTGACATAGCTGCCAAGCCAGATGGAACCGATAAAAATACCTGCACCGAAAGAAAGACCCACCGGCCAGGCTACACGTCTCTCAACCACGGCAAAACGATAAAATGAACCGAGGGGGGAGAAGAGGGTAAGGGCAATATTTGAAGGACGCAGAACATTTGCGGCATTGATACCGACAGGACCGGCAGTCTGAACGAACAGGGCCTGAAAAGCACCCATCAGCATACCACCGGCAGCACCGATCATTGAGAAATAGGTACCGACAAGAATGGCACCAATGACAATGATCAAGGGGTTCATGTAACGATACCCTTTGGCAAGCCAGAAGCCATTCTTCTCAATATTGTACGAACCGGCTTTCGCACCATTTACATAGACATCAAAAGCAGTGTCAGGAGCGGTATGGCGAAATGATTTGAAAGATGCTGTAAATTGACCGGTAGCCTTGTCAAGTTTTATCGAAGTTCCTTTATCCCAGTAATTCCCACTGGATTCATCACTAATGACACTCCGAGCAAAGATGACAACTTTACCCTTTTTGTTTCCCTCTTTAACGACGGTGTCGATACCGTATGAGTCTTCATGGGCAAATTTGAGGAAATTCCACTGTTCAGCAGTTTTGATAGGTCCCATCATTTCTTTGGCATCCACATCATCAAAGCTTGTTTTCAGTTTGAACATAGTGGCATTGTACAGGCCGCTTCCTTTTTTGAACAGGAATGATGGCCCGCCAAATCTTTTATCTGCATTTTTACCAAATGCAGTAGGATTGGTGGTCACCATGTAATAGAGAGGGGGGATTGCGGTATCTGGCGTATAGCCAAATTTTTCTCCTTTCTGCGGCAGTTTCTTTATCTCAAATTTACCCTCTGTGTCTGAGCTTTTGAACATTTTCTGCTGGGCAACAGCGATATAAAGTTCTTGGCCGGGGGGAATCTGTCCTTCGATGGTGACAGTATCTCCAGCTTTATAGTTTGCTGCAGAAATTTTTGCCTCGGCAAAACAGCTGCTCTGCCAGGCAAAAAGGAGAATTGAAATCACCGATAAGGCAATCGACAGTTTTTTACCTTTCATCATAATTATAACTCCTTGGTTCGGATTAATACAAACAGGCTACCTTGAAAAACAGGTACCCATTAGTCAACACACTTCATTGACTCGTCTTGCTGCTTCTTACTTTTACGGTTTTTCCTCCCTTGTTTTTGCCTGCGTTTTGTTTGTCGCTAAAAGCACGCTATCTACTCGACATGAGAAGGACCTTTTCTACTTTTTCTTCAAGTTCATCACGATCAATGGGCTTTACGCAGTATTCATCGGCCCCAAGGCTGATGGCTTCTCGCGCTGTTTCCACTGTTGGGTATCCTGTGAGAATGATGGCCCGCATCGTTGGATCAATATTTTTTAAAATTGCCAGGACTTCAACGCCGCTCATCTTTTTCAGCTTGATATCAAGGATGGCCAGATCGACTTTATTGCTCTTGGCATGGGCTATGGCATCGTCTTCCTCTGTGAAGGTGTGTACCGTATGGCCTTTTTTTGTTAAGATTTTACCAATAAGAACCGTTGCATCGCGGACATCATCAAGCGCTAAAATATCAGCCATTATTTCCTCCAAGATCTAACAAAATGAATTTTATGCCTTTACAGCATGGGCCTCGACCAAGGCCGTTGGCAGAATCACATGGAATGCCGTCCCCGGTGTGGTCACACCGGTTTCTTTGTCGACTACCGGACTTTCAACCTCAATAATCCCTCCATGTTCCTGAACAATGCCATAGGAAACAGAGAGACCAAGGCCTGTTCCTTTTCCGACGGTCTTGGTTGTGAAAAAAGGATCAAATATGTTAGGGCGAACCTTGTCTGGTATGCCGTGGCCAGTATCCCGAATAGTGGCTACGATTTCTTTACCGTCGTGCCTGCTTCGAGTGGACACAAACAGCTCTCCGCCTCCCTGCTCCTCCATTGCATGATGGGCATTGTTGATAAAATTTATAAAAACCTGTCGCAGTTTTCCTGCATCACCAACAATGGTTTTCAGGTCTTTTGTCAGGTTCTGATGTACTTGGATATGATCCATGTTCAGGGAATGTTCGCTGACGGCCAGTACATCAGTCATGACCTCATTGATTGAAATATCCTCTTTAGCGCTTTCCGCTTGTCTGGAGAATTTGAGCAGGTCTGCAACAATCTTACGGCATGTCTTGGTTTGACGTTCTATTACCAGAAGGTTCTGTCCTACTTCTGTTTGAGGTGGAAAATCATCCATCAGGAGTTGGGAATAACCCAGGATAACCCCCAGTGGTGTATTGATTTCATGGGCAACCCCTGCTGCCATCTGACCTACTGAAGCCATTTTCTCGCTGGAAGCCAATTGGGTCATCATGGTCTTCACCCGGGTCAAATCCTTGGCAATAGCTTCACAGCCTATGAACACACCAGCATCGTTATAAACAGCGGTTGCAGAGAGAAGAATGTTGATGGCCGTACCGTCAGCCATGGAAAATTCGACCTCAAGATCTTCAATAAAATGGTGGGCGAGGATTTCTTCAAAATAGTTATCCAGATCTTCTTCATTGCGAAACATATCGTGAAGAGTGAGAGGAGGAGGATTAGAGATGGAGTAGCCGAGCATTTTAAGCCCGGAGGCGTTCATTTTTACCAGCCTGTTTTCTGCGTCACAAAAATAAACCATGTCTTTGGAATTAGTGAAGAAATTTCGAAACTTTTTCTCTGAAGCAGAGAGCTCTCTGGTACGATCTTCAACCATTTCTTCCAGGTGCAGGTTCATTTCATAGAGTTGACTGGCGGTCCGCTCCAGCTTCTTGTTAGCGATCTTGAGGCTTTTGGCTTTTGTTTCAATGGCACGATACCCTTCAATGCCTTTGTGGTAGTAAATTGTTACGGCGGCAAGGGAGGTCATGAGCAGGGTATTAAAACCGCCGGCCAATGGTGCCAATATTTTCCACTGTGTCTCGTTTCCGCTGATAAAGAGAACTTGTTTGACTAAGTGGCCCATTGCTCTGGAGATGGCAAAGGCCGCGAGGGTCATGCAGAAGTAAAAAAGAAAACCCCATAGAAAATTATCAGGTTGTTTTTTTGTTAAGAGATAGGCGTAGCGAAGCGAGAGAAAAGAGAAAATAATAATGAGCAGAGACCCGACCATGTCAGTAAGATTTGCCGGGAACATGGGTAACCCGTTCATGCCTTCTCCTCCCCGCATGAGGTCTTGTAGAGAGAACGCATACAGAGATACAGGCAGAATAGAGCCGGAACGCTGAATATGTGATCAAGCTTGGTAAAATAATAGACCAGTTTTATTGTGTTGAGCGGGCCTATTATTTTTGCTGAAAGGTACCCGGATTCTGTGACAAAATAATCCTTGTCGATAACATCTCCTATCCAGTGACCAGTGAAAGCTACAATGTTCCATAACACCATAAGAACACAGAACATCTGGAGGAATCTCCACCCCTTGCTGGGAAAAGAGCTCCTGCGTATATCCCAGAACAGATAGCAAAGAGCAGCCAGGAAAAAGATGTGGGCCAACTGGTGCACATAGATGCCTTCTGGGGCGGCATGGGATTGAAGCGCCCACACCTGCTCTGGATAAACAATCAGCGCTGAGAGGAGGAGACAGAGTGTCTTGTTTATTTTTTTAAAAAGAATCATCGAGCTCCTATGAACATTGCTGAGGCAGTCCTGAAAACCTGCGCTTACTCTTCAAGTGGTTGGATTTCAACAGTATTGCCAAGAAAAGACCGTTCTTCCATTTACTTGTATTTTTCAGAAAGCCCACATCTTAGATAACATCTTGCACAGGCAATGCCAGATAGCAAAGTTGGACATGGAAAAATTATTTTGTCATGTGATAATAGAAAGCTAACTGAAAAACGAAAGAGAATATGCGGAAAGAAAAAAAGAAAAAGAAAGGTCGAAGCCACGCTGAAACTGCAACAATAAAGTTTCAGTGCTACTTTGTTGTTGCTCCAGCTGGCTGTGAATTTATTCAGAAGTCTGATTTGTGTTTGATGGCCATGCCTTCCTCGATAAGCTTGTTCTGAATGGTCTTTAGTGTCCTTTTTAGTTACATAACTTCACTGTTCTCCTTTTCTGGATTTAATGGAAGGCGCTGACTCTGGATGGTCGGGCAATTTTGTTGCAGTGCACCTTTATTGTTGCAAGCATCGCTGTTCCCAGGCAATACCGGTAGAGGGCGGTACGGCATTATTTGTGCAGTAACTTCCTGGTATAAGAGGAGTAATATTTTTTGTTTTTATTTTTCTGGTATTTTGGCATCAGGCTTGCTTTAATTTAATTGGCATGGGCCACTGTCCTTGTGGAGGGGCAGGCAATAACGGCTTTAGTGGGAAGTCTGAATGCGTTGTATGGTGTTGTATAGATTTTGGTAACAATACCGCAGAATGTTCCAGTTTCTCCTCCTTTTGGTACTGACTGTGTCTTTCGGGTTGCTTGGGTCGTTGGCCAAAGCAACCCGAAAGGTCTGTACTATCATCAACTGGCCCATGCCTTTTACTGCAGCCCTTTGTTGGGGCTTACGGGGTGTGCGGCAAAGCGTATTTTAATTCAGTGGGTAGCCCGCTTCGTATATATTAATAAGTTATTTGGATGTTGAGGATCTTGCAGGGCATTTTCTGGCCGGATTTGTTGGCAACTCAGGTTTTATCATAGAATCAGCATGCCTTCCTGCTCGTTTGTGACACCCTTTCAACAAGCTGAAATTGTATTGCTATTTTGTTGAATTCGATTTTCTCTTCAGCGTCCCCTCCCTTTTCTTCAATTTTCCTGAGTATGACAACGATCTGAATCGGAGCAGGATATGTCTTTGCCGCGAATAAGGGAACAGGAGTATCTCGAGGTCTTTCAAAAGGTAACTAAGCTGACCTCCATGGTGCTTGATCATCAACAGGTTATGGATACTGTCGTCCGTAGTCTGCCTGATCTTTTGGCTGTTGACGCGGCTACTATCCGCCTGCTGGATGCCGAAACCGGTCAGTTTGTTATGGGTGCCGGCCACGGACTTTCTGCAGAGTATCTTTCCCGTTATACCATTGACACTGAAGAAACAATGGAGGTTATCCGTTCCGGATATCCGGTGGCCAAGATCGATGTTGATCGAGAAACAGCGCATGGTGATCAGCAACTGGTTCAGAGTGAGGGGGTTAAAAGCGTTCTCACCCTGCCTATTCTTTTTCAGGATTCGATTATCGGCATTCTTCGCCTCCTGACGCGGAAGAATAGAATCTTTACAGCTGAGGAGATTTCTTTTTCCATGGCACTCGCCGAACAGGTGGGCATTGCCATTTCCAACGGCAGGATGTTCAAGGAAATGGAGAACCAGGTTGATTTTATGAAGGAGGTGCAGGAGATTTCCACCCTGTTTAATTCCAGTCTCGACCTGTCGGCAGTACTTGATACCATTGTAGAACGCCTGCCTTATTCTCTGGACTGCAAGGGCTGTACCATCCGTCTGCTCAAGCCCCAGACTAATCAGCTGGAACTGGTGGCCTCCCACGGTTTGTCTGAGCGCTATCTTCGACGGGGGAGGGTGGAGAATGAAAAAAATGTGGAGGCCGCCCTGTCCGGTTCTCCGGCTTCCATCTATGATGTAAGCCGCGATCCGCGGATTTTTTATAAAAAATATATGGAAGAAGAAGGGATCAAATCCCTGCTTTCCGTTCCTATCAAGGCGGAACAGGATGTCATCGGAGTGCTCCGTATCCTTTCTGATGTACCTCGCTGTTTTACCAGCAGTGAGATCAATTTTGCCGTGACCGTGGCCGAGGCCGGGGGGGCTGCCATCCGTAATGCCAAGACCTATCAGCAGATTACTTTGCTTTTTAACCAGATCGAGGAAAATGAGCGATTTCTCACGAATATCCTTGACTGTATCAGGCCGCAACTGTTGGTGCTCGATAAGGATAAACACCTGGTCCTGGTGAACAAGGTTTTTCAGCAGGTGATGAATCGTTCAGAAAATGAGCTGCTGGGTTGTGATTATCATGAGCTCTGGCAGGATCAGGAATGCGATGACCAGAATTGCCCGGTGAGCAAGGTCCTGGAGACGGGGGACACCTGCACTTATACTCATCAGACTCTTCAGAAAGACGGTGTGCGCTGGTATGAGCGTACAGCTTCACCTATGCTCGGTTCGGACGGAGAGATCGAGTATGTCATTGAGGTAATTCGTGATGTAACTGCTAAACGGCAGCTGGAAGAAGAACAGCTGGAACGGGTCAAGCTGCAAGGGGTGGTGGAGCTGGCCGGAACAGTTGCTCACGAGATCAACACCCCCCTGTTTGCGGCCTTGGGAACGGCTCAGCTGCTTGAAGAGGATCTGGAGAAGACGGAATTGATAAATGAAGTAAAAACAATTGTCAGAAATCTTAAAGAAATCGGAGCGTTGACCAGGAAGATGACCACTATGACTGGCTTTGAACCTCGGGACTATGTGGGTGAAACAAAGATTGTTGAAATGAGGTAGTTGTTTTTTATGTAGTCAGGTTAACTGACTGGAAAGTAGCCTGTTTTCGATTATCGCTTTGACGATTGAAACACCTTGTGAGGCGTTATCGACGTGAGATTCTCATTCAGCGGTTGCGTGCTATTTCTCCCCTTATAATTGACAACAAAGGAGAATGTGGTAAAGACTGCGCCCAGGTGTTGTGGCTCTTGTGGAAGTTTTTCCAAGAGATATTTCTGTCTCATTTACCGTAGTTTGGGAAAGTATGAAAATAGCCCTGGTTCAGATAAACCCGGTGATAGGCGATTTTGGAGTCAACAGTCGCAAGATCCTTGAGGCCAGCCTCAAGGCTGAAAAGGCGAAATGCGGTCTGGTGGTGTTTCCGGAGCTTGTCCTGTCCGGCTATCCTCCCCAGGACCTTTTGGAACGCCCGGCCTTTCTTGCTGCCCATGATCGGGCCCTGGCACAGCTCTGTCGTGAACTGCCGGATCTTGATGTTCTGATTGGCTGTATCGAGCAGCGTCATCAGCCGCAAGGGGGCAAACGTTTGTATAATAGTGCTGTCCTGATTCGTAAGGGCACGATTATCCATCGGGTGCGCAAACAGTTGTTGCCGACCTATGATGTGTTTGATGAAAAACGTTATTTTGAACCGGGCGAACAATCAGAAGCGGTTGAGTGTAATGGCTTGCGTCTCGGAATTACTATTTGTGAAGATATCTGGCATTCGGTGATTGGTGAGTATGGCAACGATCCTGTAGAAGAACTCTTTGCCGGGGTAAAGGCAGGGGGACGGAGCATAGACTGCCTCATTAACATCTCGGCATCTCCGTTTCAGCGGGATAAAGAACGTGTTCGTCATGGTATCTTTCGTTCCCTCTGCAGTCGTTATCAGGTGCCCCTGCTCTATGTCAATCAGATCGGCGGCCAGGATTCTCTCCTCTTTGACGGACGTAGCCTGCTCATGAACAGTGAGGGAGAAATCAGTGCTAAGTGCCGAGGATTTGAGGAAGACATTCTTGTTATTGATAGTGATGACTGGAGTGGTCCCATGCATGAACCTGCAGAAGAAGAGGGGTTGGCAGCTGTTCATGATGCCTTGGTCATGGGAGTCAGGGATTATATCGGCAAATGCGGATTCCGTTCCGTGGTTCTCGGTCTGTCCGGGGGTATTGACTCTGCCCTCACCGCAGCCCTGGCCGTCAAGGCATTGGGAGCGGAAAATGTCCTGGGGGTGGCCCTTCCTTCCCCTTACAGTTCCGATGATTCCATGGAAGATGCGAAGGCCCTGGCCTACAATCTTGGCTGTCGATTTGAGGTCATCCCCATCAGTAAGCTTTTTACAGCTTTTCAGGAGAGTCTTCATCCCATCTTTGGCGACCTTCCTACTGATCTGGCGGAACAGAACCTTCAGGCCCGTATCCGTGGCAATTTGCTTATGGCTTTGTCCAATAAATTTGGTCATCTCCTGCTTTCTACTGGGAATAAGAGTGAGATGGCTGTAGGGTACTGTACCCTTTACGGAGACATGAACGGAGGATTGGCCGTTATCTCTGATGTCCCTAAGCAGTTGGTCTATGAACTTTCTCACTTTGTGAACCGGGAAAGAGAAATTATTCCTGCCCGCACCATAAATAAGGCACCAACGGCAGAACTGAAACCCGATCAGTGTGATCAGGATGACCTTCCCGACTACGAAATTCTCGATCAAATCCTGGAGCTGCATCTGGAAGAGCAACTGGGAGTTGAGGAAATTGTTGAACGTGGTTTTGAGAAGGAACTGGTTCGTGATGTCCTGCGCCGGGTGAGGATTAACGAGTACAAGCGTAAACAGGCTGCCATGGGATTGAAAGTGACGAGCAAGGCTTTTGGCTATGGCCGCAGGTATCCCAACGCCCAGAATTTTCAGGATTGACAGATGCGCAAGCAAGAGAAAACAGGCCGGAACCGCGAGGGATGGTCGATAAAAAAACAACTGTTCCTGCTTCTCCTCCTGATCATAGTCGGCCTGCTCATCGGTCGGGAAATGATGACCAAACGTCCGGACCAGGTTTATCTTACCACCAGTGGTCGTATTGATATGTGCCTTTTCTGCCATCAGGAAGAAAAACTCGACCCTGCCCATGACCCCAGAGTAATAGGTTGTGCCTCCTGTCATCTCGGTGACGGGCTGGCCCTCGATAAAGATCAGGCACATAAGGGTATGGTTATCAATCCGGGCGACCTGCGGGTGGTGGAAAAAACCTGCGGGATCGAGGGCTGTCATCCAAAGGACGTGAAAAAGGTGATGAATTCTCTCATGGCCACTAACCGCGGTATCCTCGGCACCCTTCTTTTTTACTGGGGTGAGAGCGACTCCCAGAATACGGAACTCACTGTAAAAGATCTGATGGACAGTGGTGAGACTTCCCTGGCCTTGGATTATTTCCGGAAACTGTGCGCTACCTGTCATCTATGGAAGCAGAAAAATGATCTGCCCGGAGCTCCGGATTTCTTCAATGAAAAGGGTGGTGGCTGTTCTGCATGTCATTATCTTCTTCCCGAGGGACAAGATCGGCAGGGTGTGGCCGGTTTTGCTGATACCAGCACGAGTGAAAAGAAAAAGGTTCATCCCCTGATCATTCGAAAAGTTGGGGAAGATAACTGTATCCGCTGTCATAATCGCTCCGGCAGAATCGGTATCTCTTATACCGGCATCTTCGAGTCCGAAGGTTATGGCACTCCCTATGAAAAGGGAGGAATGACCTCAAAACAGTTGCCTGGCCAGCGTTTTTATCTGGAGATTGCCGAGGATATTCACCACAAGAAGGAGATGGCCTGCATAGACTGTCATACCCGTAACGAGATCATGGGCGACGGTACCAGCTACGCCCATTACGAGGAGCAGTTGGAGATTTCCTGCGAGATGTGTCATTCGGAAAATCCGGGAACCACCCGTAAGGGGGATCCTGTTATCAATATCAGCAAAAAAGACGGGAAGTTTGAGTTAACAGGGAAGGTCAATGACAAGGTTTATCCTCTGGCTGTACCCAAAAAAGGAGTCTGCGATTTCAAAGGCCATAAACGGATGACCTGTGAGTCTTGCCACTCCAGCTGGGTACCGCAGTGTTATGGGTGTCATGTAAAACGTGATGCTGCAGAAAAGCACTTGGACAAGTTGACCCTGGAAGAGACCCCGGGCATGTGGGAAGAGGGCAGGTCTTATATCCGCTATGAAAAGCCCATGCTCGCCCTGTGGAAGGACGAGGTGGTGATAGTCACCCCCGGCTGCCAGGACATTGTGACTCTGGTTAATGAAGAAGGCAATGTCGAAGGCGGTTTCAACCGCTTTACCATGGCTGCTATCAATCCCCATACCACTCAGGCCAAGGGCAGAGACTGTGGTGACTGCCACCAGTCCACCAAGACCGTGGGCCTGGGTGAGGGAACCGTGGCTGTGGACAAAGATGGTAACTGGTCGTTCTCTTCTCTGGATCAGGGCGTAGATACCCTGGTGGGTCAGACCGTTCCCTTTGATGCCTTTGTCAATATCGAGGGTGAAGCCCTGCAGCACGGTTCCCGTCCTGAGCTTCGTCCCTTCAATAAAGATGAACTGCAGCGAATCCTCCGTGTGGGGCTCTGTGTCGACTGTCATGAGCAGTACACTGATCCTGTGTGGCAGGAGTACAGTAAGGAAACTGTGTGTTTGCGGAAGGAAAAGAGCGAGTGAAAAACGACGGGGGATGGCCGTATTGATAATGAGAGTAATTTTACTTCGCTGCAGCTGATTTGAAAATTGATTGTTGAGTTATCACTCGGGTCTCTATTTAATTAGGTTTTGACGTTTTGCTGTAAACGATGATAACATTTACAATATGTATACTTACTACTGTTTGAAAAGAGCAAAAGACCTTTCTCACTATAACTATGGAAAAAATTACTAGGAACACCACGATACTCTGTGTTGATGATGAACCCGGTGTTCTTGAAGCATACCGAAGAATTCTACAGCAAGACAAGGGCGAGGTCTCCGATATAAAAAGCAGACTTTCCGCCAGGCGGAGACGATCTTCAGGTGAGAGAGAGGCAGAGGCAGACAGTTCTGTCCTCCTGCCAGAGGAGAATTCCTTCTCTGTTTTTACAGCCTCAAGTGGAGAAGAGGCGGTGGATATTGTCCGTCGCGAGCTTGACTTCGGTAGACAGATTGCTGTCGGCTTTTTCGATATGATGATGCCAGGCGGCATAGACGGGCAGGAAACAATTGCTCGCATACGTGAACTCGATAATCAGATACTTTGCGCGGTGGTTACCGCCTATACCGACCGCAGCACCACACAGATCGGTAAGGTCTTTGATCGACAGGAAGACTGGCTTTATTTCAACAAGCCTTTCACCATAGGCGAACTTTCTCAGTCCGCACTTCATCTTGTCTCAGCCTGGAATCGACGACGACATGAAGAGGCCTTGGTCAGCCAATTGGAGATAATGCAGGAGAGCCTTCTCAGCATCCTCGACTTTGTTCATGATCTGAACAAGATCCCCCCCCTGCTCCTTGAGCATCTGCTGGAAGGGATACTCAGCCATTTTCTCAAACTGCTTGGTGCCAGCGACGGTTTTGTTCGGCTGAACGATGCTTTTGAGGGGGTAACGATGATCGGGGCCGGACAGTTCCAGGGAATGTCTGTTAACTCCCTTACCGCTATGGATTCCCAGTGGGGGTTGGTAGAAGATGCGGTCAGGGCGCGGCGACCGATAGTTATTGAGCACATGGCGGCCATTCCCCTCCAGATTGGAACCCTTGTCCAGGGTGTTCTTTTTGTCCAGCAGGATCGAGATTTTCTCCAGGATTCAATGCTGCTTGAAGTGTTTGCCTGCCAGGCAGTGAATATGATTCAGAATTCAAGGACATATCAGGAACTGCACAGTACCAACCTGCAGCTCTCTACCACCCTCGACGAATTACATCAAACCGCAGGCCAGCTGTCAAAATCTGAAGAATTGCGGGACCGATATGAAAAACTGACCTATTATGACGGCTTGACCGGTCTCCCCAACCGGCGCTATCTCGAAGTTTTTTTCAAGCAGCTTCTCTTCCGCTGTCTTCGATTGAAAAACTCACTGGCCTGTATAATGATTGATATCGACTACTTCAAGATGATAAATGACAGCCATGGCCATACGATCGGTGACCGGGTACTCCAGGAAATGGGGGTACTGCTGAGTCATAAGAATCGTGGTCATGAATTTGTCAGCCGCTATGGCGGGGAAGAGTTTATCCTGTTGCTGGAAAACATTTCACAGGATAACGTCCTCAAGGTAGGAGAGCGGATCCGCAGTGCTATAGAAGGGTATATCTTTAATGCCGAAGGCCGGGCCGTGCAGGTTACGATCAGCCTGGGGGGAACGATACTGGTACCGACAGCGGCAACCACCATCACGGAGATCATCGAAAAGGCAGATTTCGCCCTGTACGAAGCCAAAAACAGGGGGAGAAACTGTTGTATTATTGCAGCCGAGGATTAACTCCTGGCCATTTCTTCTATAATCCTTTTGCCAATGCGGAGAAGATCATGAGACTCATTCATCTGTTTTCCATCCTTGCCCTCGCCTTAATGCTTGTTGCCGTCCCCTTGCTGAACCCGCTCCTGGCGGAAGAGGCTGAGGAAGAAGGAGAGAGTGTTGCCGAAATCATTGAACGATCTGACATGACCCCTGCCCTGCAGGAAACAGTCATTGAGCTCTTTGAGCATATCCATCTCCTTGAGAACAGTTTTCGTAACGAACAGTGGCAAGAGGCCTCGCAAGAGGTGAGTCAGATTGACCTCTTTTACAATAAAGTCCTGAAGGTCAGTGATGAGCTGAATTCCCAAGTGGAGCTCAGCTATCTGCAGGCCTTTGAGTTTTCTCTGGCAGAAATTACTCGAGGCATCAATCGGCGTGATAGAGTGCTGGTGGAAGCGCGCTTTCTCGAACTGCAGCCGGAACTTTTTGACATTCTGGACAGGTTTACCGTCATCCCCCTGCGTTTAACTGCCAGCCGTTTTTATATCGATCTGGCTATCAACGCCCTGAATGAGCAACGTTTTGATATTGCCTTGGATGAGTTGGGCGAAATCAGTGAATACATGGAACAACTGGAGCAAGTCCTTACTGCCAGGGGGCTGGACGTGGATTCTCTGAATCAAAAAATTGCCCATGCGCACCAGGCCCTGCAAAAACAGGGATCGGACAGCCTGCAGGCCCTGGCAGAGCTCCACCAGATCCTGGAACAGTTTTACCAGATCTTTTCCTCGAAAAAATAGGGCTCAGTTGGCAGCGTCATCCCGGTTACGTAATAAACTGCTCTTTCTTTCAGGAATTATTTTCCTGCTGTTTATTGTTCTCAATGGTGCGGCGGCACTAATCACCTCGTCCAAGCTTGAGAGCTATCTGCGGGAGCAGGGTGACAAGGCGATCCTCCAGAAAGCGGTTGAAGTTGACCGTCAATTGAGAACAGTTATCTCCCAAAAGCAAGAGCTTCTCAGCCTGCTGGCAGGAAATGTCAACCTGGCCATTGCTCTCAAACGGCAGCGGCTCAGTGTCCTTGATGAGCTTTTCAGCGAGTGGAAAAAGGAGAGCGACTTTGAGGCATTTTTACTGGTAGATCAGGCGGGCAATCTGATTTCTCATGATAGCCTGGAAGCCAACGTCTCTCTGGCTGGGGAGGGCTGGTATCAAGAGGCCAGAAAACATGGCGTATCGCGAATTTATTTCGAACCGGGGGGAAGCTCGACCCCCGTCTTCTGGCTTTTTTCTCCGCTTTCAGTACTCAGTACCTCTTATGCCCTTCTCGCCAAGGTTAACTGGCAAACGGTCCCCCTCTTTCTCGATCAGAACAAACTGGTTCAACTGCAGGACAGTAATAACTTTTTTCTTATTCTTGATGACCAGTACAACCTGCTTTACCTCCCTCCCTTTCTTGATGAGTTGCGGGAACAATTATCCAGCAGTTTTTTCTCTGCCGGCTTGCAGTTTCAGGACTTACGGGATGCCCTGCAACACGAGGAAATAGGCAGCCTTCACGAAATCAACTTTAGCAAACAGGAGAACTGCGTGGGCTTTGCCCGCTTGCGAACATCGCCCTGGTTGGTTCTCTCGTTCCGGAACGAGAGACCAAATCATGCCGCTATTAAAAAGATTTATCGGAGCAGTCTGCAGGTCAACCTCCTTATTCTTTTTGCTGGCCTGGGGATTCTCTCTTTGTTGATTTGGAAGATAGTTGCCCCCTTGCAACAACTGATTGCGGTAACCGGCCAGATCATGCAGGGAAAATATCCCGACCAGATAACGATCCCCGCAGACGATGAAATCAGGCAGATCGTCGATGCCCTGAATCTGATAATTAACCAGGTTCGTCAGCAGGAGGCTGAGGTTAAGGCCCTTTATGAACATGAAAAAGAAGCCTCGGGAAATCTCGGCCGAGCCAATGAGCTGCTTGCCCGACAATCCGATGAACTGCGTCGAAAAAACCAGGAGGTCCAAGAGGCCTTTGATGAATTGCGGGTGGTTCAGGAGGACCTGTTAAAGGCTGAACGTCTTGCGGTAGTTGGTGAGACTTCAGGACGGGTCGCCCATGAGGTTCTCAATCCGGTGACCGCGATCATGTTCCGGGTAGAAAACGACATGGCAAAAGGGCCGGAGATACACGACTCTCTGGTGGGAGTTAAGGAGATTCTCAGCGACTGGCAGAAGGAATTGAAAAACGGCACCTTTCCTCAATATTTCTCTCAGAAAAGCGAAGAAGGTATCTCTTATGGGGAAGAAGATCTCAGTCTCCTGGGGGGGCTGGCCAATGAATTTTTGCTTCTCCATGAGGAGCGGCAACAGGATCTGCAGTTTATATTCAAACAGATCCAACGGGTCATAAAAATCATCAACACCTTGCGGGAGTCTACCATGACAACCAGATCAATCAGTCGCTTTTTGCTTTCGGAGCCGCTGCTGGAATCCCTCGATCTCCTGGCCGATTCGTTGAAAAAAAGAAAGATCATGGTGAAAAAAAATATTCCCGACGATCTGCCTTACATGGATGCGGACCTCACCGAATTTATTCAGGTCTATACCAACCTGCTGCGCAATGCCATGCAGAGCATCGACCAAAAACAGAGGCAAGGCGGGATGATTACCTTAGATGTCAGGCGCAATGAGGAGACAGCCGTAGAGATCCGAATCAAAGATAACGGCAATGGAATCCCTGCCGCCGTCCAGTCTTCGATCTTTGACCAGTATTTTACCACTAAAGATCAAAGAGAGGGGACAGGCCTGGGCCTTGGCATCAGCAGGAAATTTGTCCGGGAATACGGGGGCGAACTGCTCCTGGAAGAGAGCCGTGAAGGGGAAGGCTCTACCTTCCTCATTATCCTCCAAGGATAGGCGACTGAGTTTTTTCTCGCAATTGGATTTGACCTTGAATCAGGCAACCTATTGAAATATACCATATGCTGAGTCACTGGGCTGATGCCAGATATAAAAAATATGGCATCAGTCAGATAACGTTTTCGGGGCGTACGGAGAGAGGAGTTTGATAAATGCTTGTTATCTGTGAAGATTGTGCAAAAAAATATAACATTGATGAAACTCGTATAAAGGGGAAGAGGGCCAAGTTCAGCTGCAAGGAATGCGGGCATATTATTGTTGTTGATAAGCCCAGGTCAGCAGGTACTTCGTCTGTAACCAAGTCGACGTCCGATGAGAAAGACATGACCAATGTCGCAGCAGCCGTGGAGTCTCCTGAAGAGGAGCGGCAAACAGAAATGTCAGATACAACTGCCGCAGCACCAAGAAAGAAAGCCTCCGCCTCAAGAGCTAAGGGCATGCCCCTTGGTGCCTATCTTCTGTTAACACTGATCACTGGTTTTCTGATGGTCGGTGGGGCTTTTGGGTACCTGTACTTCAAATACATCCCCGAAATTATCAATAGCCAGATAGAATTGAGAACTGCAGCCATTACTGAGTCGTTCAGCGGCGTTATTCAAAAACCGCTCTTGCTTCGCAACTACCTGCAAGTCAATAAGGAGGCGCAGCGGGCAAGTAAGCTTCCGGGTGTGGCCTATGCTGCTGTTATCAATAAAAGGGGTGTCGTAATTGCCGGGTTTTTCAGTGATCTTGGTCGGTTCGATAAGCAGTTTGAGCTGCAGGTTAAGGAAAAAGGCTTGCCGGTTGAGGTCTTTGCTCAGAATAAACTGCCTTCAGGTGCAGAGCGGGCCAACTCCAGAATTACAGTAGGCGGCAAAACCATTTATGACGAGGTGGCCTCCATTCCGGATAGTGGTGGCGAGGTGCACGTGGGCATTTATGTTTCCGAGGTTGATGATGCCATTCGTGAAGCCCTCATTTCACCACTGACCCTTTCTATTCTCGGTGTAATCCTGTTTATAGGTTTTATAGTTTTTTTTCTTCTGACCAGGACCATTACCAAGCCAATGCAGGAGTTGACAAATGTTGCCAACCGGATCAGTCTCGGTGAAATGGATCTTATCGTCAAGAGCAGTGGTCCACGTGAAATGCGCGAGCTTGCGTCGGCATTTGAACGTATGCGTCATTCGATAAAGGGTGCCATGGAAAGGTTGAGCAAATAAAATGAGCATCTCGGACAATTGCGCTAAACGTTTTATCAAGAATAGGAAAAGGCTAATGAGACGTTTAACGATTCGCATTTTTACAATAATAGGCATTTTCATGCTGGTTACTGCAGAGTTATCTCTTGCCGCAGATTATAAATTGTCCATGCTGCCCAGATATTCCACTGAAGAGATCAATAACAGGATTACCCCCCTGGCCGAATATTTGAGAAAAAAAACCGGATTAAATATTTTACCGACACTGACATCAACCTTTGATCAGTATTTAAAACAGCTCTCAAGTGGTGGCATAGATATCGGTTTTGAAAATCCCTATATTTATGTCCTTGCTGCAGAATCGCATGAAGTTATTGCGATGGCAGTAAAAGGAGGAGACGGGGATAGATTCCGCGGAATTATAATTACTCGCTCAGACAGTTCTCTGTCCGCAATTGATGATCTCATAGGTAAAAAAGTTGCCATTGTCGGCTATACAAGTGCCGGAGGGTACCTTTCCCAGAAACTCACATTGCTTGAAAATGGAATAGATGTGCAAAAGGACTGTACCATTGAGGAGGTTCCTGAAAATAAACAGGAAAATGTGGTTTTTTCTGTTTATACCGGGGATGTGGATGCCGGATTTATTCGTGAATCTGCGATCGATAAGGCTGGAGATTTTATACCGTCAGGAGCAATCCGAGTTATGGCGAGCACTGCCTGGCTGCCGAACTGGGCACTGTCCGTTAGTCGTAACATGCAGCCAGAAGACAGAGAGAAAATTGTCAAGGCCATAGAAGAACTTGAACCCGGTCACCCTGTACTTTTGGCCCTGAAAACTAAAGCACTCAGGCCGGCACGGGACAGTGAGTATGACCCTGTCCGTAAAGCTGCAGGTCTTTAATTTGCCAGTAACTCAGTTCACTCTGCCTCTGCGGGACAAAGCAACCAACTAACAGATTTGACGACAGGTTATGAAAAATATATTTTCTCTTACACTGATTCTGCTTTGCTTCAGCTGTGGATTTGTCCAGGCTGAAGAGTATAAACTGTCCATGTTGCCCCGTTATTTTCCTGAAAAACTCAATGCTATGCTGAAGCCACTGGCAGCGTATCTCAGCCAGGAAACCGGCTACAAGATTGAATCGGTTTTAACGGATAATTTTGCCAGCTATGAGGCGGAGGTGCTGAAAAATAACATTGATATCGGTTATGAAAATCCGTTGGTCTATGTCAATGTTTCCACTAGCCACAAAGTTATTGCCATTGCTGTGAAGGGTGAGGGCGGGGATAAGTTCAGAGGGATTATTATTTCCAGGCCTGATTCGGGCATTACAAAACTTGCTCATCTGAAAGGAAAAAAGGTGATGATTGTCAGCAATTCATCAGCCGGTGGCTTTTTGTCCCAGAAAATGACACTTATGAAAAACGGGCTTGATGTGTACCGGGATTGCGAGTTGATAGAAGCCGCAGAGAATCGGCAGGAAAACGTTGTCATTTCAGTGAGTGTCGGTGATGTTGATGCTGGTTTTATTCGGGAGTCGGCCCTTCACATGGCTGATGAGTTCATCATGCCGGGCTCAGTGCAAACAGTTATTGAAACGGCCTGGCTGCCAAACTGGGCTCTTTCCGTGAGCAGGGATATGCCGCAGCAACAGCAGGAGGCAATCCAGAAAGCCATTTTAAAACTGTCCCGTGACAGCACGGTACTGCAAGCCATGGGACTTACAGCCTTTGTTGCTGCTACAGATTCTGATTACGACATAATGCGTGAACTTGTAAAATGAAAGGCAAGCTGTTTGGGAAGCAAGTTGGCAGGAGATGAAGTAAGCAAACCGGATTGTTATTTTCTTGCAATGATCAATAGCAAGTCTCTTGTTTCGCGCTATCGCTATGCTGGTGTTCAAGGGTCGGTGGGTATCGGCTTGATTTCTTTTTCTGTGATAACATAAAGGCCCAGTAATGCTCATTCCAAAAGAAAAACCATACCTGGCAGGGTTGAATAGCTATTATTTGTGTCTTGATAAGTTTATTGAACATCTTCAGGGTGAGATCGGGTCAGGCTGTCTCTACTGTCAGGCGGCAGATCAAGAGCTCCTGGTCTATTTTGATGAACGGGATATCGTTCGCGCTGTAACGCAAAACAATGGTGAATGTGCTCAGGTTTCACAGAGCCTTGAACCTGTCATTCAATCTCTGTCTAAAAAAAGTTTTCTGGTAACAATCTATTATCTCGACCCCAGTTCAATCTTTTTCTGGGGCCAGATGCCTTCGTTTCAACGAGCGCAGACCACACTGAAATCAACGGAGATTACCCTGCCGGATCTCATCGTTCGCCTCCAGAAAAAGAAATTTTCAGGTTTTCTTGATATTAACCTACTGGATCGCGATGACGGAGCTATCCTTTTTTTCCATCAGGGGGAGCGCAGAGTAGGGTCATATTCCTGGGGTAAAGGGGGAGGAAGTCCTTCTGCAGATGATTATAATCGTCTTGGCGATCTGCTCGCGGTCAATGGCGCCACATATGACATAGGACAGTTCCAAACCGAGTCTGCAGACCAGCCAGAAGCTGCTCCTGAAAATTCGTCCGATGGTCCAGAAAAGGCTCAATATCTGTCTGATCTTGGCATAGCCGTAAAAGAATTCATGCAGATTTTTATTCAGGTCGTGCGCAAGAAGATCAGGAAGGACCCCCTGGTTCCCTTGAAACAGACGTTCCTTGATCACATCGATGAATATTCCGCACTTGATCCCTTTAGAAAACTTTATGAACTCAAGTCTGACGGGACGGTAACGTTTGCAGCCAATGTACCCAGGGAAGAAATAGCGGCGGGGATAGTCGACTGTGCCTGGAAGGTTGTTGAAGACAATAAACTGCAGAAGAAATTCAGAGCAGCTGTTAATAAATGGGATTATAGGGCTGCCTTGGAAGAGCGGGGCATTGATGTCGCGCGTTAACAGTTAAGCAGTGGACAGTTGAAAAGCTGCCAATGTCTGAAGGCTGTATGGGTTCGTTTTTTGTGACAGATGGTAGCCATCTCCTTGACCTGATATTCTGGACTTCAGCTAAGAGGTTGAAGGCCGAAAGAAAAGATAACAAGATCCAGATGAAATTTCTTCTTTTGTTTCTCTTTCTTATCTGCGCTATAGTATGAATAGGGAACGGATTTTTCAGTACTTTGTCTGTAGCCCGGTTGCGAGGCAGTGGTTGCTTCCGGCAACCGCTCAAGCAGGGAGCTCATTTTAAGGTACCTTGAATTTACTCAGTAATCTGGGGAGGGCACTGTGCAACAGGAAAAAAAGTTCAGTGATGCCATCTTTGTTGTTACGGAAGAGCGAGCCTGCCCTTTCTATAACGTCGGTGAAGAACTGAAGGTGGAACAACACAGCCTTGTCGTACCCGAGGCAAAACCGGCCTGTATGGTTTTGGTGGAGAAACTCATCGGGATAACGACTAAAAAACAGACCTTTGAACGTTTTTCCCAGCTCGGTGTGCAGAAATCCAATTTTGACTGCGGCGGCTGTCAGGGCATGATTCGTTTTGAGTACAAGAAGGAAAAGGGGTTCGCCACCCTGCAGATGAAGCTTTTATCCGAGACCGAAGCGCGGAGGAGGAGACAGCATCTTGATAAGTTTTTTGGCCGGCTCCGCAGTTTTCATCTCTTTGAGTCTCTGGACGATGATGCCCTGGGTGACCTGACGGCTCTGCTGGAGTTAAAAAAGTATCCCGCAAGCAAGGTTGTCCTCAAAAAAGGAGAACCCGGCACACACCTTTTCGTCCTTCTCAGTGGGCAGGTAGGGGTTATTGCTGACGATGGTCACAGGCTTGCCGAGATGAGCGAGGGGGAAATTTTTGGTGAGATGAGTCTCCTGTCCGGTGAACCTGTTTCCTGTTCCATTCATTCGCTCAAAGAAACAGAAGTGGCGATCCTGAGTGTCAAGAATTTCAAGCATGTGCTCAAAAAATATCCTGTCTTGCAGCTCTTCCTTTTGAAGATGCTGGTGGATCGTGCTCAGGCCATGACCCTGCGATCTGGTAATATCACCTCCGGTATGTCAGGTGAGCTTGATGAGATCAATATGGTGGAGCTTCTCCAGCTCATCAACTCCAGTCAGAAAACCGGAACCATTGAACTGATCTTAAATGATGCCAAGGCCGTGGTCCTCTTCAACGAAGGGGAGCTGATACAGGTAAGGTACAGAAATCTAGTGGGAAAGGACGCCCTTTTTGCTCTGCTGGCGCAGAAGAGCGGTCACTTTACCTACACTAAAGGGATTCCTCCGCAAATGAGTAATCAGCCACCTTTGGGCGGTTTTATGAGTCTGATTATGGAAGGGGTGCAGTGGATAGATGAACAGGAAGAGCAGGAGTGGCAAGAAAAGTGACAGGCTTTTGAGGAGTTTTGTGGCTGTTATTCACCATCTGATCTTTATGCGAGCATAACGTCTGTTTCCGCTAAGTCGGAAGATGGATGCGTCTCATGGCTGCATGTATCAGAGGATACGCATCACTAGGCTACCAACTCCCTGATCCACAAGGGAAAGCTTTTTGGCAAGACCGTAAGAAAGGTCTACGTCCCGGCCTTCTATGTATGGGCCGCGATCTGTGACCACTGCCTGAACTTTCTCTCCGGTGTCCTTGTTTTTTAGTTCAACCTTTGTTCCCAGAGGGATCTCTTTGTGGGCAATGGTTGCTCCGTACATGTCGTAAATATCACCATTGGCCATGGGCTTGCCGTGAAAATCCTGTCCGTACCAGCTGGCCACCACCTGTTCTTCTCCGGTTTTTTCAGGAAGATGGATTTTGATTATCTGTCCGATCTGTAATGTCGTTGGGTCTGTGATACCATTGTCTTTCATAATATCATTCACATGGACATGATATTTTTTTACCGCCAATCCCCACAGGGTTTCACCTGCCTGGATTGTATGTTCTATCACCAGCGGATCGGTTGCTTTTTGCTCAGGTTCTGAGTCCTCGGAAACAGCATCAGCCATGAGGAGAGCATTGTTCCACGGCTGGGGGATCGATATGGGGACGCTTGTCTCGCTAGTATCGCTTTTTCTCTGTTGTTCTGCCTGCTGTAGAGATTTTTTAAAGGAGTTGTCCACGTTGACCGTGGCCCCTTCTTTTAAAAACCAGTTCCCGTTTTTTCTCGATCGGCCAATGGCCTCCGGGTTGCTTTTGCGCAGACTCTCCCAGTTGGTGCCAAGCTGCCTGGTTACCTGAGCTATGGTGTCGCCTTTTTGGACCTGATATTCAAACATGATTCGTCTCCTGTTTCTTTCTGGTAGCAATTTTTACGCCATATGTGTAACCAGTTGGAAGCATGCCATTTTGTTGTTTCGTATGGAAAGTGCTTTTTCTTTTTCTTTCTTATCGTCATTTTTTTGACTTTTGTTCATGGAAAAATGCAATGGAAGATCAGTTTATGCCATTTGTCTGGAAGGAATATGCTTGTGTTCGGGTGGAAAGGGCGCAACTCCTCTTTGTGATTGCTTCTGTCTGTGGTAGGCTTTGTGGTGAAAGGCAAGAGAGAAAATAGTTGAGATAGCTGCCTGGCAGTATATTTTTTTGTTGGGTACTTTACGTTAGTTAAGAGAGGAATGGAATTCATGGGGAAAACTTTGAGCAGAAAAAAGAATAGCACAAAGAACAAAGGAAAGAAAAAGAATCCTGCTCGGTTGCTATTGGTTGCCACTCTTTTTTGTCTTTCAGGACTCAGTCTTCTTTCTATGCCGCTGTATGTGTCGGCTGAGCAGGAATCGGTTCAGGAGGAAGTATCGGAAGTTTCAGTGACTGACGGCCAAGAGATCCCAGGTCAGATGGAGGAGCGGGTCGTTGCAGAGCATACTCCTGGAAGTCCGGAAGAGGAGTTGATCTATGATTTTCTTGACTGGATGCTTTACTCTTTTTCCACGGTGGCGGAAGGACTGGACTTAATCCTGGAAGTTGACGGTAATTATTCCATCAGCAGGGCAGGGGAGAACTATGAAGTGCGTCTTGACCCTTTTCTCCTCTACATTGATGACAACGTGGTGGTTAATTTCAGTCCGGTTATTTTCACCTGCCAGCCTCAGGGAAAAGATAAACTCCGGGTACAGATGCTTCTTCCCCGGAAGTTGCCTGTACTCAACAGTGGAAAGATCGTTGCTGAAGTATCCATCGCAGGCCAGCAGATATCCGGTGTCTGGGACAGGGGAATGGAATTTTTTGACCATGCCGATCTGAAACTTGACGAGGTGGTATTGAGAGACACAAAGGGCAATAGTCGTCTATCCGTGCAACAGCTTGTTCTGGGATCAATATTATCTCATGATGCCAAGGGACTCTGGCAGGAAAAATATCAGGGTATGCTGACGGGGGCATCTTTCAATGATGGTAAGCTGAACCTGACGGTGGGCAACATAAGATTGTTGTCTGAGCTCAGTGGAGAGAACTATGGAACGTACATAGATATTAAGAAAACATATCTCAGCATGGCGGATACCTTTGCTGAGATGGAACTTCACGAGGCAAAGGATTTTTGGGCAATGGCGGATACCTACCTGCAGCTGCTCATATCCTCTGAAAGTCAGGTGAGCATTGAAGGAGTTGTTATAGATGAGGGTGATATTATCCGACTGGATGGCCTTGAATTTTTCGAACTGCTGCAGAAGAATCCACAAACCAATACATTCAAGATGGATGGAAAAGGCCATGTACTTGGATTTTTCTTTGTTGAGCAGGCCAGCGAAGAGAATCCACGCCCCCTGTCACTTAATCTGAAGCAGATAACATTTGCCGACAGTGTCGAGTTAAACCCTATTCCTCAAACACTCTTTGCCGATATGGGAAACGCTCTTGAGAAGGCGGGACTCTTGGAAGATGAAGAGGCGGTGGATAATTACCTAGCCGATGAGGGATTGAACTTTTTCAGGAAGATTCTGGCATTGATCGCAGGAGGATCCATGGACATCAGTCTCAATGATGCGACTGTAAATAATTTCATGGATCAGCCAGTGAGCCTGGGAGCGGTTACACTCGGGGGCAGATTTGCTGCCGGAACCGGAACAGGAGGAAAGGTCAATGTCCTGGCAGGGTTTTCGGGTTTGAATGGGATGGGGCAGGGAGACATTACCATTCCGCAGGCTGCCAGGTTGAATTTTGCTCTGGAAAACATTCCTTCTCTCCTTAATCTGATATCAGATCCAAGCAGTCTTGCAGAGGGAGATATGGATGAGGTTCAGGGGCAGGTAATGATGAATGGTGTGAGTATGTTCATGACCAGTCCGCTGCTCTTATCCTTGACTGATTCATTTATTGCCTTTCCGACATCCAGGCTGAATCTGGATTTGACGGCACATGTCGACAATGCTGCCAAATTCCTGTCCACCGGATCCATGAAAATGGTCATGGAGAATCCTGATGAGTTTATACAGGTTGCGAGGGCCTTTGGTGCGGACGAGGATATGCAGAAGATATTGACAATGCTGTCAGCACTGTCTGATCGGAGCAATGAGAATGGGAAAGTCGTGGACCGCCTCCATGCTGAGATCAATCAGGAAGGGAAGGTGTTTGCCAACCAAAAGGATGTTACTCTGCTGTTCTTTCCGGAACAGGTCGTTAACACTGAAGTGCAGGAAACAACCAGTGAAGAGACCCAGCCTCCGGTCCAGTCCAATTAACCTTTTTTTAAACCGTTCAGCTATGCTGTCAGCCGAATCTGGATTTTTCGGTTATGATCTCTGGACGTCTGTAGGGTGCCTTTTATGAAAATTCTCACAACCCCGCATATGGACCGCTGTATTGGCTGCCACTCCTGCTCCCTGGCCTGTGCTCGTCTGATCAACAAACGGTTCTCCTGGGAGGCCGCAGGCATTCGTATCGAGAGCTCCGGTGGCCTTTCCTCGGGATTCCTTGCCAAGCGCTGCCTTGCCTGTGAGCCGGCACCCTGCGTTGCTGCCTGTCCCACCGGCTCTTTGAAGCAGAGGCCTGGCGGCGGTGTGACCATTAGCCGCAAGCTCTGCATCCGTTGCGGGGAGTGTGTCGCTGTCTGCCCGGTGGATGCCATAGCCGTTGATGCGGCAGGCGATATCTATGTTTG
The DNA here is from genome assembly GCA_018820855.1 of Pseudomonadota bacterium. Classification (GTDB taxonomy): domain Bacteria; phylum Desulfobacterota; class Desulfobulbia; order Desulfobulbales; family Desulfocapsaceae; genus Desulfocapsa. Next base: position 17,848 of record JAHJNL010000067.1, on the reverse strand, counting down.
CCTCCATTGTGGGCGCTGTGTCGATTTTTGTCCTCACGACTGTCTGGCGATGGGCTCTGCAGAAAAACAGAATATGGAGGTGGAGCTGTGAACGAGGATCTGTTTCGCGTGTTGCTGGTGAACCTTGCTACCGGCAAGGGCAGGGTGGAACTTATTCCCGGGCGCAGCACTGCCATTGGCGGGTCAGGGCTGGCTGCCCTGCTTTTTGCAGCCTACGGTGATCCGGGCAGACCCTGGCATGATGCCGACCAGCCCTTTATCCTGGCTGTCGGTCCTCTCACGGGCCTTTTTCCTCTGATGAGCAAGACGGTCAGTGCTTTCAAATCTCCCTATCACAATCAGTATACCGAGAGCCACGCGGGAGGGCGGAGTGCCTTGGCCCTTCGCTTTGCCGGTTATGATGCGCTGGTATTGCAAGGCAGAGCTGTAACGCTTTCCTGCCTGAACATTGGCGCAAGTCATCTCGAACTCAAAGAGGCCGGTTTCATGGCCGGGATGAATGCTCTGGCAGCGGGCAAGGTGATGCGCCGTATGTTCAAGGGTAATTCAGGACATCGTTCCATGCTTCGTATCGGTCAGTCCGGAGAGATCGGCTCGGCTATGGCCTGTATCAATGTGGATACCTACCGTCATTTCGGACGTCTTGGCGGGGGTGCCGTCCTTGGCAATAAGAACATCAAGGGCATCGTAATCCAGGGGGACAGTACTTATCCCTTGCCGGAGAATAAAGATTATCCCGTGCTCTTTAAAAAGGTGCACGAGATGGTGACTGCCACCGATATGCTGCGCAAGTATCATAACCTCGGTACACCGGCGAATCTTGAGAGTCTCAATGAACTGCAATCACTTCCCTGGCGTAATCTGCAGCAGACTGCAGATTCGCAGATCGAAGGAATAACGGGCGAGCGTTTTGCCGACGATACCCTGCTTCGCAACGGGGCCTGCTCCGGCTGTCCAGTGGGCTGTATCCATATCGGTTATGTGCGGGAACGGTTTGAGGAAAAGGATAACAGATACCTCTATCGGCAGGTGGCATACGACTATGAACCGATTTTTGCGGTGGGCTCGATGCTTGGGGTGACAAAGGCCTTTGATGTCCTGCGCATCCTCGATATCCTGGAAAAGGTGTGTCTGGATGCCATGTCAGCCGGTGTAGCCCTGGCCTGGGCCACTGAGGCAACTGACCGCGGTTTTCTCTCTGCGAAAGAGACGCTGGTGCCCCTCAAGTTCGGTGATGCCGAAAGCTATATGACGGCTGCCATGCATCTTGGCACAGGGGAGAATGAATTTTATCGTGTACTCGGTCAGGGAACTCTGGCTGCGGCCAACAGCTACGGAGGAGCTGATTTCGCCTGTGTGCTCGGTCAGGAGATGGCCGGTTACGCCACAGGGGAGGTCTTTTTTGCTGCTCAGGCCCTTGGCTTCAGGCATTCCCACCTTGATACCGGCGGCTATTCCTACGATCAGGAACATAAGGAAAAAGATGTGGATGCAGCGGTCAGCTTTCTTCTGGCAGATGAGCCGGATCGCTGCCTGCTGACTTCCATGGTCTCCTGCCTCTTTGCCCGTTCCGTGTACAGTAAGGAGATGCTGGCAGAGTGTCTCAAGGTGACGGGCTATCCGGAACTGGCCTCTAACCTGGAAGTACTTGGCGAGAAAATTCGTCGCCACCGTTGGCAAATGCGTTTTGCCACCGGCTTTAATCCCGACGAAATCACTCTGCCCAAACGTTTTTACAAGGTTTCCACCTGGAAGGGCCCTATTGATGCAGCCTATCTCGATACGCTGAAACGTGAGTACGGACGCCGGATCAGGCAGCTTGTTGAAAAAGAGGTGTGATTTTGCATAGCCAAAGTTCGGCAATGCCGGCAGCCTGTCCGGGGAAATATGACCTGCCCATGTCCGAATTTTTCGTGTGGCCGATATTTGTACTAATCGGTTTTTTTTGATGTTAGCTGGTCTTTCTTGAAAAAATCACTTCAAATGTCTTGTCCATGACTGCCTGATAGTAGAAGCCGACCAGGGCATCTTTTTCAGCATAGTAGTACAGGTTGTAGGTTGAGCCTTCATAGCCCTTATCCTGAAATTGAATAAAGAGTTTGATGAGTGTTTTTTGTGTGGAAATGGCTGCCTGGGCAATATGAATGGGATTGGGGTTGAAGTATTTTACCGTTGCCCGGCCATCTGTCTGGATGTCACTGATTGTGATGAGATAGCCGCCATCAGTACGCTGCCATGCACCATCAAGGATGGTATAATCATGCTTTACTGCAGTTGCTGGAACACTCTCAGCACTGAGCGGCTGCAGAATAGTGAGAGAAATGGCGATGAAAAGGAGCAGGAAATAAAAAATTTGACGGAGACTGTTCATGGTATGCGTTGTCTTGCCTTAAATGATTATTAGTGGCGCACAGGCTGATGAGTGAAGCGGTTCATTCCACCCTTTTGCCTCTTGTTGGCTGACACGGACAGGTGATGTTTCTATCTTTTTTTATTGTACGAAAATTTTCTCAATACTTTTGTAGCACCTCTTCCAAAGGAATTCCCACTGAACCTGAAGGCGCTTTGATTTCCAGGCGGGTGGCAATGGTGGCAGCGATATCATAGGGTGTGACCGGCCGCGAAATATGTTTGGCCGGGATATCCTGGCCCGCAAAAAAGAGGGGTACGTAGGTGTCATAGGTCCAGGGTGAGCAGTGGATTGCGGTAATCTTGGTGGTCGTATCCATCTCATAGTAGAAATACCAGAACTGGTCCGCGATAACATGGACATGGCCGGACCGTTTCAGGTGAAAGTTGTTGAGGATTGTCATGTTTACCTGTGTCGGGGCAAAGGATCCTTTCAGCAGATCTGTCTTGGTCACGGCTCCTATGATGCCGGGGATTTTGATGATTTCTTCGGCCACTGCCGTCTCAACCTCGGCAACACTGTACTTTGTTTTGTTTATTACCTCTTCGTTCAGATACACATAGGGGTGCTCGTACAGACGAATCACATCCTCGGGTACACCCAGCCGTTGCTTCAGTGCTTTTCTTATGGTGCCGCTGACCACTGTTTCAGAAGTAAGACGGCCAACCTCAAAGCCCAGGCTCTGCATATATTCCGGTGCCTCGCTCATCCCGTGGTCAGCGGAAACAATGATCAGGGTCTGCTCAAGGCCAATCTGATCGTCTATGAACTGGAACAGATCTGCCAGTAAGCGATCGACCCGCAGTATGTTGTCTTCAGCCTCTAGGCTCGATGGGCCGAAGAGGTGTCCTATATAATCAGTAACGGAAAAACTGATGGCCATAAAGTCGGTGTGTTTGCCTTGTCCCAGCTTTTCGGATTGAATCAGGGTCTTGGCAAAGTCCGCTGTCAGCTCATCCCCGAAGGGGGTGCCAAGCAGAGAGGCATAGAAATATTTGGAGTCGCCTTTGACGGGATGCGGAAATGTTGTGCCCAGACCGAACATATCAGTTTCGAAGGGACGATCATCATCCTTGCCATGGGTATATGTCGAGATGTCGTGCAGGAGCACCCATGCGGTATCCTTGTACTTGTCAGCGGTTTTTTTGGCATTCCACTGCAGCGCCCAGGCCGGATACTCTTTGTAGTAATAACTGCTGCTGACAAAGGAGCCGTCACTTTTGGAATACCAGAAGGCCTTGCCGGTGTGGCCGCCTGGAAGGATTGCCCCCCGATCCTTGATCGACACGCTGAATACCCTGGATTGACCATTATTGGATATGACCAGTTCATCGCCGATGGTGGAAGACAACATATTGGTTGGCGCTCTGCCTTTGCCTTCCTCGACCCCTTTGCCGATCATCGGATAACGGTCATCCTCACAGTTGTAGATGACCCGGCCCCTGTCCATATCAAACCAGTTGCCGGCAACAATACCGTTGTGTGCCGGATATGTTCCCGTAAACAGGGCGGCATGGCCGACGGGTGTCTCCGTATCGGCATGGAGAAAGTGGGCATTTGTGTAATGGGTGCCTTGATCCATAAGATAACGAAAACCGCCCTCTCCCAGTCTCTCTTTGTAACGCATGGGAAAATCGCCGCGCATCTGATCAATTGTGATCTGCAGGACGAGCCGGGGTTTTGCGCGGGGTGTCCCTGCAAATGCCCAGGAAGAAACTGCAAGCATCAGTAAGGGGACCATGACTACAGGGAATATTCTTGCTTTCATAGGTTCTCCATTCAAAGTTATAGAGAAATTGGAACGTTTTCGTAGCAGTTCGATCAGGCTTTGGCTGACCGACTTGTACAAGAGTTATAGGAAGCTCTTGCTGAACAACGTTGCGAACAATAAAGCCGGTGACAGGCTTCCCTTGTCACCGGCTTTGTTGTTTCGAAGCGGAAGGTGTTTAATGTGAGGTCGGCACAGTCAGTTTGTCCATTACCTGTTCCAGATTGAAGCTGGCGGCCTTCTGGCGTGGTGGAAACTCTTTGAAGGTCATCAGGAAGCTTCCGACATAGTCCTGAGCCGGCAGCAGGAGGTACACTCGATCCAGCATCCAGTCATAGTAGGTATTGGAGGTGATCTGGGCGCGCTCGTAAGGGTCGCGGCGAAGGTTGAAAATAAGAGGTACCCGAAGCAGGGTAAAGGGGTTGGACCAGACATCAAAGGTGCCTGTGGCCCGTTGTTCCATGAAAATCGCCTTCCAGTCCCGGTAACGCAGTGCAGTCAGGTCACCATCGTCGGAGAAGTAGAAAATCTCATTGCGGGGGCCATGTTCTTCCTTACCGGTGAGGTAGGGCAGGAAGTTGTAGCCGTCCAGGTGCACCTTGTAGGTACGGTCGATGGCAGAGACACCGCCTGCCTTGAGTTTTTCTTTGATATCGGGCTCACCGGCTGCAGCCAGGAAGGTGGGCAGCCAGTCCATGTGATGCATGATCTCGTTGGACCAGGCACCGGCTTTGACCTTGCCGGGCCAGCGAACCATGGCGGGCACTCGCCAGCCGCCTTCCCAGTTGGTGTTTTTTTCACCGCGGAAGGGGGTCATGGCGGCATCGGGCCAGGTGTTCATGTGTGGACCGTTGTCAGTGGAGTAGAAGACAATGGTTTTGTCGGCAATGTTCAGCTCATCCAGCAGTTTCAGGAATTTCCCCACGTGCATGTCATGCTCAACCATGCCGTCGGAATATTCATCCTGCCCGGAAATGCCGCGCAGTTCTTCTTTCACATGGGTACGAAAATGCATACGGGTGCCGTTCCACCAGCAGAAGAAAGGGATGCCTTCTTTGACCTGGCGCCGAATAAAGTCAAGGGCTGCTTCAGATGTTTCATCGTCCACAGTCTCCATCCGTTTTTTGGTGAGGGGGCCGGTGTCTTCTATTCTGCCATCGGCAAAGGATTTGATGACCCCGCGGGGGCCGAATTTTTTGCGGAACTCAGGATCCTTCGGATAATCCTCATTCTCAGGTTCTTCTTCGGCGTTCAGGTGATAGAGGTTGCCGAAAAATTCGTCAAAACCGTGATTCGTGGGAAGCATCTCATCCTGATCACCCAGGTGATTTTTGCCAAACTGGCCGGTGGCATAGCCTTGGGCCTTGAGGAGTCCGGCAATGGTAGGATCTTCCACATGCATTCCCTCTTTCGCTCCAGGCAATCCCACCTTGGAAAGACCGGTTCGAAAAACGGATTGCCCCATGATAAAAGAGGAACGACCGGCAGTACAGCTCTGTTCACCGTAATAGTCGGTAAAGGTCATCCCTTCGTCAGAGACCCGGTCGATATTGGGGGTCTGGTATCCCATCAGACCATGGCTGTAAGCGCTGATGTTGGATTGCCCAATATCATCACCCCAGAGGACCAGGATGTTGGGCTTGTCTCCTGTTGCCGCATGGATAATTCCGGCAGACAATAGTATTGCTGCGGACACGGCAAGATTTGCAATTATTTTCTCTTGCAGATTCATGTAAGCCTCCTGTTGTCTTTTTTACATGAGGGAGTGTCTGTTTACAAACAAGTGAGTTTTTTCAGTTCCAGGCACTCGATGAGTTGAAGCGCGGGCGTATGACTGCCATGTAGATGATTGAATGATTGTGGCTCTAAAGGGTTAGGAAAAAAAGCCATTTATGGACAGGCACCAGACAGCGCAAGATATTTTTATTATACTGCTGCTTATTCATTCTTTTCAGTATATTTTGAAATGTTCAATTAGTCCAATGTAATAATTTAATTGACATTGTTACGTTTTCGTTACGTTTTTGTCTGGAGTCTTTCATCTCGCCATCTTCAGCAGATTATGGTCACTGTTGGTCATGGTAATTGTGAGGAAAAAGCACGGAATTGCTGTGTGCTGTGAGGTGAGATCGGCGAAACGCGGGAACTGGCGGCTGCAAGAGTTGGTGTGGCAGGGGGGCTGGTTCAGGTATAAAAAATAATGTTAAAGAGAAAAGGGAGAAAACCTCAACACCAAACGATTACTCTGACATGTAGTGGCTTCAGGATCGAGCAGCCCCAGACAGCTCAACCAGTCAAAGGGCAGCGCCACGCCACCCCTCAATTAGCGGATTAATCTGCTCCTACCGGAAAACAGAATTTATGAGATTCGTTTTTCTCCAGCCATACTGCATCCCATTTAGGATACAAGCAACGTACTATTCGTTAAAAAAGGAGAATTTTACGCAGCCATTACACCTGCATCTGGGCGATAAAGGTGTTGGATTGCTCAATGGCTGAATTCATTTTGTCGATAAGAATATCAATATCTTTTTCAAGAGACGAAAATTCAGATTGCAGTGAGCCAATGGCCTGGGCATTGAGGTTGTGTTTCAGGAACAGGACATTGTCGCGAAATGTTTTCAGGACCGGATCCATGCTTTTTTCAGCCGTATGCATGGAAGCAAGCATTTTCGTATATCGGGATCTGGTCTCCTGCATCTGTTTTTTGCTGGCCCGACGCAACTCTTTGTTCTCGTATAGTTCAAGCTCGTCTTCCCATTCGTTAAAGAGGGCCTCGGAGACGTTTTCGACCTTGTCGATTCGATCAGACACGTCATTCGCCGCCTTTTCACAGTCAGTATATTCCTTTTCAAGGGTGTCATAGGCCTTTTTTAAATCTGTGTTTTTCAATGCCACCACAGAGCCGAACTGTTCCAGCGCGGATTTGAACTGCTGCTGTGCCTCTGTCTGTGAATCTCTGGCCTCTTCAACCCGATCAATCAAGATGTCACGTTTGTGGACTCCGACTTTTTCCATGGCCGAATAGTATGTGTTGGAACAGCCACCGATCAGAAGCGCAAGAAACAGCAGCATGGAAAAGCTGCGAATTGTTTGTCTGGGTTGGAACATTTTCTTTCTCCCTTATAAATATGATCATGTCGCAATAGAGTGCAACCAATGATACGAACAGAAACAGGCAAGGACATTGCCAAACAGTTACCTCATTAGATTTATATAGTTTTTTCTAAGTATCGTCAATACTCGGCTATTATGGTAAAAAATAATGATATTATCGAAGTCCTTTAACATGATATTGTTATGTTAAAGGGTGTAGCCTTCTGTGGCCAATGAGCATTGTTGGCTGAGGAAATGAGCATAAAGTATCATGTCACGTTATCAAATTTTTTCTTGTCGAGTCGATAATGAATGATATCAAATTGGAAATTAATCTGTCTGGCCGAAGTCACGTTGTCAGAATTTAAGGTTTTGTACAGATATCAAGAAAACAGAGATGCTAACCAGCATAAAAAGGGACTTTATGAGTCGGAGCAAAACAGCTACAATTGCTGATGCCTCAGAAGAGTTGGAAAAGATATACGACGAGACTTCTGCTGAGAAGGTTAGCAATTCCACGGTAGGTAGGTGGTCACGGGTGTTGACAACTGTTGCAATTCACTGCCATCAGGCATCTAACAAATCTCCAAACTCTACTATATGAAGACAAATATTCTTGTGGTTGATGACGAAAGGGACTTTGCCAAAATGCTTTCGGAACGTCTGGAGCTGAAAGGATTATCCACGGCAGTGGTCTTCGATGGTTTCAAGGCGTTGTCATGGCTAAACGAGAACAGCTGTGAGATCGTCCTTCTTGATCTAGGTCTGCCCGGGATGAATGGCATCGACGTGCTGCCGCGGATCAAGGAGGCCCATCCCTTTGTTCAGGTGGTTATCCTGACTGCGGCATCCGATGTCAATATAGCCATTGCCGGCATGAAGCTCGGAGCGACGGATTATCTCATTAAGCCGGTGACGTTTGATATTTTGCTTGGTGCTATTCATGATGCCCAGGCTCGTAGGATTGGTCAGGAAGAAAGCCTGCGGATGATCGAGACGAGCAAGATGGCTGCCTTTGGTGTCCTGGCCGAAGGCGTGGCCCATGAGATTACAAATCCGGTAAATGTGATGCTTGCCGCGGCTGGTTGGGTGGAGGATCTGCTGGGGGATAATATCGTTCTGCCGGCCGAAGACCGGGCCGAAATGTTTTCGGCACTGGCCAAAATCCGGGACCAAGGTATGCGCTGCAAGGATATTGTAGCCAAGCTTCTCGCTTTTGGCGGGCGAATCGATCCCACCCCCAAATCAGTACAGGTAAATGATTTTCTTGTGTCCATGATCAAAAAAAAAGGTGAATGGGCCGAACAGTTACGGGTGGATATCCAAGGCGAATTTGCTGCTGATTTGCCGATGATTTTTATCCCACCGTCTTTGTTTGCAGTGGCCCTTGAAAACATTATCGACAACAGCCTGGATGCCATGGAGGGAAAAGGCGGGGTCCTTCGCGTAACGACATCCCTTGAAGATAATTTTTGTAATCTTGCCTTCTCAGATACCGGCAGGGGGATAGCCAAGGCGGACCTGGGCCGGATCTTTGAGCCGTTTTTCTCTACCAAGGAGGTGGGTAAGGGAACCGGACTCGGGCTTTCGATCTGCTATCGCATGGTGAAAGGAATGGGCGGGGAGATCTGGGTTGAAAGCAAAGAAGGTGAAGGCACCACGCTTTCCGTTCGCCTCCCTCTTCCCCCGGCTAATTGACCAGGCCAGGAGGGGTGTTTTTTTGTTAACTTGGTCATTGGCAACCATTTGTATAGGTTTAAAAAAGCGCTCTAATCAAAAAATAACCGGATGAACTGACGATCTCCCTGTCAGGCAGAGTAAGGGGTATATATTAGATGGATGAATTTATGATGGCTGCTATAGAAGAAGCAAAAAAAGGCTTGTCTGAAGGTGGCATTCCGATAGGTTCTGTATTGGTTAATGACGGAAAAATTATCGGACGGGGGCATAACCAGCGAGTTCAGAAGAAAAGTGCTGTGTTACATGCAGAAATGGACTGTTTGGAAAATTCAGGTCGCTTAACGGCTGCTGATTATAGAAAATCTACTCTTTACTCTACCTTGTCTCCCTGTGATATGTGCAGTGGAACTGTTCTTCTTTACGGCATTCCCAAAGTGGTCATTGGAGAGAATGAAACCTTTAAAGGTCCCGAAGATTATTTAAGATCAAGAGGAGTAGAATTAGTCTTTATTGATAGTCAAGAGTGTAAAGACCTTATGGCAGAATTCATTCAAAAAAATCCTGAGATTTGGGACGAAGATATTGGAAAATGATTTATGGAGGGATTGAACCATAACTGTCCAAGAGCCTCGAAGGACGGGTCTGACCAATTCAACACTCTGTTGAAAAAGCAGAATTTCATAAAAAATGGGTAGAGTTAGTCCGTTGAAGTTACTTTCGGGACAGAAACAGCGTGCTAACAAAAAACACACCGGATGAACTGGTGCGTTCCCTGTTAATCCGGCAAGTGATATGGAACTATTTGCACTTAAACAAAAGCCTGAATATTTAGATCAAGTGGCCGAGTGGCTCTATCTCGAATGGGGTATAAAAACAGCGGGCAGCAGTCGTGCAACTGTTTGCGAGAAACTGGAAACATTCAACAATATCGATAAGATCCCAATTAATTACGTCGCGCTCAACGGGGAGAAGTTGGTTGGCACCTTCAATCTTATGCTGTTCGATCCTCCAACAAGAAGAGATCTTTCTCCATGGCTTGGCAGTTTATATGTCGAGCCAACTTATCGCAACCGGGGAATTGGCACATTTTTAGTGAACGCTGCTGTTGCAAAGGCAAAAAACTTCAAAATTAAAAAACTCTATCTCTGTACCTCTACTCAGGAAAAAATGTATGCTAAGTTGGGCTGGGAGGTAATAGACGAAGTGGACTTTCGTGATGAAAGAGTCCTTATTATGGAAATCAGCACATAAGCGCTAAGCTCAGGCGTCGGGAAATAATGTATAGGGAGTGGTATTCCCGCGTTCGGGCGACAGGTTATAAGAAATTCGAAAAAGGCGACTGACCCTTTCCCGGTTTTGTCTCTTCTCCCTGTTGACTCTTTTTGACGTGATGTCCAGGGGGATGAGTTTTGGTCTTTTCCTGACACCAGGGACCCTAACGCTCTATTTCATGTTGATGGGTAATTGTATTGTAAAGACTGTTCCCTTGCCTGCTTCTGAAGTGAAACTGAGAGTGCCTCCATGTTTGTTTTCAATGACATCATGAGAGATAGCAAGTCCTTGGCCAGTCCCTTTCCCGACACTTTTCGTGGTGAAAAAGGGATCAAAGACTCTGGACCGAATGTCTTCCGGTATACCGATTCCCGTGTCCTCTATGCAGATCTCAACATACTCAGGGGCGTGACGGGTGGATATGGTGATTAGCCCTTTTTCACTACTGTCTCTATTTTTGCTGGCAATGGAATGGGAGGCATTAATCAGGATATTGAGAAAAACCTGACCTATTTCATTTGCAAGGCAAAAAACCAGAGGAAAATTTTCGTCAAGATGGGTCACAATTTCAGCACAATATTTCCATTCATTGCTGGCAACGGTAATCGTGGTTTCCAGGATTTTATGCAGATCGTAAAAGGCTTTTTCCTTACTGCCGGGGTGGGAAAATTCTTTCATCGCCTGAACGATGGTTGTGACCCGTTTGATTCCTTCTTGAGACTGTTGAATTGCCGCAGGAATCTCTTCTTTCAGATAATTCCAGTCAAGTTCCTCCAACTGCTTTTCGGCCTCCCGGCCTGTCTCTGGTATTGCAGCCCCCTGGACAATGGTCTGTAGTACCTTCTGCAGGGTATCGATCAGATGCTTGACATTCATAAAAGAGTCTTTGAGAAAGTCGATATTTGAGCTGATGAATTGGGTCGGGGTGTTGATCTCGTGGGCAATACCGGCGGCAAGCTGACCTACGGACTCAAGTTTCTGGGCCTGGAGCAATCGTGTCTGGCTGAGTTGCAGAGCTTGCAAGGTCTTCTTTAACTCTTCTCCCTGCCGCTGCAGGATTTCGGTCTTCTGCTGAATGATTCGTTCCATATTGAGATTTTGTGAGAGCAGTTCCATTGCAGACGGCCCCTCCGAAGTGCGCTGCTCTGCAGCGTTCATGAGGACTTCTATGGTCTTCTGCTGTGCCTTCAGCTTGGCTTGAAGTTTTGCAATGACAGCGCTATCGTCTTGTTCGCTCATATATTACCCTGTAATTGCGACTCCTGTGAAAGTCTGGTTGACATGCACGGAATTAATCTGTTCGCCATAGGTGCTGAAGCCTACAACTTTGTTCTTGGCCAGAAGCTTGCCTATATTGTTGTCGATACCTTGCGCCTCCATTTCAAGCCGTCTGAGAATGCAGTCGCAGCCGATAATGATTGCCGGGACTCCCAAATCCTGTCTTACCCTCTGCAGATCACGACTCAGGGACTCAAATGCACAATCTCCCTGCCCTATGGTGAGCACAAGTCCGGTGTCGATGGCGCAGAAAAACTTCAGACCACAGTCCGCCTCAATATTGGAAATTGCACGTACATAGTAATCGTTGCCGATACGGAGCATCAGGGGATGTCGAGAGAATACGGCAGAATTGAGTTGGTCGACGGTTTTTCCGATCAACTGAGCGTAGATTTCTGCCGCGGGTTCACCATTGATCTCCTTGACGAGACGTTTGTCAGGAATCGCCTCCGTAACCACGAGTCTCGTGCTGGAAGGCAGGAAATGCTGATGTTTGAAGACTTGGAATGGCAGGGTGGTTAAAAACAGGGTGAGGACTGCAGCATCATGCAACAGCTCACCGTCGTAATACACGAAGGTTTGTTTGAATTTCAGGCTGTCACCAGCCGAACCGCCGACAATCGGCACATTGCCGAGTGCCATATACAGAGCTGAAATCAGTTGCTCTTCTTTCATCGATAGTCCGTCCACCAACAAAAAACCAAATGCCGGCAAGGTGTTGAGAGAGAGCCGTTTCTGAATGTCTTTGGCAATTCCGGCCACCTGCTCAGCCTGTGAGGAAAGGGGATGAATCAGATAAGGGGTGGCTGTAAGTTCGTCGCTGGCCAGGGACGCACCTGAGATGCCACCACGCTGGAATCCCACCTCTGAGAGCTGCCCAGCAGTTGTGCAACCAATCACGGGGCCGGGAAGATGTTTTTTCAATGCCTGGCCAAGTTGTTGCGGATCATATTCCTCAGAAAAAAAAACCAGGCAGATCTGGGTGTTCGGCTGCTTAATCTGAGCTGCCAGGTCGCAGACTGCCTCGTCAGCATCCGGCTGCATGGATATGCCCTGTCGCACCTTCAATCGTGGTGACGTGCTGTTTTTTCTGTCTGGCAAATCTGTTTGTGAAATCATCATGGTTGTTTTTTTTGGGGGGGACTTCAATAGCTTGCCCGGAACAGACGCTCCATGTCAGAATGAGGGAACAATGGGCTTCAGCTCCTTTATAATTGAGTATGCATTAATTCCGGAGGTGAGTCAAACTTCGGTGGTAGTTATTATTTTCATTGCCATTATTTCTGAATTTTCACTCCGGCCAAGTCGGTTGAACGAATACAGCTCATTGATGGTATAACAGTATGAAAATAAATAGAATATGATGAAATTGAAAAAAATGAAGCATTGCTGCAGAGTGTCTGATTTAAAAAACAGAATAAGAAAAGTATTGAGCATCTTACGTAGAATATCGATCAAAAAAAGCCCAGTTTTTTACCTTTAATCTTCTCTTTACCTTGAATAATTGTTTTTAAATCGTTGTACTGTCCATCCTGGTTGGCAAATTCAATATAATTCTCTGCCATTGATATCCACTCGCTGATAGTTCCTTTGCATGTGTTCAATGCCAGAAAAAAATCAGACATCTGGATTTCACGTTCCAGGCCTGTTTCCATAACTTCTTCAAGCACCTGCTCTGTTGCCTTTTCAACCAGGCCCGCAAGATCTGCCCCGGAAAACCGTTCGGTGTGGTTGGCAAGATAGGTGTAGTCAATTGCAGCGGCCGGTCGATTCTGCATCTGTTTGAGGAGGATTTCCTCTCTGCCTGTACAGTCAGGGGGCGGAACAAGGAAGAGCGTATCGAATCTGCCGGGGCGCTTGAATGCATTATCAACATCCCAGGGGACGTTAGTGGCACCAATGACAAGAATATTTTCGTTACTCCCATGCAGGCCATCCATTTCAGTGAGAAAGGCATTGATGACACCCGTCAGCGAGGAGTAGCGTGTCAGTTCTCGTTTTCTCCCCAGTGCGTCAATTTCATCGATAAAGAGTATGGCCGGTGCGGATTTTCGAACTGCTTCAAAAAGGTTATGTACATTGCGCTCGCTGTTTCCCATCCACATATCAAGGATATCATGAATACCGAGATTGAAAAAGTCAGCCTCACATTCTCCGGCAATTGCTCTTGCAAAAAACGTTTTGCCGCAGCCAGGCGGGCCATATAATAAGATTCCTCCACCAGCCTTTTTGCCGTATTTTTTAAAGAGTTCCGGGTGTTGAAAAGGCTTGATTATCTTCATCCTGGCCGCATGCTTGAGCTCTTCCAGGCCACCGACATCCTCAAAGGTTATACCCAGATTTTCTTTGGCAATCGCCTTGAAATCTGTCAGTTCTCCTGTTTCAATAGGCTTCTTTACCGGTTGCTCAACCCCATCATCCTGTTCAGCACGCATCTTGGTGAGAGCCGATTCCAGGTCCGAGTGGTCTGTATCCGGATATTCTTCCTGCAACTGCTGCATGTAGTTATCCAGCTCCTGAAATTGCCGGGTAGCCAGCAGGCAGTGCCAAAGAAGATGGAGGATTTCCCGTTTTTCAGCATCTGTTAATTCAGGAAAAGTCAGGCATGTTTTGAAACAGCCGGCTGCTTTGGCAAACTGCTCCATTTCCACATACAGCATGCCTTTTTCGCGTGCAATGGAGAGCGATTTGTCAATCAGCTCTTGCAGATCGGGAGATAACAGGAACTCTTTCAGCTCATTTTCAGAATCATTTTGTTTCAGTTGTTTGATGATCAGCTCGGCAAAAGCGGTATTTGCAGGAGTTGCCTTGAAAACATCTATAAATTCTTGCAGTTCTTTCCTGTCCATAACTCTTTATTTCCTGTGTTTGAGCCCTGCACTATTCAGGTAGGTCAGATGGGTAGCTACTGCTGCGCCAATAAAAAGTGCTGTGAATGTTGTGATCGTGTTGTCCAGCAGAGCCCCAGCTAACAGGGTAACCAGTATCGTGAAAAAGCCATAGAGGAGCGTGGGGAACACTGATTGAAACAGGGATAGGCCCACAAGAAGGACAAGCGCAAGGGAGAAACCGGCAAAAGACAATAAAAAGCATGACCAGAAAAGCTCAGGGGGAAAATGATGAGCGATTATATTCATCAGCGGGATGAGCACAGCCCCGATCAGATAGAAGTATGTTCGTCTTGATATGACAAGCTCTGCAAGATATTCAGCTTCTAGATTAACTCTTCGTGCTCGAATATATTGTTGCCATTTCTCCTTGAGTGCAGCGCTGGAAACTCTAAAAATAATTCGTAAGTTTACCATGATGAACGCTGCGAAGAGTGAAAAACCTGCAAGAAACAGCAGATAAAATAGATTTGTTGCGAGTGACTCTAGCTGCCATCCCGCATGGAAAAAGTCAGGATCATGTATTATAGTAAGCAGCAGTCCAGTAAAGAGCATGAGAGACGCCAGCCAAAGATATCTGGAATAGTACAGCAAGAGCATGGGGCCAACTACAGGCAAGATTGTGAAGAAAACGTGTTCCTGTTCCTGAGGCATGAAAAGCCAAACACCTATTCCGGCAGCCATGAGTAGAGCAGCTGAAGCAACATCTCGTTTTAGATCAGATGTATGCTGCCGGAACTCTTTTTGTTGCGCCTTGTCAGTGGGGTCAAGCCGTAATGCTTTACCAAGTAATATGATTTTGTCTGCACGGTTTTCAGTCAGTCCGGCTATAAACCCCATAATTTCAGGATGGTCCGGTTCTAGACTGAGTGCTTCCTGCGCGAGTTCCCGTGCTTGCTGGTCATGACCCTGCTGAAAAAGTGCCGATGCTTTAACGAGCCGGGCATCAACACTTTTCGGTGTCAAGGAAAGTGCCTTTTGCGCATGTTTGATGGCCAGATCGTATCGGTCGGCGGTCAGAGAGACAGATCCTGCCATAATATGACAATCAGGATCTTCGGGTGCAATCCTCAGGGCATGCTGTATGTCATCGGCTGCTTTCGAGTAGAGTCCAAGTTGTTTATACATCTCTGATCGTAAGAGGAGCAGCGGATAAAACTCAGGGCTGTTTCGTAATCCCTGCTCAGCAGCTTTGAGTGCATCCTGCATGTGGTCAAGCATCATCAAAGAGGCAGAATAGAACCAGGCACCGCGAACGTCTTCAAGGCGTGTTGTTGTCTCTTCTTTCAGCAGAATTACAACCTCGCTGTAACGGGTGAGGTCATATAATATACTCGCTTTTTGTATTATCTGTGATTGCATTTTTTTAGATAAAAACGGTTAATAGCGTACCAATCAAAATGAAGGCGGAAATAATTCTCATACCTGACGCTATCAGTTGCAAAATTCAAAGTCAAGAATCTGACTTTGAAGAGTTTTTTAACGACTCGTGGGGGCGGCGACATAACAGTTGGAATCTGGAACATCATAACATGATAGAAAAATACCCTTTACTTTGATTCACTCTTCCAAATCACATACATTACAAAGATAGCAGGCTGTTTCCTTTTGAGCCTTGAGCAGAATTTAAAATGAACAGAAAATCGGATCACGTGAGCGGAAAAAAGAAGAAAACTATAGAGGATTGGAACAGACTGACATCTGAAGAGAAAAAACAGCTGCCACCTGAGGAATTAGAGGCTTTGTGCCAGGTTTTCGGAGAATGGTTTGCCCGAGAATCGCCTCAGGTTAATCAGAAATTTGATGCAGACTTACAGGCTTTTCTATTCAGGTTGAGCAACCTGGATTCCTTTTTAATCGATAGGCAGGATGATCTCGACATTCTGTTTCTTACTCAAGGCAAGTATTTCGAGAAAAGGGATTTTGTCGAAAATGTTAAACAGGAGTTAAGATACTATGCCAGTTATTTCAATGATGAACTGAGTGACGAGGAATTGGATGGTATGTGGGATAAAATTTCTGAAATTGAAATTCGTTACAAACGGATACTTAGCGGTTAACTGCGACCTGTTTTTTTTTTCATATATACCTCAGTTAAAGTCCACCATTCCCCCCACAAACGAAATCGCCGAGATTATATGGAAGGTAAACATTGATGAGGTTAGAAATCCCGTTGCAGAAATTTGTGCATCCGACTGCACCGAGGGCCGAAAACTGAATACAATCGATGCCGCATGCGGTGGAGTTCCAACTGTCAGTACCAAGTCGACATCCCCAGAATACACCGAGGCTCCCTTTCACACCGTAAATATCTATATTTTTTAATATATAGAGATTTTTTAAGTCTCCATCTCCAACTACCATGCCTGACCCGTCATGGTAACCTCTGGCTATTGTTTGATTAGAAGTTGTTGGTGTGACGATCTGTTTGCCTGCATTGGGCATGGCGCCAAGGATACCTACAGCATACTTATTGGAAAAAGTCTTGCCTTGCAGCACGTCACCTGCCACAGCATCGCCTTGGGTCTTGTTACAGGCCACAGGAACAACCATAAAGGTGGTTTGGTCGTTGGCAAAAGCAGAACAGGCAAAAATACAAATTGTTATCAGGAAGATAAGGGATACACTTTTCATCAGCACCTCTTCATTAATTGTAACATGACGTATTTCTGAAGAAAATTATATCTAAGTATATCATCTTTTCGGTTGCTTCAAACAAAGAAAAAGGAGGGATTTCCGCTTTTTTGAAAAACCAGGAAGATTCAAGGGACATCTTGCTAGATAAAAGGGTGCTGCTTAACTTTGTCGACTTCTGGGTTGTGAAATATTTCATAAAGGAGTTTGCAGATTCCAGTGACTGGCGATAAGCTGAATAGATACAAAATTCAAACAGGGGCAGCCCTGCTTGTTTAAAAAAGAATTTTTTGAGAAAGTATAAGAGGAAGTGCAATGCGATTGGAAGCGGCATCTTATGCCAGGATAATTGAAAATCTACATGATGGCTTATACATTGTAGATACAGACAGGATCGTGAGATATTGGAATAAGGCAGCCGAACAGATTTCCGGTTTTTCTGCCAGCGAAGTTATTGGTAAATCCTGTTCTGATAATATACTCACTCACGTTGATGGTGAGGGAAATAGTCTTTGTACCGGAATATGTCCTCTAGCAGCAACGATGTCTGATGGAAGATCTCGTGAAGCTGAAGTTTACATGCATCATAAGGATGGCCACAGAATACCTGTTTCAGTTCGTGTCAGTACCTTGACCGATGAAAACGAGAAAGTAATCGGTGGGATAGAGTTGTTTATGGATATCAGCAGTCAGGCAGCCAATGAATTGAGAGTAAAAGAACTTGAAAAGCTGGCTCTTCTGGACAACCTGACGCAACTGGCAAACAGAAATTATATTGATCGGGAAATTCAGATCAAGTTTGAAGAGCGAAGACGTTTTAAT
>JAHJNL010000066.1 GCA_018820855.1 Pseudomonadota bacterium | reverse complement strand
TGAGAAAAGACGGCAGAGAATTCGACTGCATAGTGGTGGATCCACCCCGCCAGGGTATTCCCGGGCTGGCCCGCGAGCTTTCTTTTCTCTGCCGGAAACGACTGGTCTACATCTCATGTGATCCGGCAACACTTTGCCGGGATCTGGGAGAACTTCTTGATCAAGGTTTTAATCTGACAAAACTGCAGCCGCTTGATATGTTTCCGCAAACCCATCACATCGAAACCGTGGCACTTCTAAAAAAGGAATAAGGGTATAAACTTGACGAGAGAATCCGACAGGACCTCGCACTTACAAAAATACAAGTTATCCTATGCTCCCTTTCCGGGTAGAATCCGTAATAATTCCATGAAAAACCAAGTGGGACAAGAAACGTTTCACCTCCCTGACATCATCTCTTCAACGTATCCTTCTTTATTCTATAAAAGCCCTAGCCTAATATCCACTACCGACACGTCTTTTCGCTTGAACCTGCCAGACACCGGTATCCCTAGAGGCTCACAGACCGGGCTCGCAAGCTTAACATGTCGATTTAGTGCGGATTGTTTCTTGCTTTCCGTACCACCCATGATAGAATCAAATTCAGGGACAAACAAAAGAAAAAGGTACGACCTTAGAACAATCAGTCCGGCAACGGCCACCTGACATTATTATGGCAAAAAATGCTCCTGATTGCGGAATGAAACGTCCGGCATGGTGATCTGCAGACTCGACAAATCAATAATGAAAGCCTTACAAAGAGACCATCAGAAATGAAAACAACAGACCAGACTCTTATTGAGCAGCTTAAAATCACCAAGCAGGAAATAGAACGCCGTAAAGAATACCTTGGCTTTACCGAACAAGACATTAGCATTTTGCTCTCACTACGAGAGCTTATATCTGACAATATTGACGAAATCGTTGAAGAGTTTTATAGGAAAATTCTTACTTTTCATGAAATGGATCGCGTTATCGGCGACGCAGAAACTCTTCACCGCCTGAAGAATTATCTACGCAATTATATAGTAAGCCTCTTCGATGGTCATTATGATGAAGATTATGTCCATTCCAGACTTCGGGTTGGAGTAGTCCATAACCGAATAGGGGTAGATCCTAAATTTTACGTCTCAGCTGTACATAATTTGAGCACAATAATACGTAACGCTGTGAGCTTGTACAGCACTGATGATTGTCATTCATGTGTGGCCAGTTTAACGGCAATAGACAAAATCATCATGTTTGATCTCTCTCTCACTTTTGACACCTATATCAATAGTCTCATGGAAGAGACCAGAAGAAGCAAGGAAGAGTTAGAGCATTATACGGAATCTCTCGAAGAAGTTATCTCGGAACGCACCAAATTATTAAAAAGACAGGCCCATTACGATGGACTTACGAACTTATTAAATCAACGTTCATTTTATACCGAGTTGAGGCGGGAATTAGCGCGTGGCCAAAGAAGAAATCATTCCACGGTCCTCATATATTTCGATCTTGATGGATTCAAAAAATTAAACGATTCTCAAGGACACAAACGTGGCGACGAGATTCTTGTGGCTGTGGCCAAATCCTTGAAGAGTACACTTAGAGAAAATGAGATCAGTGCCAGGTATGGCGGTGATGAATTTTGTATAATATTACCGGAAAGCACTTTAGAGGAAGCGGAACGACTCTGCCAAAGGCTCTGTGAGGTTATAAAAAGATCAACAGAAGACACAGGTGTTTCATGCAGCATGGGTATTGCAATATCTTCACCGGAAAACAACTATGATGCAAATTTACTGGTGAGAAAGGCCGACAAGGCCATGTATGAAGCAAAAAAGGAATCAGGTTTTTCCATCAAAACAGAACAAGAACTCTAAAAATCAGATCGGCTCACAGTTGGCAAAAAAACAAGCTGTTCCGATAACGAGAGAACAATCACCGAAGCCACCACATAGAGATTGAGCTTTGCCTTCACTCTGTCTTGAATTGTGAATAGTCCTGGTTCCTGCTCCCCTTATGACTGCAACTTCTGCCCGTAACATAGTGATCTGTTGCCAAGAACTCACTCAACTCGGCCTGCAGTGTGTCCATATAATGGTTGACGCATTCAGGGACAAGAAAGTATTATCCGTTGACGGTGGCAAAGCATTTTAGTTATCCATGGCAATGCGCCTTGCATTGTCCACATGCCTCCTCAAGCGGGCCACCACGCAATGACTACTTGAATTCATAATGTTTTTTTTAAAAAAACACTGGAAAAAAGTTATTGATGGCGCCACTGAGGTTGACCTTACCTTTTTACTGTTACGGGTTTTCAGTCTTGTCGGCGGCATTGCCTGGCTCCTGATTGTGCCACTTTCCCCGGTGGAAAAGACCATCGTAATCAAGGCCCTCGTCTGGTTTTCCATATACAGCGTCCTTTGTTACCTGGTCATTTTCTGCAAACCGGAGCTGTTGGAAAAAGTGTACCTGACATCCCTTTTTCTCGACATAATATTTCTCTCTAATCTGGTTCATGCGGAAACAAACTTTGAGAGCAGCTTTTTTCTCGGATATTACCTGCTTATCTGCCTGCACACCATCTACTTCGGGCTTAACTTTGGCCTGGTAGTCGCCGTTGTTTCCGCATGCTGTTATGTTATCAGTATTTTTCCCATGCTCACGGAGATCGAATGGACCGATCTTGCCATGCGCATCGGTTTCCTCTTTTTTATCGCCATACCGGTGGGACTGCTGACAGAAAAGGTAAAGCGTGACAAGAAAAAAGTGGAATATTTCAACAGAACCCTTGAGACAAAGGTGGCCCAACGTACGAACAAAATCGGAACCCTTCTTGACCAGGAACGGTATCTTCGAGAAATCATGAATACGGTTGCCCATATCAACAAGCTGCTGATAACCACGCCAAACATTGTCAGCCTGCTGGAAAGCTCCTGCACCCGGTTCGTGCAACACGGCCATTACGACTTCTGCTGGATCGGCCTGCTGGAAAACGACGAAATCCATTCAGTGCACACCTCCGACACAGCAAGCAACCCTCTCGTTGCCCCACCCTATAAGATACAAGATACAAGCGGTGTCTTTTACCAGAGTTCCGCAGCCCAATGTCTCAGGGACAATCAAATCGTAATCCGCGAAATCGACCCGAAGAAACCAAACCAGACGCCGTGTCTCAACCCGGAGAAGGTAACAGGGTTCCAGGCCGTCATCAGTCTTCCCCTGCGCGCCCACCAGTCTGCTCCTCCCCTCGGCGTCCTGACCATCTACACCTGGCGTAAGGAAGGCTTTGAGCCGGAAGAAAAAGAGATGCTGGATGAACTGGCGGGCGATATCGGTTTTGCCATTGATTCCTTCAGACAAAAAGAAGCGATCACAAAACTCACTGCCGAACGCACTGCCAATTACGAAGAAACAATCTTCTCGTTTGCTGACATGATTGAGCAAAGAGACACCTATACTGCCGGTCATACCGAGCGCGTTGCTCAGTATTGCGAAAAGATTGCCAGAGAAATGGGCATTGAGCTTGAAGAGATCAAAAACCTCTATAAGGCCGCCATTCTTCATGACATCGGCAAGATTGCCACGCCGGATTCCGTTCTGCTCAAGCCCGGTAAGCTGACCAGTCTGGATTATGACCTCATCAAACTTCATGCCTTTGCCGGGTATGAGATGCTCTCGAAGATCGAGATGTACCAGGAACTGGCCGTGATCATCCACCACCATCACGAAAGACACGACGGCAAGGGCTATCCCGATGGCCTGAAGGGTGACGAGATCCCCCTGCTTTCCCGGATCATGGTAGTTGGCGACGCCTTTGATGCCATGACCACCAACCGTATTTATAAGGCCAAAAAAGAGTTGCCCGAAGCCCTGGCCGAGCTTCAGGCCTTGAGCGGCAGTCAGTTTCATCCCGAGGTTGTGAAGGCTGCGGTCAAGGTGCTGGCCAACATCAAGATCTCCAACACCATCAACCAGCTACCGGTAAGCAACCTGGAAAAGAAGAGATTTTCCTACTTTTTCAATGACATGCTGACAGGGCTCTACAACGAGGATTACCTGAAGATAGTCCTGAACAACCTGGACATAAATCACTATGTCTGCCTGCACATGCTGCACCTTTTGAAGGTTCCGGAATACAACAAGCATCACGGTTGGGCCAGGGGAAATGCCCTTTTCAAAGAGTTGGCCGCCGAACTGCAGACCAGTTTCCCAGAGGCCCTTGTGTTCAGAGCCTACGGAAATGATTTTGCCATCATCTCCAAAAAACATCTTGCCCTGGACAGTAAGACATTCAACGCCTTTTCATGCATCCGCAGCACCGAGATTGAGATCGAACTCCACCATATAGACCTTTTATCTGAAAAGGCCTATACCATCGACAAACTGGAAAGACTGGAAATCCTCGCTCTGAACAACCGGCAGCAGACACTCAGTGAAATGTACCCGGACCAGGGACACATCTCCATCTGAGTGCAGAGCATCCCCCTTGGCTCCCCCTCACGAACCCGGCAGACTTCTCCCGGATTCACATTCCCGCCTGAGCAATCAGGCCCCCTCCTCTCCGTCCTCAGGCCGAAACAGTCCCCAACAAACCGGGCTCAACCGTATGAGTGAAGCTCAACACTCTACCTTCAGCAACCCTTGCAGGCTACGCCCTATTGCTTTTGACCAAACACAACAAAGCTGAAATATCCATTTTCTAATGCTCCTGAGGCACTGTCTTTTGTATAAAATCTAATAGTATTAGAATTGATGCTAGCATTATAATACACGAGAGTGTTGGAGGTTAGGGCAGAAGTGGCCCAAGACCCCGTCATTACTGCAGGATAACCAACCCAGCTGGAAGTGAAGGTGACCGTAACATCTCCTGTTCCATTCAACACTGTTGAACTGATCCCATAATGACCCGTTGAGAGTATGTTGCCAGTGTAGGTGCTGATTTCTCCCTGGGCCAAGGGAACAAGTTCTGGCTGCACCCTGCTCGAATTCAAAGGCACCACAACCACTTTATCCGCAGCAATGGCAGAAACTGCCACAATACTCAGGAGTAACAGACTTAACAGAACAGCAATCTTCTTCATTGATTCTCTCCCCATGTAAAGTTCCAGTAAGCCAGAGGTACATTCTGCCTCTTTCCTCTGCGCAAAAAAAAAAGCCGGGTTGCCCATTTCTTCTGGCAACCCGGCTATCATTCTCGACCCGTGGCTTTCCGCCCCTGCCTTACAGCAGGTTTGGCTTTAACAGTATTTCTATCTCTTAATATTCATTACACTTAAGCATAGTTAGCTCTCAAAGTCAAAATGAAAACCCAGCTGCTTTTTTTAAAATTCAAGGAAGGAAATACCCTTGCCTGCGGCAGGGAATCCTTGCTGACATACTCATTGACCACAAAAACACCGCAGGAGACTTAGTACCCATATCGATCACCCACAACATCTGCCAACAACACCAAAAATCCAGCTCGACTGAGTTAAACGCGTGCAACGTTAAACGGCATTTTCATGATCGATAGTCGATAATTTCTTATTGACAAACGATAACTATCGTGGAATATTCCACCTCCAGAAACCGGCATGCCACCTGCCGCCAGGTTGCATGCACACGGAAAATGGTAATTGCTACAGAAGCAGGTCGGGAACAAAGTACTCTATGAGTAATTCAAAATCTTACAACGGTGGGAGATCATGGACAATTTAATTAAAATTCAAAAATTCAGCAAGAACTTCAGGTTGTTAATTTCGATTCTAATCGTAGCGATCCCGCTGTATTATATCGTCTATTGGTCCTGCATTAATCAGTTACCTGCGAGATTAATAAGCGTAAATACCCAGCCGACGTCCCTCGCCCCTCACAACTTACCGATAAAGCTACAGGTTATTGGATTCATCGCCAGTTTATTTCCTCTTTCCGCACTAATTTATGGGCTTGTAAATATAAGAAAACTTTTTTCCTACTACAGGGAAGGTGTCATTTTTTCTTTTGAACTCGTCACTATTTTCAAAAACACTGCCAAAGCTCTCGTGTTGTGGGTCGCCTTATCGATGATTTATGAATCAATAAAGACTGTCTTATTCACACTGGGCAACCCGCCCGGCAGTAGAGTAATTGACATTGAGTTCGGCTCGGCAGAGATCACGCCACTTTTGGTGGGATGCATTGTTTTTGTTATTGCGCGAGTGATGGATGAAGGGAGAATTTTATTCGAAGAAAACAAACTCACTGTTTAATGTAAGTCATTATGCCAATAATTATAAATTTGGATCTGGTTCTGGCAAAGCGGAAAATGAGATCAGTTGAACTCGCCAAACTGATCGGAATCACCGAACAAAACCTGTCTATCCTAAAGACAGGGAAAGCCAAAGCTATTCGCATTTCCACCTTGGATGCTATCTGTAAACACCTTGAATGCCAACCAGGAGACATTCTTGAGTTCAAAAACCATGAGTAAAAAGGAGAAAAGAAATGACATCATATAAATGGAAACAATGTTACATTCAAGCCTTGATGATTACCTACTTGCTCTTCATCTTGACAGGCTGCGCTGGCAACAAGGTGCAGACCAAACCATATTCACCCGACAAAATATCACATTATAGTCAGTTAACCAGCTATGATGAGGCAACAAATCTAAACAACCATGTCTTCTATATCAATGCAGGAGAAACCATTCCGTTAAAGCTTTCCATGGAAACGGACTTCATGGACTTCAAACAGGATCAAGTAGAAATTATTGCCAAACAAAAGCTTTACTTCCTCATTGAAATGCCTGAAAAGCTCTCCACAAATGAATTGACAAAACTCAATAGTCTTACTGCTGGAAGTTTTTCTCAAATGAGCAGTGAGCAGAAAGCAGCATTCCTGAAAAATTATATGTTGTCTATAAGCAAAGACGCCATACACTGGGCACCTCTTTTTGGCAGCAAAGCATATAGAGAAGTATTAGATTTCAAGGAGGGATTGTTTTCTTTTGCGATATTGGTCAACACCGCTGACGGTCTAAATGCAAGCCTGGATATCAGGACTGTCAAGTAATCGAATCTCCCGAGTGCCCAGCTGCGTCTGCAAAGCTTTGCCACATGTTCTAGACGTAGCGGGAGACGAATGATACAGAAGCCAACAAGAAAATTGTTATGTGCGATACAAACCACCTCAGCACATTACGCCAAGAGCTTGCAACTATCCATTATTCCCTCGGGCTTAACCGTGTCAGCTCGAAAGACAAGACCAATAGCAAACATACGTGAGAGTTTCTGACTTCTTAATCTTAACTGGCATAGGAGGTTGTTCATGAGGCGTGTAGCAGAAGCAAATGGTGTTCGAGTAAAAGCATACGCCGGAACTACAGGTGTATTACTGGCGTTTGATGTTGAACCGGGCAAACGAGAGGACTTGCTCGGCTTTGCTGTCTCCCGTGAAATTCTCAGCGGGCGCTTTGCCGGCAGAATTGGCTGGCTGCAGGGAATCCTGGATTTCCCTGGCACAAGCAAGGCCCGCGGAGAACTCATCGCCACCAACGTAGCCCCGATACAAAAATTCCGCTGGTCGGACTATTCCGTATACCCAGATACGCAGTACGCCTACACGGTCCAGCCGGCTTATCGTTCAGGCACCTCACTGGTCACAGGTTCCAATCGAAGGCTTTTTCTGGAGGCCGGACCACGGGTAGTAATTGAAACGCAGGGTTTTCAAGGAGAGGATGCGATCATATTCAACAGGGCTGTGGCTTCATCCCAGGCATTTTCCCGACGCTTCCCGGATCTGGATCTGGAAATTCAACAGGCAAAAGAGGCAGGAATGCTTGCCTCGAAAACACTGCCACAACGAGCGCTCGATTGGCTGTCCAGGGGGTTGGTGGAACAAATTGAATCTTTTCTGGCGCAGGCCGACGATGAACGTTGGGCCATTGATCTGGCCATTTATGAATATCACCTCCCTCGCCTGCATCAGGCAATGGTCGCTGCGGGGAAACGTGGCGTTAAGGTGCGCATCCTGTACCATGCCAAAGAAGATGACGATGCAACAGCGGAGAATAAACACCTGCTCCATGACCCGGCAATACCAGGTGCCATCCTTTTTCCACGCGTCACGACCGCTATCATGCATAACAAGTTTGCCGTTCTTAGCCGGATAGAGCCGAGTGGTCGTTATGAACCTGTTGCCGCCCTGGCAGGGTCCACAAACTGGACTGAAAACGGATGCTACCGCCAGGCAAATGTAGTCCATATTTCACGTAGCCCTGCAATCCTTGAAAACTATGCAGCTATGTTTGAAACACTTATTGCAACCAGTACAAATCGCAGAGCGACCAAAAACTGGATCAACAAAAACAATAAAATACCAACTGCACCTGAGCGTTTCGGAGGCTTCTCGCCACGATCAAAATTTGCAGACATCCATGCAATGGCCACTTTGATAGCCGGCGCAAAACGTGATGTGCTGTTTGCGACTGCATTCAAGTTACGTGACGAGATCACGGACGCACTCCTCGGTGCAGCAAACGATTCCATCCTCAGAATGGGTGTTCAAAACTCGTCAAGTGCTAAAATCACGGGTATCCACCGAGATCGCACAGCGCACTTCACCGCGACTTCACTTCTTCCAGGCGGGCTTGAGGGGTGGCTGAAAGAAACGACGGCAAAACAAAAAGGCACCATTCGCGTGCACACCAAAGCAATTGTTATCGACGTCACCTCCGAGGCTCCGCTTATCATTTCCGGATCACACAACTTTTCCACCAATGCCTCAAAAAATAACGATGAAAACTATTTAATCATACGACGAGACAGAGATGTAGCCGACGTCTATCTTTGCGAGATCATGCGAATCTACGACCATTATCGTTTTCGCTTTAGCGCCAGGGAGAAAGTTAAGGCAGGCGAGCCAACCGCACCTCCTTCTCTCTCTGGAGATGACAGCTGGTGCAATGATTATTTTACCGATGGCAGCCTCAAAAGTTTGGACAGAATCAGGTTCTCCGGTTATTAAAGAATAGCAATTGAGCCTGAGGAAAAAGGGGCATGTTCCGCTAAGATTTATATAATCAGACAGTTGGATGGCCCCCCACAACACCCAGTTGTGAACTGACTGGCAATAAATAGTACAGAAAAATCTAATTGGGAGAAATCATGGATCCTGAAAAATTGATGGACGCCTTATCAAAAGAATTATCAGTAACATTAAAAGCTATGGCAAAGGCCAAAACCCCTGAAGAAAAATTGCAGTATAGTGAAATAGTAAAAAACCTATCTGAATCTCTTGGTGTCTTTCTAACCCTCATCAGCGACATGGCCCCCTATGATTTTGATGAAGAAGACATGATTTAATGAAGAAAAAAACATGCACAACTTATCGTATGTCCAGTTGACCGAACTTGTAGTGTGAGTTGATTGAACCGTGTTTGTGGTCTGAATTGGCAATAATGGCCTTGGAGATAGATGGCTATAGAAACTGGCTGTAACCTTCTTGGCCCTTAGCTTTCTCCTGTTCCTTTGACTGTTGTCCTCACCTTACCTCTCAGGTCGTTTTTTAAGGAGTTTATATGCATTAATCATTCGAAGAACAAAGCCGACCAGCAATGTTCCATTGATGAGGATGATCAGATTGGATGCAAAAATCATCATAATAAAATTGAAGGGCTCGTTCAATTGGTATGCTGCCCTGAACAGACTGATACCGTAAACGAGAAAAAAGACTGCGGCCACAATCAACAGGCATTGCCCTATCCACCACAGTTTAGTCTTCACAGCGATCTCCTTGAATTTGCTGATGTGAGAATGTGAGCTGGGCCGTTTTTTTCTTTGCTCGACAGACTTATGGGGGAAGACACTGCACTACCAGTCTGCAACAAGCAGTTCTTCCTTCGTTGTAAATGCACTCTGGTGACCTTTCATAGTTGTAGTTGCGCATGGCATGCAGCATATGGGCTCAAAACGAACAGGTCATTTTTCTGACAAGAACTCTCTGAAAACCTGGCCTTTCAGCTCTTAGAAGCCTCTTCCTCAAGTCCAAAAGGCCATTTTAAGAAATCATCATATGCAAAACAAGGGGAACCACTCTCAATAAGTCTGCATGCGCCATTGCCGGATCAAACCTGTCAATCTTTCATAATTCCCAAACCTCACCTTTCTACTGCAACTGGTCGTTTTGACAAGGTCTTTCATCAATTTGTCAAATTACCAGGCAAGGTATCTGACCTCAGCCCCTTAAGCGTGCCAACTGCGCACTTGCGCCCAATCCCTCCTCAATCCGCAACAGCTGATTGTACTTGGCCACCCGGTCGGAACGGGACATGGAACCGGTCTTGATCTGTCCCACTGCTGTGGCCACTGCCAGATCAGCGATGGTACTGTCTTCTGTCTCACCGGATCGGTGTGAAATCACAGCAGTATAACCAGCCTCTTTTGCCATGCGGATCGCAGCCAGTGTTTCGGTGAGCGTCCCGATCTGGTTCACCTTGATGAGAATGGAGTTGGCAATCCCTTTTTCTATTCCTTCCTTGAGAATGGCGGTATTGGTAACAAAGAGATCATCCCCTACCAGCTGAATTTTATCGGCCAGTCGCTCACTCATGATCTTCCATCCGTCCCAGTCGTTCTCAGCACAGCCGTCCTCGATGGAAAAAATCGGGTACTTCGCAGACCAATCCTCGAACAGATCGACCATCTCTACAGCCGTGAGTTTTCTTTTTTCCGAGGCCAGATTATACAGGCCGCCTTCAAAGAACTCACTGGCGGCCACATCCATGGCAAGCATGATATCGCTGCCTGCTTTGTATCCGGCATTATCAATGGCCTCGAGAATAACGAGGATGGCCTCCTCATTGGAAGAAAGGTTGGGGGCAAAGCCACCCTCATCTCCCACGGCCGTGTTCAGTCCCCTGCCTGCAAGCACCTTTTTCAGGTGATGAAATACTTCGGCGCCATAGCGAATCGCCTCTGCAATGGTTGGCGCCCCCACAGGCATGATCATAAATTCCTGAAAATCTACGTTATTATCTGCATGTGCTCCACCATTGATAATATTCATCATGGGGACGGGCAGAAGCGGCGCGTCCGTGGCCAGGTAACGGAAAAGCGGCTGTCTGCGGCTTGCAGCAACAGCATGGGCAGCAGCCATGGACACACTGAGAATTGCGTTGGCACCGAAGCGTCCTTTGTTCGGGGTACCGTCAAGATCAATCATCAACTGATCCAGCGCAGACTGATCTGCAGCATCCTTGCCGAGCAGGGCCGCCTTTAACTCCCCATTGACATGGCCCACTGCCTTTTGTACCCCCTTGCCAAGAAAACGATCAGGATCATTATCCCTGAGTTCAATAGCCTCACGTGAACCGGTCGAGGCCCCGGAAGGAACCGCAGCACGGCCCATAGAGCCATCTTCCAGAAAACAGTCCGCCTCCACTGTTGGATTTCCACGAGAATCGATAATTTGCCTGCCCACAATATTGATGATTTTTGTCATGGCTGTACCCCGGTTTGTCGTCTTTTATAGTATCTGAAAAACTTTCCATTTCGCACTGCAGTCAAAATCAACCTTCCTACACTATATCTCCTTTCTCTCTCCTGTCAAAATCCTATCCGTTTGGTTTCCTGGTAATAGGAATTATAGTGGCATTCCTTGCATCACCCAATGCTGATGATTACTATTCTCAATAGAAAGCTTCAGCAGAACTCTTTCACATTGAGGTGTATCATGACTTCTACAAATACATTTATGCTAGGACAGAAGGCATTTTTAAGTGGAGATCTTGCAGCAAGTATCAAGGCTTTTTCTGATGCCCTGCAACAGGGCGATCACCCCTTCCACTCCAAACTCAACCGCGGCATTGCCTATCTTAAAATCGGTCAGTTCGCACGAGCCATCGCAGACTTTGATACGATTATCAAAGAAGACAATTACCACGATCAAGCCTTTTTTTATCGTGGTATAGCAAAACTCAACCAGGAAAAAAATGAGGAGGCAATCCATGACTTGGATAGTTGCCTTGCCCTTAATCCAGAAAGGGGGGCAGCCTATCTGGCCCGGGGCCTTGCCCATAGCGCCCTTGGTCACAGAGGTGAAGCGGAAAAAGACATCCATGACAGGCATGCCCTCAACAATGTTGAGCTTGGCGAATTCATGGAAGAATATATTTTCTCAGATCCCCTGTTCTCCCGAACCCTCACACTCTTTAAGAAAGATGAGGGGAGATGGAAACTGGCGCTGACTGAAAACGAAGTCCAGCGTCTGGGCACTATTCACTGACCTCAACAGCCACCGGGCACTCAGGCCCGGTGGCTGTCATCATTGTTGCGATTATCCGCCTTGCAGCAGAAGACAAAAAAAAGTGCTCATTTATCTGCCTCTAATCTCCCAGGACCTCCACCTCATTCCCAAAAAGGATTGACAGAACACTGCTTTCTCAGTAAACGAATGGTTAAAATATATTATATTCTCAAGGAGTGAGTAGCGGCAGGAAGTGCCGCTTTTTTTTATTGAGCCTTACCCGGCCCAGACTTGCCTCCTTTCCAACTATCCTCTCTATCGCAATCAAAAAGAGTTATGAGTAACGAAAATACCCAAATCCTGAAGCAGCGCCGTGAAAAGGCAGATGCCCTGGCAGAACTTGGCGTCAACCTCTATAGTAACAGTTTCAAGCCGGCAAATACAGTCAAGGAACTCCAGCCCCGAGGTGCCCATTTAGCCGCCGAGACTCTGGACGAGACCAATTACACCTATTCCATTGCCGGACGCATCATGTCCATGCGCAAGTTCGGCAAAGCCGCCTTCTTCCACCTTGCTGACACCTCCGGTCGCATGCAGGTCTATATCAAAAAAGATGCCTTGGGAGACGCCCTGTTTAGCACCTTCAAAAAATGGGATATCGGTGACATCGTAGGAATTGAGGGCAAACTCTTCAAAACCAAGACAGGGGAACTCTCACTCATGGCCAATAAACTGGTCATGATATCCAAATCCCTGCGTCCCCTGCCTGAAAAGTGGCATGGTCTCACTGATGTGGAGACCCGCTACCGTCAGCGCTATGTGGACCTCATCGTCACCCCGGAGAGTCGTGAAACCTTTCGTAAACGCGTGGAAATCATCCGTCTCACCCGTGAGTTTCTTTCCAACCGCGGCTTCATGGAAGTGGAAACTCCCATGATGCAGCCAGTACCAGGCGGTGCCACGGCCAAACCATTTAAGACCCACCACAATGCCCTGGATATGGATCTTTACCTGCGCATTGCTCCGGAACTTTATCTGAAACGGCTCCTGGTAGGCGGTTTTGAAAGGGTCTTTGAAATTAACCGCAACTTTCGCAACGAGGGCCTCTCCACCCGGCACAACCCCGAGTTCACCATGCTCGAGTTCTACCAGGCCTATGCCACCTACCACGACCTCATGGATCTCACCGAAGAACTGATTTCCTGGCTCTGCGAAGAGGTGAACGACACCATGCAGATCGAGTACCAAGGTACCCAGGTCAACCTGGCGCCCCCCTGGAAACGAATGACCATGGACGAGGCCCTGATCGAGGTAGCTGGAGTTGATCCTGCCATCCTTGCAGACAACGACAAGGTCATGGCGCTTGCCAAGGAAAAGGGTATCAAACTGGAAGAGCAGGCAGGACCGGGTAAGGCCAAGACTGAACTCTTTGAGTTGCTGGTGGAAGAAAAACTTATCGATCCCACCTTTGTCACTTCGTACCCCACCGAGGTCTCTCCCCTGGCCCGAAGAAACGAGAAGAATCCGGAAGTCACCGATCGCTTCGAACTCTTTGTCACCGGCCGCGAACTGGCCAATGCCTTCAGCGAGTTGAACGACCCTGTGGACCAGCGCCAGCGTTTGGAAAGGCAGATTGCAGAGAAAGGCGGCGACGAGGAGATCCACCACGAACTGGATGAAGATTTTCTCCGTGCCCTGGAATACGGCATGCCTTCTGCCGCTGGCGAAGGGATCGGCATTGACCGCTTAGTGATGCTCCTCACCGACGCACCCTCCATCCGCGACGTCATCCTCTTCCCTCACCTCAAACCCGAGGTCCAGCTTCAGGGCAAGAAAAAAAAGAAAAAACAACAAGAGACCGATAACGGGGAATGCCAAAAGTGCAAAAAATAATTCGCCTGCAACTGAAGACTGAAGACACACATTCCCGTTCTTCAGCCTTCAACCCCCAATAACCCCATGTACGAGTGGTTTATCAGCTTCCGCTACCTGCGGGCCCGGCATAAGCAGAAGTTCATCTCCCTTATTTCCCTCATCTCCGTTGCCGGAATAACCGTAGGGGTCATGGCCCTGATTGTGGTCCTGGCCGTCTACTCCGGATTCACGGGAGGCCTGAGAGATCAGATCCTTGGAATCAACTCCCATATTATTGTCCAGCGGGCGGGCGGTATCATTCCCGAATACAACCTGGTGCGCGACCGCATTCTCACCGTTGCCAACGTCACCGGTGCCACCCCCTATCTCTATGCCCAGACCCTGATCAGCGGCACAAGAGGCGGAACAGGAGTTGTCCTTCGGGGTATTGAGCCGGCCACAGCCACAGGCGTTATTGCCCTGTCCGAACAGATGGTCCAGGGTACTATTGACGATCTCACCGTGGAAAAAGATGCCAGAATTCCCAATATAATTTTGGGCATAGCCTTGGCCAAGGATCTCAATGTCGACTCTGGTGATAAGGTACGACTCATCTCACCCTCCGGTCCCCTGACTCCCATGGGTGTCATTCCCAAAATCAAGACCTGCAGGGTATCAGGCATTTTTGAGTCAGGTATGTTCGAGTACGATTCTACAATCGCCTACATGGCCATTCCCGATGTTCAAAATTTTCTGGAAAGTGGTGATATAGCCCATGGTATCGAGGTTACAGTACAAGAAAAGGAATTGAACCGGGCCGACCTGGTGGGCAAACACATTGTCGACCTTTTAGGCACTCCCTTTGTCGCCAGAGACTGGATGTCCATGAATCGCAACCTCTTTGCCGCCTTTAAGCTTGAAAAGATCGGGATGTTTATCTGTGTCGCCCTCATTATTCTTGTGGCCGCCCTCAATATCATCTCAGCCCTGATCATGGTGGTCATGGAGAAAGAACAGGACATTGCCATTCTCAAATCCATGGGGGCCACTTCTGGGTCTATCATGAAGATTTTCTTTTACCAGGGAATGGTCATTGCCGTTCTCGGCACCGTTCTCGGGGTCAGCGGAGGACTCAGCCTCTGTGAACTCCTTTCCCGTTACCAGTTCATCGAACTGCCCTCCAACGTCTATCCCATGAACACCCTGCCCATCAAGGTCCTGCCCATGGATGTGACCATTATAGCAATCGCCGCCATCGTCATTACCCTTTCCGCAACCATTTACCCATCCTGGAAGGCGTCAAAGGTCAAACCTGCCGAGGTCCTGTCATGACCACGAGCACGACGCCACTCTTCAGGGCTGAAAACCTCTGTAAAAGTTACCTCAGCGGAACTGAAAAAATTCATATCCTGAAAGGGGTCAATCTCACGATCAACAGCGGAGAGATGATGGCCATAGTCGGAGCATCGGGTTCCGGCAAGACTACCCTGCTGCAGATTCTGGGTACCTTGGACACGGCTGACAAGGGAAAACTCTTTTTTGAAGGTAAAGACCTTGGCCTCAAAAGCAACCAGGAACTTTCCGGATTTCGCAACCGCTCCGTCGGCTTCATCTTTCAATTCCACCATCTCCTGCCCGAGTTTACGGCTCTCGAGAATGTGATGATGCCCGGCCTCATTGCAGGCAGAAAAAAAGAAGAAATGGAAGGACCTGCCCGTCTCCTCCTCCAGCAGGTGGAACTTGACCACCGCACAAGTCACAGAGTAGGTGAACTCTCAGGCGGCGAGCAGCAGCGTACGGCCCTGGCCAGGGCGCTTATTATGAAACCGGCCCTTCTCCTGGCCGACGAACCCACAGGCAACCTGGACAGCCGCGCCGGAAACCTGGTTTTTGACCTGATTCGCTCACTCTGCAGGGAGCTCTCCCTGGCTGCCATCATGGTCACCCACAACAGAGAACTTGCCGCAAACATGGACTCCTCCTGCACCCTCAAAGACGGCATCCTGCAACAATCCTAACTCCCCTATCTGTAATTTTCCACTCACCTGTCTTTTTTTATCACATGTCAACTACTTGTTTATACTGTAATTAATCACAAACAAACCTCTCTGTGACTTCAGGCTCTCCAGCCAATTCACACCCCTCACAAGTCTCACAGATCCCTAACAACATTCCATTCCAACAAGGAGGAAACTATGAAAAAAACGAAAGCCCTCTCCATCTTGATAGCGGTATTTTTCCTATTCACTTTGCCCGCCGTGTCTTTTGCCGATCTGCAACAAGGCGAAAAAGGTGTCTACGATGATTTCCGGGCCGCCATCCCCAAGGATAAGTTCTAAAAGATCGAAGACCTGCATGACACCTGGCTCGCTGTTCAAGAGGGAAAAAGCAAAGCCCTGATCATTGACATTCGCACAGAGGCCGAATTTGATGCCGGCCACATCATCGGATCAAACAATGTGGACTCTGGGCATGCATACAGTCTGCCCAAAAAGGTGGCCAACCCTGACACCGAGATCTGGATATTCTGTCGCACCAAGCATCGTGCCTCCTACTTTGTCGGCGAGCTTTACAAATACGGCTACAACAATGTCTACCTGGCTGAAGGTGGAATCAAGGACTGGGCTGAAAAGGGATACCCCTTGGGCAACAAATACCTGGGAGAAATCAAGGTCGAAAAATACCACAAAAAACTGCAGGAAGATTTTTCTTTTAGAGAGAACAAGTAACACTCTTTGTTGAACACACAAAAAAAGGGGAATGGCATTATTTCTTCAGGCCATTCCCCTTTTTTTGTGTTCTACAGATCCCACTCGATCTCTTATTCCATCTTCAAGTAACTCCTCAATTCTCCGGCCAGTAACGGTGCCACGGAATAGACTTCAAAAAGATCGTCACTGATCCGTCCCGGATAGGTGTCGGAGCCGATCACTTTGCTGATGGGACTGGCAAGAAATCGCTGACGAGCCTCACCGGCTATGACCAGATGGGTGGCAAGCACTGCCACGCCGGCGGCACCGGCATCCAGGCAGCGTTCTGCGGTCTGGATGATGGAGCCGCCGGTACGGATCATATCGTCACAGATCACTGCTGTCTTGCCTTTGACAACGCTTGAGATCTGACCGATGATGGTCTTATCGGTATCATAGCGATCTTTGTCGGCAGCCGTATGCGGACAGTTCAGGAGGCTGGCTAGTTTTGCTACCTGCTTGGAAAAACCGTAGTCGGGAGAAACCAGAACAAACTCTCCCAGATCCATCTGCCGCAGATGTTGCACCACCAATTCTCCGGTCCAGATATGCTTGGTGGAGATCTCTCCGCCGTGGGCATGGAGCACGGCCTCGGAATGGAGATCGACAAAGGCGACAAAATCAGGCCGCGCCCGAAAGATCTGACGGGTGCGGGTGACTCCCTTGGGAATTTCAACTGACCCCCGCTTGGCCCGCTCCATGGTGGAATGGCCAAGGTAAGGAATTACCACATTCACTGAAGCGGCATTCCAATACCGTCCGCCCTGAATGAGATCCATCAATTCCTGATGGGCACTGTCATTGTGCGTACTTGCCACAATGATCAACACCTTGCCAGCCACATCCTCCGGAAAGGCGTGATAGGTCTCGCCATCAGCAAATTGCTTGCAGATCATTTCGGTAAACTTCAGACCCAACTCTCCGGCGATCTTCCGTCCCAGATCAGTGCTGGCTTGGTTGGCCACCAGCATGTATTCAGAAGTTTTTTGTATTTTCACTCTGCTTCCCTTTACGTATTGGTTCACCCAGGGACTCAAATATCAGCAAGAATCAGAACTAAAGGAGTCTACCAGCAGTTCATAGGGCGGCGACAATGGCATCGCCCATACCTGCCGTCCCTACTGCCTTAGCAGAACCGATAGCAATATCTGCGGTGTAAATACCTTTCTCCAGAGTGGCTTCCACGGCCCGGTCAATAGCATCGGCAGCTGCATCCAGGCCAAAGCTGTAGCGCAGCATCATGGAGGCGGAGAGGATCTCGGCAATGGGATTTGCAATTCCCTTGCCGGCAATATCAGGAGCAGAACCGCCAGCAGGCTCGTAAAGGCCGAATTTATCCTTATTCAAACTTGCAGAGGCCAGGAGTCCCATGGAACCGGTAAGCATGGCCGACTCATCGGAAATAATATCTCCAAACATGTTGCCGCAGAGCATGACATCAAACTGATGGGGATCGCGGATCAGCTGCATGGTGGCATTATCCACATAGATATGGTTCAGTTTCACATCCGGATACTCCTTTGCCACCTCTATAACCACTTCGCGCCAGAGAACCATGGTGGTGAGGACATTGGCCTTGTCGACAGAGGTCACTTTTTTGTTACGCAGCCTGGCCGCATCAAAAGCCATGCGGGAAATACGTTCGATCTCGGAACGTTTATAAGACATGGTATCAAAGGCACGCTCATCCGGTCCTTCCCCTTCACGGCCTTTAGGCGTACCGAAATAGATACCTGAGGTCAGTTCACGGACACAGAGGATATCGAAACCATCTCTGACAATATCCGGCCGCAGAGGGCAGGCAGCAGTCAGAGACTTGAAGACCTTGGCTGGGCGCAAGTTACAAAAGAGGTCAAAGTGCTTACGCAGGGGAAGAAGTGCTGCACGCTCCGGCTGCTGCGCAGGGGGCAGGCTCTCCCACTTGGGTCCGCCTACGGAACCGAAAAGGATGGCATCACTCTCTTCGCAAAGTGACAGGGTGGATGCAGGCAGGGCCTCTCCGTGGTTGTCAATGGCGATTCCGCCCACATCGGCATACTCGTAACTGAGCGCAAAATCAAACTTCTTCTGAGCCGCATCAAGGACCTTGATGGCCTCGGCCATGACCTCGGGACCGATACCGTCTCCGGCAAGGACTGCTATTTTCTTCATATTCATCACCTTATTTCAGCATACAGCCTTATGAGACTGTATTATTTATAGGGGTTCTATTGTTCACTCAACTGCCTGTTTCTAGCAAATCCATGGACATTTGACCAGCGTAAAATCTCCGTTCTCCCTGTTCTCCGGACACAACCGCTCTTTTTGCTCCCATTGCAAAAAAGGTATCAGTTACATTGCATGAAATTTGTTCATTCTGGTCGGCAAGCTCTCTAGTAAACGAGAAGAACAGACGTACAGTTCATTCACGGCAGGAACCGGAACGCAAGACCTGGACTTTCCCCTCCTCTTTGCCTTCTTCTTCCTCGTTGTCTCCATGATCCGCTTCAGAAAGGGGCTTGATCAAAAATGAGACAACTCGCATATCAAGGCTCCTTGGCCTCTGTTTTTTCTGTTAACGCATTATAAGGTCTCACCTGACTGAGGACAGATTGAGTCCATCCGATTGAACATGACCAGAGTCTGACTTGTTCCGGTAACTGTTTTGTGATTAAGAATTGGCTGAAGGCCGGGAGGTACGCGCGAAGCAACTGATTCTGGCAGAGAAAAACGATGGACTGTACAGTTACAAGCCCTTGCTTTCCGGTAAGCGAAGAAGGATAATTGTCGGTATCAACAGCAGAAGCAAGACTGATATTTTCAGAGGAAGGTGGTCAATGGCCGCAAACGAGTAGCATCCTCCCAGAAAAAGAGTGAGCAGGCCGATAATCTTGGCCTTTCTGGGCACCGTTCGATTTTCCTCCCAGTCCCGGATAACTCGGCCAAACACCTTGTTATCCAATAATTTTTTATGGAAGCGAGGGGATGACCTGGCGAAACACGCTGCTGCCAGAAGAAGAAAGGGGGTCGTGGGGATACCGGGTAACACAATACCAATAGTTCCAAGCGTTACACAGAGGAATCCGCCACTGACCAGGAAATATTTTTTCAAAATGATACTTTTTTCTTTTGCCATTGAATCTGGATCACACCCTCTCTTGGTAGAAAAACCCCGTAGAGTTCAGGGTACCTTAAAAAATTATATTTTTTATTCAAGATCGAGGAGCAGACGAAAAAATAAGCGTAGCATATAGTAACTATGTGAGCATTATTTTTTTGGCTGTAACGAAGAGCTTGGGCAAAAAGGCAATTTTCCGAGGTGGCCTTCAGCAAGAGCAACCCCATTGACAGAACTCAGGCAGGGATTTCTGAGCAGATGCCTGCCATCATTGTCCGTATCTGAAATTATCCTGAGCAGGCGGCTTCAAAGACCAGGAGATTGCGAGTTCCCTGAAAAACAGGGAGGACATATTCGGTACGAGACTGGAGTGTAAAGTGAGCAGGGGATGCGGTATCTTTCCAGACAGCCAGCTCCTCTTCCCATTTCGGCCCTTTCATACAGATTACCTGCACACCCGGTCCTGCAAAACGGCGGCTCATCTCCAGAAACACTTTGATTTCCGTAACAGCTCTGCTGGTGATGTGAGTAAAACCGCTATCAGAAGGCAGCATTTCTTCATCTTCTACCCGACAGGCCAGGATGGAGGCATCAGATACCCCCAGGGTCCTGGTCACATGACGGAGAAATGAGACACGCTTGAGTCGAGGCTCCACCAGAGTTACCCTGAGGGTTGGGTCGACTGCCTTGCAAACAAGACCGGGAAAGCCGGCACCGGTGCCGACATCCAGGAGGTGCGGCCTGTCCCCGCCAAGCAGGGGGAGAAGGGTGAGAGAATCAAGAAAGTGTTTTTCCAAAATCTCCTGATCCGTTGCCCCCTTGGCAATGAGGTTGATCTTTCTACTCCAGTGTTTCAGTTCACGGAAATAGGCAAAAAGACGCTCCTCAGCTGCAGCATCGGGACAGGCCAGGCCCAGAGCATCACAGCCCGATCGCAGTCCCGCTATAAATTCAAAGATCTCTTCCAACTTTTTCCCTTCACCTGTCCTTGAGACGCTCAGTGACTGAGGCCGCATGAGCAGTCAGTCCCTCAAGATCGGCCAGGAGACGAATATGATCCCCGTCTTCCTTCAGGGCTTGGGCAGAATAGCTGATAATTGAACTCTTTTTCAGGAAGGTTTCTACCCCGAGGGCCGAAGAAAAACGAGCCGTCCCCATAGTGGGCAGGACATGATTGGGACCAGCAAGATAATCACCTGCTGCCTCCGGGGTGTGATGACCCATAAAAATTGCACCTGCATGACGAATCTGCGGCAGCCATGCCCAGGGGTCCTGCAGCATCAGCTCCAGATGCTCTATGGCAATGTCATTGGCAATGGAAATGGCCTCTTCGAGATCTCCGGCAATGAGGATTACCCCTCGCTCCTGCAGTGATTTCCTGGCAATATCCACCCTTGGCAGCAGTGCCAGCTGGCGATCCAGTTCACCAAGGACCTCTCCGGCAAGCTCTTCCCGGGTGGTTACCAGCACTGCCAATGCCATGGGATCATGCTCTGCCTGGGCCAGCATATCTGCAGCCACGTGGGCTGCAGTGGCGCTTTCATCAGCCACAATCAGGACTTCCGAAGGGCCGGCGATCATGTCGATGCGAACCATGCCGGCCACCTGGGACTTGGCCTCGGTGACAAACTGGTTGCCTGGCCCCACAATGACATCCACTGCAGGAATGGTTTGGGTGCCATAGGCAAGCGCTGCAATACCCCAGGCCGATCCGGCCTTAAAGATATCGGTGATCCCGATTTCCTGAGCAGCCACCAGGAGGTGCGGGCTGACCTTCCCTTCTTTATTGGGCGGGGTCAGCATCACTCGCTGACTGACCCCTGCTATCCCTGCCGGAATCCCGTTCATAAGCACTGAAGAGACCAGCGGGGTGGAGCCACCCTGGCCTCCGGGGACGTAAAGCCCTGCAGCATCCACAGGCCGAACCAGGCGCCCGACGATGGTGCCGTTTTCCCGGGTCTGCATCCATGAATCTTCCATCTCCCGCTCATGAAAGCTCTGTATCCGTTCAATGGCCTTGGCCAGAGTTTCAAGAAAGGCTTCATCGACCAGCTCATATGCCTCTTTCAGTTCAGCGGCCGAGACCTGCAAATTTTCCAGTGTAAGATCAGGGGCATCAAACTTTCTGTTGTATTCAAGGACAGCATCGTCTCCCCTGCTCTTCACCTGATTGATAATTTCGGCCACCAGATCGCGACAGGAATTTTCAGCAGGCTGAAAACGGGAAAGGAGGCTCTGTAGACAAAGTTCTCCTTCAGGACTTTCAGTTGTAAGTGGTTTAATCAGCATAATTTCATCTAACTTGATTTTGTTTTTTTATTAACGAGGACTCAGCAGATAAAGCTGAACCTCGCAAGACTTCATCAACTTTTTTGTCCCCAGTGAACCCCGATGGTCCCCATCATGAATTTCTTGTAATCAACTTTGACAAAGCCGGCCTCTGTAAAAATTCCGGCAAGTTCCTCTGCGTTGTGGAAATCCATGGTCGAGCCGGTAAGATAGGCATAGGCTGCCTCATCACTGGCAATAAGACGACCAAGAAAGGGAATACCGAAACGGAAATAAAAACGGACAAAGGGATAAAAAATATTCTTTTCCGGAGGGGTGGTGTCAAGACAGATCACCCTGCCACCGGGCTTCAGCACACGATAAACCTCTTTTAACACCCGCAGGCTGTCATCAACGTTTCTCAGCAGATAGCCAAAGGTCACGGATTCAAAGCTGCTGTCTTTATAGGGCAGATAATTGGCATCGCATGCCTGCCAGGCAATCGTCTGCTCCTGAAATCGTTTTTTTGCCTCTTGCAGCATATTAAGGGAGAAATCGGCACCAATGACATGGGCGCCCTGATAAGATCGTCCCATGAGCGAAGCAATATCTCCGGTGCCGGTGGCAAGATCCAGGACCCAACCTTGCCCCGGGTCACCTGCCTTACCCACCACAAACCGTCGCCAGCGCTGATCCTGTCCCATGGTCATGACCCGATTCATCAAGTCATAATTGGGAGCAATGGCATCAAACATCTTCTGTACACCGGGCCCTTTACTCACGGTTTTTTTCTCCTCTCAATTGCATCAACATTAACATGGGGCAGAACCCGGAGTTCGAGGAAACGGAATAACTTCACGGATATTAGCCATCCCGGTGACAAACTGCACCAGTCGTTCAAAGCCAAGACCGAATCCGGAATGAGGGACACTCCCGTAACGTCTGAGATCCAGATACCAGTCATACTCATTCGTATCTATTCCAGCCTCGGTCATGCGTTTCAACAGAACTTCATATCGTTCTTCGCGCTGGGAGCCCCCCACAATCTCTCCGATGCCGGGAACCAGAATATCCATGGCAGCCACAGTCCTTCCGTCCTCACTCAGACGCATATAAAAAGGCTTGATGGAGGCCGGATAATCGGTCACTATCACAGGACATTTATAAATTTCCTCGGTCAGATAGCGTTCATGCTCAGACTGAAGGTCGATGCCCCATTTCACAGGATACTCGAATTTTCCGGACACTGCACTCAACTCCTCTACTGCTCTGGTGTAGGGAATGTGGACAAAATCGTTATCGATAACGGTCTGCAGTTTCTGCAGCAAGCCCTTTTCAATGAACTTGTCAAAGAGGGCAAGATCGTCCGCACAGGCAGTCAGGACATCGCGCATAAGAAACTTGAGCATCTCTATGGCCATTTCCATATTACAGGCGAGATCACAAAAGGCCATCTCCGGCTCGATCATCCAGAACTCTGCCAGGTGACGGCTGGTATTGGAATTCTCAGCTCGAAAGGTGGGGCCGAATGTGTAGACCTGGCCCATGGCCTGGGCATAGACCTCAGCCTGGAGCTGTCCACTCACCGTCAGCCCTGCCTTTTTTCCGAAAAAGGGACTCTTCTCACCAGCAACACTGACCTGGAACATCTCCCCTGCACCCTCGCAGTCACTGGTAGTGATGACAGGGGTATGAACCTGGACAAAGCCGCGCTCCTGGAAAAATCTGTGCACAGAAAATGAAAGATGTGACCTGACCCGAGTGACAGCTCCCAAGGCATTAGTGCGGGGCCGCAGATGGCTCATACTGCGCAAAAATTCCAAAGAATGTCGTTTTTTCTGCAGGGGATAGGTCTCGGGATCGGCCCAGCCCAGAACTCTGATTTCCTCTGCTGCCAGTTCAACCACTTGCCCCTTGGCAGGAGATTCCTGTAACTTTCCCTGGATTTCCACACTGCATCCGGCACTCAGTTTCCTGATCTCCAGATCGTAATTGACCAGTTTCGAATCAGCTATGACTTGAAGATTGGCCAGACAGGAACCGTCGTTTACTTCCAGGAAGGAAAATGTACCGGTATCACGCCGGGTCCGTACCCACCCCTGAACCGTTACCTCCTGCCCCACTTCCTGTTGCTCCAGTATCTCTTGTATACGCATCAGCCTTTGCCTTCCCCTTGTGAAGAGTTCCCGTTATAATGAAACAACACCAGCTCACCGCATCCAGGAAGATCTTCAGCAGACCTCTCGGATATAGCCGCCAGATGAGCGCCCACCACCGAACATTTGACGGTGAGCAGAAAGTAGATCTCAGCCTCTGCCTCGGAAAGCGTCTCAAAATTCCCCTGACCCTTGGAGATGATCAGATCCGCCTGGTTAAAGGCCTGTATCAGCTCACGGGAACAGATATCCAATGGAGTACCGGGACAGGCAGTTCCGTTTTCCAGGATGCGAACGCTCTTCTCCAAACCGCAGGCATGGGCATCTGCAAGCAGGGCATCGTTGATGATAGGACCGCTTTTCACGACCACAGTCACCTCACAGCCCTGATGCACCAGGGCCTCTACCACCAGGGAATCATAGACAATCTCACCTGCATTATCAGCAAGATAGAGCACACGTCCCCCACCCCCCAGACGCCTCACCCGCTGAAGCAACTGTTGACTGTCATCAATGACAAAAGGTGCACTCAGGCAGCATTCCATAGCCTTATCGACATCAAAGCTGTGCATTGCTCCATAGTCGATAATATTACCACCGATTGCCAAACGCAAGGCAAGAGCCAGAGGGTCAGCTGCACGTTCCACTTCCAAACGGAGATCGGGCAACAGAGATAAGGCCTTTTCATTGGACTGTTCCTTGACCTGCAGATAGGGATCCTGACAGCCGGTAATCTCGGCGATAGCCCGGTAAACCGAAACCGAATTCTCCGGAGGGGTACGTTCCATATCCATAGCACTTGTCAATTCGGCAACCCGGCGCAGGGCAGTCAACTGCAACGTCGGATCAGCTGTACTGATACGAGCCACCTGCAGAGTCTGGCGAAGGTAGCAGGGCAGACACTCCAAAGCGGTTTTCATAACAGATACCCCTGGCGCACATTTCCCATGGCCGCAAAGAGTGAGGCCTTGGCCCCTGGTATTTTCTTATACAGTTCCTGCAACATTTCCTTTACCTCTTCTCTTCTGGTATCACCAGCCAGGGGACAAAGATTTGCCACAGCCGTCAAACCAACTGCCCGCGCCATCTTTTCCACTTCCTCTTTCTCTATATAAGCCATCGGCCGGATTACGCTGAGTTTTCCGCCGAACAACTCTTGCTTCGGTACCATAGTGGAGATATTACCGCTGTAGAACATGTTGAGGCAGAGAGTTTCCAACAGATCATCTTTATGATGACCAAAGGCAATCTTATTACATTTAAAACGGCTGGCAAGGTCAAAAAGCTGCTTGCGTCGCAATTTTGAGCAGGTAAAACAGCTTCTCTCCGCTTCACGCAGAGGCAGACTCCTTTCCACATGCAAGGACATGCCTATTTTCTCTATCTGCTCTCTGATCCTGCCTACCGGATCTGGAATCTTCATTGCTTCATTCCAAATTCCCATGTCAACATGGACACATTGCAACGAATAGCCTATGGGAGCCTTCCTTTGCCAGTGGTGCAGCAGCCAGGTCAGCAGCAGGCTGTCTATTCCACCAGAAACCGCAACCAGTACCCGGTCATTGTCAGCAAGCATGGAGTAATCGTGCATGGCCTGACCGATACGCCGATTCACACGCGGCGACAATATTTCCGTTATATTTTTCAAGGGTAAAATGACAGGCTTTCACAGACAGACAACAGATTCTCTTGTTTAATGGAAAAAATCAAAAAGGCTGAACAAATACCAGGAAAGCACGCTCTGGCGCAAGAGAAAAGGAAAAGAGATACTGCGGCTGTGACAGCACAACAGTCCAGCTGCTCAAGATATCAACGGCAAAGAGCTATCTTCTCACTACACTGCCCCCCCTTACTTTTGTTATCACTCTTCAGGTGGTCACAAAAGTGGCTGAAGAAAAAGGCAACAGGATTCAGATGAAATAATTGTTACTTTTATCCTGGCAGCTCCAACGGCATCACTTGCTTTGCTACACCTTCTGCTTGTGGCCTATTCCCCTTAAAAGATATCCTTTTTTTCATCTTAGGGGCTATCAGTAAAATTATCAAAAATTATCTTTCCGCATCCCCTCCAGCAGCTTTTTTCCTGTCCCAAAACCAAAAAAGCCCTGTCACCCGCAACAATTGCAGATGACAGAGCTTTTGACACGCTAAACGGGAAGCAGAAAACCGGTTTCCAGACAAATCCCTGCCGATGGAAGCAGATGCCTTATTCTTGTTTTTGTAAGTAAGGAAATGCTTCCAGGCGAGTCTGTAATCCTTTTCGAATCAACTCCTCAGCAGTGATCCATTTAAAGCCACGACTCTCTGCTGTTTTAAAGGAAAGGATATTATCGAACAAGGCCTGTTGAGTCTCATCAAATGATGTAGACCAGAGTACGACCCCTTTCTCCACTCCGACCAGATCCATGGAAAACGAAACTGAAGCCGGAGTTTCCGCCGATAGCTTTGTCCCCACCCGCTGCCGGTAGCGGCTAAGCGT
This sequence comes from Pseudomonadota bacterium, assembly GCA_018820855.1. Lineage (GTDB taxonomy): Bacteria > Desulfobacterota > Desulfobulbia > Desulfobulbales > Desulfocapsaceae > Desulfocapsa. The sequence continues at coordinate 22,484 of JAHJNL010000066.1, read as the reverse complement.
TGTTTCCAACACCCCTCCACATCCGGTTGCCTTGCTGATGGCACGCAACTGCTGTATTCTGCCTCCCCAGGGGTCACTGAGTATTCCATCAATCTGATGATCAGTGAGTATATGAAACTGTTCCTTTCCTGCCAATTCTTCAGCTAAAACTGAATCGAGATAGGCAGCTCCTGCCAACAGACTCTTAAGCTCAGTATTGAGCATGATGCCGGTGCTCTCCACAGGCACTGCCGTGGGGAGCACAGCAATACAACTCAACTCAGGCAGAACCTGGGCCTCAACAGTCTCATCACTTCCTTTCCATGAGGAACATGCGTTCAAACCAAAGAGACAAATACACAACAGGGCAAGTAACCTTCTCACAGGAGACCTCATATCTTTTTTTCATTGTTAGATCCTCTAGCGGATCATATATAACGCGAAACCACTTTTTCTTATAATACACCTTTAGAGGACAAACTTCCAGTAAGACCGGCAACTTTGTCTGTCGCCTGACGCATGGCCCGACCAAGCCCTTTGAACACCGCCTCAATAATATGATGACTGTTGCTTCCGTGAAGCAGATCAACATGCAGAGTTATGCCGCCATGCTGTGCAAAAGCACGCATAAATTCAAGGGCCAGGGCAGTATCAAAAGTACCAAGCTTCTGGTCTGGAACAGGGGCGTCATAATGGAGATAGGGGCGATTGGAGATATCCACCACCACCCGCACCAGGGTTTCATCCATGGGCAGATAGGACAAACCGTAACGGGCAATGCCGCCCTTGTCTCCTAGCGCCTGGGTAAAGGCCTGACCCAGACATATTCCTATATCTTCTACTGTGTGATGATCGTCAACATCGGTATCGCCACTGGCTTTGACATGCAAGTCAAAAAAGCCATGCACACCAAAAAGTGTAAGCATATGATTGAGAAAAGGGACGCCACTGTCAATTTCGGTCTCTCCCTTTCCGTCAATATCAAGGGATAATTCAATAGCAGTCTCTCTGGTCTTGCGATCCACCAATCCCTGTCTCTTTTTTCCCTGTGTCATCGGCCCCCTCAATATTCGCTGAAAAATACAATTTATGAACTATGATAGGCTTATAGCACACCTTCCCCCACCAAGACTATCTCTTTTTTAAATTTACACTGGACACTTTTTCAAAACACTGGTAGAATTCTTTAATTTTCCTATTGACAAGAGCCATAGCGTGAGAGTATGTTATGCGCCGTTTTTATGGATATATGAGCGGGAATAACTCAGTGGTAGAGTGTAACCTTGCCAAGGTTGAAGTCGCGAGTTCGAATCTCGTTTCCCGCTCCACTCAGTGATCAAAAGGTTCGACTTGTTCGAACCTTTTTTTATTAAGAATTGTACCATTGATGTAAAGGAAGAACATGAAAACCTATCTAACTCCGGTCAATGAGATCGAAAGACAATGGCACCATGTTAATGCCGAAAGCAAAGTTCTCGGTCGTCTAGCAGTAGAGATAGCCAATCGCCTGCGCGGTAAGCACAAGCCTACCTTCTCTGCATTTATCGATAATGGAGATTTTGTTATTGTCACCAACGCCGATAAAATTCGTCTCACCGGTAAAAAATGGGATGACAAAATGTATTATCACCATTCAGGTTATATAGGCGGAATGAAAGAGATCAATGCCAAAGACCTGATAAAAAAGCATCCCACAGACCTGCTCATGAAAGCAGTAAAAGGAATGCTGCCCAAAAATAAAATCGGTCGTCAACAGTTGAAAAAACTGAAGCTTTACACTGGCAACGATCACCCTCACGCAGCTCAAATGCCTGCCGAGTTAGATATATAATTACGGAGATACGAGATAATGGCCCTAGATCGTTTTTATGCCACCGGCAAACGAAAAACAGCTGTAGCAAGAGTTTGGCTTACCCCAGGTAGTGGAAAAGTCGTTGTTAACAAGATGTCTGCTGATGATTACTTTGGCGGGACCTTTAAGACCCACAAAATCGAAAAACCGTTTAAGGTTACCGAGACATTTGAGAATTACGATGTCATGGCCACCTTGGCTGGCGGCGGCAAATCTGCTCAGGTAGATGCTCTGACCCACGGTATTTCCCGCGCCCTTCTTCTTGTTAGCCTGGAAAACAGATCTACCCTGAAAAAAGCAGGTCTTCTCACCCGTGATCCACGCATGAAAGAGCGGAAGAAATACGGCCAGAAAGGTGCTCGCGCTAAATTCCAGTTCTCTAAACGATAATTTATTAACGGCTGTTCTCTCTTTTTCCCGACATTGTCAGGAGAAAGACAAAACAGGATACAACCGCTTAATAAAATCTTTTTGTGGAGGGAATAACAGTTTTTCTGTTATTCCCTCTTTTTTTGTTTTGACTCCCGGTAGTTACCCGGAACTGTTTTGGAGGAAGAGACCATGCTAAACGTTGCCATCATCGGGGCCTCTGGCTATACCGGAGTAGAACTTGCCCGCATTCTCTGCAACCACCCTCAGGTCTGCTTAACAGCTGCAACCTCACGCCAATATGCAGGAAAGGCACTTTCCGAGGTTTTCCCTAATCTTCGGGGCAAAACAGATCTGATCTGTGAAAACCTCTCTGTGAGCGAGCTCTGTGAACGGGCAGACCTCTTTTTTGCCGCAGTCCCACATAAGACTGCCATGGATCTGGTTCCACAGCTCCTGCAAGCGGGAAAAAAGGTGGTTGATCTCTCTGCTGACTTTCGACTGCGCGATGTGAGTGTTTACGAAGAGTGGTACCAAAAGCATTCTTCACCGGAATTTATCAAAGAGGCAGTTTACGGCCTACCGGAACGTTACCGCAGCCAAATCCGCAATGCTCGTCTGGTTGCCAATCCAGGTTGTTACCCCACTTCCGTTGTTCTTGCTCTTGCCCCGCTCCTGGAAGAGGGCATCATTGATCCTGCCACCATTATTGTCGACTCAAAATCCGGTACCACCGGGGCGGGAAGGTCTGCTGCCGTTGGCACCCTCTTCTGCGAGGTACATGACGGTTTCAAGGCCTACAAGGTGGGTGGAGTCCATCGGCACCTACCGGAGATCGAGCAGGAACTCACTGCCGCTTGCGGTAATGGAGTAACCATCTCCTTCACGCCGCACCTCCTGCCCATCTCCCGCGGAATCCTCAGCACCAGCTACGCTTCGCTTACTAGCGCCATATCGTCCGAAAAGATTCGACAACTGTATCTGGATAAATATCAAAATGAAGGCTTTGTCCGTGTTCTTCCCGACAACTGTTTTCCCGCAACTCAGCACGTCAGGGGCTCAAACTTCTGCGATATCGGTTTCGCAATTGACAAGCGCAGCAACAGGATTATCGTCATCTCGGCCATCGACAATATCGTCAAGGGTGCCGCTGGCCAGGCCGTACAGAACATGAACCTGATGTGCGGTTTTACTGAAGATACAGGCCTCGAAGGAGCTCCATTTTTCCCTTGATCTTCCTGCCATGAAACGAACTATTCGAAAAGCTGTTGTCGAAGACGCGCAAATAATTGCCTCCTTCAACTCTGCCATGGCCAAAGAAACGGAAGGGATTATTTTACAGCCTGAACGCATTGCTAAGGGCGTGAAAACTCTGCTCCAGGATTCCACACTTGGCTTTTACCTTCTTGCCGAGGAGGAAGGAGAAGCCATCGGATCTCTTATGATCACAACAGAATGGAGTGACTGGCGTAACGGTCTGTTCTGGTGGATCCAATCCGTTTATGTAAAGGAAGAAAAGCGGAGACAGGGTGTCTTTCGCGATCTGCACCGGACAGTAATAAAACTAGCCGATGAAAATCAGGATGTCTGTGGTTTCAGGCTTTATGTGGAGAATGAAAATCATACAGCGATGAAAACCTACCAGTCTCTTGGACTAGACGAAACCCATTACAAGATTTTCGAACAGACAAAAGGAGAATTCTCCTTTTTCAGCTGAGTCCCCATCTCCCCCCCAGCCCATGCGCAACATCAAACTGACTATAGCCTACGACGGAACTGAATTCAGCGGCTGGCAAAAACAGATCAATGCACCCACCATTCAAGGCGAGATAGAGAAACGCCTGGAGGTGGTCACGAACAGCAACCCTGTTATCCTGCATGGTGCCGGCAGAACCGATGCCGGTGTCCACGCCCTGGCCATGGTCGCCAATTTCAACACCGACTCCATTATCTCTCTCCCGCAATTACAGAAGGCGCTGAACTCCATGCTTCCCATGGCCATCCGCATCCTTGCTGCAGAAGAGGTGCCCCAAGACTTTCACGCCCGTTTTTCCGTACGCTGCAAAACCTATATCTACAAGATTGAGACCGGAGCTATCCAGTCCCCCGTCCACCGCCTCTACAGTGTCCATATCCCCTCTTCACTCTCCACCGAAAAGATGAAAAGATGTCTTCACCTGCTAACCGGTACCCAGGATTTTGCAAGCTTTGAAGCAACGGGATCACGGGACAAAAGCATCACCACCGGACGCGGCAGCGTCCGAACCCTGCACCAGGCACTGCTGACCGAAACCGGACCGGGATTCCTGCAGTTTACTTTCACAGGAGATGGCTTTTTGCGTCACATGGTCAGAAATATTATGGGAACAGTGCTGGATGTGGGAAAAGGAAGGACATCACTGGCCGAGTTTGAAGAAATCATCAAGGTCAAAGATCGCTCAGCCGCTGGTGTTACTGCACCAGCCCACGGTCTTTTTCTGCAGAACGTTCGCTATTGAACAGCCTCTCTTTATTCCTTCGTCATTCAACAGTCTGCAAGAATGTTCCAAATCGGTATCGATGTGATTTTACAGATTGTATCTTTTGCTTATCCAAATTCTCTCTTATTACCTTAACGTTATTATTAAAAAATAGTTATGAGAAACAGGAAAAAGCTGGCTACAAAACGACTTCAGTATAAACAGTGTTTAATGTGAGGAAAGTTGTACTGACAGGATTGGTGGGGTGGGGATTGAGCTTTTTAATTGATTGTTAAAAAATAATAGCTGAAAACATCAGTAATTGGCACAGGTGGTGTAGATTCGAGCGATCCTTCCTGTGACCGCCATAGTCTACCTATGCGGCCAGGAAGGATCGCTCGAAGATGCAGTGCCTGTGATCACTTACGACTTCATGGCTTCGGCGACGGCACTACAGACATACTCAATATTGGAGGTAGTCAGACCGGCCAGATTAATCCGCCCTCCTCCCACCATATAAATACCTTTATTCACTCTGAGTTGCTTCACTACGTCCTCTGACCAGCCACTGAAGGAAAACATTCCTCGCTGCTTTTCAATATAGGAAAAATCACCCTCAACTCCCTGCTGCGACAATCCATCTACCAGGGCCTTGCGCATATTCACAATTCGATTCCGCATAGCGGCCAACTCTTCCAGCCACATGGCGTGCAAATCAGGAGTATTGAGAATAATGGATGCCACCAGCCCTCCATGGGCCGGAGGATTTGAATAGTTGGTACGTATCACAGTCTTGAGATGGCTCATGGCCACGGTTGCCTCTTCTCCTGAAGGCGTAACCACGGTCATGGCACCAGTCCGCTCATTATAGAGACCAAAGTTCTTTGAAAAAGAACTGGCCACGTAACAATCAATACCGGCTGCGGCAAACTGCTCCACAGCAAAGCGATCTTCGATCACTCCGTCTCCAAACCCCTGGTAGGCAAAATCCAGAAAAGGGATCCATCCTTTTTGCACAGCAAGTGCGGCAACCTCCTGCCACTGATCAGGATTGAGATCAACGCCGCTGGGATTATGACAGCAAGTATGGAGAACAACGATATCACCGGCAGGAATCTTTTCAAGATCACTGAACATCCTGTCAAAATCCAAGCCCTTGTTCGCTGCATTGTAATAGGAGTAACTACCAATTTCAAAGCCGGCAGCACCAAAAATACCATTATGGTTGGCCCAGGTCGGAGAACTGACCCACACCCTGGCCTCGGGATTAAATTTATGAATGAGATCTGCGCCTACCCTCAGAGCACCTGTACCACCTGGGGCATGTACAGTGGCAGCACGGGCAGAGTTGATCACTTCACTCTTCGTCCCGAAAAGAAGACGCTGAACAGCGGCCGCATAGGCAGGATCGCCTGAAATGGGAAGATAACTTTTACTCTTCTGCGTTTCCACCAATTCTTTTTCGGCTGCCTTGACACAGCGCAGAACAGGAGTGTTTCCCGCGTCATCCTTATAAACCCCTACCCCAAGATTAACCTTGTCGGGATTTTTATCTTTCTTAAACTCTTCCGTCAACCCAAGGATCGAATCGGGCGGTGCAGGTTGAATACTCTTCCACATAATGGTCTTCCTTCTATATATAATTGAGTAATGCCCAAAAATCTTCCGAAACCCTTGATAGCGCGTCTTGGCACTTCTGTAAACTTTTTTTGCTCTCCTTTTTTTAATACCCTGTTTTCATGACTGCCGACGCATGAGTAAAACAACAAAGAGGAATAAAGTCTCTGTATAATGATTCCATAAAAAAGCCCTGTTATGAGCAACTCACAACAAGGCTATAATTCACAAAAAGTTTCCATTCAGTATTTAGGAAGAAAGTACCTGCACCCCGAACGACAGAAGGCAGAGATACCGGTGATCTTTTTTTATTTCTTCTGAACAGACTGCTTGGCCAAGAGAGACTGAAGTTTCCAGGGGGAAGAAAGACAGGCCCTGGATTTGGAACAACTGGACATGACATCACAAAAAGCAAGGAACTCGGCCAGGGTATCATTTATCTCAAGATTTTTACGCGAGATGACCTGGAGCTTGCGTCTCATATCCACCCCTTCGACCTTGAGACTTTTCAGCCAGCCATGCTCCACCTCACGACAGACTGTGAGTGAAGAGAGGCAGGCTACTCCCACACCTGATTCCACAGCCTTTTTAATGGCCTCTGGATGACCCATTTCCATGACCACATGAATTTGATCAAGATAATCTTTCATCTTTTCCTCAAAGATAGCCAGGGTCCCCGAACCTTTCTCACGCATGATCCAACGGGTATTGGTGAAATCTTTCTCTACATCAAAGTTCTTCTTATGAGCAAGAGGATCTGTAGGTCCGGCTATGACAACTAACTCATCCTCAAACCAGAGACGAACAACAGTGTCGGGATTACAAACCGGGCCCTCGACAAAACCAACATCTACAATCCCATCAAGAACCAGACTTTCTGCATAACGGGTATGATGGACCAACATATTAATATGAACTTGGGGATGCATCCGCCTGAAGGCCCCGATGAGATACGGAAGAATATAATCGCCAACAGTCGTGCTGGCAACCACATCTATCTGACCGTGCAGTGTATCATTTTTTTCGGACATGACATTTTCTACATTCCCGACCTGGCATATTATTTCCTTGCCAAGTGGAAGCAGATAACGGCCTCGCTCATTAAGCAGGAGACTGCGTCCGTGTCGATCAAAGAGGGAGCCGCCGAGCTGATTTTCGAGCTCGGCCAGGGCCATACTGACTGCGGATTGGGTAACAAACAGCTTTTTACTGGCCTTGGTCACCTGTGCCGTCTCGGCAACTGCGATAAATATTTCTAATTGTCTTAAGGTAATAGACATACATAATTTCCTTGTTCAAATATTCTTATGGCATTCATCTTTTTTTTTAATTAGGGATTTCTTACCATATCATTTATACACTTTTTCTCAATAGATTTCCTCTGACTGCCTGAATTTCAAGTTTTTTTTCGCTCTGACCGCCTGAACTTCACGTTTCATTCGCCCTCCTTGTGAATGAATAGTCACTCAACTCAAAGAGTGAATGGCCATTCAGTTTTCAGTTGACAATTTTCTCCGATCTCGTTAAAAAGCAAACCTATATCAGAAAGTCATCTTGCTAACTCAACTCTATAAGGAGCCTTTAGATGGATCTTCAATTTTCTGATTTCCTCTACCGTGACAATATTCTCTGGATCACGGCCTTCACCCTCGGCGGGCTGGCCTTTGCCTTTGGCCCTATCGCTATTGTGTATCTCTTTATGCCTCGTGGTACGAGACAATTTGAGAACAGAAACAGCCAGTTCATTGAATGCGGTATGGTACCTATCGGCGATAGCTGGGTCCGCTACGGTACCGTCTTTTTTCTCTACGCTTTGATCTTTCTCGCATTTGATGTTGATGTACTTTTCCTTTTTCCAGTAGCCATGGCCTACAATGGTCAAGCCCTTCTGGACCAGGGTATTGTCTACCGGGACTTCATTGAGGTTATCCTTTTTGTCGGAATCTTATCACTCGCAATCGTTTACGCATGGATAAAGGGAGCATTTAAGTGGGAACGCAAAACGTACCTTCACCGTTAGAAGCAATACCGCCGTCAGTTGTTCAGTTTGCCGTTGCTGACAAACTGATCAACATTGGCCGGGTAAATTCATTCTGGCCCCTTACTTTTGGTATTGCCTGCTGCGCCATTGAAATGATGGCCACCGGTTGCGCCAGATTTGACATGTCCCGTTTTGGCGCAGAAGTATTCCGTCCATCACCGAGACAGTCGGACCTCATGATTGTTGCCGGTACTATAACCAAAAAGATGATGCCAGGTATTAAAACCTTATACGATCAGATGCCGGAACCTAAATGGGTTATGGCTCTGGGCAACTGTGCCATCTCCGGCGGCCCTTTCGTATTTGACGGACAATACTCCATTGTCCTTGGCGCAGATAAATTTCTCCCGGTAGATATCTATATTCCGGGTTGCCCACCACGACCCGAAGCTCTTCTGCAGGGCATTCTGGAGCTGGAAAATAAAGTTTCCGGCTGGAATCGGTGGAAGGACCCTGAAAAGGCCTGAGCAGAAATGAATTTGAAGATCACCTTGTTAAATCTCTCTATTCAAGCCCTTTCGGAGCAAAGAATATGATAAAAGACACCATAAAAAAGGCACTACAGGAACTCTTCCCTGTCCCGGAGCCGGTCGTTGCAGAAACGCCACCTACTGAGGCTGCCGAGGGCGAGGAGACAAAAGCAAAGAAAACGGTAAAGGAAGGCCCCAGAGTCAATGGTGTCATAGAACGCGATTATAATGCCTGCGGATACCATCTGGACGCACAGGTTGATCCAGGTGAACTTCTTGCAGCAGTTCTCATTCTGGACAAGGCCGGATTTTTCATTGAAAGCATCACCGGAGTTGACTGGATCAAGGAAGATCAGCTGGAAGTCATTTACGATTTCAGTCGTTACGACTTTGATCTCTGCCGCGTTGTCATTCGTACCCGTACACCACGAACGGCACCAAAAGTACCAACCATCTCCAAAATCTTTTCCGGTGCCAACTGGCACGAACGTGAGACCCACGATTTCTTTGGTATCAAGTTTGAGGGCCATCCACACCTTATTCCTCTACTCCTTCCCGAAGATGCTGACTTCCATCCCCTCTTAAAGGATTTCAAACCATGAGTGCTCCAATTCATATCCAACCGGGCGAAACCTTTACTCTGAACGTGGGGCCGCAGCATCCTGCCACCCATGGCGTTCTCCGGGTAAAGCTGGAAATGGATGGTGAGTATATTGTCCATGCCGAAACCGTGCTAGGCTATATCCACCGTATGCATGAACTGATGGGAGAAAACAGGACCTATCCCCAGGTTCTGCCTAACCTGAGCCGTCTTGATTACCTTGGTGCCTTAGGATATACCCACGGCCATGTCCTGGCCGTGGAACGGGCTTCCGGTATCGAAGTGCCGGAACGCGCCGAATACATCCGTGCCATCACTGTGGAAATGAACAGGATAGCCTCGCACCTCTTCTGGTTCGGAGCTTTTGTCATGGATCTTGGCGGTTTCACTCCGCTGATGTATGCCATCCAGGATCGTGAATACATACTGGATATACTGGAACGAGTTACCGGTTCCCGCCTCACCTACTGTTACTACCGGTTTGGTGGATTGTATAATGACATTGATGACGAATTCATTCCTGCGACCAAGGCCTTTATCCCGCGTATGCGCGAATCCTTGAAAAAATATGATGCCCTGGTTACCGGCAATATCATTCTCCAAAAACGTTTAAAAGATATCGGCCCCCTCTCCAAAGAACTCTGTCGAAAATATGGAGCAACAGGACCAGTCGCCAGAGGCTCAGGAATTGATTTTGATGTGCGTAAGAATGAGCCGTACTCTGTTTATCCGGAGTTCGATTTTGACATACCGGTCTATCATGAATGTGACTCCTTTGCCCGCTACAAAGTTCGTATGGATGAGATGGAACAGTCCCTCCGCATCATTGAACAGGGCCTGGAGAAACTGCCGGACGGACCAATCATGCCAGCTAAAAAACCAAAACTAATTAAGCCACCAGCTGGCGACTATTATCAGGCTGTAGAAACCGCACGCGGCAGTTTCGGCATCAGAATTGTCAGTGACGGCGGCAAAAACGCCTATCGTTTCAAACTACGCTCTCCAACATACTCCAACATGCATCTGTTTGACGAGGCCTGTGAGGGCATGTTGATCATGGATGCCCTGGCCTTAATGGGAAGCCTTGACCTAGTTATACCTGAGATCGACAGGTAAGGGAGAAATCGCATGAGTTTAACAGTACTAAATGCAATTATTGCGGTGGTAATAGCCATCGGCTTTGCCGCGCTGAACGCCGCTTATCTGGTGTGGGCAGAGCGTCGAGGAGCCGGTCGTATCCAGCGCCGTCCCGGCCCGAACGTCAACGGCCCTCTTGGCTTGCTGCAGCCTCTGGCCGATGGTGCAAAATTGATGACCAAGCAGCTCATGATCCCAGGCGGTGCAGACAAGGCACTGTTTATGGTGGCGCCTGTTCTGGCCATGGCACCTGCCATTATGAGTTTCGTCACCATCCCCTTCAGCGATGTCATTGTAGCCAAATCCATGGATGTCGGTGTTCTGATGATCTTTGCCTTTGCCTCGTTGGGGAGTATGTCTATCCTTTTTGCAGGCTGGAGTTCTCGAAACAAATACGGAGTGATGGCTTCGGTTCGTGCCGTTTCTCAGGCTATTTCTTATGAAGTGCCCATGCTGATCACTGTCATCACCATTGTCATGATGACCGGGAGCATGAATCTCCACGACCTTGCCGTGTCTCAAGCAGGTGGCTTCTGGCATTGGAATATTATTCCTTCCCTGGCCAGTCCTCTCATGCCGGTTTCTTTTCTCATTTTCTTCATCTGTTCACTGGCCGAGACCAACCGTGCTCCTTTTGACCTCGGCGAGGCAGAGAGTGAACTTGTAGCAGGTTTCCACACCGAGTACGGCAGTATGGGATTTGGGCTCTTCTTCATGGGTGAATATGCCAATATCGTTATTGGTGCCAGCCTGATCACCATCCTCTTTCTCGGTGGCTGGGGCTGCCCCTTTGGCCTCTTCCCGAGTGTGTTCTGGTTTCTTCTGAAAATTTATCTACTTATTGCCACTTTTATATGGATTCGCTGGACTTTTCCTCGAACCACTATCTATGGACTGCTCAATCTGTCCTGGAAGATACTCATTCCCATCTCACTGTTTAACCTGCTGCTGACAGCTGGATTACTGAAGGTATTTTAATATGGGTGCCTATTTTAGCGAAATATTCCGAGGACTGCAGAGCCTTGCCATCGGCATGGGAATTACCTTCAGGGAATTCTTTAAACCGGTAGTGACAGTCTCTTATCCGATGGAAACCCTTAAGATGTCCGCGAGGTACCGTGGTCATATTGAACTGGTTGAAGACGAGAAAGGCCAGCCAAAATGCGTGGCCTGCGGTATGTGCCAACGCGCCTGCCCTTCAGGATGCATCAGCCTTGCTTCAGAGTCTGTTGAGTATGAGGTCGAGGAGAAGGGAGAAACCAAAACCAAAAAGAAAAAAGTGCTGACGAAGTACAATCTGAATTTCACCACCTGCTCCCTCTGTGGACAGTGCGTTGAAAATTGCAGCTTCGGGGCCATTGATTTTTCTAAAGAATACAATCTTGCATCCAGTCGTAAAGAAGATTTTCATTTCGATCTTCTGCAGAGATTGAAGGAGAGAAACTCATGAACCCAACTGTAGCCCTTTCTCAGGCTCCTGGTCTGCTCACTGCCGACGGACTTGCCGGTGTAGTCTTTCTCATTATGCTGGCTACCACCATTATCGGCGGAATCATTGCCTGCAATGCAGAACGACTGGTGCGTGCAGTTGCCGGCCTCATCGTCTGTTTTATCGGTGTGGCAGCAATGTACTATTATTTGAATTCACCTTTTGTGGCCATGATGCAGATGCTCATCTACGTGGGAGCAGTCTGTATTACCATCGCATTTGCCATCATGCTGGCCTCACCTGAAGAAAACAAGAAGCATGGTCCCGCAGGCCCACTGTCCGGTCCTTTGGGTATTGTCACCGCAGGTCTTGTCACTTTTGGAATGGGGGCGATGGCCCTGAAAACAGATTTTATCCCCATGCCTAAGATCAATATGGGTACTGTCGAAAACATTGGTGTTGAGTTACTCACTACCTACTCAATGGTCTTTGAGCTGGTCTCCATAGTCCTGCTCATCTCCATAATCGGCGCCCTGGTCATTGCCCGTCAAGGAAGGAGCAAATAAATGTCTATCCTCACCCTGCACAACAACCTGAACACCTATCTTCTCCTGGCAGCGTTGCTGTTTGGCATGGGGATATATGGTCTGGTCACACGCCGGACACTCATCGGGATGCTGATATCTTCCGAGCTGATCCTCGCTGCGGCCTCCATCAACTTCATGGCCTTTAACAGATTTACCGCTCCTGACCCCACCGTCGGACAGATCTTTACCCTGTTCATTATGGCTATTGCCGCAGCAGAAGCAGCCATCGGACTCAGTATCACCATTGCTGTATATCGTAACTACAAATCAGTCGACACCGAAGACCTGGTCGACCTCAAAGGTTAGGAAAGAGGAACATCTGTTATGGAAATAACAACGGTCAATGACGTAAAACTTCTTATCGCGCTCCTCGTTCCTCTCATCGGCACCCTTGGTGTCATGTTTATGGGGAAAAACGAGAATGTTCGTGAAGGCGTCTCATCTGCAGCATCAGTTATCCTCCTGTTACTCGTTGCATCAATGGTGCCAGCCGTTCTTGAGGGTAAGGTCCTGGTCTATCACATGTTTACCGTCTTCAACGGAATAGAGGGGGTAACGGACCCATTAACAATCAAACTCCGGGCAGACGGAATGTCCATGATCTTCGCCCTCGTTGCATCATCCCTCTGGACCATCGCCGTCTACTACTCCATGGGATACATGAGAGCCCACCAGGAACATGCCCAGACCCGCTTCAATGCCTGTTTTGCTCTGGCCATTTTCGGTGCCATCGGAGTGGCATTCGCCGACAATCTTTTTACCATGTATCTTTTTTATGAGGTAGTTTCAGTCTGCACCTATCCATTGGTTGCCCATGCACAGGATAAGGATGGATATAATGGGGCCCAGAAATACATTGTCTATCTGACGACCACCGCCAAGCTCTTCCTCCTTCCGGCACTGATCCTCATCTATGTTATTACCGGCACTCTTGACTTTCCAACCAATATTTCAGATGGCCTCTTTACCGATGGTCTCTCTTCAGGCAATATCCAGAACTGGACAGTAATCATGCTCTATATCTTCTGCCTCTTCGGATTTGCCAAAAACGGTGTCATGCCGTTCCATCACTGGCTACCGGGAGCCATGGTTGCCCCAACCCCTGTATCAGCACTCCTCCATGCAGTGGCCGTTGTTAAGGTCGGTGTTTTCTGCACTACACGGACCATGCTGTATGTCTTTGGTGTGGATACCATGCACGCCTTGAACCTGGGTATCCCCACAGCATATTTTGTTGGATTTACGGTGATTGCCGCTTCTGTTCTGGCACTCTCCAAAAACAACCTTAAAGAACGCCTGGCCTACTCCACCATCAGTCAGCTCTCATACATTATCTTGGGTGTTGCCCTGCTTACTCCTGCAGGAATTGATGGCGGACTTATTCATATCGTCAATCACGCCTTTTCCAAGATCACCCTCTTCTTTTGTGCCGGTGCCATCATGATTGCCCATCACAAAAAAGATATCTCGCAAATGGGTGGACTGGGCAAGTCTATGCCCATTACCTTCGCGTGCTTTTTCATAGCCTCACTTTCTATGATCGGAGCGCCACCGGTGGCAGGTTTTGTCACCAAATGGAATTTGCTCGTCGGTTCCATCCAGGCACATCAGATGGGAATACTCCTCATCCTGATTGCCTCAACCATGCTTAATGTCGGATACTTTGCTCCAATTACTTACAAGGCCTTTTTTGGTAAACGACCTGAAGGTGAAACATACCAGGGTATCCAGGAAGCTCCGCTGTCCATGCTCATCCCCATTATGATAGCATGTACGATATCAGTACTGATCGGTATATTCCCTAACTTTATGATGCAATTTGTAAAGGCGGTGACAGGATGATTGTAAACTTTATCGACTATCTTCGGGATCGGCTACAGACCGTGATCTACTGCTGCTATGGAGTAATGACCTTCATAGTCATCTGGAGTATGTCCGTTGATACCAGCCATGCTCACACCTGGGCAGAGAAAATGATACCAGGATTCTGGTCTCTCTTCGGCTTATGCAGCTGTGCCATCGTTATTATGGTTGCCAGATGGTTTGGCAGAAGCGGGATCATGACCCGGGAGGACTATTATGACAACTAGTTTTATCCATCCGGCCTTCATTATGATACTTGGGGCAGTTCTCCTGCCCTTTGTACGAGGACCATTCCGTAAACCATTCTTGTTCCTGGTGCCGCTGCTGACCTTTATTGATGTTCTTTACCTCAGCGGTCATCCCGGTACATATGGTATCTATCAGTTCATGGATTGGGAACTGACCTTTGGCCGAGTCGATCGTCTGTCCATGATCTTTGGTTTCATCATGGCCCTGATGGCTATAATCGGAACGATCTACGGCATGCATGTAGAGGATGAGTGGCAGCACATCGCCGCCTGGTTCTATGTCGCCGGTTCCCTGGGTGCCATTTATGCAGCTGACTATATTGTCCTCTTTCTCTTCTGGGAGATGATGGCCTTTGCCTCCACCTTCCTGATCTGGGCTCGAAAAGATGAGGAATCGCTAGCCGCAGGATATCGCTACATCCTGGTTCATACCTTTGGCGGTGTTATTCTTCTCATCGGCTTTGTCCTTCGCTACCAGGCCACCGGTGGGGACTACTCCTTTGACCAACTCAATGTGCAGAGTCCTGAACTCTACACCTGGCTGATCATGATCGGCCTCATGCTGAATGCGGCCGTGCCTCCCCTGCACTCCTGGCTGCCTGATGCCTATTCCAAGGCTACGGCTGTCGGTGCTGTCTTCATGTGTGCCTTTACCACCAAAACAGCGGTATACACCCTTATTCGCAGCTGCTCCGGATTTGATGTCCTGATCTACCTCGGTATCATCATGGCACTCTACGGCATTATCTATGCGATCATGGAAAACGATGTACGCAAACTTCTGGGTTGGGAAATTGTCTCTCAGGTTGGCTACATGGTCACTGCAGTCGGTATCGGCAGCAGCCTTGCCGTCAACGGAGCCTGTGCCCATGCCTTTGCCCATATCCTTTATAAGGGACTGCTCTTTATGGGAGCAGGTGCCATACTCCATGCCACGGGTAAACAAAAACTCACCGAATTAGGCGGACTCTACAAGAAGATGCCTGTTACTCTGATCTTTATGCTCATTGGCGGACTTGCCGTGTCCGGCCTGCCTCTGATGTCAGGATTTGTATCAAAATCCATGATCATCACTGCAGCCTTTGAGGCGCATCTCCTGTGGGCCGGTTTTGCTCTGATTCTGGTCTCCGCAGGAACATTCCTGGCTGCAGGACTCAGGCTGCCATATCTCCTCTTCTTCAGCACCAACAACTGTTCTGAAGAGACTTGGGAAAAAGCAAAAGATCCAGCCTGGAATATGACCTTAGCCATGGCTATTGGCGGTTTCCTTTGTATCTTCATTGGTTGCTACCTGCCCTTTCTCTACAACATGCTGCCCAACACCGAAATTGCCTATCATCCCTATGGCGGTTACCACTTAAGTGAGACGTTACAGATCATGGCCTTTACCGGCTTGGCATTCTTCCTTCTTCGTAAGTATGTTATGCCTGAAAACACCATCAGCCTGGATCTTGACTGGTTCTACCGTAAAGGTGGAAGGGCATTCCTTTGGACTGTCAAGAATCCTCTGCAATGGTTTGACACAGCCATCGGTAAAGCCTACAAAGTGGTTGGAATAAGTACCCTGATGACTACTTCAGCCTTCTGGTCATGGTTTGACTGGAACGTTATTGACGGTATCGTTGACGGTACTGCCCGCTGTGTTCGTGCCATAGGCCGCAGGGCGACACTTGTCCTGCAGCGGGGGCAGATTCAGCAGACAATTTACTATACGGTCTCCTTTGCTGCCGTTATTCTCATAGCTTACGTTTGGTTATAAACCACTGATACCGAGGACCACTGGAAATGGATCAACTACTAATCAATCCAGATTACCCCTACATTCTGAGCACACTGATTTTCCTGCCTCTGGCAGGAGCTCTACTGCTGCTCTTCATAAAGAATGATGACTTTGCGCGTTACTGGGCTCTTGGCATCACAGCACTGACTGCCATCCTTTCCATTCCCCTGGTCATGGCATTTGACACGAGTACGAGCAAATACCAGTTTGTTGAACAGGTCAGTTGGATTCAATCCCTCAACATCCAATACGTCATCGGCATAGATGGAATTTCCATCCTGCTCGTGATGTTGACAACACTCATCATGCCGCTCTGTGTTCTGGCCTCTTGGACCTATATCAAGACCAGAGTTCAAGCCTTCATGATCTGTCTTCTGATCATGGAAACTGCCATGCTTGGTGTATTCATGGCACTTGATTTTGTCCTCTTTTACGTCCTCTGGGAAGCAATGCTGATTCCCATGTACCTGCTTATCGGTATCTGGGGTGGTCCAAGAAGGATTTATGCTTCCATCAAGTTCTTTCTTTACACCCTTGCCGGTTCCGTTATGCTGCTTGTTGCTATCATCTGGCTCTATATATTTAATGGGTACAGCTTCTTCATCCCGGACATGATGTGGCAGAACTACTCAAGCACCGCCCAGATCCTGCTCTTTCTTGCATTCTTTCTGGCCTTTGCCATCAAGGTACCCATGTTTCCCTTTCATACCTGGTTACCCGCTGCCCATGTTGAGGCCCCCACTGCCGGTTCTGTAATTCTTGCCTCAGTTCTGCTGAAGATGGGGACATATGGTTTCTTACGCTTTGCCATCCCCATTACTCCGGAAGCGACCATGACCCTGGCACCCTATATACTCTGGCTATCCATTGCCGGAATTATCTATGGCGGATTTACAGCACTTGCCCAGCATGATATGAAGAAGCTTATAGCCTACTCCTCTGTGGGCCATATGGGCTTTGTTACCCTTGGTATCTTTGTCCTCAATACTGCAGGAGTTGAAGGTGCCATTCTGCAGATGCTCAATCACGGTATCACCACTGGTGCCCTGTTCCTCTGTATCGGAATGATTTATGAAAGGACTCACAGCAGAGAACTGAGTTCAGCCACAGGTGTCGGTAAATACATGCCTATCTATGTGACTTTTCTTACCTTTTTCTCTTTGTCATCATTCGGTTTTCCGGCAACCAACAGTTTTGTCGGTGAATTCCTGATTCTGGCAGGTACCTTTGAATACAGCATCCCCTTGGCCCTTGCAGCCATTCCCGGAGCAGTTCTGGCCGCAGCTTACATGTTACGTATGCTGCAGAAGATCGTCTGGGGTGGAACCGACAACCCGGATCAGTCATGGCTCAATGATCTTAACTTGCGTGAGATCATTACCCTCAGTCCCTTCCTCTTTTTTGTCTTCTGGATTGGACTGGGAGCACAGCCTTTTATCGATCTTATCCATGTCAGTGTAGCTAACCTGCTTGACAACTACCATGCCTTTCATGGTCAGGCAATGGCTGTCACCGACTTAATTCTTCATTAAAAGAGTTCAACCTCAACGATCTGCTGAAGGTAAAACAAATGCAATTTCTCCCTGAGTTAACACTGCTGGGTGCAGGCCTTATCGTCTTCATAATCAGCCTGGGAAAAACCAGTGCTGATACCACCAGAAATGTAGCTATCGGACTCGGAGCCGCAGTCTTTGTGGCCACCCTCCTCAGCTTCTGCCAGACAGGCAAGCTTTTTTTCGACGCCTATCAGGTAGATCTCTACTCTCAAGTCTTTAAGGCTTTGATTGCAGGGGCCATGTTGATTGTCCTCATCTTTGGCGGGAGCCTGAAGGGAATAGATAATTCTGTCCGACCTGAATACTACCTCTTCCTCTTCATGAGTGTGCTTGGCTTGATGATGCTGGTCTCCAGCGTCGAACTGCTCTCCATATTTGTTGCACTGGAACTTTCATCCTTTGCTGTCTATATTATGGTACCCATGCGTGATGATCGGGGAAATTTAAAGTTTCAGATGGAGGCTGGAATCAAGTACCTTCTCTTTGGTGTTACAGCCACCGGTTTCATGCTTTTTGGTATGAGTTATATGTACGGCTTGACCGGTTCCACTCAGCTTTCCGTGGTTGTTGAAAAACTTTCTCTGATGTACAGCCAGCCGGCCGCAGTTATTGCCATGATGATGGTTCTTGCTGGATTCTTTTATAAACTGGCTATCTTTCCCTTTCACTTCTGGGTTCCGGATGTCTATGAGGGCGCGTCAAACGAGACCACTGCCTTTATTGCCTCTGTACCTAAACTCGCTGCTGTTGCTCTGCTTATTCGTCTGGTCAGTCTCATCAACGGAGAAGGACAGGTCATTGTCAATGTACTCATGGTTTGTGCCGTTCTCTCCATGTTTTACGGTAACCTTTCCGCCCTGGTACAAAAGGATGTCAAACGAATGCTCGGCTTTTCAGGTATTGCCCATGCCGGATTTGTCCTCCTTGGTATTCTTACCTTCCAGATCACAGGTTTTGCAAATGCACTCTACTACATCATCGGCTATGTAGTTATGAACCTTGCCTGCTTCCTCGTCATCTGTACCGTTTCCCAGAAGGGAGAAAATGTAATGATTGACGACCTCAGCGGATTGTATAAACGATCTCCACTCATGGCCTTTACCCTGGCAGTGGGACTCTTTGCCCTGGCAGGTATTCCACCCTTTGTCGGCTTCATGGGAAAATTCATGATTCTCACCTCAGCCTTAAAAGAAGGATATCTCCTGCTGGTTATCCTTGCTGCGATTAATACTGCCATTGCTATCTTTTATTACCTCTCCGTTGTTCGCGTCACATTTTGCAGCGATCCTGAGGAACGTGTAACTATCAGTTCTTCGCTGCTCACCAATGCAACCTCAGTCTTTCTCCTTTTGGTGATCGTCATTATGGGTGTTACACCTCAGCGCTTTGTAGACTTTGCCTCCACTGCAGTCCAGACCATAATGTAACACCTGAAAATATATATTTATTATTTCTAAGCCCTGTGAGTTATTCACAGGGCTTTTTCTTTTTTGTCCTTCCTCACTCATGACACTTTTCTGGCTGCCACTTGTCCTCTTCATTCTCCTCAGCGAATTTATTTTGGAGACTGCGGCCTCTCTTCTGAACCTGAAAGCTCTTCACCTTGATATCCCAGCATTATTCCAAAATGCGATTGATAAAGAGGGTTATGCAAAATCACAGGCCTACACACGCGCATCAACCCGCTTTTCCCTGTTGCAGCAGACATTTTTCCTGGTTCTCACCATAGTCTTTCTTCTTTGTGGTGGCTTTCCACTTTTAGACACATTTGCCCAATTTTTTGGAAAAGGTCCGATCTCCACAGGCCTCATATTTATTAGCTGCCTTCTTTTTCTTATCGGCCTTATCAATCTCCCCTTCTCTCTCTATTCCACCTTTAGTATTGAGGAACAATTCGGCTTCAATAAAACTACATTAAAGACGTTTTTCCTCGATCAACTTAAAATAGTCATTCTGTCATTTTCCCTTGGTACTCCGTTACTCTGCCTAATCCTCTGGCTTTTTGAAACCACAGAGGATATGGCATGGATCTATTGTTGGATCGGTGTCACCATTTTTTCAGTCACCTTCCAATTTTTAGCACCTGTTCTGATCATGCCGCTTTTCAATAAATTTACACCTATACATGATGAATCGCTGAAAGAAAAAATCATGATCTATTGTAAAAAAGAATCTTTTCGGCTTATTGGCGTTTATACAATGGATGGCTCTACCCGTTCGACAAAGTTGAACGCCTTTTTCACAGGACTTGGTCGTTTTAAAAAAATTGTTTTTTACGACACCCTTCTGCAAAAGCTCTCACACGATGAGATATTGGCGATACTGGCCCACGAGATGGGTCACTATAAATATCATCATCTGTACAAACAGCTTCTCCTGACCATTCTCCAGTCTGCTCTCATTTTTTATCTTCTTTCTCTTACTCTTGATAACGTTTCGCTTGCCCAAGCCTTTGGTCTCAGGCAACCATCAACTTATACCAGCCTCGTTATCTTCACTTTCCTCTATACACCAATCAATCTGTTACTCAGTTGCCTGAGCAATGCCCTTTCACGCCATTATGAGTTTCAAGCGGATTCATATGCGGAAAGCAGTAACAAATATGGTCAAACACTGATCCAAGCCTTGAAAAAATTAAGCATAGAAAACCTGAGCAATCTAACCCCTCATCCTTTTTTCGTCTTTCTCCATTACAGTCATCCTCCTGTTGCAAAAAGGATCCAGGAGCTTGATAAAATATAACTGATCATAATCATGTGATTATGGATTATTCTTCCATTTTTATTTTTCAAGTTTTGTAAGAATCGTGTATAATCAACTTATTAAATATATAAATGCTCGTTGAATGATATTATCCATCTTCTAGCCATTTTCTTTATCTGAAATATCTCTCTAGGCTAGTATTATCTTATCATTTGATCGCATTACAATTCCTTGAATACAACCTTTTTTTTTATTTTTAGTGATTAGCCGGAGGAACAATTTATGAAAAATCAAGAATTAAAATCATCCCTTATCAAGTCAGGTCTCCTCCTGACAATATGTGTCTTTTTCATTTACGCCTTTGCTGTCAGTGATTCAGGAGGTGTCATTGGTACCATTGGTTCAATCTTTTCAGGAATCGTTTTTCTTATCGGCCTTGCCTTTGCTCTGGCATTTAGTATTGTTGTTATCATTGGTATATATTTTGGAATTCTTGCCATGTACAGTCAAGAGGTATGCAAAAAATCCTATGACCAATTCAAAACCACTCTCTCCAATTCTTCAGGTTCGTTCATAGGTGTGTTCAGCTCAAAATGCTGTAGCACAACAGACAGTCATCAACATGCTTTTGAAAAAGACATCGCCGACCTACGTGACCAACAGAATATCCTTAACAATCAACTCACTCAAATCCAGAGCGGTGTTGGATCTCTGGAACAGAGTGTCAACACCTTATCCTCATCAGTGTCTGGTGCTCTTGGAGAAATCACCGCCCTTGACACCAAAACAATTACGGTTGCGGAGGAGCTTGCAAGCATGGCTTCAGTAGCCAGCGTGAATGAATCGATAGCAAAGCTTACAGGAGACATCAGCTCCATTCAGAATACAATCAAGCCCCTCACCGACAAACTCACTGCCCTTGAAAGCTCAATTTCCGCTCAGACAAAGGAAGATGTACATTCCGTAGTAGATAAAGCAGTCGGTGGCCTGCAGGAGGAGCTAACTGCGATTAAAGATTCTGTGCAAATCCTATTAGGTGGTAACCAGAATGCAACCGATGAAAAGAACTCCGATCATCGTATCCTTGCGTATTTTCCCAGCAAAGAGGACGAAGAACAGTTTATATCATTGGTAGAGGAAGCGGTGAGCAAGGAAATGACCTATGCCGAGATTGGAGAACTCCTTAACGATTCTCTCTCAGCAGAAAATGCTGAAATCATAGCCGAGCACCCCTCTTTGACTAAAGATTTTATCAGGACATGTCGCCAGAAGGATTAAATTCCTCGATCTTTCCCCCTTCTTCCCACAAAAAAAGGCGGTTGAAAAAATTCTTTTTCCACTCAACCGCCTTTTTCCAGTTCCTCTAAACGTTATTATCTTGGCACAGTATTTCTTTACTCACCATAGAAGTACGCCCTTCTCCTGATCAAAAACCAGAAAGTACACCTACAACACCTTATTTTTTACTATCTTTTCATCTCTTCCCTTAGCACTGTCATTGCTGCTTACTCAAAAAACTCTGCTCTCCGGCGAAGTACTCCAACAGATGTGAAAATAGATAGTACACTGAAACAGCAAGTTGACCGACATCGTCAGATAGTGTCACACAAATAATCTTTTTCTCATTGACAGTGTCTGAGTGATTGTGTAGATTGCCTCGGTCCTTGAGAGAGAGACGATTTGCAAAAAGCGCCTCTCAAAAATCGACAAGCCAGGTCAATTTAAATATTGACAAGAATGTTTGGCTAGAGTAAATTAGTGACTTCGTCGCGGGTTATCCCGCACGGCGCTTT
>JAHJNL010000008.1 GCA_018820855.1 Pseudomonadota bacterium | reverse complement strand
CACGAATCCGTACTATAGCCTTGATACTGTAACGGGCACCTGCGGCGGTACGCTTGTCGGAAGTATCTATACGACAGGCGCAATCAGCGCAGATTGTACGGTCATTGCGAATTTTCTGGTTGACCAGTTCAGCCTGACGGTGACCACTGCAGGGACGGGGGCCGGAACGGTAACCAGCAGCCCCGCAGGTATTGACTGCGGAACTGACTGCAGTGAAAGCTATGATTATAATACGGGAGTGACCCTGACGGCCACAGCGGATGCAGACAATAGCTTTGTTGGCTGGAGCGGGGACTGTTCGGGCGACGGAGCGGTGACCATGGTGACCATGGATGCGGCGAAGAGCTGTACAGCCATTTTTACAGAGGGATACACCATCACTGCTTCCGCATTACCCCCTGACGGAGGGGGAGTAAGCTGTGAGCCGAATCCTGTTCTCCCGGGTTCCGACTCAACCTGTACAATCAGTACGAGGCCATACTACATCCTTCAAACCGTATCGGGCACCTGTGGCGGTACACTTGTCGGAGATATCTATACGACAGACGTAATCAGCGCAGACTGTACGGTCATTGCGACTTTTGAGGGGGGATTCCCCTGGAACCTTTTCCTGCCGGCTATACAGGGCCAGAACTCAAAACAGAAACAGTAGCCTTAGAACAGAAAGAAAACTGCAGTCACCCTGCTCCAAGAAATATGGAGCAGGGTGTCCTCCTCAATATGGTTTATTGGGGGTGGGAACAATTGTGGGGAATCCCGGCGTTTTCATTATCTCCGCGGAAACCGGGAGTCGTAGCTCGAATCATGGTACGGTACGAACATTGCACGGATAGATACGCAGAAACAGCTTGTCGGTCCATTTTTTTTGTTCTCATCTGAAATTATCAGACTCATGTATTGGAAAAAGAAGGTGACACCTCTCGATCTTTTGGGGCAGGAGAGTTTTTTTTACTGTGGAGTACAGCATTTGAAAATGCCGGTTTTTTTTCTATAACAATTTTCCTGATACCAAAAGCTTTCAGAAGAGTAGAAAGGTGTCACTATAATGTCATGGGAATCAAGTTTGCTGATATTCAAAAGACCGCATGAAATTCTATCTACAGAAGTCCTGAATGCGGACCTTGTCGGTCGGCGGTCTTACTCAAGTTGCCTTCTTTCAAGATAGGAGGCTTTTACGGTTTTTTGTGCCCCCTAGCCAACACATTTCAAAGGCAATTACTCTCCTGCATTGCCATTTTTTCCAAGGTCACCCTGGCGAAATTCATAGGTTACATCATCCACTGTTGTTGTCAAATCACAGGCCATGAGTGTACCAGAGAGAGGGCATTCGTGGGCGTTGATCTCGACTGACATACCATCGAGATCAAGGGACTCCCATTTTGCAAGATAAGCCAAAGGAATGCCATAGACGATATCGCCGCAGTCCTCAACGGTACAATCATCACAAACTGTAATTGTATTCAAAGCATAATCAATTTTGCAAACATCTCCTGTAACTGATGTGCCGCAATCCAAATCCTCTTTTGCCCAAACGCCTTGTGCTGCAACGAAGCTTGCTACGAGTGTCAGAACCACTAATAAATTTTTGATTGAGTCCTTCATGTTACATCCTCCTTGTTCCTTTCAGGTTTTGGGGTTATCCGGGACAAGTGATCTTGCCCTGTTGATTGAATTTGCCCTAAACGGGCAGTTATGAAACGAGTCTCATCCGGAGCTACTCTCCCTGACTCCAGCGGACGTCATCATTTTCGTCACGCAATTCGATTCTCACGCAGTTATAAGTGTGCCTAGAATTAAATCTACTAATGCACTTGACGAAAAGATTAAGTAATATTTATTTATGCTGCAATGCAATTAACACATATGGAAGTGATAGATAATATTAGTAAAATTGCAACATGTCGTTATTGCATTATAAAATGGTGAATGTGGCAAATTGTCGCAGCTGAATGATTATTCATTTTTGAGGAAGACCTAAATTTTGCAGACGAACTCATATAACCACGGAATGTCATCATGGAGCATAAGGAAATGCTTTAAATGCTAGTCGGTGTTGGCGACCATTAAATTGAAAACCATCTATTGGTATGGCAGGTGAAAAATCATCGCCGGTTGGCGGGAGACATGCCCGATCATTTCTGCCAGGTCCAAGTAGGCTGCGTTGTAGCAGTCATCGGCCTTAATATGTGCTCTTGACAGCATTGTCTCAACCGGACATCAAGGCGGATCATTTTTCCTCCTTCCGTTTCGCTCCTGTCCGCTGCCCCGCTTATTGCTCTTTATCTCAACAAACCCGGCGAAGAGAGCTTCTTTTTCGACAAAGAGGTTCTGCCAATGGTCAAGTATGCCCAGGATGCTGTCGTTGCAGGAAATTTTAATGATTTCGAATTGAACAGTCGTTCAAAGGTAGAAGTAATCGAATACGATCTTATAGGTGGGGATGGAATTGCAGACTTAACATTACAGCTTACCCAAATTGAGCTATTAATTGACAATGCCGGGGTGGTGTGTGTAATTCTTTACGATTATTATGCGCAAGAAAAAGTCAGACGAATATTAAACCTGATATTGAAGTTCCTGTAGCTTTGCTAAACGAAGTGTCTAAGTCCATGATTCCTAATAGGTATGATATTACAAAGGTTGGAGTTATTGATATTACCAAGAGTAATACTAAAATTCTTTGCTCGAAAGATGAGTTAACGCAACTTAAGCCGTCCGGGCTCAGGCATGATCTTTTCGTGCAACAAGTGACTTGAATGTATAGAGCAAGGAGCTACCTCTGTTCTGAACATAAGGAAAAAAGGCAAAAAAAAAGACCTCGCTGAAGGCGAGGTCTTTTTTTTGTATTGTCAAATCAAATAATTACTGTTTGACAACATTTTCTGCAGCTGGTCCTTTGGGGCCGTCGACGATATCGAAGCTTACTCGTGCACCTTCATCGAGAGATTTGAAACCATCACTCTGAATTGCTGAATGGTGAACAAAGACATCTTTGCCGCCATCTGCTTCGATAAAACCAAAACCTTTTGCATCATTAAACCATTTAACTGTTCCTTCAGACATTGTGTACTACTCCTTTGTACTTGGTTCTATTAAGAACCTTTTTTTTGTTATAAAGCCGGATCGCTAAAATACGATCCGGTAACATTGTTGTTATTAACTAACACTGGATTGAGACTGTTATGCTATTGCCTGATACCGCGGGGATTTTCATTTACCCCTGGCAGGTCAATTTTTTTACCGATCCTGGAGGATTGGTGTTGTTCTTTGCTTTTCCCGGAAATCTGGGGGCTACCTTGAAGGCTGGACTGTTTTTTATAAACAAGTTTTTTACCAAGAGACTGTTCGAGGGCTTTAGTCATCTTGTAGTCGTCTGCCGTTGTAAAGGTGAAGGCAGCACCGGTGCAGCTGGCTCTTCCTGTACGCCCGGTACGATGGGTGTAGGTTTCCGCCGTGGCAGGCATATCAAAGTTTATTACATGGGAAATACCTGAGACATCTATTCCTCGGGCCGCAATGTCAGTGGCCACCAAAATATTGTAGGTGCCGCTTTTGAAACCTTCAAGGGCCAGCTGCCGTTTCTGCTGCGACAGGTTACCCTGAAGAGAAGTGGCTTTGCATCCTGTTTTTTGGAGAAGAAGGGCAAGATTTTTTGCCTTGTGTTTCGTTCTGGTAAAAACAATGGCCGTTGTGATTTCTTTTTCCTGCAGAATCTTTTTCAGCAGAGTTGCCTTGTTCTTTTGTTCTACTTGATAAAATGAATGGGAGATAGAAGCAGTCGGCTTTGTGTGGTTGATCTGTACTGTGGCTGGGTCAGTGAGGATATCCTCAGCAAGAGAACGGATCTCTTTTGGCATGGTCGCAGAAAACACAAGAGTCTGTCGTTTCCTTGGCAGCTTGCTCAAAATCCGACGGATATCCGGCAAAAAGCCATGGTCAAACATGTGGTCGGCCTCGTCTAAAATCAGCATCTCTACTGTGGAGAGATTGATTGCCTTATCGTTTGTCAGGTCAAGAAGGCGACCGGGGCAGGCTACAACAATCTCAGCACCCTTTCGGATGTTATTGATTTGAACCTGTTTACTTACTCCGCCATATATGACTATGCTGCGCAAGTGTGTGTGTACTGCCATTTTTCCTATATAGGTATGGGTCTGTTCAGCCAGTTCTCTGGTAGGGGCAATGATCAGAGCACGAACTTTTCCCTTTGGACCATTATACAGACGTTGCAGGATAGGAAGGACAAAGGCTGCAGTTTTGCCTGTACCGGTCTGGGCAAGGCCAAGAAGATCACGACCGGCAAGAACCGGGGGAATGGACTGCATTTGGATAGGGGTAGGTGAGGTATACCCGCTATTATCAATGGCTGTTTGAATTTGGGGGTGAAACTGAAACGCTGTGAAACTCATTAAAACTCCTTTTGTATGGTAAGCAAGCACTGGGCAATGAATGTATTTGTTGGCCCGGGCTCTAAAATGCAGCCTGGTGATTGCTCGTGTGTAACTAACTGATTAGTTATGATTTATTTTTTATTATTAGTGGAGAGGAAACTTCTAAGGGAATATGTCGTTTTGGACTTACTCTGCGAGTTTGCTCTTTCTTTTTGCGAGCATTTCCACAATGGTGATGCATTTTTTATAAAAGATGTTCTGGGTAGCCAAACTACTTGGATTTTTCTTATGAACGAATCAAAAATGATTGAGATTGTTTTAACAAGCCTCTGACCGGAGATAATTTTCTCCAATTCCGAGGTATTCAAGGTGTGGGGTACCGCTGCCGACATATAGTGTTATAGTGTATTTTTTAAGCAATCAGCAAATGATTTCTACGGTAGCGAAGGATGCACAAAGAGAACAACTTAGGCGGGAAAACGTGAAAGAATATGCTTCAATTTAATGTTGTTTTTAACAACTGTTTAATAGAATACTCTCTAGTTCAATCTTTTGCAAGCAGAAAAACGAACTAGAGTAGCGATTGCTTGAATAATTGATAGAAAGTGTCAGGAAACCATAATGTTGAGATCTTATAATTAAAATGGATACAGTCGGCTGTTGGTTCTTGGTAAAGGTGAAAAAGCCAGTCTTAGCATTTATCCTGTTCCGTTTTTATAAACGCAGGTCTGTTACGTACGGCATAAATATGAGGAATGTGCTGTGGAGGTATGGCGTGGGTCTCTCCTGATTCATGAAAGATGCATATTTTATTGTTAGAGAGATGTCGGCATATCCTTGAGTGAGTAAAAAGGTTAGCGTGACAGGCAGAAAAAATGACTATACTATAAAGTCAGTAAAGGAAACGAGGATATATTCTCACTGTTGCAGTGTGACTCTGAAAATAAAGACAGGATGAAATGTATGTCTATCAATGGGCTGGAAGCTGTTCAGTTGAGCAAGTCATATCATGTGGATTCCAGGCAGATTGTTGTCCTTGATAACGTCAGCATGACGGTGCAGGGCGGCAGTTTTGTAGTTGTTGAAGGGAAAAGCGGCAGTGGCAAATCGACACTGTTGAGTCTCCTGTCAGGTTTGGACAGACCGGATGCAGGAACAATTAACCTTGTCGGCACCGATATAACCGATTTGAGCGAGGATGAACTTGCACCATTTCGTAACCGGACCATCGGCTATGTTTTTCAATCTTTTCATCTTGTTCCTTCCCTGACTGCTTTTGAGAATATCACCTTCCCGGCTGAGTTGAACCGGGACCGGCAGGCTGCAGCCAAGGCTAAAGAGTTACTGCGTCGGGTAGACCTTACCAAGAGGATGAATAATTTTCCGCATCAGCTGTCAGGAGGAGAGAAACAGCGGATTGCCATCTGTCGCGCTCTGATCAACAGTCCGCAGATCATCTTTGCCGACGAACCGACCGGCAACCTGGATTCAGTCAATGGGGAGATTATTATGCAGCTGCTCCTGGAGCTACGCCGGGAACTTAAGACAACACTGGTGCTGGCCACTCACAGCAGAGAAATAAGCAGTAAAGCAGACTCTGTTGTCCGATTGGTCGATGGCAGGATTGAGAATTCATCAGAGAAGGTAAACCTGTAGATGCTGCACTTCCGTTTCATCTTCAGGCAGATAAACGGTTCCCGCAACCAGGCGATAATTTTTATCTTCTGTGTTGCCCTGTCTCTGCTGATCCTTACTTCGCTTGGCGGCTTCAGCAGCAGTGTTCGCCGTTCAATGCTTCAGGATGCCAGACAACTCCACGGGGCTGATATTACTGTCCATTCCCATTATCCCTTTTCCGAACCCTTGCTCAAAGCCATTCATGACTATGAGCAACAAGGAATTGTGCAAGGGGCCCTGGTTCATAAATTTTACAGTATGGCCAGGAATTCCCGGACAGAAAAGTCCATCCTCAGCGACTTGAAAGTGGTTGAAAAAGGGTATCCTTTTTACGGCAGGGTGACACTTCTCTCAGGCCGCGAATTTTCAGAAGTTCTTAAAGAGGGGGCAATTATAGTCGATCAGGTGCTCTTGGATCGTCTGCAGGCTGTCATCGGCGACACCTTGCAGATAGGCTCCGCCTTGCTGACTATTGTTGATGTTGTAACTTTGGAGCCGGACCGGCCGGTTTCATTTTTTTCCTTTGGCCCGAGAATTTTTATAGCAGCGGAGGATCTGGAAAAACTTGAACTTATCAAAAAAGGCAGCAGAATACAGTTCTCCTACCTGCTTCAAGTACATGATTCTGCACTCGTTGACCGGCTTGCCGAAGAACTTTCAGCGAGCACAGTGAAACCCCAGGAAAATGTTAAAACATTCCGAAATGCTGATTCACGTATAAAACGTTTTTTTGAGAACTTTCTATTTTTCCTTAACCTTGTCGGCATGTTTACTCTTGTGCTGGCCGGTATCGGCATTCAGACATCCCTGTATGCTATGCTCCGTGAAAGTGAATATACAATTGCTGTCATGAAGTCCGTCGGTGCAACAAACCGGTTCATTGTCATCCATTTTCTGGCTATGGTCATGGTACTCGGCACAGCCGGAACATTCCTGGGACTCATCCTGAGTTCCCTGTTGCAGTTGTATTTTCCCACTCTTTTTGCCGGTATTCTGCCGGCCAATGTCACCCTGGCTATATCCTGGAACGTTGTCTTCGAAGGACTTGTCCTGGGAACAATTGTGGTAGGCCTCTTTTCTTTTCTTCCACTGCAACGTATCAGGAACCTCAAACCGTCCTTTATTTTTCGCAAAGAGATTGGTAAGGCACCACGAGGAATCCTCAGCTACAGTGCCGTCTTACTCATTGTTCTCTTCTTTGTCGGCTTGGTTATCTGGCAGCTTGAAGATGTCAAGATTGGCCTGTATTTCATGCTTGGACTGTGCGCTCTTATAGGCATGACAGCATTGATTGCACAGGGACTCATGTTTTTTATGAAGAAAACTACGCCCCGCTCTTTGATACTGCGGCAGGCCTTTCGAGGGTTGTTCAGGCCTGGCAATGCCACCCGAGCTATTATCATCACCCTCAGTGCTGCACTGGCAGTGATTTTTTCCATATATCTCATCGAACAGAATCTGCGGGCCACCTTCATAGAGGCTTATCCCCCTAATCTGCCCAATGCCTATTTTCTGGATATCCAGTCTGACCAGAAAAAAGAGTTTGCCGATATCCTCGGCATAGAGGCGGAGTATTTTCCTGTTGTCAGGGCACGGCTGCTCTCAATTAACAATAAACCTGTAAACAGGGACCAGGAGAGAGAAAAAAAGGGGGATAACATGGCCCGTGAATTCAATCTTACCTATCGCGACGTTCTCCTTAAAGACGAGCAGATGGCAGAGGGGGATACTCTTTTTGGTCACATGAACAATGAATTGGCCAACAAGGAAGTAGTACCTGTTTCGGTACTGGATACCGTGGCGGAAATTGGTGACATCAATGTCGGCGATCTGCTTGTCTTCAAGGTGCAGGGTCTTCCGCTTAAGGCGCGGGTAACAAGCATACGGACCCGGACGGAATCGAAGGTGCGGCCTTTCTTTTATTTTGTTTTTCAGGAGGAATTACTCAAAGACGCACCGCAGACCATTTTCAGTTCTGTTAGAATAGATCGGGCGCAACTGGCCGTAATCCAGAATAGACTTGCTGCCACGTTACCTAATGTCAGTGTCATTGATATAGCATCTACAGTTGAGATCCTGGCCGGAATCATGTGCAAAATGTCATCCATTATTCAGTTTTTTACCTCGTTCTCAATTGTTGCGGGGTTGCTTATCGTTATCAGCTCTATCTTCGCAACCCGTATGACCAGAATTCGCGAAGCAGTTTATTTTAAGATCCTTGGTGCTAATTACTCATTTGTAGTAAAGGTTTTTACCTATGAAAACCTGATTATTGCCTTTTCCAGTGCTTTGCTGGCAGGTCTTATTTCTCATGTCGGCAGTTGGATTGTCTGCCGTCAGGTGTTCAGCATTGCTTACCAACCGTTACTCAGCAGCACATTAGTTATGATTGCAGGAATGCTTGTGATTGTTGTCGGCGTGGGGCTTGGGGCCTCGGTTTCAATTTTACAGCAGAAACCAATAAATTATCTCAGAGATGAGAGGCAGGATTGATTAATGCAGAAAATTACCGAAAAAAACCAGTTCCACCGGTCTATTACCTTCATGTCCTGGCTGTTGTGTGCTCTTTTGCTGCTATCCTGTGAACAACAGGAGCCACAACCACAAGCAGAGGATATGCCTACCACTACCGGCTACAGCGGTACCATTATTTCGGTCGGCGACAGCCTGACCGCAGGTTTGGGAGTAATGGAAGATGAGGCCTGGCCGGCTATCGTGGAGAAAAATCTCCAGAATAACGGGTATCACTGGCAGGTTGTTAATGCCGGAATAAGCGGTGAGACAAGTAGCGGTATTCTCTCAAGAATTAAATGGATACTGGCCAGGAAACCGCAGGTTGTTATCCTGGAAACAGGTGGCAATGACGGGCTTCGAGGCATTCCTCTTTCTGTTGTGCGGAAGAATATCAATAATGCAGTGCAACTGCTGCAGGAGGGCAATGTTACAGTGATACTTGCGGGCATGCAGATAGTCCAGAACCTCGGTCCAGACTATACCAGTGAGTTCGCTGAGATCTACCCGTCCATAGCCCGTGAACAGGGATGTATTCTTATTCCTTTCTTCCTACGGGAAGTGGCCGGCGAACCTGCCCTGAATCAGGCCGACATGATTCATCCCAACGAGGATGGCCATAAAATCATAGCAGAAACTGTTTATCCCTTTGTCCTGCAGGCTCTGCAGGAATATCTCTGAAAACGAGTGTCATGGGTACGTAAGCTTTTTCATGGGACAGAAGGATTCAATGCCGGGCGAGAGGCGGAGCGTAATAGTCAACAGCAGATTT
>JAHJNL010000007.1 GCA_018820855.1 Pseudomonadota bacterium | reverse complement strand
TTCATCGTAACCCCCTTAAAAGATTGTTCTTTTAAGGGGGTTGGCCGCGAAAATTTATTTATTTGTCAAGAAAAAAATGCCCCACCTGGCTGATTTTTAATGATTATTTTAACATGCAATTTTCTATCCGGTCACGACTGACGTCTGGTAGTTGTCTGTCTTTCCGTCGGAATACTCTGACTCAGGGTTCAAGATAAACAACTACACTGCCTGCATTGTTGTAATGTGTTGATTTTATATATTATTACAGCATTAACCAGTTGCTGATCCGAAAACATTTGGATGTTGGGCCGACGAAGTTTAGTTAACCAGTATCCAGTAACACTACGTTCCGGATTAGAAACAAGTCTTGTTCGCATAAAGCATAGCAGAGTCAAAGTGTTGAGGTATCCTTATGAGTAAAAATCTTGATCCGGTAACTGGAAAAATTTATCCTGTTTTTTTCTATTATTGTGTTCCTTCAGTCATCGGTATGCTGGCCATGTCATCTGCTGTTGTTGTCGATGGTTTTTTCCTGGGCAATTATACCAGCACCTCTTCGCTGGCTTCAGTAAATCTCACTATTCCGGCCAGTGCTTTATTATTTGGTCTGGCATTAATGCTCTCAGTTGGTGGAACTATTCGCTGCGGCAAATATTTGGGAGCAGGGGACGTTAAAGCGGCTAGCGCTATTTTTTCGCAGACTATTGTCTTAATATGCATACTCTCAGTTGTCCTGTCCGCACTTGGTCTGATTTTTATGGATCAGCTTGTTTTTCTCCTCGGAGCGGACAAAACATTGGCACCTGCAGTGGCCGAGTACCTGAACATCCTACTGCTCTTCACCATTTTTCAGCTTGGTTCTGTCTGCCTGTCATATTTTATCCGGGTAGCCAGTCTTCCTTTTTGGGCAGCAGCTGTAATGATAGCAGGGAGTGTTATCAATGTGTTCCTGGACTGGGTTTTTGTTGTTAACTTACACATGGGACATAAGGGGGCGGCATTGGCAACAGGTATTGCGGCAGTGCTGACATTTGCGTTTTTATGTGCCCCTTTTCTGGCTCAACGGACAACGCTTAAATTTTATTGGCGGAAAAAGGATATCCCAGAGGTTTTAAAAGCTGCAATTAATGGATTCCCAGAATTCATCGATGAATTTTCCGTTGGTATCATTGTTATTGTTTTCAACTGGATCATTATGAAAAAACTGGGAGAAAGCGGCATTGCCGCATTCTCAATAATTAATTACATGATCCTCACCGGCCTGGTGATCAGTTACGGTATCAGTGATTCGCTGCAGTCGGTTGTCAGCCGAAACCTCGGGGCATTGCAACACAAGCGTATCAAAAAGGTGATGACACTCTCAATAGCTTTAGTTTTTGTTGTTGGAATTGCTATCAGCATTCTGCTGTTCATGATCCCGCACACTGTGGCAGATCTTTTTATAGATTCAGGAGAGCTGGAAACAATAAAACTGACAAATTACTTTATTTCCAGGATATGGCCCATTTTCATTGTCAACGGAGTAAATATTGTACTGGTTTCCTATCTGACTGCAATGAGCAGGTCTCTTGATTCAACGTTGATCATCTTGGCCAGGAATCTTCTTCTGCCAATTGTTTTTCTATTTATTATTCATGTGCTGATAGGTAATGATGCCATCCTTATTGTCCTTCCACTCTCGGAAATGGCTACCTTTTGTATCGCAATCTTTTTGATCTATAAAAAAAGTCCGAAAAAATTGGTTACTAATATTCCAGCCCAGAGTTTTGCTGTATAGCAGAAGGTTGCAAGAGAAGGGAGAATAACAAAAGAAGGGAGAGATTTTGAAAAGTCAGGTTTTGGGGTTAGGGTGATCAGCCTTTTTTAATTTTTTCTGGCGATCGGCGGACGGTAGACGCAGATCCATGGGCATACCCTGAGTGGAGAGGATGAGCATCCGCGGTTCGTCATCTATCCGAACCGGATACGGCAGGATATGCTGCTGTAACAGAACTTGAATCTGCTTAGCAGTGAGTGTTACTCCTCTACACTCCGGTTCAAGAACAAACTGACAACCATCTTTCCAGCCGGAGCAGCCGTAGGCTCTTTTTCCCTTGATAACCTCTTTGCCGCAGAGCGGACAGCTTCCCCAGCGCGCTGTATTTAACTGTCCGGATGAACTGACGTGGATCAGGCCGCGAATGTAGTCGCGAATTCCTGCCATAAAATCATCGGGATTGAGTTTGCTGCGCTCAATCTGTTTGAGTTTCTCCTCCCATTCACCAGTCATTTCAGGTGATTTGAGCAACGGGTCCTGAATGAGTGCAATCAGGCAACGCCCCATATCAGTACAGCGTAGCTGCTTTTTTTCGCGTCGGATATAGTTACGGCTGAGCAGGGTTTCAATGATGGCTGCCCGGGTGGCTGGTGTACCGATACCGCGCTCTTTGAGCGCTTCGCGCAGGGTGTCATCCTCGACAAATTTACCTGCTGCCTCCATCGCTCCAAGAAGGGAGTTTTCGCTAAAGTGATTGGGCGGTTGCGTCTTTCCTTCCCGCAAAAAAGGTTCATGCGGACCGCTTTCGCCTTTTTCAAAAAGAGGAAGAGCCTGGTCATCGGCAGCTTCCTGTTGCTTTATCTTTTTCGGAAAGAGGACAGTCCAGCCCGGCTTGACAATTTGTGTTCCTTTAGCCTGAAATGCTACCTGATTGCTGACACCGTCAACTGTCGTGATATTTTTAATACAGACAGGATAGAAGGCTGCGATGAATTGCGTTGTAATTGCATCATAAACAAGCTGTTCGTTCGCGTCGAGGCTGCGCGGCGTAACACCTGTGGGAATAATGGCGTGATGGTCGGTTACTTTTTTGTCGTCAATGATTCGTTTACTAAAAACCAGTTTCGTCAGGTTGAGCGGCGCGATCTCTTCAGGGCGAGAGGCTTTGAGCTGTTCCAGGATTTCCGGAATACGCGGTTTCATGTCTTCACTGAGATAGCGTGAATCGGTACGGGGATAGGTGACCAGCTTTTTTTCATAGAGATTCTGGGTGGCGGTAAGGGTATCGGCCGCCGAGAGCCCGTGCGACTTATTGACTTCCCGTTGAAGGGTCGTAAGATCAAAGAGTTGCGGAGGCTGTTCCTTCTTCTTTTTGGCAATAATGGCGATGATTTCAAAAGGCTGGGCTGTTATCTTGTCGAGCAGGGATTGAGCCTTTTCTATTTTTTCAAAACGCTTACCGGTGTATTTGAAGACCACCTCACGATAGTGTGTGGTGAGTTCCCAGAATGGCTGTGGACGGAACTGCAGAATGGTGTCGTCACGTTCCACTATCATGGCCAGAACCGGTGTCTGAACGCGACCGATTGTCCAGAGAACGCGATCACCGCCTCCGCCGATGCGGCCATGGCGGACGGTATAGTAGCGGGTCGAGTTGAGGCCGACAATCCAGTCGGATTCGCTGCGACAGCGGGCAGCGGCATAGAGAGGGTCGTAATCGTGGCCGTCCCGGAGGTCCTTGAATGCGGCCTGGATTGCATCGGGCGTCAGGGAATTGAGCCAGAGACGGCGGATTGGTTTGTCCTCGCAGCCACACAGGGCGAGAATATAACGGAAAATAAGTTCTCCTTCCCGGCCGGCATCAGTGGCACAGATGATTTCTTCAGCTTGCTCACACAGCATTTTGATAGTCTGAAACTGCTCGTCTACACCGCGGTTGTTTATGAGCTTGAGTTTGAACTTGTCAGGTACGAAGGGAAGGGTATCGAGTGACCAGCGTTTGAGTGCCGGATCATATTCGCCAGGTTCCTGAAGTGTCACAAGGTGTCCGAACGCCCAGGTAACCGCGCAACCGCGCCCCTCGATATAACCCTTCTTTTTTGATTTAATATCGAGGACATCCGCAATGTCACGCGCTACGGAAGGCTTTTCTGCTATAATAACTTTCATCGTACGATTATCTCGCGATCTTTATTTTCTTCTGTTAAGAAGTACAAAGTATGATGCTGACTGACGCAACCCCTATTTGCAGCATTATCACCTGAAGAACAGGGGGGCAGTATGAGAGTTAAAAAAAATTATTTAGAACCTAGCCTTTTTTAATAATGCAATCAAAGAAAAAGCAACCATGAATGGCATGAATCGAAGAGATATTAAAGTAGGCCTTCGGGTTTTCATCGTCTTAAAACAGGACCAACGAACCGGAAAACTCACCGAAGGAGTTGTAAAGGATATCCTGACAAATTCCCCAACTCATCCCCATGGTATTAAAGTTCGCCTCGAAAGCGGAGCTGT
Organism: Pseudomonadota bacterium; assembly: GCA_018820855.1. Lineage (GTDB taxonomy): Bacteria > Desulfobacterota > Desulfobulbia > Desulfobulbales > Desulfocapsaceae > Desulfocapsa. The sequence goes on along the minus strand of JAHJNL010000007.1, from coordinate 247,518 downwards.
CGGGCGAGTCAAAAAAATCGGTGAATGAAAATAATGGCAAGCAACCGGTAAAGATGCCTCAGGGATTATCGCAATCGTAGAGCTGCTCATTTGAAATACCCAAAAGGCTGGCCAATCATCCAAAGAGTTGTCGATCGAAGTGATAATCGACAGGGCCACCATAAAGGATTACCTCTACGCTTGAAACATCCTGATTAAGTCTTATAATAGATTTGCATTTCCGCAGGGATCATCGAAATCGTAGAGGTGCTTCTTATAAGTATCCAAAAGGCTGGCTAATCATCCCAAAAAGGCTCGACCGAGGTGATAACCAACAGGGCAACCACAAGGGATTGCCCCTACGTCCTTTGTTAAACAGTTAAAGATTCCTCACTCCTATCTGCGAAGACCTCACTTCACCTCCCACTGATAAAAAAACATGACCGATAACAACACCATAGAATTAACACCGTTCCGCGCCGATCTGACCCGTGCTTTGGCCCGCCGCGGTGAACGCCTTCTGGCCGCCACCGATCTGGCCGAGGAGGTTGCAGCCCTCGAACCTTTAGAGGCGTACTATATCATCAGGGAGATCGGTTTCGATCAGGCCCTGCCTATCCTCCTTAAACTGAGTCAAGAACAATTGGAGGCCTGTGTTGATCTGGATTGCTGGAACCGCCATGACTTTGCTGTCGATAGTCTTGATGAATGGCTGGCCACCTTTGCGCTGGCCGGCCCCGAAACCCTGGCCGAGACTTTTTTCTCCCTGGACTATGTCGTGCAGCTCCTCTTTCTCGCCAAGACTGTAACGGTATATGATCCTGATACTGATCAGGTTCCTCAAAAGGACAAGGAAAAGGGTACGTCTCGTGCCATGACTCCGGACGGTTTTTATCTTCTGGAGTTGAGGGTTGATATGGGGCTGAGGATCCATCCCTTTACTTTGTTGGATGCCATGTATCAATACGATTTGACGGCTACGCATCAACTCCTTAGTGAAGTACGCGTAGATCTGTCGACTCAGATCGAAGAAGAAGCCTTACGCTTTCGCAATGGTCGCATGCAGGATATCGGTTTTGTGACACCAGATGAAGCCTCTATTCTTTTTTCCCGGCCAGCCAGTCGGCAGTCATCGCCGCGGCCTCAAAAGCCGATAGCCAGTATACTCACCCGAGTACCATCGGTATATGCCGGCCCCTTAATTGAAACCACCCTGTTACAGCAGGCCCTGTCCCTGATTACTGACCAGGAGAACCTGTCCCGCCTGGAGCAGGAAATTGTCTGGACCATTAACAGCGCGATTATCGCCTATGGTGAAAAAACGCAGGATACAAAACAGATCACCGACATTGCCAAGAGGGTACGGGACACTATTTCCCTCGGTCTGGAATCATTGTTGGCCAAAGAAGGATTCGACGGCCCGCTGAACAGCGCAGCAGCGGCTGCAAAAGCGTCCGACTTGCTGGACGCCTGGTATATAACCGATCTGTTCCGGCACGGCTTTGCCGCGACCCAGAACCTTCAGCAGGAAATGCGACAGGCCTTGCGTGACCCTCAATTCCGTGCCTGGTATGATCTTTCTGAGACCCAACAATCGGATACTTCGGACGATCGCCTTGAGCGTGCCTTTGTGTCTGCGCTGCTCAGTCGTCATCCCTTGCAAGGCGGTTTTGATCTGGCTAAAACCGAGGACGTCAAGGCCTTTGCCTGCCTCGCTGATATCGATGTCGCCCAGGTTCGCCTGAAAGACCTTGTCGCCCATATCTGCGGTCAATCTTGATGTTCTGCAACGTATACCATTATACAAACCAGAAAAATTGGCTTTGTATCAGAACAAGGTTCTCGAACTCAATAATAACCGGGATCTGTGTGGTTAACCAACCAGAATTATGAGAAAAATAGCTTTCGGATATTCAACTCGCTGCAATATTCAATGTGAACACTGTGTTGCAGCCGATGATATTCCCGAAAATTTAAAGATGGAGTTTCACCAGGCAAGAGAGATCATTGCGGAACTGGCCGATTCTCAGGTTGGGGGGGTAAGCTTCACAGCCGGTGAACCGCTTATCTATCTTGATGAAATAGCGGAACTGGTGGCTCTCTGTCAGGGCTATGGTATTTACACACGAGTCGTCACCAATGGTTTCTGGGCCAAAACACCTGAGCTTGCAGATAGCTGTATAGTCAAGCTCAAAGAAAATGGGTTGTCACAACTGCGCATGAGTTATAGCCGCTGGCACCAGAAAAATATCCCTCGCCAGAATATATTGAATGGTGCTCAGAGTTGTGAAAAAAATGGAGTGGATTATTTCATTTCATTTGTAACTGATTTTTCTGAACAGGATGATGCTGTAGAACAATATCTGCGAGATAATAGCCTTAAATTTTTCCCGGAACCGATAATCTCTGCCGGTCGGGCACTGTCGTTTGCTCATCTGCCCATTCACACCGATTACCAGGCAAACTGCTGTTCCATGAACCCTTATCTTGCTCCAAACCTTGATATGTATGCCTGCTGTGATGCCGGCAGCCATTTTACAAACACAAACTTCTTCCACCTTGGTAATTTAAAGGACAGTAGTATTGAGCAGCTTCTGCAAAAAAGTGAGACAAACAGGTTGTATAACCACATTCGGAACATGGGGATAACCGCCATGGCGTCTTTTGCCGGTTTTAAAGCACGAGAGATCATTCAGTACAGAAAATGTGAACTGTGCGATAAATTATTCAACTCAGCTGATATGCTTGGAATCCTGCAGCAGGAAGCTCAGTCAGGGTTAAACTCCTGGTATCGATAACAACGGAACCATTTAAACAGGAGTGTTTTTGCGGAGCGGGCTGATTTATGGAGAAGTTCAATCCAAGGTTTACAATTATGAACCGGTCAAATAGTATTGTGACGAATCGTAATACTCCGTGTGACATGGAGGGATTCTCATTCAGTTGACATGCCGCTTAATGAATCGATGGCTCCTTAACTGCTATAATCTTTTAGAGTCAACCAACTATTTCACCAATGAAAATACGTAAACTCACCCCTGAAAATTATGCCAAGGCTTCTGCCTTGTTGCTGCAGGCTTTCCCCGGCAGCACCTATGAAAAACAGTTAGTTGATAACTTCCACAACAATGGCAAGACGGTGCATGAGTGGGTGTGTGTGCATACCAACAGGATCATAGCCTATATTGCTTTTTCAAATGCCTATGACGGCTCTGCTGTTTGTGGCTTGCATCTGGCACCGTTGGCTGTGAATCCTGAGTTTCAAAGACAGGGGGTCGGTACTGAGTTGCTTCTCTTTGCCTTGAGGCAGGATGTTATCAAGGCAAACACAATCTTTGTCCTGGGGGATCCTCGTTTTTATACGAAGTTTGGATTTGAGCCTTGTGCCACACCTATTTGTCCCTTTGATAAAAACAATGCCCATTTCTTAAGTATCCGCAATAACACAACGCGCCGGTTCACAGTGGGCTATGAAAATGAGTTTTGGGAATAGGCTTTATAGAGCGGAATCAATCACAGTTATAGCATAACGATTTACAAGGAAGAAAATGGTACAGATCGGCAAGATCAATAAGCTTACGATAAAGACAACACAGGCCTATGGTGTTCACCTTGATGGTGGTGAGTCAGGGGATATCCTCCTGCCGACAAGGGATGTTCCCGAGAAGTGTCAGCCAGGAGATGAGGTTGAGGTCTTCGTTTATCTGGACCGGGAAGATCATCTGCGGGCTACCAGCAAAAAGCCCTATGCAACAGTCGGTCAGTTTGCCAAATTACAGGTGGTATCAAATTCATCATCTGGTTCCTACATGGACTGGGGGCTTGGAATAGATCTTTTTGTACCAAAGAGTGAACAGCAGGATAATATGAAGGAAGGTAACTCATATGTTGTCTTTATCTTCCTGAGCAACAAAAATAACCGTATCATCGCCTCTTCAAAGCTGGAGAAATTTCTCAGTTCGCAGCCCCCGCACTATGAAGAAGGTGAAGAGGTCGATCTGCTAATATATGACAAAACAGATCTGGGCTTCAGGGCAGTTGTCAACTCTTCTCATGACGGCATGATCTATGAAAACGAAGTGTTTCAAAAGCTTTTCATAGGCGAACAGCTGAAAGGCTACATAAAAAAAATACGGGAAGACCTTAAAATTGACTTGAGCCTGCAACAGCCTGGCTATCAAAAAGTAGATGATATTTCCCAGACCATTCTTGATACAATAAAAGAGCATGGTGGCAGGATTGCACTTACTGATAAAAGTCCGCCGCAAGATATCTACTCCCAGTTTGGGGTAAGTAAAAAAACCTTCAAAAAGGCCATAGGCTCCCTCTACAAAAAAAGGCTTATCATCATTGATGCCAGTGGTGTTCAACTAACCAAACAGTAAGATGGGATTCCTGAAAATTCTGCTAACGCAATAATGCTCTTAAAGTATTAAGCAGACGACTCAGGATTTTTTTGTTATCTCTGGTTCTTAAGACCACCTTGCTGCAGGATATTTAATGACTTCTTGTGATTTTTCATATCACCTTTTCCCTGATCTCGTAGTTGTGTAAGGCAAACAAGTGCAGGTACCGATAATTGCTTTTTTATTGAGGTTGGAATGATTCCTTGGGAATTGCTTGATAGCGCTCCGGTGCCAGAAGGTTCCGGAATACTGCGTCTGTACAGGCGGGGCGATGAGTTCTCCATCCGAGTGGATGGCTGTGAACTTATGAACAGTCGTGTTCATAGCTCGGAAGATGCCCTGGCCGAACTGGCATGTACAAGGCTTGCTCATACTCCCTCACCCAGAATTTTGATTGGCGGCCTGGGTATGGGGTATACTGCGGCAGCGGCACTACAGACTCTGGGACCACAGGCTCAGGTGCTAGTGGCAGAACTGGTCCCGGCCGTCGTCACCTGGAATAAGGGTCCTCTGGCCGGTCTGGCCGGGTATCCCCTGGAAGATCCCCGGGTTTTGGTGCGAGAGATTGATGTTGCTTTGATTTTAAAAGCAGAACAGCATACATTCGATGCCGTCGTCCTCGATGTGGACAACGGGCCTGATGGCCTGACCCGCACAGGCAACGACTGGCTCTATAGCAGGGCCGGATTGCAGACTATCCATACTGCCCTCAGGCCAACTGGCATCCTGGCCGTCTGGTCCGCGAGTCCCGATCCCACTTTTTCCAAACTACTGCGCCAGACAGGATTTGTGGTGGAAGAGGTCACGGTCCGGGCACGTGGACGTAAAGGGGGAAGCCGGCACATGATCTGGCTTGCACGAACATAAGGTCACTCTTGGTAATAATAGCGACAGCCGTTTTAACGGTAGTATATGATGAAAGAAAAGAGCTCTAACAGAGAGTTGATTGTTGTTCCAATGCCGGATGGTTCCTTGCAGCTTGAGTGGGAATTGGCCTCTGGCAAAAAAGATATAAGCAGTGTGCTGCTGCAACAGAAAATCTTCACCACCTACACCTCTGAGAGGCAAAACTGGCTTCTCTTTTTAGGCTTTTCAGACCCTGCTGTGGCCCTTCCTGCCTCCCTTGATTTCTGGCGGAAGTTCAGCGGGCTATTTGTTCATCATCTCCGTCTTACTCCAGATCTGGAACAGTTGCGCCACCTGGTCCAAGTTCCTCTGATAAAGGAGGAACTAACTGAATTACTGGAGGTTGTCCCGGTTATGACTGGCGGTGAGTATGTCTGTCCTGGGCTCCTTGCTTCGTTGTGGTTGGAATTAAATAATACCTTTGCCACAGCAATCAGCACTTTCTCAGGCTCCGTCGCCGAATTTATCCACCGTTTTTCGCCGGACAGCCATCTGCTCGGCCGGATTTATTTTCATCTCGTGGAAAACAAAGGTGCTGAGGAACCATTTGCCTTTCTGGCTACCTATTCAACCCGGATGGGTTCGGAAGGTCAATCAAAACATCTTCCCCTAAAATATGCCCTGCAGGAATATCAAGATAACAACGACAAATTACTGGAACTGCTGCTTACTGTCCATGAGGCAGCCAGAGACAGTAAACTTATTGCTGGTCTGTTAGAGAGCAATAAACTTTTTTCTCCCTTGGCCTGGAGCAGCGAGGATGCCTATACTTTTTTACAGGAGGTCCCTCTCTATGAGGACGCTGGCATCCTCTGCCGCATTCCGAACTGGTGGCAGGCAAAAAGAGTAAATGTCAATCTCAGGGTCAGCCTGGGTGAGAAGGAACCTGCCTTGGTAGGAATGGCGGCGCTGCTTGATTTTTCGCCTAGGCTCATGCTGGGGGAAGAGGAAATTTCTGCCGATGAGGTCAGGCGCCTGCTTGCCGAAGTGGATGGACTGGCTTTTATCAAAAATAAGTGGGTAGCCGTTGACAGGGAGAAGCTGGAACAAACCCTGGTAGCCTATGAAGAGGCCGAAAAATTGGCGACCAGAGAAGGTCTGACTTTGGCCGAGGCCATGCGCTGGCAACTACATCCCCAGGCAGGGCTGGTAAAGGCGGTTGATGCCGCTGTCCTGGAAGTGGAAAACGGACAGTGGCTGCAATCTGTTTTCGCCAGGATGTCAAACCCTGACTTGCTGCCGGAGGTGACCACAGATAGTCGTTTTCAGGCAGATCTCAGACCTTATCAGCAGGATGGACTGCGTTGGCTCTGCGGACTTCATGACCTTGGTTTTGGCTGTTGTCTGGCCGATGATATGGGTCTAGGCAAGACCGTTCAGATCCTCGCTTTTTTAAATGTTCTGTCCGGGAAACGGCAGACCGAAGAAAATCCTGCCGCTTCCCTGCTCATCATTCCCGCCTCATTACTGGCCAACTGGGATCAGGAGATCAAACGATTCTGTCCGGATATGAAGGTGTTTCTGGCGCATCCGGATATGCATAAACCTCGCATGGTTTCAGTACCAACTAAGGAAACTCTGGCCGACCTTGATCTGGTCATCACCACTTATGCCTTGGCTCAACGCTATGATTGGTTGATGGAACATAAGTGGCAATATGTCATCCTTGATGAGGCTCAGGCCATTAAAAACCCCGGTACCAAGCAGACCAGGGCGGTGAAAAAAATTCCTGCTATAAACCGCATTGTCATGACCGGTACGCCGGTGGAAAATCGATTGAGTGATCTCTGGTCCCTCTTTGATTTTGTTAATCCCGGATTGCTGGGCACGATTAAGGAATTCGCTTCCTTCAGTAAGGGGTTGGCTGATCATCCGGATGGCTATGGTCGTTTGCGTAAGATGATTTCCCCTTTTATTCTGCGGCGATTAAAAAGTGACAAATCTATCATCAGCGATCTACCCGATAAGGTGGAAATGAAGACCTGGGCTCCTCTCAGCAAAAAGCAGGTGGTTGTTTATCAACAGCTGGTTGATAATATAACCGAGATGCTGGAAACGGTGGATGGTATTCAGCGTAAGGGTTTGATTTTGGCGGCGTTGACTAAATTCAAGCAGATCTGCAATCACCCCGATCAATATGCCGGGGTGAATGGCTATAGTGAAAAGGAGAGCGGTAAGTTTGCCAGGTTGCGAGAGATCTGCACAATTATCTATGAAAAACGTGAACGAGTACTGGTCTTCACTCAGTTCAAGGAGATGACCGAACCCCTGGCGCGATTTTTGGAAACACTGTTTGAGGGGCCCGGTCTTATCCTTCATGGCAGCGTGCCGGTAGCCAAACGGAAAAAAATTATCGAACAGTTTCAATCCAGCGATTATATTCCTTTCATGGTACTGTCACTGAAGGCGGGCGGGGTGGGGCTCAATCTCACCCGGGCCAATCATGTTATTCATTTTGACCGCTGGTGGAATCCGGCCGTGGAGAATCAGGCCACCGACCGTGTCTTCCGCATTGGTCAGCAGAAAAAGGTGATGGTACATAAATTCATTACCAAAGGGACCATAGAAGAAAAAATTGATGAGATGTTGACTAACAAGGAAAAACTCTCGGCCGAGGTGGTAGCTGCCAGTGGCGAATCCTGGATCACAGAGATGGAGAATAATGAACTGACTAATCTGTTTAGTCTGACAAGCTAGAGGAAATTGACGATGAGCTATGGATCTTATCCTAAATATATCAGTGTGGCCGAAAGAAAGGCCAAAGCTGAAAAAAAAATCAAACAGCTTCGTAAAAAGAACCCTGCCCTTCGTCCGATAATCCTCGAAGGCCAGACTCTGGCCAGAACCTGGTGGGGAAAGGCGTGGAACAATAACCTGAAAAGCTATGCCGACTATAGCAACCGCATCGGACGGGGCAGTAGCTATGTCCGGCATGGGGCCGTGCTCGATCTGCAGATTACTCCGGGCACGATAAAAGCACTTGTCCAAGGTTCCCGCAGTAAGCCCTATGAGGTGCTGATACGCATTGCCAAAATGAAAAAGCAGAACTGGCAGATTATCAAAAAAGAGTGCCAGTCCAGACTTTCTTCACTGCCTGATCTGCTTACCGGAAAATTCCCCAAGGAGCTGCAGGAAATTTTCATGGTCCAGGGCAAAGGGCTCTTTCCAACACCTGCAGAAATTTCATTTGACTGTAGCTGCCCGGACTGGGCATCCATGTGCAAGCATATTGCAGCCACCCTGTATGGCGTCGGCGCGCGACTTGATGAAGATCCCTCTCTGTTTTTCATCTTGCGGCAAGCGGTTCTTGAAGACTTGGTTAATCAGGCTATACATGACAAGACAGCCAGCATTCTGGAGGCAGACATGGCAATGGACAGTAAGGTTATTGCAGATGATCAGCTGGAAGATTTATTCGGAATCAGCATGGATGATTTTGATCTTCCCACAATAGTGAAGGATAAAGCGAAAGGACTCAGGCCTGCAACTCAGAAGAGTCCAAAAGAACCAATAACGACAACTCCGCGAGACAGTTTGCAGAGCCACCTGACGGACACGGCTCTGGTTGCCGCTTGCATAAGTGACAGCAAGAGCAATCTCAGCATCAAAGACCTGCAGAAGGCAACTGGATTTCCGGCCAGAAAGTTGTATGGCGTCCTCTCCCGCCTGAAGCAGCAGGGCAGGGTTCTGAACCCGGCACAGGGTATTTACAGCCGCATCTCCGAATCATGAGATTGAAAAACAGCTGGCTCAGAAAATTCTGCTTCAAAAAATAATACTGGTGTATGAAGAGCTTGAAATATTCTGCCATCTGTGCGACGGCGAACTATTCAATTCCACCAGTGTCTCGTCAACTACGCTTTTTTTTCAACCACACATTCTCTGCTTTTTCATCACTTACGTTAGCTTTTTTAACAACCTTTGAGGAAAACTTGGTTCTCAGATAGAGGGTCTCCACCTTTTCTCTGGCCCACGGTGTCTTGCGCAGGAACTTGAGACTCGAGTTGATACTGGGAGTCTTGGTAAAGCAGTTGATGTCGATCTTCTTACCCAGTCTGTACCAGCCGTATTGTTCAACGAGACGGGTCAGGATCATCTCCAGGGTGATGCCTTCCAGTGGGTTCTTGCTCTGGGGTTTGCTCATGTTTGGTCCTTATTCATGGTCAGTTGTTGCAAGGCCTGATGGAGTTTCCTTCCCACCCAGGCATCGGTGGCCGCGTATTGGATTTGTTGTGGAGTTAACACATCCTTAGCCCAGTTGGAGGTCTGCGCCCCTTTGGAAATACGGAATCCGAGGAGTACGGCGGCCAGTCCACGCAGGCCGTGATTTTTGATGCTCGCCCGCTTGGCAAGATTGCCCAGGTCCACAAAGCCTGCAGCCTTGAAACGGGAGATCTTTTTTAGCTCACGGATGTCGTAGTCCAGACTCACACCGGCCTTGATGATGGTTGGATCGGCCAAAATATCGCGCAGTGGTTTGGCCAGGCCCAGGTCTTTGAACTGAAAGATGAAAACCTCTGTTTCGCTTGCCAGTTGCAGGAGTGAAGGCAGGTAGCTTTCTCCTTTTGTATATGCCGGTCGGGTTTCCGTATCAAAGCCGAGGAGGGTATGACCAGCAAGCCTAGGCATTGCTTTGGCCAGTTCATCATTCGTCCTCACCACATGCACAGGTCCTGTCCACTGCGCCATAGGGCAATTGTTTATTTCGTCCTTGCTCATCCGCCGGTCAAAACCTGGACGATTCGTTTTACTGACAGTCATGTTTCTTGAGATTCATTTTTATTTGTTGCTGCCTGGAAGTGGGCACTATGGCGGTGCATTGATTGCATGTCAACACTGGAAGAAGAGAATATATTTCGTTCATATAACATTACCCTTTTTGTTTCCTGCCTTTTTTTTGCATTGGAAACAGTTTGCCACTAATAACTGTCAGCAGAATGGCCAGAACAATTGCAGCCACACCGAGCAGGACATTAAAGTAGACCGGAGCCACCAAAGCAATACGAATAATCATGGTGGAAAGAGCAAAACCGGAATTGCGAAAAACAGAATAAAAGGAAGGATGAAAACACTGGGCAATGAGAACCACCAATATATCGGTGATAATTAGTAGGGTATAAAAATCATGAAAGAAATCTGTATGTTCAATCCCTGCCAAGGTAAGGTAAAGTGCACGTAAGCCCATAAGAACAAAGGAGGTGAGAAGAATCAGGGCAATACCCTTTTTGGCAGCTACAAAACTGAATATATCGTTAACATTCTCCCGCTCATCCTGAACTTTGTTCTGTAAAATATAATAAACGCCAAGAAGGGTGAAGATGACAACCGCCCCGAAACCGTCTGACAGGATATGCAGGATACCTTGCTCATTACCGAGAAAGGTGACTGGTTCCTGAAAGTGTGACAACTCCTTAAAAGCATTGCGCATTAAAATCAAGGAGAGGATCTCAAATTGTTTCCCTACTGAACGGGAAAAAGAGCAGGGAAGGGTGAAAATGAGACTGATTACTTCAAGGATGAGAATTACCGTAAAGGCGCCACCTATGGCATAAAAATGGTTTCCCGGTATCATGTAACTCAACTGCTCAGGAAGCCAGTGTTGTCGTTTTAACTCTATAACGAAAAGACTGGTGATAAAGAGCAGCACCAGCAGGATGGAGATCTTGCGGTGCATTTTTTCGTGTTCATAAAACTGGTGAAGTGGATCAAAAATCCATGTGATTCGTTCGTAGATTGTATTCATTACAGTTATCTTGGTGACTGACCTGAAACATAACAGCCAGTTGGGGAAATCATGAACCTTTTAGGGGAGGAGCGGAAAAGGACCATGCCATAACTACATGGACAGTCACTTTCAGTGAACCATGGCAATCCTGTCACTCAGGAGCGTTTACATAAGTTACATTAGCAAGGCAGTTACCTGCTAGTCAATGACTATCACTGCGAGTGTACGCAGAGAGAGGGTAAAGACGGGATCAGTTAACTTCGATCCTCTTCAATAAAGTAGCTCTGGTTATCTCTGCCCGACTCAATAGTGCTATTCTCTGCTCATCATGGAGATGGCTTCAGCAGGACAGACATTGCGGCATAATCCACAACCAAAACAGGCCAAAGAGTGGATGTGAGCCTTATCTTCGCCAGACATCTCGACGCTGGTGATCGCATTGAAATGACAGGCATCTTCGCAGGCACCACAACCGGTACACTGCTCTTTATCTATTGAGGCCATCTGCTCACCACGAAACATGGTTTCCACGTCTATGGACAGGGTGCGCAGTCCCAGGCAATCTTTGGGCTGACAGTTACAGATAGCCCCGATAAAAGGTGTCATCATAGTCCAGATGGTATGCACAGCCCCTTCTCTTTCCAGTTCCTCCATCTGCCCGATAGCTTGTACAGGGTTTAATGATTCCAAGCCCTGATCCTGAGCAAGACCAAAATAGCCCATGTCAAGATCCTTGTACCAGGCTTCAGCGGAGTAGCTGACTGAATAACAACAGCGGTTTTCTTTTTTCATGGAAGCCCAGCGGCAGGCACAGGGCAGCCTGACCACCGTGGCTGCTTTACCTACCAATTCTCTGATATCCTCTATGGTTACCACTTGCCCGAAATGTTCTACCCTGGCCTTTTCTACCATTCCTTTTACCAGTCTGGCGGGAAGGCGTTTCTTTTTTCCAAACAGGGTTTCCAGGCGACCGATGGTCACAGCACCTTGTTCAATCGTGGAGGTAAAAAACTCATTAATATACTCTCGACGAGCGAGATCACTCATGAGATCTTTGCCATAATTTTCAGCGTTTTTAAACCACACCTTACCGTCGCCATGTTCGCTGCAGAATTCACACATATTAATTAATGTCCTTTTGCTGTTTTGCTTCTCAGGGTGGAAGGTTTCTCGCAGACAGGATTCTCTTACCGGAATCAATATCAATCAGACATGGGAAGGCGGCTGACCAATCACCTGAGGAATCCCTTAGAACAAATCTCATAACGTAATCTCAGATGACTGCTTTTTCAAGGTATCATAACTGTAATCGTGAAGGTTAATAGACTGAAGGCAAAAACGAACATCAACCATCAGTCACTTAGCTGTCTCTCCTGAAGATTTCTGCACAATTTCTAAAAAAGGATCAGGCTCATCACAATGTATATTTTTTGGTAATGATAGTTGCTGGGAGAAAGTCCCACAGCGTGTCATGTGAGCATGGCGAAAATTAGAGATTATCCCAACTCATTACTATTAAAGGTAATTAAATTTAATTTTATTGAAAAAGTTGTTTGAAATCAAAAAAAAAATATGCTAGAAAAAACCTCAATTTTCTGCAAAATGTAAACTATGTCTTTTACAGTCAACCACATTAATATAATAAAGAGAGGACATTCCAATGGATGGTGCACCTGAAAATCTTGGCTTGGTAATTTTGGCTATTCTTGGCTTTATAACAATTAGCGTCGTTGGTCAGTTGGTCAAAATGTTTCTGCGCATTGAAAAAAAATAGTGTCCTTGCATCATATCTTCCCAGACGCCTCAACGTGTTAGGAATGGAGACAGAGGTGAATTCCTGTTTGTAGTTACCCTCTGTCCTGCACTCTTCGTTTCTGGTGTAACCCATGGGTATTTTAATAATTCTGTCCTTCTTCTTTCTCCTCTCATCTTCCGTGTCATACCAAAATCTTGCTGGTATCTTTTCTAGAAATCGGACAGCAATGAGAGTGCTCATACTCGACTGATTTGAGTCGGGTATGATTTTTTACCTGTTTGTCCTTTGAATTCACTTTCGAAAAATGTTAAAAACAGAATCGTCATTTTCAGTGACGAAAGACGTGAAAAGCAGACTTTCAGGTTAATTAGAACAAATAGTATCAAAGGAGGGATAACCATTGAATGGTGCGTCTGAATATCTAGGCTGGGTACTTCTCGGCACTGTTGGCTTTGTGATCATCAGCATCGCTTATGAGGCTGTCAAACTATTGTTGCGACTGAGGAGAAAGTAACAACCAATTAATGTCAGAAGTTTTCTTCGTTGTCGGGTGTGTAACAGGATTGAACAAGGGAAATTTCTGTAACGGAGACTGACCCTCCTTTTTTGTTCACCTTTCTCTGCTGGAGCATGACCAGCACCTTGACCTGAAACAGTTGCCAAGATTAAGGTATCCAAACAATTCATGCTCCTTGTCTCTTTTATAAGACGTATCAGAAATCAGGCGTTTCCTTTTCCTTTCAAAGAAATAGCTCTATTTTTTGCGAAATCCATCATTCGTTTAAGGGGAATTGCCGCCTTACATCGAATACTTTCTTCAACCACTATTTCATTATTTCCCGTTTTCAGAGTCTCTGCCAGATTCCGTAAACCATTCATGGCCATCCAGGGGCAACGCATACAGCTTCCACAGCTGCCTCCTATACCGCCGGTCGGGGCTTCCAGAAAAATTTTATTCGGCGAGGCCTTTTTCATTGTATAGAAAATACCTGGTTCTGTTACCACGATGAACTGCTTTGCATCGCTCGTTATGCTTGCCTTGATCAAGGCTGATGTCGACCCGACAACATCAGCGAGTTCGATAACTTCCTCGGGTGATTCAGGGTGGACTAATACGCAGGCATCAGGAAATTGTTTTTTGAGCTTTTGAATTCCGCTAGCTTTGAACTTTTCATGAACAACACAGCTGCCCGGCCAAATCAACATTTCAGTGCCGGTTATTTTTTGAATATAAGCCCCCAGGTGTTTATCCGGGCCCCAGAGGATTTTCTTTTTTTGCGCAGCAAGATGTTCAATGATCGGCAGAGCAATTCCCGAGGTAACAACCCAATCGGATCTCGCTTTGACCACAGCGCTGGTGTTGGCATAGACCACAACGGTATGATCTGGGTGGGCGTCACAGAACTCCGAGAATAAATCCACCGGACAGCCCATATCCAAGGAACATGTGGCCCCTTTGTCGGGCATTAAAATTCGTTTTTCCGGGTTCAAAATTTTGGCAGTCTCGCCCATAAATTGAACACCGGCAACGACAAGAGTGGTTGCTGAATGTTCAGTGCCGAACCTGGCCATTTCCAGGGAGTCGGCAACATAGCCACCTGTCTCCTCTGCTAGCCGTTGAAGATCTGGTGATGTATAAAAGTGAGCAACAAGAACAGCATTCTGTTGTTTTAACAGTACCTTTATCTCGTCAAGCAAAGCACTACGTTCTCCGGGCGCATATTCGGCTGTCTGCACAGAGGCTGCGAGTTTTGCCTGTTCAATGAGCTCATGGGTGACAATTGAGCCAATCTTCTTTTTTACTCTGATAATGGGATCTTGTTTTGTGATGGATGCAATTCTTGCCTGTTCAATAAGCTCGTCCGTAATAATTGAAACAATATCTTTTTTTATTTCAATAACTGGATTCTGTTTTGTCATATCGATTTCCTTATCCATTCTTCCGGTACTGCCGTGGCTGAATTCCAATGGATTCTGTTTTCAACAACAAATTCTGGCCATGCAATACTAATAATACATGAAGAACTGCCCATATTACATTGTAGTACTCTCATGTGGTATGATCAAGCGACTATTTAATAATAAGAGAGAAAATTGCAATTTGACTTGCTGATGACAAGCAAGCTCAAGACATGATCTGACACATTCCAGTCATAACACTAAGGATTAACAGATGAATAACACAACGGTCATCGCTATTTTCGGCACCAATAAATGCGCACATGGGACGGCTGACCAGCCACTTGCGGAAAATCAACGGGCGGTTTTAATACGGTAACCTCAGAAAATATTTTTTTCAAGGTATCAGAGTAGTAATGTTCAGAGCCGGTCTGGTGATTATTGGCAAACAGGGCTTTGCCCTCATCACCTAGAATTTCATGAACACCATGGACCAGGGCAGACCACTCTTTTTCCACATGAAAGCTTTTGCCATGGCCGGAAGAAGCAAACACCGGGGGGTCACAGATAACAAGGTCAAAAGGGGCGAACCCAGGAGGATTTTTTTGTTTTTTGCGTAGCTGTCTCGCCAGCCATTTACGCACATCTTCTTTGACGAACTTTCCGTTTTCCGTGTTCGCCAGCTGATTTATGGCAACATTTTCTTTACCACGATTGAGACATCCGGCTGCCAGATCCACAGAAAAAACCACTTCCGCTCCCGCTGCCAAAGCATATACAGAAAAAGAACAGGTGAAGGCAAACAGATTTGCCACTCGTTTTCCCTTTGCTGCCCTGGCAATCCGGCTGCGGGAATCACGCTGATCAAGAAAAAGTCCTACATGTTGGCGATTATTGAGGGCAACCCTAAATTGCAGACCATGTTCCTGGACAACAAAAGATTCAGGAACAGGCTTCCCCCAAGCCGTAAAATCAGCAAAGAGGTCGTGTTTGTGCGGATCACGCCGATTGGTCTTGATTACCCCGCCGCGGCAGTCGCATTTTTGAGAAAGGGTGGCAAGCATGGCTCCCAGTCTGTGCAAGTGCTGTGCTGCGGACAGGGATTCATCAAAGCCTGTAACGCAGAGAAATTCCCCATATTTGTCAACAGCTATATCCTCGGTATACTCACCACGATGGATGAGCCTGCAGCAATCTGTAATCGCAGACAAAAAAGGCCACCGCTTTTCAGCGAGTGCCTGACTCGTAATCGTTTCTGAGAGGCCATCCAGACAGGCGTCAAACCACTCTGGAGGATCAATCTGCAGCATGTGGTCGATGCCTGGCCAGTTCACAGCTCCACAATGCAGACACAGCCTGGGAAATACGGGGCCGCCATATTGTTCATCTCCGAGAAGGGGAATATCGGAGACTGCTGCATGGCGTCTGATCTGATGCGTTCTTCCCCGATGAATCACAGCCTTGTACAAGGCATAGACAGCACCTTCTTTTACCTTACTGAAATGCGTCTCGCAGGATTTATTGTCCAGAGACTGGGAACAGACCCAGGAGGTATGAGAACTCTTTTTGGCTATGAAAAAATAGGTCTTTTTTGATGTGTTATTCTCGTGAATTGTCTGCGCTTCGCCGACAGCCTCTGGAGTCAGAGCAAAGACCAGTACACCGCTGGTCCCTTTGTCCAGGCGGGAGCAGATATAGACTGGCAGATCATAGTGCAGTTTCAGCCACTCTACCAGGCCAAGATCGCCATCATGGGCTCGGTGGGTGGAGATACCTGAGGGCTTATTGACAACCAGCCATTTTTCGTCACGATAGAGGGAAGGCATTTTTTTTAATGAGGGGATTTACTCAAAGCAGGCGAAATAAGAAGAAAACGCTTTGGGTTTATTGGGGAAGGCAGGCTGCGTTGGTTTGTGACCCATATCGCAACCTACCTATCTGTAAACCGCAAAGCCTGGTACCCACTCTGTCGTCTATTTTTTTTCTCGACCCAGACCGAAGATATTGCCTCCGGTGCGGTGTTTGGGTTTTGTGCTCTTTTCCTTGCTCCCTGAGCGCGTCTGCTGACCGGAACGAGAGGAGGCTGGCATCTTTTTCTTTGTGCTACGCCGAGGAGTATGCGGACGTGGTGTTTCCAGCTGATCCGCTTCCTTATCCATGGCAAACCCTGTGATGGTGAGTCTTTCGATGGATTTTCCTTGAAGTCGCTCTATGGCCTTGATCATTGGCTGGTCATCATGACAGACAAAACTTACAGCACGACCACTGCGCTTGGCGCGACCGGTACGACCGATCCGATGGGTATAGGCCTCGGCAGTCGAAGGCAGGTCGAAATTGATTACCTGACCAACCAGCGAAACATCAATGCCGCGGGCAGCAATGTCGGTGGCTACCAGTACGGTAAAATCACCGTCACGAAAACCAGTGAGTGCACGTTGCCTTTGATTCTGTGACATATTCCCTTGGAGGTCAGTAGCCTTGTACCCTGTACTTATTAATTTTTTGGCCAGGTTTTTCGCACCATACTTGGTACGGGTAAAGACCAGGGTAGAGCCATCAGTTGTTTCCTTGAGGAGATGGAGGAGCAGGGCGGTCTTTTGCGGTTTGGTCACCGGATGGAGCACTTGACTGATCAAATTCAGTGGTTGCTCAAGGTTGATTCGGACTTCCTCAGGATTGGTGAGCGTTTCATCAGCGAGTTTACGGATGTCGGCTGGCATGGTGGCGGAAAAGAGCAGGGTCTGTCTGTGTTTCGGCAGATATTTAAGAATGCGGCGAATATCGGGAAAAAAGCCCATGTCAAACATCTGATCTGCCTCATCAAGTACCAGGATGTCCACCTTGTTCAGGTTGAGATCGTGGCTATTTAAATGATCCAGGAGACGGCCTGGGCAGGCAACAATTACCTCGACCCCACGTTTGAATTGCTGCAACTGATTACCTTTGCCGACTCCGCCGTATACCGTGACCGTGCGCAGGCCGGTACCTTCGGAGAGATCCAGAAAACTCTGGTTAATCTGTTCAGCCAGTTCCCTGGTCGGTGCTACCACCAGGGCACGAACTTTGCCGCGCGGGCCATTGCTTAAGCGTTGAATAATGGGAAGGGCAAAGGCTGCGGTTTTACCGGTTCCGGTCTGTGCCAAACCCAAAAGATCGCTGCCGCTCAAGACCTTGGGAATGGCTTTTTCCTGGATGGGGGTGGGGTGTTCATAGCCGCAATTGCTGATGTTGGTCGTAATCTGCGACGAAAAATTAAACTGTGCAAAACTCATTAAAACTCCTTATTGGTCCCATATTTCCTTTGCGGAGAATGGAACAATTATATTGTGCCGTGTGCTGTGATAACGCACTGTTTGTTCAAGGGTGATTACCCTGCAGGGTTGCAGGTGAAATGGGAAATAGAACTGGTTAACTCCCGACAAGATAGAGACAAGCCGGCGTTAAAAGTTGTTATCCTGATATCAGAATTCTCACTCAGATTAGCACAATGATTTTTTGTCTGTCTTTTTGAAAATAAGGCGAAACTGTAAGAAAACAAGGTAAATTACCGATTTTATCTATTACCACGAGACGATTTGATTTTTGAAACGAGCAAAGAAAAATATTACAAAACGCTCTTCTTGTTTGTCTGGCATTTTTTTTATGCAGTAATAGTAAATTGTGTTAATTATACCATGTTCAACGTCTAAAGGGAAGTGCTCAGATAGACCGCTCTTAATTCTGAATTATCTGGTTAAAACTGCTCAAAGCAGTTATGTGAGCGGATAGACAGGAGACAGGATCGAAAAGTTGGAGAAACAGAGACCGGTTTTTCAAAAAAAACAGCCTAAACCTTATTGAAAAACTGCATGTCACATGGACTTCCGCCCAGATAAATTGCTTCAAGGAAAGAAAACTTTCTAGGAAGCATTGCAGGCGTTGCCCGAGCCACCAGAAAATCGGCCGGTTTTCCCTTGGCAATGAGACCTGTCCCATCTATATCAAGCAGGTGTGCGCCGTTGCCTGTTGCACATCGCACTGCCTCGGACAGAGGATAACCCGCCTTCATCAACAGTTTCATCTCTTCCACAACTGATTCGCCATGGAGTACACCTTTGCTTCCTGCATCTGTTCCCAGGGCGATAGGCACCCCTAATTCTCTGGCCAGTGCAATCTGTTCCAGCTGGTGGTACAGATTTTTTTTCACAACTCCTCTGTCTATCTGAGTATCGTTCGGTTCTAAAGTGTCAGCATACGCCTTCATGGTAAAGGCTGTCGGCACCCAGGTCGTTTGCAGTTCAGCCATGAGTTTGAGATTTTCTTTACCCATAAAAAAACCATGCTCTATGGAATCACATCCAGCTTGCAATGCTAAGCGCACAGGGAGCTGACCGTTGGCATGAACCATCACCTTTTTCCCTCTTTGATGGACATGGGTCACGAGCTCTTTTAGTTCATCGAGTGAAAATTGCGGGGAAGTTTCTTGGCCAAACACACTCAGGCTGTTCAAACCGGAATTGACCAGCTTGATATGGTCAATGGCTTCGTTATCCCGTAAACAGGCAGCAGCAAGAGTTTCAGTATCATTGAGGGAGCGGCCAATAAAATGACCGTATCGACCTTTCTTGTGCCATGCTCTTCCGGCCACTTTCAGAAATACCGGTTCTTTCCTGACCTCAGTTGCTTCGTTTTTATAGCGAAGGACATGCCCCTGGCGATCTCCTCCATCACGTACGGCCAGGACACCATGAGAGAAATGATCGTGCAGATGCTGTGCAATACGGGGCCGCAGATCGTTATATTCCGCTGTGAGTTGCTGCTTCCTGACCCGCTGGTCTGTACTCCCTGACATGCAGAGGTGAACATGGCAATCGACAAAGGGCGGCAGAATGGTGCAGAGGGATAGATCTGTAATAGAGGCAGGGTCAGGACTGTTGACCTCTGCAAACCTGTCAACACCAGTGAATATGCCATTCTTTATGGTCAGCAACATCTGTTTCTGCACAGGGCTGCCGCTGCCGTCGATAAGCCATCCCGCCTTGATATGGTTAATTTCACACATGATTGTATTCTTTTGGGGCTATTTTTTTTCTGACGGCCGTTTTTCTATGAGAAAAATCCCATAAGTTGCACGCAGGTTGGTCAGCCAGTGAACAATATGGCCCTTTTTGTCATGGTGATGGGTGTTGATGGCTGCTTCTTTGATGATGCTGTATCCCACGTCCCGGGCAAATCTTCTGAAATCCTCCAGGGTAATGACACGGATATTTGGGGTGTCGTACCAGGAGTAGGGGAGCTGTTCATTTTTTGGTGCCTGTCCCCTTGTCAGGAGTTGCCACCGAATCTTGTAGTGACTGAAGTTGGGGAAGCTGACAATGACCCGTTTACCGATTCGGGCAAGCATGCTCAGGAGGTTTGCCGGTTCATAGACCTGCTGCAGGGTCTGGCTGAGAATGACATAATCAAAGCTGTTATCGGGGTAGTCTTGCACCTCAAGACTCAGATCACCCTGTAAGACCGTTAGACCACGGGAAATACAGTCAGCTGCCTTGTCCTGATCCTGTTCAATGCCGGTACCGTGGATGCTTTTGTTGTTTTTCAGCCAGGATAGCAGGGTGCCACTGCCACAGCCAAGGTCTAACACCCTAGAATCCGGTTCTATCCAGGAGGCAATGATCTGCAGGTCAAAACGCATTGCCTCAGCCATTAAACACACCTTTTAAGAAGCCACTGATAAGATTAGTCAAACGTTCATCAGGGAGCAGAAATGCGTCATGACCGCAGTCTGCATTGATTTCACAGAAGCTCACGTCCTGACTGCTTCGTTTCAGGGCCTGGACCAGCTCTCTTGCCTGGTATGTCGGATAGAGCCAGTCTGAGGTGTAGGAAATAACGAGAAATTTGATAGTAGCGCCGGACAGGTCCCGGATAGATTCCCTCGTGGTCAGATTGTCGACCAGATCAAAATAATCAGCGGCCTTGGTTATATAGAGCAGAGCATTTGCATCAAAACGACGCACGAATTTTGAGCCCTGGTAGCGAAGATAACTTTCCACTTGAAAATCAGCATCAAAGCCAAAAGAAAAATCTCTTTTGTCCTGCAGGCGGCGGCCGAATTTTCTGCGCATGGCCTCATCTGAGAGATAGGTCACATGACCGATCATTCTGGCGATGGCCAGACCCAGATCCGGTCCTTCTTTACCATAATAGTCACCCTTGTTCCAATTGGGGTCGGCCATAATCGACTGGCGAGCCACTTCGTTAAAGGCAATGGCCAATGCCGAGTGACGCATGGTAGTGGCCAGCGGCACGGCAGAGCGAACCATATCCGGATAACGGATGCACCACTCAAGGACCTGCATGCCGCCAACAGACCCACCGATCACTGCCAGCAGGCTGTTGATCTGCAGATGATCCATCAGAGCCTTTTGTGCAGCAACCATGTCACCGATAGTGACCATGGGAAAGTCAAGCCCATAGGGTTTGTCGGTTGCGGGGTTGATGGAGGCAGGTCCTGTTGAACCCATACAGCTGCCAAGGATATTAGAACAGATGACAAAATATGAGTCAGTGTCAATGCCCTTGCCTGGACCTACCAGGGAGTCCCACCAGCCGGGTTTGGCATCTTCTTTATCATCAGCCAGATAACCGGCAACGTGGGAATCGCCGGAAAAGGCGTGGGTGATCAAGATTACATTGTCCCGATCTGCACTCATTTGTCCATAGGTCTCATAGGCGATGGTTACAGGCCCGAGACGGGCACCACTTTCCAGAAGCATCTGGTCAGGCGGTTCAGCAAAGGTGTAAAACTGCTGCGCTGTCACCAGCCTTGGCTGTTGCTTACTTGCTGTCATTTTTCTTTTGATCTTTCCAGAGCCTGGTCCAGGTCAGCACAGATATCATCAATATGCTCGATACCGATGGAGAGCCTGATCATCGCTTCGGTAATTCCGCCGGCTGCCAGTTGCTCCGCAGAAAGCTGGGAGTGGGTGGTGGAGGCAGGGTGAATGGCAAGGGATTTTGCATCGCCCACATTGGCAAGATGAGAGAAGAGGGCAAGTCCTTCAATAAAGCGTTTTCCCGCGGCAAGACCTCCCTTGATACCAAAACTCACCATACCACCAAATCCGTTATGAAGATATTTTTCAGCAATGGCATATCCTGCGCTGTCTTGCAGGCCGGGATAATTGACCCAGTCAACCTGAGGATGGTTCTGCAGGTGTGTCGCCACTGTCATCGCATTTTCACAATGTCGTTCCATTCTCAGGGTCAGGGTCTCAAGACCCTGGAGAAATATCCAGCAGTTATCAGGAGAGATACAGGCGCCAAGATTTCTCAGCGGTACCAGTCGCATGCGCAGGGCAAAGGCAATGGAGTTCATCTCACCTAGATCATGAGCATAGCGCATTCCGTGATACGATGCATCCGGGGTGTTATATAAAGAGAATTTGGGGTGTGTCCAGTCAAAGGTCCCTGCATCTATGACAATACCACCAAGAGCGGTTCCGTGTCCTCCCATCCACTTGGTAAGAGAATGAATAACGATGTCGGCTCCGTGCTCGATGGGTCGAAGTAACGAGGGTGGCGTGAAGGTGGAGTCAACGATCAGGGGCAGGCGGTTCTTATGGGCAATATCTGCTACTGACTGCAGGTCGGTCATGGTAAGGCCTGGATTGCCGATGGTCTCACAGTAGAGGGCCCGGGTGCGATCGTTAATAGCCTTGCTGAAATTTTCCGGGTCAAAGGGATTTACCATTCGCACGGTAATGCCCAGTTGTGGGAGTATTGAATCAAACTGAGAAATGGTGCCGCCATACAGGTTATTGGACGCTACAATCTCATCACCCTGTTCGCAGATATTAATAATGGAGTAAAAGATGGCAGCCGTGCCGGAGGCCAGGGCCAGGGCTGCTGCTCCTCCCTCCAGGGCTGCCACCCTTTTTTCAAGGACATCCTGAGTGGGATTGCCGATTCTGGTGTAGATGTTTCCCATTTCCTTGAGACTGAACAGATTGGCCGCATGCTCTGTATCTTTAAAGAGAAACGAGCTTGTTCGATAGAGAGGAACAGCACGGGATAGGGAGTCTTGGTCAACAACATGTCCGCCGTGGAGGGCGATGGTTTCGAGTTTCATTGGGCTTCCTTATGGCTGTCATTTACTTGCATATTTTTATACCACAATGTGTAGCTTTTACACGGTTGGCAATAAAGTGCAACAACAAAAAGAAGAAGGACGCTTTTGCTCAATTGTCTGGTATGCAAGGGTTTTCACGTATATTGCAAGGCAGTTCCCCTGCAGAAGGGTAAGAGAGGTGAGTGTGTTCTCGCTTGCCCAGACAATCAGGTCAGGGAGT
Source organism: Pseudomonadota bacterium (assembly GCA_018820855.1). Lineage (GTDB taxonomy): Bacteria > Desulfobacterota > Desulfobulbia > Desulfobulbales > Desulfocapsaceae > Desulfocapsa. The sequence goes on along the minus strand of JAHJNL010000007.1, from coordinate 224,514 downwards.
TTTTGACTGCAATGCCGATTTGCTCAATGGTGTAGGGTTTTCGCAGAAATATTCCAGCACCCAGTGCCTGGGCTTTTACCACCTCTTCGTTTTCCGAATAACCACTGGCGATAATGGCCTTCTGTCCGGGTCTGTATGCAATGATCTGTTCATAAGTCTGACGACCATTGATACCAGGGGCCATGATCATATCAAGAACGATCAGATCCACTGCTTGCTTTCGAACAAAGGCCAGAGCCTCTTCACCACTAGCAACCGTTTCTACCCGGTAACCGAGAATTGACAGCATCTGAGCGGTGATATCACGTTGCTGCCTCTCATCATCTACTATCAGGAGGAGTTCGTCATGGCCCTGCAGTTGCGCAAGATCGACCGCACCTGCCTTGTTGCTGAGTTCTTCCCTGATGATTGGGAAGTAGATTTCAAAGCTTGTGCCCTGTTCGCTGCTGTTGACAGTAATAGTGCCGTTATGCTCCTGTACAGTATTCCAGACAATAGCAAGACCCAGACCGGTACCGCTTCGGCCCAGTATTTTTTTGGTGTAAAAGGGCTCAAAAATGTGACTGATGTCTTCCGCCTCTATTCCCTTCCCATTGTCTGTTATACGGACAACAGCATACTCACCGGTTTTCATATATTGATTTTCTGCAACAGGTGTCTCTAGATACTGGTTTTTTGTTTCAATATGAATGATCCCAGGGCCGTCAATGGCCTCGGCACTATTGAGCAACAGATTCATGAGACATTTTTTACAATGAATCGATGAGCAGGAGATGTTAAGCAGGTCTGGGGCCAGAGCGGTCTTGATCTGCACCTCTGGATACAGAGAAAGCATTTTCATGCCCTCTGGTGACTTCAAGTGTTCGATAATCAGGGTGTTGAGTGAACATATCTCCCGGCTGCCGGCGACTCCCCTGGCAACAGTAAGGAGATCGGCGACCACCTGAGAGGCACGCTGGCCCGATTCTTTGATGACCTCCAGTGGCTTGCGCATCTTGCTGTTTTCCGAGAGCTTCATAAGCAGTAGATCAGGATAACTGACAATACCGGAGAGGATATTATTGAGGTCATGGGCAACGCCGCCTGCCATCATGCCTATGGCCTCCATCTTCTGAGACTGGGCAAGTTTTTCCTGGGTTTTTTTGAGTTCTGTGATGTCAAAATAGGTAAGCATCCGCCAGCCATCGGGCAGAACCACACACTGATACTGCAAAATCTTGCCATCCTTGCGCTCTAAGATCATGGGGGCTATCGTTCCCTGCCGTATTTGAGCTTCCCGCTCATCCATATATTGCTCAAATTCCTCATCTGAAACCTTATAGATATTGTTATAGCGGTTATACTCCAGCAGTTCCCGCAGACTTGGCCGTCTCGCTTCAAAGTCGTGCGGCAACCCCCACAACTCAAGAAAAGCACGATTGACGATGCGCGAATGAAGTTGGTCATCCATGAAAAGTACGCCATAATCTATAGCATCCATGACAGCACTGAACTCATAAACTGCCTTTTCCAGTTCTTTTTCGGTGAGGATCCGGTCTGCGATCTCTTGACTGAGTCGCAGGTTGGTTGCCGTCAATTCTCTGGTTTGTTCTGCCACAAGTGCCGAGAGATGTGTTTTATGCTGTTCAAGCTCATTATGAATAATACGGGAACGGTTGCAGTAGATGCCGAAAGAAAAAACAACTATAAATGCGGCAGTATTGATGGCTCCGGAAAAGGGGGCAATCAATAGCCAGAGATGATCCTGATTGTAAAAAAGCAAGGTTTGCTTGACCAGATGACCGAAGGATCGTGAGACTGCGAAAAATAAAAAAGAGAGAGTGAGTAAAAAGAGGTAATGGTAGAAAGTTTGGTCAGAACCCTTTTTGAGCAGCCTCAAGGAATAGATGGCACAGAGGCCGGATAGAACCAGTACGGCAATGGATCCCAGGATGTCAGTCCAGATAACAGGCAGCCAGGATATCGTCATTTACTATGCCCCCATTTCTGTATGGCAAGCAGGAGCAGAAAAAAGGCAGGTACCAGGAGCAGGTGATCAAGTCTTGTAAGGTAGAAGAACAGGTGAGAAAAACTATCAACCTGAAAAGCGATGATATGACCATCTTGGCGTGTAAAACATTCAGCCGCTACTTTCTCACCCATCCAGTGGCCTGCAAAGGTCAGCAAGTTCCAGAAAATAATAAACCACAGGAACCCCCTGAATTCACACCAGCCTGGTCCACTCATGCGAAATTCACTGAGGCGCAGGAGCAGAACAACCATAGCCAGGGTAAAGAGGAAGTGCCCGAGTTGGTGTGAAACAAGGCCCTCTGCCCCCCCATGGGACTGGACGCCATAAGCATGTGACACTGGAAAAAAAAGGGTGATAACCAGGCAGGACAATAAAGGTGGAAAAACACCTCCTGCTGTATAGTTAACCGGGGAAGGTCTTATTTTTAACATGTCAAACCTGCCATACCATAGTTGAGTATAATGAAATGCTTTTGCATTCTCTTATCTCTTTGGAATAATAGTATTTTATGAGGTGTTATATTGTATTGTATAATGTATTCGTATCAATTCAAAGAAAAAGCGGTCAGAGGCAGAACAATTTGGAATGCGCATGAATCTGGCAGGGGAGGGGGGGAACACTTTTTGGGGAAAACTTTGGGAATGGATGGTTTTGATTTCAGCGAATTTCGTTGGAATCCACGTAGGCGTAGGCACTGTGTTTGTGAATAGATTCAAAGCTTTCAACACTTGCTGAAAACCAGGTGATATTTTTATTTGCCAAGGCGATTACAGCGACCTTGCGCACCACATCTTCCACAAACATCGGATTTTCATAGGCTTTTTCAGTCACGTATTTTTCATCTGGTCTTTTGAGCAGGGCCCAGAGTTCGCAGGAGGCCGACTCTTCAATCATTCGGATAAGGTCTTCCGCCCAGATAAATTTTCTAAACTTCACATTAAGGGTGACTTCGGCCCGCTGATTATGGGCTCCGGCACTGCTGATCTCCTTGGAACAAGGGCAAAGGGTGGTGACAGGGACCTTGACCGAGAGGATGAAATCATCGTCTGAGCCCACTCCGCCGGTAAAAGTGCATTCATATTCCATCAGACTGCGCGTTTTAGAAACAGGGGCTTTTTTTTCTATAAAATAGGGGAAAGACATCTCCAGACGAGCACTTTCGGCGCGCAAGCCTTCTTGTATTTCCGCAAGTAACTCGGGGAAAATGGTGACGCTCATCTCGTCCATATACTTGTTAAGAACAGAGGTGAAGGTATGAACGCAACTCTCTCTGTACTCTCCAGGCATACTTGCCTGAAGAGAGACGGTGGCCACACTGTTTTGCAAGCCGCCGTTCTTTTCCCGGATACGAACGGGAATCTGGATATCCTTGATCCCGACAGACTGAATCTTCATTGCCGGATCAGCACCTCAGCTGGGTAGAATCGCGCACACCAAGAGATTTATATATTTCCTGGGTCGCCTCAGAAGAATTAAGGGTGAAAAACTGGATTCCACGGACATCATGATCGAGAAGGTCTCTGATCTGTTCCGTTGCCCAGTGAATCCCGACTTTTTCGACATACTTATCGTTTGTGGCCCGATAGACCGCTTTGAGCAGGCGGGCAGGGATTCTTGCGCCACCTGCCAACTCTGCGGTTCTGATGAGACCGGCTTTCGTGCTGACTGGCATAATACCGGCAATGTTCGGAACATGTATCCCGGCAAGTTCACAGCGCTCGCAGTAATCATAAAAATCACGGTTATCAAAAAAGAGCTGGGTGACAATATAGTCTGCCCCGGCATCTACTTTTTCCTTGAGAAGCTCAATCTCTTTGAGGCGGTTTGGCGTACCGGGATGACCTTCGGGGAAACCTGCGACACCGACGCACATTCCGGGAAAATGTTTTTTGATATAGGCGACCAGATCAGCGGCATAGGTAAAGCCGTTTTTCGGTTCGGTAAAAGTTGTTTCTCCTTTCGGTGCATCACCACGCAGGGCAAGAATGTTTTCGATGCCGGCGTCTTGGTATTTTTCAAGAATGGTATGAATCTCGTCACGAGTACTCCCCACACAGGTCAGGTGAGAAACCACAGTGATGTTGGTCTGCTTTTTGATCCGGACCACCAGATCATGGGTCCTGTCTCTGGTGGTTCCCCCAGCTCCATAGGTGACGCTCACATAGGAGGGACCTAAGGGCATAAGGTTAGATATGGTCTGCAACAGCCGATCGGCAGCGGCATCTTCTTTCGGGGGGAAGAACTCAAAACTGAAGGTGGTTTTATGGCTTTCGAGAAGGTCTTTAACGAGCATGGGAGTCTCTTTGAGTGCCTGATAAGTAAATTTTTTACTTTTTTAACAAAAATCCTAAAGCATAATTGTATCTGGACATACTTAACCGATGGTTATGACAGTTATCCTTCAGGACGAGATGATGTAATAATGCATTGTATTGATTTTTTTGAAATGAGAAGTCTTTACACCTTTTTTGCCTGTTCGACAACCGACAAATGGTTTTTCTGGCTTGCCTGACGCTGATCCTGTGTATCTTTTTATATGCTTTTATACCATTTCAGTGTAAAATGATCCTCTTTCTCGATAAAGATTTGTGCAAATCTTCTTAGGACAGCGAACAATGACTGATGAACAAGAGCAGGTACGAGTGGACAAATGGCTTTGGGCCGCCCGTTTTTTTAAAACAAGAGGTCTGGCTTCAAAGGCTGTCAGCGGTGGCAGAGTTTTCTTAAATGGACAGCGCTGTAAACCTTCCAAGGTCGTCGGCCTTAACGATATACTGGTCATCCATAAGGATGAAGTGGAACAGACCGTGACAGCTCTTGGGCTTTCCAGTAAACGGGGACCGGCAACTGTGGCAAGAACACTCTATCAGGAAACTGAGGAGTCTGTAAAAAAAAGGGAAGAACAGCGAAAGCTGCGGTCTCTTTTCCACGCAGGGCAGGGCAGGCCAGCAAAACGACCAGGAAAGCGAGATCGACGTAAGATCAAAGAATTTATTCGTAAAGACAAATAATCAAAAAGATAACGAGGGAAGACCATGAGTAAAATCGAAAGGGCACTGATTAGCCTTACTGACAAATCCGGCATTGAAGGCTTTGCCAAAGAGCTTGCAGACCTGGGAGTGGAGATCCTTTCCACTGGAGGGACTGCAAAAAAAATCCGTGAGGCCGGCCTGAAGGTTATGGATGTTTCCGAGTTCACCGGCTTTCCTGAAATGCTTGATGGTCGCGTAAAAACTCTGCATCCTAAAGTTCATGGCGGTATCCTTAATCAAAGAGACAATGCTGATCACCAAAGGCAGTGCGCAGAACATGGCTTGAAAAATATCGACCTCATCGCAGTAAACCTTTATGCTTTTGAAAAGACCGTAGCCGATCCCAACTGCAGCCTGGGCGATGCCATTGAAAACATCGATATCGGCGGCCCGACCATGCTTCGCGCCTCTGCCAAAAACTTTCATGATGTAACAGTGATTGTTGACCCGGCCGATTATCCGCAGGTTCTCAAAGAAATGAAGGAAACCGGAAACACCACACTGAAGACACGTTTCCGCCTTGCCGCCAAGGTCTTTGCCTTGACCTCCGCCTACGATACGACCATTTCCAACTGGCTGGAAAAAGTAGATGTGGAGTCTAACGAGTACTTTAAATAGGATGGCATCGTAGATAAACGGAAACTTGTGAAAGTCTCCATCTGTTTCGTTGTTGCGAAGCAGATTTTTTTATTGAGTCATCCGGATAATCGATTTTAAAAGAGTCTGTTAATAAAGAAGAAGGCAAAGATATGTTGAAAATGGCGGTGCTGCTTTCCGGCAGCGGACGAACACTCGACAATTTTCATGAAAGAATCAAGGACGGAAGCCTGCATGCTGAAGTACAGGTGGTGATCTCCAATGTTGCCGAAGCCCTTGGCTTGACCAAGGCCGTGAATTATGGTTACCCGGCCTTTCATGCCGCAGGGAACGAAGAGATCAATGCCATTCTTGAAAAGTATGATATCGATGTCATAGTCCTTGCGGGCTTTCTCAAACTCTATCATCCGCCGTCTGAATTGGTCCGTTCTGTTATCAATATACATCCATCCCTGATACCCTCGTTTTGTGGCGATGGCTTTTACGGTTCCAGGGTGCATAAGGCATTAAAGAAACGAGGCTGCCTGGTGAGTGGCTGTACAGTGCATTTTGCCAATGAAGTATACGACGAGGGCCCTATTATCTATCAGAAGAGTGTGGATCTCGACTATGAGGATTCTCCTGACGATATCGCGGCAAAAGTATTTGCGGCCGAGTGTGAAGCCTTCCCAGAGGCTCTGAACCGCGTCGATGCAAGAGGCATTGATTTTTTCTGGAACAGGGTCAAGGAGTAACAACATGGAAAGTCGCACATTACTGAGCGCAAATGACCTTTCCCTTGCCGTGAACAGGATCAGTCTGCAGATTCTTGAAAGGAATCACAATATAGAAAACCTGGCCATTGTCGGCATCCACACCTGTGGTGTTTTTCTTGCTCAGCGCATCAGACAACTCATCCAGGATCAGACAGACAAACTGCTTCCCTATGGCAGTCTTGATATTAACTTGTATCGCGATGACTGGAGCCTCATCACCCAGAATCCTGTAGTCAAAACCACAGACATCGGATTCACAGTGGAAGGACAGGATGTTATTCTGGTGGATGATGTCCTGTTTACTGGACGTACCATACGTGCGGCTATGGATGCTCTGATGGATTATGGCCGGCCACATTCTATTCAGCTTGCTGTGCTTGTTGACAGAGGAGGACGGGAATTGCCTATTCAGGCTGATTATGTTGGCGTCCGCACCACTGTTATGCCAGATGAGCGAATTAAAGTCATCCTCGAGGAACATGGCAAACGGGATGAAGTTGTCCTGGAAAACAAGAAGTAAAGGCGTCACAGATAAGCGGGGGCTGCCAACACTCTTCATCTGCTTCATTATTGTAGCTTTTAAGTCGCTGCGGCCTACCTTGTCAGGTATGCCGCATTGTACCAACTTCATGCCCCCATACAGATAACTCTTTCCTCTGTGTTACCCATCTCAACCCAGTCATTCAGAAGTCTTACTTTTTTACGATCATATCACAATTGATTCTCCACCTCTACTACGTACTCTCTTATGGAACTCCTTGCTCCGGCCGGTAATACCGAAAACTTTCTTGCTGCTATTGATGCGGGTGCTGATGCCGTATATGTTGGAGCTCCCGGCTTCAACGCCAGGAATCTAGCCCGTGATCTCCGCCTGGAAGATATCCTGGCCATGGTTCGCCACTGCCATGACCTTGGGAAGAAAATTTATCTTGCCGCCAATAGTCTGATTCGTGAACAGGATCTTTCAGAGACCCTGGAGATATTGGCACTCCTTGAATCCATGGAAACTGACGGCCTCATCGTGCAGGACCTTGGCCTGGTCAGATTGATCAAGGAGTTCTTTCCCTCCATCCCCCTTCATGCATCCACATTGCTGGCAGCAAATAATTCAGAATCACTTCACGGCTTTCAGAAGATGGGTTTTGAAAGGGTCGTCCTGGCCCGGGAACTGACCCTTAAGGAAATCAGCATTCTCTGCCAAAAAAGTGATATCGAAATTGAGGTCTTTGTGCACGGAGCCATGTGCTTCTCCTATTCCGGACTCTGTCTCTTTTCATCTTTTCTTGGTGGAAAAAGCGGATTACGCGGCAAGTGTGTGCAACCCTGTCGGCGTAATTACCACTGGAGCCCTGGGAAAGGTGGCAAATTTCACGGAGCTGTGGATAAAACCAAGACAGGGAAGGGGCAATATCTTTTTTCCATGAATGATCTTTCCGCGTTGGCGGCGGTTCCTGAGTTGCAGGCTGCCGGAGTGACTTCCCTGAAAATTGAAGGTCGTCTTCGTTCTGCACACTATGTTTCCAATATTGTCCAGGCCTATCGACTGGTCATGGATGCAACGCCTGATACATTTCCAAAAGCCTTGCAAGAGGCCAGGATACTCAGTGACAGAGCCATGGGACGCAAGACCGCATCCGGCTATCTCTTCTCACCACAACCTGCCGATGCCATCACCCCGTATCATTCCGGAAATATGGGGGATCACCTTGGAAGACTTGGTGCAATGAAAACGTATGAGGGAAGGCAATATGCAAGGCTTACTCTCAAAGAAACCCTTGGCGTAGGAGATAGACTGCGGCTTCATGCAGAGCCCTCAGGAGAACGGCTGTCATTCACTCTTAAAGAGTTGCGCAAGGGCAACAGCGAGGTTGAAACAGCGGTTGCAGGAGAGAAGGTGCAGGCATTGGTTCCTGACTGGGAATTCTACCCGAGTTCCAAACATATTGACGTATACAGGGTAGATGTAAAAAAAGAAATTGCAGCAGGGCCACGTTCTTTGCCAAATATGGCGACTTGTCGTGAGATGTTAGACAGATTCCGGGAGAAGAATAGAGAGCGTCTTCAGTCAATCAGAAGAATAGTCTGTCCTCCGGAAAACGACATGCTTTCTCCGGGTGCGCTTGATGCACGCGTAAAAACAGCCCCTTTTGCTAAACAGACCAAAAAAATCAAATTGCCTCTGGACACCTGGCTGCGCCTGGATTCTGCCAAGACCCTGTTTGGTAAGCTTCCATTTACTCCGGATCGCTACCTACTTCCGTTAAACAACTACAACCTCAGTCAGACCGGCCAGCTTAAACAATTTCTTGGTAAAAGGAGCCGGGATCTTACCTGGTGCCTGCCCCCAATCATTTTCGAGGGAGAACTGCCAAAGGTAAGAAAACAGATACAGTCGCTCATCCGTTCAGGATTCAGGAGTTTTCAGTTAGGGCACATCAGCCAGTTTGTTTTTTTTGGCAAGGAGCGGGTGTTTCTCTCTTGTGACTATACCGTTAATCTCCTTAATAGTCAGGCTGTGGCTATGGTCGAAAACGGCGGAATTAAAGAGGCACAACTCTCCATTGAGAGTGACAAGGGAATTATCAGCGACATTACCGCCATCTGTCGGCAAAACAACTCCAGTATTCGTCTTGGCTTAACCGTCTACGGGGCACCAGCCTTGTTCACAGCCAGGCTCGATCCCGATCATTTTCAATACAATAAGACCCTGAACAGTCCACGAAATGAGCAGTTTGTTTTGCTGAAAAAAGATAATGTTACCACCACAGTTCCCGTTCGCCCTTTCTCACTCATTCCTTACATTCATGAGTTAAAAGCCATAGGCCTTGATTATATGGTTATAGATATGAGCAATATTCCCGCAGGCAAGAAGGAGATGGAAGAACTGGCTGGAAGATTAAGCGGGGTCGGAAGGTATTCCAAGCTGCCGACTTTTAATTATCTTGGTGAGTTGGAATGATTCCCAAACCATATTCAAGAAAGATGGGTATAATTTCTGGCACTTCTGCTATCTGGTAGGGCGGTGTGTTTTTTATTTTCCCGTTCCCTGATCTTGCGTGAACGTTGTGATTATTCTAGATACCCTTTACTCTAATTGGTCTTGCGCTCACGCATTTCATCGAGACGACGCATACCTTCCATGAGGAGTTTCATAAAATAACCAATTTCAGGGATCTCAAAATCATCTGTTGGAATACCGGGCGTGAATCGGAATCGTCCGTCCTGTTCCTTCAGAATTTCATAAAATGCCCCTTCTCCTTCTTGATCATGATACTTGGCTTTGATCAAAGATCCTTGACGAAATGAGAAGCGGGCAGTGCCGTGGACAAGTTCACTGATAGTCAGAATTCCTGTTTTACTGTTCATGTTCAGGGTTTGAAACAAGGCCTCTGCCGGAATTTCTGCCAGATTTCCTATCATGCCCGAAGAAAGATCTTCAGCACGGATAATATTGGATTTGGTCAGTCTTTTGGCCATCAGCCTGGTGAAATAAAGCTGGATCGAAGGATATTGATTAAGGATTTTCTGGAAATTTCTTCTGTCGATATAGAGGATCGAAGTTGGTTCGCGAACTTGAATGGTTGCCCCAACCGTATCGTTGCAGATAAGACTCATTTCTCCGAACACATCTCCTTTATTTAAAGTGGAGATGGTCATGCCACGGTCATTTATGACGTTGACACTGCCGGTGACGATAATATAAAAATTTCCACCTGGATCACCTTTACGGATGACGATATCGCCCTTTTTCAGTTTGTTCAGTTTAAAGAATTTGACAACTTTTTCCAGGTTGGCATCATCAATATTCTTGAAAAAGGCAAAGTCGGAAAGCAAGTGGAGCATGGAGGCCAGTTCATTGGCATAGGTCTGGTCATCTTCATTCTCAACAAGATTGAGTTCACCTGTATTTTCCAGTCTGAGAGAGCCTGTACAGCCACTGCAGCTGATAAGGCATACAGGAATTTTGTCGGCACGTTCGTACTGGATGATTATTTTAGTCAGGTCACCACTGAGAATCTTACACTTTTCTTTATCCTTGGGAGAATGGATAATGGTAGTGGTTATAAATGTATTTTCTTCCTTTGAGTTCATTGAGATAGTTATTCCGGCAACGGTAAAAATATCACCAAAGGAATAGAGTGGACATTTTTTTGTCTCGGTGACCTTGAAAGTAGCTTTTGGAAAACCCATATTCGAACCATCTACTGAGAAAGAATTCTAAAAAAAGAAAAGAAGTTAAATATATTACTCATAGAGTAGCTCGGTGTGGTGTGACAAGTCAAACAGAAAGTGTTTCTTTCTCTTTTTCCGAGGAAGGTGAAATAGTTATTGACTTTACAGGAATATAATATTAAAAATATTTCTTTTTGTCGCCGATGTGTCTATAAGGCAATAAAGTGAATCTCAATTATTTTCCGGTCGTAAGAGCCGGTTCTGAATATATCAGTGTAATACTACAGGAGGAATTCGTGGCCAATCATAAATCCGCTGAGAAAAGAAATCGTCAATCCCAGGTACGTCGCCTGAGAAACCGTACCATCTCTACCCGTATGAAAAATATCATCAAAGACGTGGATGCCGCTATTGCCACGGGCTCCCAAGAGGATGCACAGGCAGCGTTAAAGATAGCCATTCCTGTTATTGCCAAAACCGCATCCAAGGGGACCATCCATAAAAAGAATGCCTCCCGCAAGGTTTCCCGCCTGACCAAACGTGTAAACAAAATGCAGTTATCTGCCTGATTCGTTTCTGCAGATAGCGGGGCAGCCGCAATTTTTGAATGCTTTTAAAAAAGACCATAAAGTCATAAGACTTTATGGTCTTTTTTTTGTTTTTTACAGAGGGAAAAAAAACAATTTCCCGATATTTTATGGTAGAGTTACAACAAATTCCCTTGGGTAATAATCAGGGGCCTGGAATTGCTTCCGGCTTCCATGTTACCAAACAGTTCATCTCTGTATGTATTTTTTATGCCATCAATAACACATCTTCCCGATTACCAGGCTTTTCAGAAGACCAGTAAAACGGCTGGACTTATACCGGTATATCGCACGATCATTGCTGACCTGGATACTCCTCTCACACTCCTTGCCAAAGTTGCAGGTGAAGAGAGCCATATATTTCTTTTTGAAAGTATGGAAGGGGGGGAAAAGTGGGGCAGATATTCGTTTATTGGATTTGACCCGCTGCTGACCTTTTCTTCCAAAAATTCCAGTATCGATGTGCATTCATTTTCAGGCATCCTGGCCGAACAGGCTGTAGAAAAAGCTAATCCGCTGGAGTCCCTGCAGAAGATTCTCGAAGATGTCAAGGCAGCAGAGAATCCTGATCTCCCACGTTTTTGCGGCGGAGCCGTCGGCTTTCTCGGCTACGACATGGTTCGTTTCATTGAAGACCTGCCCAAGGGCATGACAGAGCTTGATTTTCCCGATTGCTCTTTTATCATACCTCGGATTGTCCTGATTCATGACAGTTTCAAACAAACTGTGACTGTGGTCTGCTGGGTGCCGTCCGCAGAAAAAAGTGGATGTCTTGCCAGCTACAATGCAGCTACAGCAAAAATTGATTCAGTGGTTTCTCTCCTGCGCGCACCTGTTCCTGCATCTTTTCTGGGCTCAAGCAGCAGAGGCAGCAAAAAACAACACCACTTTCGCTCCAACATGGAGGAGCAGCAATTTCATTCCATGGTTGAAAAGGCCAGAGAGTATATTAAAGCCGGCGATATCATCCAGGTTGTTTTATCCCAGCGTTTTCATACGGAAACAGATCTTGCCCCTCTGGATCTCTATCGCGCCTTGCGTCATATTAACCCCAGCCCCTATCTCTTTTACCTAAAACTCGGCGAACTGATCCAGATCGGTTCCTCACCGGAGATTCTAGTTCGCAAGGAGGGGGATGTTATTGAACTTCGTCCCATCGCCGGAACCAGAGTGCGCGGGAAGACGGAGGAAGAGGATAAGGCCCTGGAACTTGAATTGCTGTCAGACCCCAAGGAACGAGCTGAACACCTCATGCTTGTGGATCTTGGCCGCAACGATGTGGGCAGGGTAGCCCGTGACGGATCTGTGGAGGTACGAGACCTTCTGGTCGTAGAGCGTTACAGTCATGTCATGCACATCGTTTCTGGCGTCCATGGTATTATAGCTGAGGGGAAAAACCAGTTTGATGTAATGAAGGCCTGTTTTCCGGCAGGAACAGTGAGCGGAGCCCCAAAAATCAGGGCCATGCAGATCATTGATGAACTTGAACCTGAAGGCCGCGGACCCTATGCCGGAGCTGTAGGTTATTTCGGTTTTTCCGGTAATATGGATTTCTGCATCACTATCAGGACATTTGTCATGCAAGGGAAGGATCTCTGGGTACAGGCAGGAGCAGGGGTTGTATTTGACTCTGATCCACACAAGGAATACGAGGAAACGATCAACAAATCTATGGGCTTGCGACGAGCAGTCGAACTTGCAGAAAAGGGGTTTTAGAGTATGCTTGTCATAATAGATAACTACGATTCATTTACTTATAATATAGTACAGACCATCGCCGGGAATTTCCAAAAAAACGGTATACAGGGTGATATCCGTGTATTTCGCAACGACAAGATCACCGTCAAGGAAATTGCAGATCTCAGGCCTGAGAGAATTCTTATCTCTCCTGGCCCTTGCACCCCGGCAAAGGCAGGGATCTCCATAGAAGCCATTCGCTATTTCAGTGGTAAGATACCGCTTCTAGGTGTTTGTCTCGGCCACCAATCCATTGGCGAGGCCTTTGGAGGCAACGTGGTTCGTGCTTCAAGGATTATGCATGGCAAGATTTCGCCCATTTTTCATGACAATAAAGGAGTCTTTGCAGGACTCCCCAATCCTTTTGATGGGATGCGCTATCATTCCCTTCTTGTCGAGAAAACAAGTCTTCCTGATTGCTTGGAGATAAGTGCCTGGACCGAAGAAGGGGAAATCATGGGGCTTCGCCACAAAGAGATGGACGTGGAAGGGGTACAATTCCACCCGGAATCGATCATGACTCCTGCAGGAATTACTCTCCTTAACAATTTTATGACCCGAGACTAAAACAGTAATTAAGGATATCGAGGAAAGATATGGATATCAAACAAGCGATTGGTAAGGTTGTCCAGCAACAGGATCTGACTGAAGAGGAAATGGTTGAGGTGATGAATGAGATCATGGGTGGGGAGGCTACTCCTGCCCAGATCGGTTCTTTTATCACCGGCCTGCGCATGAAGGGGGAGACGGTGGAAGAAATCACCGGTGCCGTTCGTGTCATGCGTGAAAAGGCTACTTCCATTGATTCCGGTGTTGATGTGATGGCGGGTGGCATCCTTGTTGACACCTGTGGCACCGGAGGTGATGGTTCGGGAACCTTTAATGTGTCGACAACCTCAGCCTTTGTTGTGGCAGGAGCAGGACTCCCTGTGGCCAAGCATGGAAACAGATCAGTATCCAGTCACTGCGGCAGTGCTGATGTCCTTGAAGCTGCAGGAGTCTCTCTTCATCTTAGTCCTGAAGAAGTCGGGGAGTGTATTCAGGAAGTAGGGATTGGCTTTCTATTTGCCCCTACATTACACGGTGCCATGAAACATGCCATCGGCCCGAGACGGGAAATTGGCATCCGAACCATTTTTAATATCTTAGGGCCGCTGACCAATCCTGCCGGCGCCAATGTTCAGGTTCTTGGTGTCTTTGATCGAAAACTGATAGAACCGCTGGCTCTGGTCCTTGGAAAACTGGGATCAAAAAGGGCGCTGGTGGTCCACGGTGAGGGCAACTTGGATGAGTTGACTATTACCGGAAAAACACATATTGCCGACCTGCACAACGGTCAGGTTACTTCGTATTCTGTTATCCCCGAAGACGTAGGGCTGGCCAGAGCAAGCCTGGATGAGTTAAGGGGTGGGACAACGGCTGAAGAATCCGCAGCCCAAATGCGAGAAGTTCTAGCCGGCACGAAGGGGGCGAAAAGGGATATGGTCCTTCTCAACAGTGGAGCAGCACTCATGGCCGCCGGGCTCTGTGCTGATCTCAAGGCAGGTGTAGTTCGAGCAGCAGAGATTATTGACTCTGGGAGAGCTCTTGATAAACTGGAACGTCTGGTGACCTTTTCCAGCAATAAATAGCCTGCAATGTATCGCATTAACATATCACGGTAACATCCTATTATGGCGCACATCCTAGACACAATTGTTGAAAAGAAAAGAGAGGAGGTTACCACTCTTCGCAGAGAGGGGGTGCATATCCCCGCACCATATAACGGGAAAGAGATTCCTGCACCTCGCGGCTTTCGTCAGGCTTTGATCGACTATCCTGGAATCGCCATCATTGCAGAGGCAAAAAAGGCATCCCCGTCAAAAGGACTGATATGTCCTGATTTCGACCCGGTACTGATTGCTAAAAATTATGAACGCAATGGGGCCCAGGCCATTTCTGTGTTGACAGATGTCACGTTCTTCCAGGGATCACTGCTCTATCTCCTTCAGGTTCGAGAAGCCGTTAGCCTCCCTGTCCTGCGCAAGGAATTTATTATCGATCCGTTGCAGATTGATGAGGCCCATGTGTGTGGCGCAGATGCTATCCTGCTCATGGCATCCATTCTTGATGCCTATCAGTTGCAAGATTTCCAAGATTATGCCGCAGGCTACTCCATTGATTGCCTGGTAGAGGTTCATGATGAAAAAGAATTAGAGGTTGTTCTTAAGACCGGGGCTACGCTCATTGGTGTCAACAACCGCAATCTCAAAGATTTTTCCATGGATACCGAGACTACTTTCCGTCTGAAAAAGCTCATCCCCGAACACATTGCTGTGGTTGGAGAGTCAGGCCTGAAAACCAGAGAAGACCTGCAACGGTTACAAGAAGCGGGTGTTACTGCGGCCCTCATTGGCGAGACGCTGATGCGAGGAGAAAATGGGGGGAATACCCTGCAAGGATTAAGGAGCACCTGAAAATAATTTTCCACATTCATCAAAGACACGGGAGGAAACATGTACGGCAGGACACGCATTAAAATGTGTGGCATTACCAGGAAAAAAGATGCAGAAGCCGGGATTAAGGCAGGTCTTGACGCCCTAGGATTTATTTTCTACGAAAAAAGTCCTCGAAATGTAACGCCAGACTTTGTGCGAAAAGTTGTTGCCAGGATACCACCATTCATTGACTGTGTCGGCGTTTTTGTCGACCGTGATCAGGAGGAGGTTGAGGAAATCGTCGAATACTGTGGACTGACCCATGCCCAGCTTCATGGCAAGGAAAAACCCAAATATTGTGAACGCATCGAGCGCCGTGCCTCACCATGCCGCGTGATCAAGGCATTTCGGGTGGGGAAAAAAAGCAGTGCTTCTGACTTCACACCCTATGATGATGTGGTCCGTGGTTATCTTCTCGACACCTACGTCAAAGACAATGCCGGAGGAACGGGAAAAACATTTGACTGGAATATCATTCAAAACCTGAATCTCAAGCGCCCCATTATCCTGGCGGGAGGGTTAACTCCAGAGAACGTGGTTCAGGCAGTAAAAGTTGTTGCCCCTTATGGCGTCGATGTCAATTCCGGCGTGGAAACAGGGCCTGGAATCAAAGATCATGCCAAACTGTATGATTTTGTCAGTAAGGTACGGCAGATAGACTTACAGCTCTGAAACGATTGGTATCGTTTCTTTGACAAAAATCTAGCGTGCAATGACAAACGAGCCCGTATAGCCTTTGGCAAGGAGTGCTGTTTCTGAGCGTCTGGCGTTGTCTAGCGAACTGCCCACATAGACCTGGACCCGATAAAATGTCTGTCCCTTAACAATGGCTTTGCTAATTACTGCTTTATGGCCTGCATCAAGAAATCGTTTTTGCAGTTGCAGGCCATTGTTTTCCTGAGAAAAAGCCCCTATCTGAACGTAAAACTCTCCTTTGCTGAAATCGGCATGTTGAGCAAACCTCTGCTGTCCATTTATCTTTTTGACCTCACCCAAGGCAGTCACTTTAACCCTGGCCGTTCCTTTTTGCCATAATGCCAGTTTTTTGGCGGCACTCAAGCTAAGATCGATTATCCTCCCTTGGACAAATGGCCCGCGATCATTGACCCGAACAACGGTTTGCAAGCCATTGTCCAGATTGGTAACGAGGAGCAGGGTATGCATGGGCAGCAGTTTGTGAGCCGCGGTCATGTCGTGCATATTGTAGATCTCACCGTTAGATGTGGCCTGCCCATGAAAATCACCACCATACCACGAGGCAACTCCGATTTCTTCATACCCCTGAGAAGAGGGCAGGGGACAATATGTGCGGTTTTCGATGACATAAGGACGCTGGGTGGCAGGAATGCGCTTCTGCTGTTGTCTTGCTGTGGAAGCTGAACCCAACACCGGGAAAAGACAGAGGGAAAAAGTCACAAAAGAGAGAAGAAGAAAATGACAGAGCGGGAAACTCTCATTTCTGATTTCAGATAACAATCGTCTCATTGAAAAAAAACATTCCTAAGTGGAGAGCAAACCATTTGTTTCAATCTTTACTGATTATTTCAGATCGAAGAAATTTGTCAATACGCTCTTTATAAAAAAAACCGGCCTTTCCTGTAGTATGAGGTACATAGGGGACCATACCATCATTTGCCGAACTCGACGGGACAGCATCAAAATGGACCTCACCATCCTCATCTATCCATGAAAGATGTAAATCAAGAAGGGGACGCAAAACCCGTAATCTACCTGACTGATCACGTCCCAGAGGGATCGTCTCCCAGCGTCTGGTGACAAGTCCTTTATACCAGATTCCAGCACGAAATTGCCCGCTGATTTTATCTGTCATACCATGGGGGAGTTCTTCTGCATCAAAATCCAGATTGTTGTTCAGTAATTTTTCTATTTCAGAACTCCCCTGAACAGTGAGCCGGGCAAACGAATCATAATCATCAATATCGCTACGAAGAAGATGGGTTTTCTGATCATTAAAGGACCACTGTGCATGACAGACCTGACAACTTACGCTCTTGCCATAGATGTCGTGAGCAGGATGAGTTAAGAGAGGGATGTCATGAAGTATATTTCCATTGTGAGAACGAAGAGTGTATGCATTCTCTATTCGACTGATATTAGGCGGCAGGGTTTCACTCTCAAGCTTTCCTTTGCTGTGACAGTCGGCACAACGTATCCCCTTTTCCTGCTTGCCCATGAGTTGATTACCGGAGTGACAATCAACACAGGTCATGCCTTTTTGCTGGTGTACATCGGGAACCAGTTGGTGAAATTCCACACCAAAAGGACGGAAATAGTCATTGCGGGTGGTATACGGAGTACGATACTCATCATTCATGTCATGCTCATAGCGCCCGTAGTAGTCATAACCCACCCAGTTTCCATAATGGCACTGCAGACACTGGGTATCTCCTGGTGTTTTGAGAAAAGAATGAGAAACAAGTTTTCCTTCGTAAAACTCAAGATGACAGGCGGCACAACCAGTCCCTCGCGTAACGGCAGGGTATCTGTCACCTGAGGTATAGAGGTGACAGCGGAGACATCGGCGCCTGAGGAGGTCATCGGTGAGATCAAGAATGCTTTGCGGATTTTCGATAACCGGAATATCCGTCAGTGAGTCCAGTTCTTTTGTAGCCCCAAAAGCTGTACGGACCTGATTGACTTTTTTCTTAAGAGTAAAATGCAGGGAGTGAGCGGAGTTCTGCACCTGTTCCTGATGGCAGGGGCCGCAACTTTTCTGCATATTGTCAGGATGTGCCGGGCGAGTAATAAGGCCCTCATGTGATTTGTCCTTTTCTTCTAAATCGTCAACACCAGCATGACAGACAATACAGGACAGGTCATGTGGCGTGTCAAGGGTCATGGCATGACAGCTGCGGCATCCTTTTTCCGGACCTGGTTGTTGTTGTGGTGCCTGGGGCTGTACTGAACCATCTGCTTGCGGCTCTGCCTGCTCTTGCTCAGGTGAACAGGAGCAGAGGGCTATGGTCAGAAAAAGTATCAATAAAACTTTGTACATGAGATGCACTTTACTCCAGCTTGATTCTGGAGAACATTAAAAGATTTGACTTTGCAAAACGAGCCTGCTATAGATTTCAGCCTGTAACTGTGAACAGATGCTGTCATAATCGTTTCTGGGTAATAATCGGAACACGCTACCTTTGTATTGTTAAGCGTTTCAGGTGCCAGCAATGTTACAAGATCAGGCCGACTGATATACAACGAAAGCCCCTTGCCAGCCTGCTCCCAGAGAAAAACAAGAAATAAGAATCAGCAGAGACTCAAAATATGTGCCGACATAGCTCAGTTGGTAGAGCGACGCTCTCGTAAAGCGTAGGCCAGCGGTTCGATCCCGCTTGTCGGCTCCAATACTAAAGAGGGAAGTAAAGAGACATCTTTGCTTCCCTCTTTTTCTTTTATACCTCTCCGGTCAGGAAGAAGGAAGATAAGAGTTCACCCACCTAACAATCCTTTCGTAGTTCTAAAAAAAAAAGGCCCTTTCATAAGAGCTACGAAAGGGCCTTTGCGCATACAGATAAGAGAGTTCTTTACTCGTCGATATCTATTCTTATTATTTTATCACCTGGTCGCAAGGAATCACCGACCTTGGCAAAAACAGATGTTACAATGCCATCCATCTCACAGCTGATGGGCGTCTGCATCTTCATGGCCTCCATTACCGCAAGTTTGTCTCCCTTGACAACTTGCTGACCCTCTTCCACGCTGATTTCACAGATGTTTCCTGAAAATGGCGCTCTCATGTCACCGGCTTTGGCCAGGACTGTAATTTCTTCTTTGGTCATTGTAACGGCCTTGGCCATAGCCCCTTCAGGGACATCAGCCTCAAAAGTATAGACACGCTGATGGTGGTCGAGATTGAGGTAGACACTGGTTTCTCCGTCCTCAGATACGCTGGATGGACCTACCTCTACGATATGTTCTTTTCCGGTATAGTCGGTAAAGATGAGGGTCTCACCAGGTTCAAATCCGCCTTTACGAAAAAAGATGGAAGGAGGAAGCACATGAACCTTTCCAAATCTGGCTTCGAATTTAAAGAATTCAACAGCATCATTTGGGTGCTGCAGATAGAGGGTCAGTTGTTGATTAGTGGGTTCCTCGCCAATTCTTTCAGTGAGGGTAGCTTTTTCCTTGTCGATATCCATGTCGCCGATATCCTCAACCCCTCCTTCTTCTTCCAGCACTGTTTTCCAGTTTTCACCAAGGACCTTTTCATAGATCCAAGTCTCAGGCTCATAAAAAGGGAAGGGGCCATATTTTCCAAGAAGAAGATTGCGCAGATCCCCGGAAGGATTGCCATAACGTTCTCCACCCAGCACATTGGAAACAGCTGTTGTCCACAAAATCTGGGATCCGGGAGTGACGGACCAGTAATTCCCCAGCTCTTTCTGGACACGAGGAAGTTCTTTATGAAGAATATCTGGCATTTTGTCCAGGAAACCACCTTTCACGGCCTGCTCCAGACTGGAACCCATGGCACCGCCAGGGAGCTTATGAATCTGAACAGTGGGCTGAAATCCCTTAATCTGGGATTCAAAATCGGCATAATATTGCCTCTCATCACGAATCACATCAGAAGACTCAATAACAGCATCTTCATCAATGCCGACGGCAGTATGGCCCAGGTCTTTCAGTGTCTGGATGACTGTCAGGATGGGAGGAGGACCATAAAAACCTGTAAATGAGTGATCCGCGGCATCCACTATATTTGCACCATTAAGGACGGCCTCGACGATCCTTCCGGTGTCGTTGCCATCGGTGTTATGACCGTGGTAATGGATGGGCAGATCCGGGTGTTTCTGACGAATAGTATCAACAAGCTGCCCTATGCGTTTCGGTGTCCCGAGACCTCCGTGATTTTTGATACAGAGGACAATATCTTCACCTGTAACATCTAAAATTTCGCGGACTTTTTTAAGATAATACTCGTTGGTGTGCTCAGGCCCGGTTGAAAAACAGATACATGGTTCATTGATTTTTCCGGCTTTGGCAACTTCTTCGAAGACCGCCTGCATGTTGGGCACATAGTTCATAAAGTCAAAGGTACGCCAGACATCTACATATTTTGCGAACTCTTTGACTGTAAAACGAATGATATTTTGCGGATAAGGGCGGTAGCCGAAGAGGTTTACCCCGCGACACAGGGTCTGAAACATGGTGTTCGGCATATGCTCACGGAGGATCTCCAGTTTCAGAAACGGATTAACTTGTTTCCGCAGGATATCCACATGGACCGAGGCCCCCCCGGTAATTTCCAGAGAAAAATACCCGGCTCTCTCTCTGGCTTCGGCAGCCAGAAGATCAGTGTGGAGAAGAATCCTGTTTTTATAGTCGGATTGGGAGAGGTCACGGGCAGTATTGGTGATATAGTAACCATCCGCCTGTTGCAGTTTGGCTACCACCTCAGCAGGAGATGTTCCTTGTACAATTCGTTCCATATTCATTCCTTGTTCTCTATCAATTGCTACCTGTCCAGGAGAGAAGCTTTCTTGGCCATGGCAGCGGAAATTGTCAATTGACTTTGTTCACTGGGTTTATGCGGCATATGGGTTGTAGCCGCGATGATGAATTTCTGCAATCAGGTTGGAAAGCTTGCTGGCCTCATTGGCATTATCTTCATAATCGAAGAGCTCAGGATGTTTGTCCAGATAAGAGGTGTCAAAATCCCCGCCAATAAAATCAGGATCTTTGGCGATGTTGAGATAGAAGGGGATAGTTGTCTTAGGTCCGGATATGACAAAATTCTGCAGACAGCGCCGCAGGCGGTCTACGGTCTCATTCCAGGTATAACCATGGACCGTCATTTTGACCAGCAGAGAATCATAGACCTGGGGAATGGTGTAACCTTGATAGACAAATCCGTCAAGGCGAACCCCATAGCCACCTGGCGAGCGATACACCGTAACGGTTTTACCACCCTCAGGCATGAAATCGGCCTTGGGATCTTCAGCGTTGATCCGCATCTCAATAGCATGTCCCCGCATCTGTATATCTTCCTGGCAAAAGGAAAGCTTTTTGCCCATGGCCAGTTTGATTTGGGTACGGACAATATCAATACCGGTGATCATCTCGGTCACAGTATGTTCGACCTGGACCCTGGTATTGATTTCCATAAAATAATAGTTAAAATCTTTGTCGATCAGAAATTCAACAGTTCCGGCATTGAAATAATTTGCTGCCTTTGCTGCTTTCACCGCAGTATCACAGATGGTGTCCAGGAGAACTTTGTCACCGATCATGGAAGGGGCGATCTCAATCAGTTTCTGGTTCCTGCGCTGAATTGAGCAGTCACGGGTTCCCAGATGAACTGTCTTGCCATCGCTGTCAGCCATGATCTGAACTTCTACATGCTTTGGCTCAATAACTACTTTTTCCAGATAAACCCTGTCGTCATTGAAAGCGGCTTTGGCCTCGGCTCTGGCAGCAGGAATTTCCGCCCTCATCTGTTCGTCAGATTCGATCAATCTGATTCCACGACCGCCACCACCACAGGTCGCTTTCAGCATGATGGGATACTTGAATTCAGCAGCGAATGCCAGGGCTGTGGTAATACCCTCTTCACCAGCGGCAAGATTGCCTGTGCCGGGAACCATGGGGATACCGGCCTCAGCCATGATTTTTCGAGCAATAACTTTGTTACCGAGGTTGGAAATCACCTCAGAGGAAGGACCTATAAAAATGATGCCCTCATCCTCGCAGGCCTTGGCAAAATCAGGATTTTCTGCAAGGAAGCCGTAACCTGGGTGAATTGCAACAGCTCCGGATTTTTTTGCAGCCTTAATGATCTTGGATATGTCAAGGTAATCACAACGGGGTCCCTTACCTAACCAGATGGCCTCATCAGCTATACGGATATGACGTGAATCCTTGTCAGGTGACTCGTACACAGCCACTGCTTCATATTTCAACTCCTGTATGGCCCTGATGAGGCGGATGGCGATTTCCCCTCGATTGGCGACAAGTATTTTCGTTTTCAAAGCAACTCCTTTCATGTAAAAAGTCAAAGGGTGTTAAAAAATGTGTCTCTGTGGAATAAAACTGTAGGGGAAAACCCTGAAAAAAGAGATGAATCGACTTGGCAGGGCTGTCGATACCTCTATTGGATTTCCAAAGATATAAATGGTACCATATCTGATTAATCAAGGCAAGTGATACTGGTGTATTGAGAGAAGAGATCAATTAAACCACAATAACGGCCAGAACGGAATGAAATCCTTTTAAAAAGGAACCGATACACATCTTCTTGACACTATGTTATGCTTCCTTGTACCTCAAAAAAAATGATCGGCTCACAGTTGATAACTTCCGGAGACATGTATGACCAATAATGATATACACGCAACTGCCGAAAGCGAACTTCCTGCCTCTGCACCAAAATCCACAAAAAAAGAAAAGCAACTGTATACAGTTACTTTTTTTTACAACTGGTGCAAATCCTGCGGACTCTGCTCAGCCTTCTGTACAAAAAAAATTATTCTTAAGGATGACACAGGGAAACCTTATATTGAGGACATGGACAGCTGTACAGGCTGCCGTTTTTGTGAAATCCATTGTCCTGATTTTGCCATTACCATTAAAAACAGGCATCCGGTAAGGAGGAGTACAGATGGTGATCGTTGAACAACAGAAAAGGGTTCTTCTGCAGGGGAACGAGGCCATTGTCGCCGGAGCCCTGGCGGCCGGATGTCGGTTTTTTGCAGGCTATCCCATAACTCCTGCTTCTGAGATCAGCGAACTGCTCTCGGTAAAACTGCCAGAGCTTGGCGGCACATTTATTCAGATGGAAGATGAAATTGCCTCCATGGGGGCTGTTATCGGTGCGTCTCTTGCCGGGACTAAATCCATGACCGCAACCAGTGGTCCCGGGTTTTCTCTCATGCAGGAAAATATTGGCTATGCCTGTGTCGCCGAAGTGCCTTGCGTTATTGTCAATGTCATGCGTGGAGGCCCCAGTACCGGATTGCCCACCAGTCCTTCCCAGGGAGATGTGCAGATGGCCAGATGGGGCACCCATGGGGACCATCCGATCATCGTGCTGGCAGTATCATCTGTTTCCGACTGTTTTTCCGTCACCATCAAGGCCTTTAATCTTTCTGAAAAATACCGAACCCCTGTGATTATCCTCTCTGATGAGGTGGTTGCACATACCAGAGAAGCTGTTGCCCTGCCTGATGCAGAACAGATACGTCTCATTGACCGAATCAAACCTGACGTTCCTCCTGAGTGGTACACACCTTATGCCGACAACAATCGCGGAGTTCCTGACATGGCAGCCCTTGGTGATGGTTACCGCCATCATATCACTGGGCTTATTCACGATGACCGGGGATATCCTACTCAGAATTCACAGGAAGTTGAAAAATTTCATAAGAGGATTCATGGAAAAATAAGTAAGGGGTTTCAGGAAATTATGGTGACAAAGGCTCACCTGATGGAAGATGCTGAAATATTCGTTATTGCCTACGGCTCTGTGGCCAGATCAGCATTGAAAGCTGTACGTGACGCCAGGGCTGAAGGGATTAAAGCCGGCCTCCTGCAACTCATCACTCTCTTTCCCTTTCCCCGAAAAAGTGTGGACACCTATCTGCGCCAGTGTCGTGTTGTCATTGTCCCGGAAATGAATATGGGGCAGATGAGCAGGGAAATAAGTCGTATCAACCAGGCGAATTGCAGAATTGTCAAACACAACAGAATCGACGGACACCTGATCAACCCTGAAGAAATCCTAAGACATTTGACAACCGTCTGATTTGCTCTGCACCTGAATACTGAAAGGAGAGTTGTTATGCTGGAACGCGCTGAAATTATTCGTAAAGAATATCTGCGTCATGATAAAAAATTTCCTCATGTATGGTGTCCCGGCTGCGGCAACGGTATCGTCATGGGGGCGCTGCTCAGGGGTATACATGGCTTGCAGCTCAGCAAAGATGACATTGTCTTGACCTCAGGTATTGGTTGTTCAGGAAGGATGCCAACCTATATTGATTTTAACACCATCCATACCACTCATGGCCGTGCGCTTACCTTTTCCACAGGAATCAAACTGGCAAAACCAGAACTCACCGTGATTGCGGTAATGGGTGATGGGGATGCTACGGCAATAGGCGGCAACCATTTTATTCATGCTGCCAGACGAAATATTAACCTGACTGCCATCATTATCAACAACTCCACTTACGGAATGACCGGCGGTCAGTATTCGCCAACCACCCCATTCGGATCAAAATCCACCACCTCAGTGTATGGGCATGTGGAACATGCCTTCTCCATTGCAGAGCTCGCAGTTACTGCTGGTGCTTCTTTTGTTGCCAGGGGGACCGTCTATCATGCCGTTCACCTGGAAGAGATAATTCAGCAGGCTATCATGACAAGAGGCTTTTCCGTGGTAGAGGTCATCTCCAACTGCCATGTTCAGCATGGTCGAAGAAACAAACTGGGGGGAGCAGTTGAGATGATTACCAGCTACAAAGAAAACGCGGTGATGATAGGAAAGGCAGCCAAGATGAGTCCGGAAGAACTGGAAGGGAAATTCACCATCGGTATCCTTGCCAACGTAAAAAAACCTGTTTCTTCAGAGCAGTATCAAAGGGTAATTGCCGAGGCCAGACAAAACGCCGAAAAAATCGCCAGTGAAAAAGAGACAAACGGAGTCAAACGTTAT
Organism: Pseudomonadota bacterium; assembly: GCA_018820855.1. Classification (GTDB taxonomy): domain Bacteria; phylum Desulfobacterota; class Desulfobulbia; order Desulfobulbales; family Desulfocapsaceae; genus Desulfocapsa. The sequence continues at coordinate 199,469 of JAHJNL010000007.1, read as the reverse complement.
GAAGAGTGATGAACGCTACGAGATCAGATTCAGCGGTTCCGGAGGCCAGGGCATCATTACCGCGGCTGTAGTAATTGCTGATGCCGTAGGATCTTTTGACAACAGGTATGTCTGCCAGACCCAGAGCTATGGACCTGAGGCCAGAGGAGGGAAGAGCAAGGCAGAAGTTGTCATCTCCAATTCTCCAATCGATTACCCTAAGGCCCTCGGTGTGGATCTGCTTCTGGCCATGACCCAAACGGCCTGTGATGCCTATTTTTTTGATATCAAACCTGAAGGCCTGCTGGTGGTGGATAGCGGCCTGGTGCCGCAGCTTCCAACCAGCCGTGCTGTTTCTATCCCTTTTACCAGAATTGCCCGGGAAGATATTGGCAGGGAACTTGTCGCTAATATGGTTGCCCTTGGCGCAGTAGGATATCTCTGTCGTCAGGTTTCTCTGGAAAGTCTCAAGCAGGCACTTCTCTCTCGTGTTCCAAAGGGTACTGAACAGATGAATTCTGAAGCGTTGCAGGCAGGTATTGAAGAGGCCAAAAAGATTGATCTTGATTCACTTCCCAGGTCTGTTCTCTCTGACTGGGATGATGAATTGTAACTTGAGGACAGTGCGATGGATACTATTGTTAATGTAATGCTTGAACATAAGCTGTACGTTTGCCTAGGCCTTCTTGTTCTCCTGGGCCTTCTTGCCCTTACCAGTGCAACACTGCGCGGTCAGCTCAAAAAAGGAATCATTCTACTTCTCATTGTTGCCGGGCTTGGAGGAGGATATTATTTCTTCACAGGCAAGTCTCCGTCTGACATTCCAGGCGTTATTGATAAGTTTTTCAATAACCCGACAACCGAGAAAGAGCCAAGCCACAGGTACTACAAAGACCCGGAAGAACGCTACGGCGATCAGATGAAAAAACTGTGATAACTCTCAGAAGAAAAGTGTGAAGTCAATCACAAGCTGCAATGAGCACCTTTTGACACCACTTTTTTACCTACTGCGGCTGCGTAGAGCACCGACTCTTCGCCGGGATCAAGCTGAAGCAGATCATTCATCTCGTTGTCGTAAAAGGCTGCCACCGGACAGCCCCCACAGCCTGTGGCCTCTGCTGCGACAAGCAGATTCTGGCAGATATGGCCGGCATCGAGCAGAACGTAACGTATTCCCCGGTTCCCATATTTTGTCATGCAGCGTCTAAACACTGCGGACCAGAGAAAGCAGACTGCAGACTGGGCCATGAACTTCTGATCCAGACATGCTGCCGCAACGGCCTCGGCACTGTCTTCGCTACTCAGTCTGTCCAGGCTGAAATTTTCCACATCAAAATGATAAAGACCGGGATCCAGACCTTCCACCAAGTTCGCACTGAGATAGGTTTCTACTGGATAAAGGGCTCCGGCTGAGGGAGCGGTTCTGAAAGAATAATCTCCTGATTTCGCGGTGATTCCTTGGCTCGCCCAAAGCATGAACGCCAGTTCCTCAAGCTTGATCGGTTCCATCATAAAACGTCTCAGTGAGCGTCTTTTTTGGAGCAGGGGAGTGATGCGGGCCTCGGCCAGTTGCCAGATCCTGGGCAGTTCTACCTTTGCTGCCTCCGGATATGCTTTAAAAGTAGCAGCCTGAGCAATGGCAGGACGTTTAATCGTTTTTACAGTTGCCCGATCATAGGCTGTTTCTTTCAGATAATTGTATCCTGAGCATTCTTCTAGCTCTGGCATATCTTTCCTCGCTCTTTTTTGTCTTTGGCTAACTGTCCACAAGCGGCCGAGATATCAGATCCACGGCTACTCCTGATAAAAACAGAATATCCGGCATCATGCAAAATCTTTTGAAAAGCATAAATCCGGTTGCGACTAGGACTTTTGAAGGGAATTTCCGGTGATTCGTTATATGGTAGCAGATTAATTTTACAGGGAATACCCCGTAGGATGCGAGCCAGTTCATGGGCCTCCTGGTCGGAATCATTGATACCCTGCAGAAGAATATACTCAAACATTATGCGTTTGCGGCTTGGCATGGGAAAGTCGCGACAGGCCTGCAAGAGTTCTTCTATGGGATAACGCTGATTGACCGGCATGATCCGGCTGCGTGTCTTGTCATCAACAGCATGAAGAGATATGGCAAGATTTACATCAGTCTGCTCACCAAGCAGGTGGAGCTTTGGCGCTATCCCACAGGTGGAGACAGTTATTCTCCGGTTGGTCAGGTCAAGTCCTCGTTGTTCGGTAAGAATGGAAATAGATTTAACCAGATTTTCGAAATTATTCAAGGGCTCACCCATGCCCATGAATACCAGATTGGTTACACGGTCAGGACCTATCAAATCCTCTTTTGCCTCATTTCGCAGGAACTCCGAAACAGCACAGACCTGATTGACGATCTCAGATGGACTGAGGTTGCGCGTAAAACCCATGGTCGCAGTAAGACAGAAACTGCAGCCCATGGCACATCCGACCTGACAGGAGATGCAGAGGGTGTTGCGATCAGGTTCGGGGATAAGGACTGACTCAATCAGATTTCCGTCATCAAGAACAAATCCGAATTTGACACAGCCATCCTGGGACCGCTGGATAAGAGGATTTTCAAAACAAGAGATACGGGCATGCTCCGCAAGTGTTGCCCGGAATGCCTTTGCCAGATCCGTCATTTGCGAGAATTGTGTGATGCCTGGGCGATAGAGCCATCCCATGATCTGTCTTCCGCGAAAAGCAGGCTGATCAAGACTCTCTACATAGTCGACCAGTTCATCCTGGGTAAAGTTTCTAAGATCTGTTTTTTTTGTCATATTAAAGGGCCCGATAATATTCGGGCACCAGGGGATAATCCCCCCGCAGGGCCTGTTCAATTTTTTGGAGCATACTGTCTCTGTCCCGCATAAGTCGACCGCTCAAGGGCAGATAGTTTGACGCATGATTGGCCATGAACTGTACTCGATTACAATCCAGATTTCTGATCAATTCTCGAAGTTCCAGCAACATTCCCTGCGCATCAGGCAGCTGAAAACTGCCTGATGCATAATCTTTGCCAAGCGGGGTGTTGGCCAAGGGCATAAGGCATAACGCTGCTATCTGGCTTGGTTGCATCCGGCTGAGAACCCGTCCGCTTTCCCGGGCATGTGACAGACTGTTGATGATTCCGCCAAGCCCAAGGAGGACGGTAACAGAGAGAAAAACTCCAGCAGCCCTGACCAGCTCTGCTGCCTGGATCATGGATTCGCCGGTCTCACCCTTTTTGACTGCTGCAAGAAGAGTATTATCACCACTCTCAAGTCCCATGTAGATACGGTGCAGGCCACGCGTTTTCAACTCCCTTAACTCTGCTATACTTTTTGAACGAATAGCCTTGGCATTGCCATACATGGAAATGCGATGTACCCAGGGAAGACTACTTTTGATTTGGCTGAAAATTTTCAAAAGCCGTCTCTGGGAAAGAATAAGTGCATCACCGTCTGCCAGGAAGACACGTTGTTGCCCGGTACAGTGTTTTTCGGCCAAGGCGATGTTTTCAGCTATTTCCTCGTCACTGCGAATACGGAAGGATTTGTTCTTGTATGCACCGCAAAAAGTGCAGTGGTTATGGGAACAGCCCACCGTCACTTGGATGATGATGGAATCAGCCTCGCTCGGTGGGCGGATAATATCTCCGTCATAATTCATGGCGGCACTTGAAGAAAAAATCATCCTTTATTTTTTGTTTCAAACTCATGCATGAAATCCACGAGTTTCACCACGCCCTCACGGGGAAAGGCATTGTAGATAGAAGCACGGCAACCGCCAATGGAACGATGGCCCTTGAGTCCGTTCAGTCCGAGGGTGGCGGCCTCAGCGATGAACTGGGCTTCAAGTTCAGGGGTTGGCAGGTTGAAGGTGACATTCATCAGGGAGCGGGAATTCTTTTCTGCATGGCCCCGGTAAAAATCTGTACCGTCGATGCAATCGTAGAGCAAGCCTGCCTTCTCTTTGTTAATGTCTTCAATTGCCGCCACGCCGCCTTGTTTTTTCAGCCACTTGAGGACTTCACCAACAACGTATATGGGAAAGCACGGTGGAGTGTTGAACATGGACCCTTTGTCGGCATGAGTTTTGTATCTGAGCATGGTCGGGGTGTTTTCCGGAGTTCTGTCCAGCAGGTCTTCCCTGATGATAACGATGGTAACACCTGCTGGTCCCATGTTTTTCTGGGCACCGGCAAAGATAAGTCCAAATTTACTGACATCAAGTCTCCTGGAAAGGATATCAGATGACATGTCAGAGACTAGAAACTTGTCGGTCACGGGGAACTCAGGAAACTGCGTCCCGTAGATGGTGTTGTTGGAGACCAGATAGAGAAACTCGGAGGCAGGGTCAACTGTATATTCATCCTGAGTGGGAACTTTATTGAAGCTTTGCCCTTCACTGGAAAAGGCCACATCAACGTCACCAAAGAGTTTGGCCTCTTGGATCGCCTTTTTGGCCCAGGTACCGGTATTGAGATAGGTGGCTTTTTTTCCCTTTCCCAGGAGATTCATCGGGACCATGAAAAATTGACTGGATGCCCCTCCCTGAAGGAAAAGAACCTTGTAATTGACAGGAATCTCCATGAGCTCGCGGAGGAGGCGTTCTGCCTCGTCGGTAACAGCCATAAACTCTTTGGAGCGGTGACTCATTTCGATAAGACCAATACCGGTTTCCTTGAAATTAACCACATCTTTGGAGGCTTGCTGTAAAACTTCATAGGGCAGGGTGGCGGGGCCGGGACTGAAATTATATACTCGATCGACCATATTTTTTACTCCTTATAATATAATAAAGTTATCTGTATTGACAAAAACCTGCTAAAAAGCATATTCTCAACTTGATACGAGGCAATGAGAAGGGCAAGAGAATTTACACCAATATTAAAAAAATTAACAGACAAGAAAAGGCCCTCTGATGAACACAGGGCCTTTTACACTCATGGGCTGGTGTTACCATATTCCCAGCCCTTCGTCACCTGAAGAAAACCATGAAGGCACACTCTAATTTCACACTGTTCCAGAGACTCAGCAACGGAGTCATGCTTCTCATTCTTATACTGAGCGGCGTTATAGCCTTTATGCTTTCCAATTACCATGACAATTCTCCTGCTCCACAAACCCTAATCGCTCTTTCTCTTGTATGCATGCTGCTCCTCATCGCGCTTCTGGTAGTGGTCAATACGGCCTTTACACAACTTCGTAAGCAGACAGCGGGTGATCACGATACAGACAGGTTGACAGGTTTCATGTATCGGCAAATTTTCAATCAGGTTTTCGAACAGGCCTTGTTGGATGCCAGACGAACTCTGGAACCACTGTCTTTGATCATGATTGATATCGATCATTTCAAGCTAATCAACGAAGAGCATGGACATCTTACAGGAGATTCGCTCCTGACTTTGCTCAGCAAGTCTATCCAGTCACTTCTCAGGGCATCAGATATAACATGTCGCTGGGATGGCAATCAGTTTCTTGTTGTCCTGAAAGACTGTCCTGAAAAGGATGCCTGCCGACTTGCCGGTAATATACTTAAAAAAATTCGTGAGCAGCAGGGTCCCCTAAACGGAAAAGCTATCAATGTTACGGCAAGTATCGGAGTTGCTCAAATGTTGTCCACCGACAACTCCCAGGCTTTGATAGCCAGGGCGGAAACCGGCTTGTACAGTGCTCGAGACAATGGCCGCGACACTTTCGCCATTGGTTACGATTGGATACTTATCGATTACTACTGTGAGCCGATTTTCGAATTTTGACGCAGGGCTTCATATAATACAATACCAGCCGTCATGGCCAGATTCAGACTGCGGATATTGGGATTGGCCATGGGCAGCGTGAAACAGCGCTCAGCATACAGTGTCAGTATATCCTCTGGAAGTCCCTTGGTTTCTTTGCCAAAGATCAGATAGTCACCTATACGAAAAGGTGCGTCAATATATGATCGAGTGGTTTTGGTTGTCAGAAAAAATAACCGTTTTTCTTCCTGGGCCTCTAAAAAATCATCCAGTGAGTCCCAGTAACGGATGTCTACAAACTTCCAGTAATCGAGTCCGGCCCGTTTGAGATGCTTGTCATCCGTTGAGAAACCAAGAGGGCGGATCAAATGCAAAACAGTGTTGGTGGCACCGCACAGCCTGGCAATAGATCCGGTATTGGGGGGAATCTCCGGTTCCACTAATACGATATGAAAAGCACCTTTATCGTCCATCTGCTGCCTGTCCTTTTTTTTTTCTTGTTGCCACTGATTGACAAGGTCGTAAAAAATCTTCATCTGGCTCAAGCCTACCCTAATCAACGCGTTGCACGTTAGATGCACAATATTTCCTTAAAGACATAACTCTCCCAAGGAATACTTTTGGGATTCTGGCAAAATTTGTCAGGAGATTATTCAATATCTCTGTCGTAACTGTTCAATACGTTCTCGAAAGAGAGACAATATAAAGAATTCAATAAATTTCAAGAAGAGAGACCGGAGAAAAGAAGAAAATGTTGCTTTTTTGCCTGTAAAGACTAAATTGTTGCTATTAGTAGTTGCTTTTAAGAGCCAGAAGAAAGGGAAGCATGCAGCTTTTTTAATACCTATCTTTCTTCTCGACAGTCAGATGTGTCAAGTACCATCGTAACAGAGAAAAAGTAACGGCAGACTTTAAAAGTCTGCCGTTACTTTTTCATACCGTGGTGAATACCACGCAGGAGTTGTAAGTAATGGCACTAATTGTTCAAAAATTTGGAGGTACTTCGGTCGGCAATCCCGATAAAATTAAGGCTGTTGCTGATCGCGTTCTCAGAAAAAAGAAAGAGGGCAACCAGATGGTTGTTGTGCTCTCTGCCATGTCAGGGGAAACCAACCGTCTGACAGATTTTGCCATGCAGATGCAGGACATTCCGGATTCCCGGGAAATGGATGTTCTGCTCTCTTCAGGTGAGCAGGTAACGGTTTCTCTTTTTTCCATGGCAGTCAAGGCAAGAGGGGAAGATGCAATTTCTTTTCTCGGTGACCAGGTCCGGATCAATACGGACAGCTCACACACAAGGGCACGCATAGCCTCAATAGATACCGAAAGAATAAAGGCAGAACTGGCCAAGGGAAAAGTTGTTACAGTTGCTGGCTTTCAAGGGGTTGCCGAAAACGGGGATATCACCACCTTAGGCCGAGGTGGATCCGACACCACAGCCGTAGCCCTGGCAGCAGCCCTGCAGGCGGATGCCTGTGAAATATTTACAGATGTCGAGGGAGTATACACCACCGACCCCAATATCTGCAGCAAGGCAAGAAAGATAGACAGAATTTCATATGACGAGATGCTTGAACTGGCAAGCCTTGGGGCGAAGGTGCTTGATATCAGGTCGGTAACATTTGCCAAACAATATAACGTTCCAATCCATGTCCGTTCAACGTTTACTGAAACTGAAGGGACGTGGGTTATCGAGGAGGATCAAGAGATGGAAGGCAGAATAGTTTCCGGGGTAACATATAATAAGAACGAAGCACGGATTACTATTTCAGGGGTTCCCGATCAACCTGGAATAGCAGCTAAAATTTTTACTCCTATTTCTGATGCTGACATCCTGGTCGACATGATCATCCAGAATCAGGATACGGGTAATGGTCTGACCGATATGACTTTTACTGTTGTCAGGTCGGATTACCAGCGAACAATACAGCTTCTTGAAGGGATTGTTAAAGAAATAGGTGCCAAAGGTGGTGTTCACGGTTCAGACAATATTACGAAGATATCTATTGTTGGTGTAGGTATGCGTAATCATTCAGGTATTGCCTCAACCATGTTCAAGGTCCTTGCCCGTGAAGGGATCAATATTTCCTTGATTTCCACCTCTGAAATCAAAGTTTCATGTGTTGTTGAAGAAAAATACACAGAACTGGCCGTACGCACCCTGCATGATGCCTTTGAATTAGACAAGGCCTATATTCCTGAAGAAGAAAATCTTTGACAGGAAAGCGCAGACACCCCATGAACAAATCGGAAGAACAGTGAGATAATGACAAGAACTGTACAGATATACGACACGACGTTACGCGACGGAACACAGGCGGAAAACTTTAACCTCTCTGTGATGGATAAGATCCGCATTAGCCATAAGCTGGATGAACTGGGTGTGGATTTCATTGAAGGCGGATGGCCCGGTTCCAATCCCCTTGCCGTAGAATTTTTTAAAGCCATGCAGGACCAGGAGCTGAAACATGCGAAGCTGGCGGCCTTTGGCTCCACCCGACTCTTTGCCAATCCGGTGGAAAAAGATGCTAATCTTAAGGGGCTGATCGCAGCCAAGGCCCCTGTTATTACAATTTTCGGCAAATCATGGGATATTCATGTCTACGATGCCTTAAGGATTGAACTCGAAGACAACCTGCTTATTATAGAAGAGTCTCTCGCCTATCTTAAGCCGCATGCTGAGCATCTTTTTTATGACGCAGAACATTTTTTTGATGGATTCAAAAAAAACAGTGAATATGCCCTGGCCACGCTGGGAAAGGCCATCGATGGAGGAGCGGAATGCCTCATCCTCTGTGACACCAACGGCGGAATGCTCCCCCACGAGGTACAGCCTATCATCGAAAGCGTGCAACGGTTCATCAAGGAACGGGGGGCAGTTGTTGAGTTAGGAATCCATGCACATAATGACTCAGAAACGGCTGTGGCTAATTCTCTGCTGGCTCTAAGCCTTGGAGTGAAGCAGGTCCAGGGGACCATGAACGGCTATGGCGAACGCTGCGGGAATTGTAATCTTACCTCTATTATACCGGCCTTGGCTTTGAAAATGGGATATCAGAGTAAGGCACTCAGCAATATCGACAAACTTTATGACACAGCAATGCTTGTGGATGAACTGGCCAATCTTCCCCACAATAAGTATCAACCGTATGTGGGACGTTCTGCTTTTGCTCATAAAGGTGGAATTCATGTTTCCGCGGTGAAGCGCAATCCGCTTACCTATGAGCATATTGATCCTGAAAAGGTGGGAAACATCAGAAGGATTCTGATCTCAGATCAGGCAGGGAAATCGAACATACTCCATAAGGCCAAAAAATTTGGCATCGATCTTGATCCTGACAGTCCGATTGCCGCGGCCATTGTCTTTGAGCTGAAAGAACTGGAAAACCAGGGGTTTCAGTATGAAGCCGCAGAGGCCTCTTTTGAACTCCTCATGCGTCGCGCCACCGGTGTCCAACCAAATTACTTTACGCTGAAAGGATTCAGGGCCATTAATTCCAAACAAAAATTAGATCTGCCTCCTGAGACTGAGGCTACAGTGCGTCTTGAAGTTGGCGGTCAGGAAGTACATACAGCTTCCATGGGTGATGGTCCTGTAAATGCAATTGACAAGGCTATGCGCAAAGCGCTCATCCAATTTTATCCTCGCCTCGAAGAAATTGAACTGATAGATTATAAAGTTCGTGTTCTTTCAGGAGAGCATGGAACCGGTGCCAAAGTCAGGGTTCTCATTGAATCTAAAGACCAGCACGAGCAGTGGGGGACAGTTGGCGTCTCACTCAATATTATTGAGGCTTCCTGGCAGGCCCTGGTAGATTCCATCAACTATAAACTCATGCGCGATGAGCAGCGTCACGCAAAAAAGCATTAAAGATGTGGTGAGAAAACAAAAAGAGGGCGCAGCAACAGGTGTAGCGCTGTGTTGCTGCATTCTCTTATTTTCTATTCAGGCACTCTCTTATCTGTCGTCAGATTCTGATCTTCCCGTTTTTCGCTTGCAGGTATCGGAGGGCAGTACGTTACAGCTAAGCTCCATAAAAGCAAGCGCAGGGCAATCAGAATTAATAAATCGTATTTCAGCACAAGAACATTATAGAGTTACCCCATTTTTCTTTCAACCAGTTCCAATCAACTTCAGTGATCAGTCATTGTTGATGACAGTTAAGGGAATTGGTCCGGCCCTTGCACAGCGGATTATCAACATCAGGGAAAATGCTGGACCTTTTATAGTTCCAGAGGATCTTCTACGGGTCGATGGAATAGGAACGGCACGCCTGCAACAATTTTCTCCTCAATTCAGCTTTACCCGGGATTTTGAAACAAACTGAAATATTTCCTATTCTCGCCCCTCTTGTTGTCTTGGTGGGGCCGACGGCCATCGGTAAAACCGCGCTTTCCATTCGACTTGCCCAAGAGTTTGATTTTGAAATAATAAGTATCGACTCCATGCAGGTTTATCGATACATGGATATTGGTACGGCAAAAATTTCAGAAGGGGAGATGGCTGGAATTCCCCATCATTTGATTGATGTAGTAAACCCCGATGATCCCTTCGATGCCGGACTTTTTGAAAAAATAGCCCTGAAGGCCATACTGGACATTTCTTCAAGAGGCAAGAAGGTTCTCCTGACAGGTGGAACAGGCCTGTATCTTCGCGCCCTGTTAACAGGGCTTTCTCAAAACCTGCCTAATTTTCCAGATATCCGAAAAGAAATTCAAGAGAAATTAAAGAAGCAAGGTAATGACAAGTTACATGATGAATTGTCATTATATGACCGTATTTCCGCACAAAGAATCCACAAAAACGATACGCATAGGCTGGTTCGTGCCCTGGAAATATATCGCGGAACAGGTAAAACCTGGTCGGAATTTCTGCAAGAACACAAAGAAAATAGCACTATTCGTTTTCCTCATGTCCTTTGCCTCGGCTTGACCTGTGAAAGAAAAGTACTCTATCAGCGAATAGAGCAACGGACCCGAGCCATGCTTGACAGTGGTTTGCAGAGAGAGGTTTTGAACTTGCTGGAGAGGGGATACGGAAAAGAGCTAAAAGCCATGCAGTCCATTGGATACAAACACATGATAAAACACCTTCAAGGTGAATGGGATTATCAAACGATGTGTCAAAATCTGGCTCGGGACACCAGGAGATATGCCAAGCGTCAGTATACTTGGTTTAATGGAATCGAAGGGCTTCTCTGGTTTGACAAAAGCACAGAGCAAAAAGTGCTTTCTCAAGTTCACGAACACCTAAACAAACACTAAAACAATACGTTAAGTAATATGCCTCGAATTCAGACGAACAGTGCAGGTCCAGATACCAGCGCAAAGCGAACAGATGAAAATCTATTCAGACTTGCAGACGGGACTCTCCTTGCACCATTTATCGGGAGCATCCTTCACCAACGCGGGATTATAGGTCAAGGGGCGATGCGATCTTTTCTCGAACCAAAACTCCAGGACCTGCCCAGTCCTTTTTTGATGAAGGACATGCAGCAAGCCGTAAAAATAATAGAAAGGGCGATATCGGAAAATCAGGAAATACTTATATGGGGTGATTACGATGTTGACGGAACCACTGCCACTGCATTACTTTTTACATTCTTTCAGGCACTTGGCCACAAAAGCATCAGATTTCACATCCCTAATCGCTTGACGGAAGGCTACGGCTTAAACAGAAAATCTTTACTTGAGCTGTCAAAAGTTACGAAAAGCAAGAATAGGGTGCTTATTACCGTTGATAATGGCATTTCTGCCTTTGATGAGGTTCTATTCGCTCAAGAACTGGGCTACATAACGATAGTCACCGATCACCACACTCCTTCACAGGCAAGGGTGTCGGCAGATGCCGTACTTAATGTAAAACAACAAGATTGTAATTTTCCGGATAAAGATCTTTCAGGAGTGGGGATGGCATTTTATTTGGCAATGGGCATAAGGAGTCACCTTGGACAACGTAACTTCTTTAAAGATTCAAAAGGGATACCAAATCTAAAGTCGCTGCTCGACTTGGTGGCGATTGGAACCATCGCAGACATGGTTCCGCTCCTTGGCATTAATCGACTCCTTGTAAAAGCAGGAATGGAAACCATAGCCCAGGGGACAAATCATGGCTTAACCGCGCTATGCAGGCAAACAAACATAGACAGCAACCGTATAAGATCAGAAGATATTTCTTTTCAGTTGGCACCAAAAATCAATGCGGTAGGACGACTGGGAAATGCCAAAAAAGCAGTCGAACTCTTTCTGAGCAATACCAGAAAGGAGGCAACTGTGCTTGCTAATGAACTAGTTGAAGACAATAAAAGACGACGGCATATCAGCTTAAAAGAATATCAAAAAGCACAAAAGCAACGAATAAAAAGTGGCCAGGAAGACGACAGTTCCATTGTTGTTGCAGGTGGTTATCATGTTGGAGTTGCCGGAATAGTCGCTGCAAACCTGACAGAGGAATTCGGTAAGCCAACTGTTATTCTTTGTGAGTGTGAGGGAGACTTGCTAAAAGGCTCGGCCAGATCGGTACCGGGAGTAAATCTCTACCAGGCATTGGAGGAATGCAGTGAGGTGCTCCTTACTTATGGGGGGCATGAGATGGCAGGCGGTATGGCTCTGGAAGCAAAAAAACTGCCTGTCTTTAAAAAACTTTTTGATGATGCGGTCTTCAAACAGACACAAGGGCAATCGTACAAAAAAAGCATAGAAGCAGATTGTGATTTAGAGATAGCAGAACTTTTTACTGGCAATATGCTGGATCAATTATACCTGCTGGAGCCATTCGGAGAAGGCAATCCTCAGTTGAATTTTCGTGACTTGGACGCACGGATAGAACGAATAAGCGCTATAGGAGACGGTAAAGAACATTTACGATTCAGCTTCATCAACGGCAAGAGCAGGATCAATGGTGTGGGCTTCGGACTTGGAAATAAAATTAAAGAGTACAGGGGAAAAGGAGTGAAGGAGATTCTGTACACTCCGACTATTAATTTTTTCAAAGGACGCAGCAAGTGGGAGGTCAGGGTGTCAAAAGTGGAGGTTGTTGGTAAGTAACATACTGATATATTATAATATTAAAAAACTATACATAATATACATTATGCGACATTTGTTATTGTGCTGTTTTAAAAGGGTCTGACTCACTGGTGCTCAGCTATCTTTTTCTCTAGCGATTCTTTCCTGTACAATCACAGGTGCAACTCAAATATTCCCTGGAGAATCGTTTCAATTTCATGTCAAGCAGGCCATGAGCCTTGTGCTGCCAATGTTACCTTCCGTATCGCCTCTTTCCTTTTTTGTGGAAAAATGGTAGGATGTCTCCCCTCAAGCTTACGATTTATACCGCGCTCTTTTTCCAGAAATCAAATATGAGTTTACTATGAATAGAGACATCTACCAGGAACCCCTTGTCAGTCGTTATACCAGTCGAGAAATGCAGGAACTTTTCTCTGAAAAGACCAAATTTACCACCTGGCGAAGATGTTGGCTGGCCCTTGCTGAGGCCCAGTATGAACTTGGGCTTACTCATATTGTAAAAAAAGAGATGCTCGACGAGATGCGGGCCAATCTTGAAAATATTGATTACGACTTGGCAGCCGCTAAGGAAAAAGAGATACGTCATGACGTAATGGCCCATGTCTTTGAATTTGGGACCAAATGCCCCAAGGCTGAAGGGATTATTCATCTTGGTGCCACCTCTCAATTTGTTGTCTGTAACACTGATCTTATTGTTCAGAAAAAGGGACTCGTTCTTGTTCGCAAGGCGCTGCTGAAGGTCATCTCCAATCTTGCCAAATTTGCTCTTGAACACAAGAACTTACCCACACTGGGTTTTACCCATTACCAACCTGCACAGCCCACCACAGTCGGAAAAAGAAATACATTATATATTCAGGACCTTGTAATGGATCTGGAGTACATAGATAACTTCCTTGTGCAGGTTAAGGCCCGTGGAGCAAAGGGTACTGTCGGTACCCAGGCTACATTCCTGGAACTCTTCCACGGAGATAACGAAAAGGTACGACAACTGGATATCCTTGTCTCAGAAAAGCTTGGATTTGATAAGGTCTTTTCTGTTACCGGACAGACCTATCCTCGCAAACTTGATATGAAACTTGCCGAAACCCTCGCCGGTATCGGATCTTCCGCTCATAAATTTGCAGTGGATCTGCGCTTGCTGTCAAATCTTAAAGTTCAGGAAGAGCCTTTCGCTAAACAGCAAACAGGTTCTTCAGCCATGGCCTACAAACGAAACCCAATGCGTTCTGAACGTATGACAGGTCTTTCGCGCAAACTGATGGGGCTTCCTGCTAACTTCGCATCGACCTATTCAAACCAGTGGTTTGAGAGGACACTTGATGATTCAGCCATACGTCGTATGGATATTCCACAGGCCTTTTTGCTGACCGACGCTATTCTCAAGTTATACATTAACATTACAAGTCAAATGGTCGTATTTCCACGGCAAATAGAAAGGCACCTTCGCATGGAACTCCCTTTCATGTCCACTGAAAAAATACTCATGGAGGCCGTCGAAAAAGGAGAAAGCAGGCAAGAGATGCATGAAGTCGTTAAAGAACATTCACTGGCCGCCGGCAAAATCGTCAAAGAGCAAGGTCTTGATAACGATTTGTTGGAACGACTGGCTCAAGATGACCGTATCCCCTTCTCCTTTGAGGAGATCATGGAACTTGTCGGTGATTACAGTCAGTTCACGGGCAGGGCTTCAGCCCAAACCGATGAGTATATCCGTGAAGTGATCGTTCCCCTGCTCGCAGCCCGAGAAGATCAGATGGGAGAGGTTGACTCTTCTTTGTCTGTTTGAGAGTGAAGCGTTTTCAAAAAAGAACATTTTGTTATTTCAATCACTTTACCTCCGCATAGCTCCCCAGAGATATCACTATCTTAAGTTCATTCTCGAGGGGTACGATAGCCTCTGTCTGTTGTCAACGGTACCTGGTGTGCGTGGATGCGTTGTTCTGCGCTACCCTCATGAGCGAACAAAATTAATTTTCAGCCTTCTTGGTAATCTCGCCAGCTCCATCCGGCCCTCTATAGATTTTTCAAAAACTAAAAACAATCAACTATCAATGCCCAGCAGATCATTTTTCATTAAAACTTTCGGTTGTCAGATGAATGAGCGTGATTCGGAAATCATGGCTCAGCTCCTCGGCGAAAAAGGCTATGTGGAAACAGGAGATTCCGATCAGGCCGACCTCATAATTCTTAATACCTGTTCCATCAGAGCCAAGGCTGAACAAAAAGTCATGAGTATGCTTGGTGTGTTACGGAAACAAAAACAACACAACCCCAAGCTGAAAATCTGCGTTGCAGGTTGTGTCGCCCAGCAGGAAGGACAGCAGATCATAGAACGTATGCCCCATGTCGACTTGGTCATTGGCACACAAAGTCTTTACCAGTTAACCGAACTCCTTGACGACTTTGGCGAGCACCCTGTGGCCACCAGGCTCTCCAAGGACTACCAGATTCCACCCTTCATCCCTAACTTAAGGGCGGATAATCACCAGAAATCTCCTTTGACCATCCCCTTTAAAAAGTTTCTTACCATCATGCAGGGCTGCAACAACTACTGTTCATATTGCGTAGTGCCCTTCACCAGAGGAAACGAAATATCACGAAATGTTAGCCATATACTTGAAGAAGCTTACTCTTTAGTTGAAGCCGGAATCAAGGAAATCACACTACTTGGACAAAATGTGAATTCCTATGGGAGGACCAATGTTGTCAGTACAGAAACCATTGATTACAGCTTTGCAGACCTTCTCCGCGCAGTCTCCACAATTCCTGGTCTTCGGCGTTTACGTTTCACTACTTCCAATCCAAAAGACCTTTCCGATGACCTGATGCGCTGTTTTGCAGATATTGGCATCCTGTGCCCACAGTTTCATCTTCCTGTTCAATCGGGCTCCAACCGCATTCTCTCTCTGATGAATCGTAAATATTCCAGGGAACTCTATCTTGAGAAGGTAGCAGCATTGCGCTCATACTGTCCCGACATTGCCCTGACTACAGACATGATCGTGGGATTTCCAGGTGAAACTGATCGTGACTTTGAAGAAACCATGTCACTTCTTGAAGAAGTTCAGTATCATGGTTCTTTTTCTTTCAAATATTCAGACCGTCCCGGTACTCGATCTGCAACATTTGAAGATAAAGTTGAAGAAACGGTTAAGTCGGAACGATTGCGGATTTTCCAGTCCAGGCAGGATGAAATTGGCCTGAAACACAATCAGGGTTATGTCGGAAAGATATTTTCAGTGATGATAGAAAAGATTGGCGAGGATTCAATTGTTGGCCGGACGGGGACTAACCATCTGGTTCATATCGCAGATACTGTTTGCAGTTACCTGCCCGGGGAAATTGTGTCGGCCCGCATTCTTCACGCCGGGCAGCATTCTCTGCGCGGAGAACTTGTTGGGAAGGATTAACAAATATAAATATCTAACTAATATTGCGGAACAAAATGATAGACCTGCACACTCATACATTTTTCAGCGACGGTGCCCTGGTACCGGCAGAACATCTTCGCCGAGTCGAAGTCCTCGGATACCAGGCTGTTGCCATAACCGACCATGCAGACAGTTCCAATCTGGATTTTATTATTCCACGTATAGTACGAGCTGCTAAAGACCTGAATCCCCATTCCAGCACACGCCTTCTCCCTGGAATCGAGTTGACCCACGTCCCCCCTGCCCTCATTGCCTCGCTCACCAGACAAGCACGAGAGCTTGGAGCGCTTGTGGTTGTGGTTCACGGTGAGACCCCAGTCGAACCAGTGATCCCTGGAACCAACCTGGCTGCAATAGAAGCCGGTGTCGATGTACTTTCTCATCCAGGTTTCATAAGTGAGGAGGAGGCCCGTCTTGCTGCAGACAATGGAGTAATGCTTGAGATTTCCGGTCGCAAGGGCCACTCACTGACCAATGGTCATGTGGCTCGTATGGCTTTAAAGGTTGGCGCCAAGCTTGTGGTCAATGCTGATGCGCACGCCCCTGGGGATTTTCTCACCGCTGAAATGGCGAGGAAAGTTGCATTGGGTGCAGGCCTGACAAGCAAGGAATACGACAAGATCAGGGCTGACGTGCAGGCCTTTGTAAAAAATCTGTAATCAGACAAATTCTATACCGACAGTTGGATTTCCAGCATTGAACGTCGAATTTTAAAAATGCTTCCCTGACAGGAGGGGCCTGCGCCCTGCCTTCGAGGCACAATGTTTACTGTGCACCATTGTCCTCTTTCTTCTGCCCTGCCCCCTCCCCTGTTTCTCCTTCCCGTGCACCAACGACAGGCTCATGTAATCCCGGCAGAGGAAGATTCATCTTTCTCTCCGGGGGGTTCTTGCCGGTGGAATCAGTCACCCGCCTCACCATTCGCGAGGATACCCGCTTTCCTTTGGCAGCAGGTCCCTTCACCAGATACTGATCAAAAAAGATATCAACCACATTGGACTTTGCCCTGGGCGAAGGCATGAGACTTGCCCGGGCACTTTTTTCTTCACCCAAGAGGAGGAGCAAGATTTTTGATTTTTTATGTTCGTCAAAAAGCCTGTACTCCTTGTCGAGGATGAATTTCGGCGTGGCAAAACGTTTTACGTAACAGAAGTTTTCCTTGCCTTCACGGTATACCATATTGAAAATAAGTCCCCCCTCGACCTTGCCCAGCCAGAGGAGATCATGACCGACAAAGAGTTTGTCGGTCACCTGGATCACCTTGTACATGCCGGTGTCATAGATAAGCAACAAGCGGTCATACTCTGAACAGGCAATGGAAAAATCTTTTTTTGGGTCGCTTATCTTGATCTGGTGACCCAAAAAGCCTTTTTCTCTGTCATAGCAAACATTGAGATTGGATAATGCCACCTTGCGAACGCTGACCTCCGTAAACGCCTTGAGTTCAGTGCGACGAGGGAAACTCTCTCCATATTTTTTTAACAACGAATCGATATAGGCAGTAGTATACCTCACCATATCCATGAGATGTTTTTTGATTATCTTGATGTCACGACGAATGGATTGAATTTCTTTTTGCTGCTTATTAATGTCATATCGGGATATGCGTTTAATCCTGATTTCAAGAAGTCTTTCGATATCTTCAGTAGTAACCGGTCGTTTCAGTTCCTGGATAAAAGGCAGCAGGGCATCATCCACCCCCTTGAGTACAGCCTTAAAGCTGGTTTTCTCCTCTATGGTCTTGTAGAGACGTTCTTCAATGAATATCTGTTCAAGCAGTCGTGCATGAAGCCTGTCTTCCAAACGGCCAAGATCGATTTTCAGTTCCTTGGTCAGATCGTCCAGGAGCTTATGGGTGTTATAGTGCAAGACTTCTTCAACCGTGGAGGTGCGTGGAATTCCATTCTGGACAAGGGTCAGGTTGGGACTGATGGGTACTTCGCAATCGGTGAAGGCGTAAAGGGCCTTGATGGTGTCACTGGCATAAACGCCTCTTGCCAGCTTGATTTCAATTTCCACCTCTTCAGCGGTATAATCGTTGATGGAAATGATTTTAATTTTCCCAGCCTTGGCCGCCTTTTCCACAGAATCAATCAAAGATTCTGTCGTGGTGCTATAAGGAATCTCTTTAATGATGATTGTCTTTTCGTTGGCTTCCTCCATCTTTGCCCGACAACGTATTTTGCCGTTCCCATGATCGTATAATGAGACATCCAGCATACCTCCCTGAATAAAATCAGGGTAGAGAGTCACCTCTTCCCCTTTCAGGATCTGCTTTTGAGCTTCCAGAAGTTCACAGAAATTGTGGGGCATCACCTTGGTTGCCATCCCCACTGCTATCCCTTCTGCCCCCTGCAACAGGAGCATGGGAATCTTGCATGGCAGGGTGACCGGTTCCTGCATTCTTCCATCGTAGGAATCTACAAACTCTGTGAGATCCTTGTTGAACACAACCTCACGGGCAAGTGGCGAGAGGCGACATTCTATATAACGAGGTGCGGAGGCCTGGTCACCTGTGAAGATATTGCCATAATTCCCTTGACGATCAACAAGATAGCCCTTGTTGGCCAGATTCACCAAGGCCGCGAAGATGGACTGGTCACCATGGGGGTGCAGCTTCATGGTGGCACCCACCACGTTGGCGACTTTATGAAAACGACCGTCATCCATATTGAAAAGGGTCTGGAGAAGACGACGTTGAACCGGTTTGAGGCCGTCGTTGATATCTGGGATGGCTCGCTCTTTGATAACGTAGGAGGTGTATTCCAGGAAGTTATAGTCAAAAAGCTGGCGAAGTTTACCGTGCTGTGAGTCCAATTGTGTTTGTATTGTAAGAGTTTTTAAAAGAGATCATGGGGTCTGCCCGATGGCCAAGAGGCCGGCAGGGCTACAGGAGATTTTCCATGATATAGGCTTTTCGTTCAGGGGTGTTTTTCCCCATATAAAAGGAAAGGACTTCGGACAGCTCACTTACCGATCCCATGTCTACCTGCTTGAGGATGATATTCGGGCCGATAAACTGCTTAAACTCCTTGGGTGAAATTTCACCCAGTCCCTTGAAACGGGTGATTTCCACAGCTTTTTTGACTTTTCCTTTTCCCTGCAAAGTACCGATTGCCTGCTCCCGTTCTTTGTCAGTATAGCAATAGATGGTCTCCGTCTTTGTCCTTACTCTGAAAATGGGCGTTTCCAGGATGTAGACATGGCCAAGTTTCACCAGTGGTTCAAAATAGTGAAGAAAAAAGGTCAAGAGCAGGTTACGGATATGCAGCCCATCCACATCTGCATCAGTTGCCAGGATAACCTTGTCAAAGCGCAGATCCGCTACAGAGTCTTCGATATTGAGCGCCCGCATGAGGGAATACATCTCCTCATTTTTGTAGAGCATGGCAAGTTTCTGCCCCAGTACATTCATGGGCTTGCCCTTCAGGGAAAAAACAGCCTGTGTCATAGGGTCACGCGATGACACAATGGAGCCGGCGGCAGACTGGCCTTCGGTAATGAAAACCATATTCTCCTGTCCGGTGGCCGAGGCCTCGTTGCGCGCAGGATGATGCTTGCAGTCCTTAAGCTGAGGGATCTTCAGTGCTACCTTTTTGGCCTTGGCCTTGGCCTCCTTGCGGACACTCTGCAACTCCTTACGCACCTTCTGGTTGCGCTGTACCTTCTCCATAACACGTTCGGCCAGATCGTTGTCCTTGTACAGGCTGCTGCAGACCGCATCTTTAACTTTGTTGACGATCCAGGAGCGAATATCGGTATTTCCAAGTTTATTCTTTGTCTGTGACTCGAAAACCGGTTCGACAATCTTTACTGCCAGTGTTGCCACTACGCCGTCACGGACATCATTGGCGGCGAATTTTTTATTGGAATATTCATTAACCCCCTTGAGCAGCCCTTCGCGAAAGGCGGAAAGGTGGGTGCCGCCTTCGCTGGTGTAGGTTCCATTGACAAAACTGTAATAGGTATCACTGTAGCCTTCGGTATGGGAAAAGGCAAACTCCAGAGTGGCATCCTGGTAGTGGATGGGGTCGTAGATATTCTGACCGCCAAGCTCCTTTTCCAGGAGATCCAGAAGACCGTTAGTCGAGTGATAACAGGTCTTATCAAGATATATTTTCAGCCCTGCATTGAGATAGGCATATCGCCACAGCCGCTTATCCACATAATCAAGATCAAATGTGAAATCAGGAAAAAGCTCAGCGCAAGGAAGAAACTCGACAAGGGTGCCATTGGCTTCATTGCTCTCCCCTTGCTCCTGGTCCTTTAAATTGCCATTATTAAAGGTAGCAGAGGCGAACTTGCCTTCACGGTAGGCGGTTACCTTGAAAAATTCGGACAAGGCATTAACTGCCTTGGTTCCCACACCGTTGAGGCCAACGGAAAACTGGAAGACATCAGTACTGTATTTTGCGCCTGTATTAATCCGGGAGACACATTCCACAACCTTCCCAAGGGGGATTCCGCGTCCAAAATCTCGAACCCGGACACGCCCCTCCTCGGAAATCGAGACATTTACTCTTTTTCCAGCCCCCATGATGAATTCATCTACGGCATTGTCGATAACTTCCTTGAGAAGAATATAGATTCCGTCATCGGGGTGTGTTCCTGAGCCGAGACGACCGATGTACATACCCGGTCGTTTTCTTATATGCTCAAGGGAACTGAGAGTCTTTACCTTGCTTTCATCGTAATTGTGTTGTGTTGATGCCATTAGTTAATAAGTTACATGAGGTTGCTGTGAGTTATTAATAAGAAGAGCCATTGCAATAGTATTGTATTTTACTATATTTGGCAAGAGCAGGACAAAAGAGAGCAAAACATAAGAATATCATTAAATTGTGAGCAGTAAGTGGAAAGAAATTCTATAGTTACCCAGACTGTACTCAGTATAGCTGGCTCAGACCCTTCAGGTGGGGCTGGGATCCAGGCTGACCTGAAGACTATGACATCAATAGGCGTGTATGGAGCCGCCGCCGTCACCTGCCTAACAGTCCAGAATTCTCATGGCGTCCAGGAGATTCATCCCCTGCCACCAGCCTTAATCCATGACCAGGTCAAGGCTGTTCTCGATGACTACTATGTCACCCATATCAAAATCGGCATGACAGGGACAATGGGGATCATAAGAACACTGGGAAAACTTCTGGGGTCCTTTTCCGGAGAGGTGATTTATGACCCGGTACTTGCCTCTACTACTGGGGAATCTCTTCTGCAAAAAGAAGGCCTCCCTGCCCTCAAGAAATATCTCCTGAACCAGATCACAATCGTAACGCCCAATATCGGTGAACTGGAACAGTTGACTGACACCACGATCAGTTCCACGAGAGAGGCACTTGCCAGCGCGGAACTTCTTCTGAAAGCTTTTTCCGGTTTGCAGGCAGTGGTGATAAAAGGCGGTCATCTCGAATCAAGATCTACGACAATTCAGGATTTCCTGGTCCAGCGCGATGGCATCCTCCATGCATCAAAGAGACAACGACAAAAGAGCGGCAACCTGCATGGCACAGGTTGTACCTACGCCTCAGCCCTTGCCTCCTACCTCTGTCTTGGCCAGGACACTGTTACCGCCTTCCGGATGAGTGGAGACTATATGGACAGAATCATCCGGGTTGGAATTCAGAACTGTATGGTTAAAAGCGGCAATAACGGCCCCCTCTGCCACCACCGTATCTCAGGCTGAAGCTTTTTTTGATAACTTGCCAGCCATTGAGCATATCGTTCAGGTCATATGGATGCGTTCACAGTCCGGGCAGATCCAGGTAGGTCCGTTGGAAATTCCCCACATATTTTCCTTGAAGCATTCTTCGCAGATCATAAATCCGCAAGGGCAACTGAAACAGTATGGTAATTCCTTTTTGCAGCAATGACAGATAAATTTTCCAATTTTCCTGCGCCGATATGATTGTTTTTCCTGTTTCTCAGTCACTTCCGTAATTCCTCCAGCAGCCACTGTTCGTACTCTTTGCTCACTGCTGCAACTGGAGTCGCCAGGATTTCCGGGACATCGTAGGGATGATTCAAGCGGATCTCTTCTTCCAACATCTCCCAGAGTGAGGCACTGCTTTTCATTACTAAACAATACTCTTCACTCTGCTCGATTTCCCCTTTCCACCAATAGAGACTGTGCACAGGAGAACTAACCTGAGCACAACCAATCAGACGCTTTTTAAGCAGCAGTTTTCCAAGGCTCAAGGCCTCTTCTTTATGAGCAAGGGTGGTGGTAACAACTATTGCATCAGACATGGACTTTCTTCAATCCTGTAGAGAGGATGACGGAACAAGAACTTGTTCCTTTCTTCTTTTTATATTAATGATAATACATCCTGTCAAAACTAATGCAACCTTTAAGGAAAATCCATGCTTTTCACCGTAGATGTCGGCAACTCACATACAGTAACAGGTCTTTTTGAAGGAAAGAAGCTCATCGGTCAGTGGCGCCTGAAGTCGGATCGGGAACGAACCGATGACGAATTGGCCATCCGCTACCATGCTCTTTTTTCCATGGCAGGGATCGACAAGAAACAGATTCACGGAATCATTCTGGCAAGCGTTGTTCCGTCTCTTGAAGCCGCCTGGATTTCCTGTTGTGAAAAGTATTTTTCCAACTATCTGGAGAAGCCTCTCTTTGTGGTATCAGCTGAGACCATTGCCGATGCTATAACCATCTCCACCGATTATCCGGAAGAGGTGGGTGCCGACAGGCTGGTCAACGCCATAGCCGCCTGGGAACGCTTCAGGCAGAACCTGATCATTATTGACTTTGGCACAGCGATAACCTTTGACTGTGTTTCCGCTCAATGTGAATACCTGGGAGGGGCCATCCTGCCTGGTATAGCCATATCCCTGGAGGCTTTGTCCAGCCGTGCCGCCAAGCTGCCCCGCATTGATGTCTCCACCCCTCCTCAAAGGGTAATCGGCCGCAACACTATCGATGCCATGAAGAGCGGAATTCTCTATGGTTACGGGGCACTGGTCGATGGACTCAGTGAACGGATCCGCAAAGACCTCTGCCCACAGGGTGAACCCCTGAAGGTGATTGCCACCGGCGGCATGGCTCACCTGATAGCCCCTTATTCCAAGGTGATAGAAGAGGTCGACCCCATGTTGACCCTGAGCGGACTTCATTCTCTTTACCACAGAAAATAATGATATGACTATCTCCCCTCCCCCTCCTTCCCTGCAGCCCGGAGACTGCATCGGTATCATTGCCCCGGGTGGCCAACTTCGGGACTTGTCTCCCCTTGAGCAGGGAGTCTCTATTCTTCAGGAGATGGGCTTTGAGATCAGACTTCCCCGTCAACTCTGGCCAGGAACCGGGTATCTTGCTGATACTGATAGCAACCGGGCCCTTGAATTTCACAGAATGTGGGCAGATCCAGAAATTTCTGCCGTCTTTGCCCTGCGAGGCGGATTCGGATGCCTGCGCCTGCTCAATCTTCTCGACAGGAACCAGTTGCGGCAGCACCAAAAAATGCTCATCGGCTTTTCCGACATTACAATACTGCACCAGGCCCTCTTTCAGGCAACAAAGATGGTCAGTCTGCACGGTCCCATGCTCACTACACTCTCTTCCAGCAGTCGAGAAAGTGTGGAACGATTATATGCCTGTCTCAGGGGGAAATGGAAGATTCCTGTGCACAACTCAAAAATTGAAGTCTTACGTGGAGGAGATCCTGCCAGGGGAACACTCCTTGGCGGTAACTTGAGCAGTCTCATGAGCCTGCTTGCCACCCCTCTGGAACAGGATTGGACCGATGCTATTCTTTTTCTGGAAGATGTGGGAGAACCGCTTTACCGAATCGATCGGATGCTCACTCAGCTTGCCCATTGCGGCAAATTCAATCAAGCCAGGGGGATAATCCTGGGAGACTTTTCCCTGACACGCGATCAGGATCGCCTGGAACGCCTTCGTTTCCACGAACAGATATGGATGCGAGTCCTTGAATTGACAGAACCGACAGGTATTCCGGTGTGGGGGGACTTTCCTGTGGGCCATGGCCCGGACAACCTGACCCTGCCTCACGGGGCAGAAGCTGCCATGGACAGCGGCCAGAGAATACTTTCTTTTTTCTGAAAAAGAGCTCCCTGTTGCAGCCCAGATTCCATATCAGGACTGCAATATCCACTCCACAGCTTCACGAAGATCCTCTGCTTTATAATCCGGCTGTATTTCCTGATGTGGCCCGATATAAAGCTCATCTCCCCTACCGTAGCCAGTCCTGACCAAGACGGATCGTGCTCCGCAGTTTGCTGCAGTCTTTATGTCCGACCACCTGTCACCGACGACAACAGATTGTTCGGGGGCCAGATTCATCTCTTTTGCGGCTTGCAGAATAAGCCCCGGTTTAGGCTTTCTGCATGAGCAGGTCTTCCGGAACTCCTTTTTCTTGGCCTCAGGGTGATGGGGACAGTAATAAATTCCATCCACATGGGCACCTTTTTCAGCAAGCAGTCGAACCATCTTTTCGTGAACTGCCGACAGCAACTCTTCAGGGAAATAGCCACGTGCAAGCCCTGACTGGTTGCTGACAACGACCACCGGAATCTTGGCGTCGTTGAGCCTTTTTATGGCGTCGGCGGCCCCGGGCAGGAGCTGAAAACGGCAAATATGGTTGATATAGCCCATCTGTTCATTGATGGTTCCGTCCCGATCAAGGAAAACTGCAGGCCTTGGAGTGCTATCCTGTTCATGCTCTGTCATGGGAAATTAGGCGTCAGGGAGGAGGTTAGAAGAGAGCATCCGTGCCACTTCTTCATATACATCTGTGGCTTTGATGGATTCCAGACAGTTAAGATGCCCCTGGGGGCAATGGGTCTGCAGGCATGGGCTGCATGTCATCTCACGCCGGAGGATAATCGAGTTTTTCGAGTAAGGCCCTGTGGTAATATGATTGGTCGAGCCAAAAATGGCTATGGTGGGAGTACCAAGACCTGCAGCAACGTGCATCAACCCGGAATCATTGGAAACAAAAACATCACAGCTCTTGATGAGGGCCATGGCCTGCTTGAGACTGGTCTTTCCCGTCATATCAAACACATGATGGGGGGTACGCACGGCAAATTGTCTGATTTCCCGGGCTGCCTCTGTGTCGGCCTCAGTTCCAAAAATCATGATGACACAACCGCTCTCACCATAATGATGGGCGATAAGAGCGGCCAATTGACCAAATTTTTCCGTAGGCCATCGCTTGGCAGGCCCAAAAGCGGCGCCGGGATTAAAACCAATAACAGGAACAGCAACCCCTTCACTGTTGAGCGACTTCAGTTCAGTCGGCCCTGAAGGTTTATTTACGCTTTGCTGATCATGCCTTGAAACCGGATTCTGATGTCTGAGACAATCGACAAATCCCTTTGCCCAACCCTCAAGCTCCTCCGGAAGCGGTAATCGTAAATGATCCGGACCAAGGGTCAGGCCAAGACCGGCCAGCATGTTCTGATAGTAGTGTACCTGATGCTTCTTCCTGATCGCATCACTGATCTTGACACCATGCGTCAACAAAATCCCTCGGCCATCTCGTTTATAACCAGCCCGCACAGGAATCCCTGCCATCTTGGCAAGAAAGGCAGCCTCAAAGGCATTTTGCAGGAGAATGGCGGCATCAAACCCCAACGGTTTGAGATCCCTTGCCAGATTCAGCGGCCCCTTGATCTTTCCTTGGTACAGATGCTTCTTGTCATAGACAAGCACTTTATCGACATCAGGACTCAGGCGGAAAATATCGGCCACCCAAGGAACTGCGAGCATCGTAATCTCTGCTTTGGGAAAATTTTCCCTGATGGTATGCACTGCAGGCGTGGTCATCACCGCATCACCAATCCAGTTTGTAGATCGGATCAGGATCTTGCGGGGATTCAACTCTTTTAAAGAAGTCTGGGCAGACATAAAAAAATCTCCGGGCAATGAGTTACTCTTCTACAACCAAGTCAGCAAGTTGCTGCTGAGCAAACTCGATACTCGGATCAAGGGAAAGGGCCAGGGTAAAAAAATGGAGTGCTTCCTCTTTATTGCCCAGCCTGCGATGGTTCACACCGAGATTGGCATAGTCCATGGCTGATGCAGGATTTAACTCAACGGCCCGTTCAAAACTTTTCACGGCCAGCGCATACTCCTCTTTTTTGAAATAACAGACACCCATCATATTATAGATATCAGGGCGTTCTTCATCCTCTGCCAATCCCTTTTTCAGGACAGCAAGTGCCTCGTCATAACGTTCAAGGTCTTTCAAGCAATTCCCCATATATGAGTATATATATGGAACATCTTCACTCTCCGGCGAGAGGGTCAAAGCCCTATTGAAGTGACTCAAAGCTGCAGCTGGGTCACCGCTCACATAAAGGTTTCGCCCTCGATAAAAATCGAGGTAATATGTGTTTGGGACCAGCCCTTCGAGTCTGGCGAGCCTTTCCTCAAGAAGTTGCGGGGCTTCCACCCGTTCCACCAGAAGCTTGGCGGCAAAAAGACCAACGTCACGAATCATGGAACGTTCCCGAAAATGTGCACCGGGTACAATGGTATAGATGGCAGGGATCTGCAGCTCAGGATGAGAAACGTTGATCATAAAAGTTTCCATCCCCTTTTCAGCCAAGGCTTCTACACAGTTTTTAACTTCTACCCGGATATCCGAATCAGCCAGATTGGCCATTTCTGATATGCGAATACTCGCCCGGGGCTCGGTGACATGCCGCACCTCTTTCATGGCAAGGGGCTTTGGCAGCCCAGAGGCCACATAATTGGACCCACTATTGAAGTCTCCTGCCAGTTGAGCCACTTCTGTCACAGCGCGTATTAAGGCCTTCTCTGGATCAGGCGTTGTTCCCGCAGTATAGACGATTTCACTTTTTTGCGGGAAAGTGCTGCGGTCTATGGCAAGGGCACCAACGGTACAGATCCCTGTATCAAGGCTAAAGTCATTGAGATAGAGTTCAATGTCATTTGCTTTGAAAATATCGAGGAGATTTTTGGCCACAGGGTCAGAAACGCTCTCAGGATTAATAGAGGGCGTGTTTATCTGTTCATGGGTGACAAGCGAGCAGACATGTCGTTCAACAATCTCACAAATTCCCTGCAGTGCTGCCTCTTCAAGGGTATTGCCGGCAGACGGACCATTGAACTCATTAATGGCAAAAAACCAGGAAAAAGGAATAAGGACCTCTTCTTCTTTGCTGAGATGAGTAGCCCAGGTCCACTGCATGGGAATCCCCTGCAGAACAGTTTCCACAAAGGCAACATCATGAACCGTATCATGAACGGACTGCAGGAGATATTCAGGATCAAGGACTGGATACCCCTTTTCCCGCATTTCCTGGTAATCGCCTTCAACGAAATTTTCAGGATTATTTTTAAAAGTAAAAAACGAAAAACGCTCGCCCAGTTCCATGCAGGCGGAGGCCTGGGCCTGTATTTCTGAAGCCCCTTTTCCCATCTGCTTTTTGGTTCCGGTCATGGCTCGGGCATCTTCACCGCAGACCGAGAAATAAACAGGGATACCCAAGCGCCCATTGTCGATTCGCTTGACTTCTTTAAGAATATCGAGATCCAGGTGGGCAAGTTTTTCTTTGAATATCTTAACCGTATCTTCAGGGTAAATAGCTTTGTCCTGATCAGTTGTAAAGACCTTCTGACATTCTTGAAGGCGAATGATATTTTTTTTCATGTTTCCTTTGTTGTTTTACGGTAATCGGATAACAGACAGGGAAAAACCTTTTCCATGCCTTCGAAGCAAACAGATTTTTTTAGTCAGAGCAAAGCAGACCACTATACAGAGGATGGATATTTTTTGCAAAGGAAGGAATTACAAAGCGTAGACACAACCAGTTGAGAGGAAAAACTTACTGAAAACTATCTGCCCAGCCTACTGCATCCAGGTAAAAACCTGCTACTTTTCCCTGATCCAGGCCAATAGCATTGGCTGTCTGGTCAAAACTGCTCCAGTCACCTACCTCATACTGCTCAATGGCCTGAAGAAAGAGAAACATATTCCCCTGCCTTTTAGTCAGGGCGTTTTTGACTAAATCAGTCAGTGGTAACTGTGCCATGAGATACTCCATGCTGTTATCGAGCATGGCATCGAGAAGAGAAAAGAGACCAAGCATAAAAAAATCACCACTATTGTCTTCTCTAAGATCGATGGCAATCTGTTCCAGAAAACGGGCGCGAATAATTGAGATCCGGATAAGTTCAGTAGGTTTTGATTCGGAAAGCTTACTGGCAGCAATGAGGGAAACAAACTGCCGAACCCCTCTTTCCCCAAGAAAAGCAATGGCCTGGCGGATTGAGGAAATGGGCTGTAACCTGGAAAAATATGCGGAATTCAAATATTTCAGAAGCTTATAGGAGACAGAAACATCCTGGTTAATCAAGCGCTCCAGAGAGGGAACGTCAAATTCTGCCTTAGCAACCTCAGTGATCAGCTGAAAGTAACTCAATTGGGAAGAAGGAATATCTTTATTTTTAAGGATTTCCGGTTTTGAAAAAAAATAGCCCTGAAAATAGAAGAAGCCCATTTGCTTGGCCTGTTGAAATTCTTTGTAGGTTTCTATTTTTTCAGCAAGCAACCGGCATTTGTAAGGCTTGACTGTGGCCACAATTTCCTTAATTTCTTCTATGCTCATGAGCATGAAATCGATCTTGATAATCTTTGCGAGCTTGACAAGAGGACGCCAGGCCTCCGTGAATACAAAATCATCCAGGGCAAGGTCATATCCTTTGGCAACAAGATCCTCGCAAGCAGCTATAACATTGTCATCCGGATTGACGTCTTCAAGGACTTCTACCATAATATTTCCAGGTGGGAACATGGCAGGAGTACCTCGTAGAAGAAGATCCTCGGTGAAATTGAT
This sequence comes from Pseudomonadota bacterium, assembly GCA_018820855.1. Taxonomy (GTDB): domain Bacteria; phylum Desulfobacterota; class Desulfobulbia; order Desulfobulbales; family Desulfocapsaceae; genus Desulfocapsa. The sequence goes on along the minus strand of JAHJNL010000007.1, from coordinate 170,447 downwards.
AAAGACCTTGTTTCCACCGGAAATTTGTTCAATTCCCACGGTAAAAAATGAAGACGAGAGGAGACTGGAAGTAGCAGTGTCTCCGTCAAGATCCGGAAAGGCGTTGTCCATTCCTGAACGGAACAGGAGTTCGTAGGCGTAAATTCTTTTGAGGCGGTCAAATATCGGCTGTCTGGCGACAAAAACATCCATAAGATTCGAGATAGAAGCTATCCCCTGCCCGCAGAAACTGCTTCGCAGAAGTGATGAAGACGCTCTTGCCAAGTCCCGCAGCCGAAATCAATTTCGACCCTTCTTGAAAGATCATCGTTAATGGTAAGTCGAATGAACAATCGTGTAGCTGGAATGAGAGCACCTGCCCTCTCAGACCACTCTATCACTGTTAGGCCAGAAAGGTAAAAGAATTCTTCAAAGCCAAGATCTTCCACTTCAGTTTCATCACCAAGTCGATAGAAATCCATATGATAAAGAGGGATTCTGCCGGGATATTCCTGAAGAATCGAAAAACTGGGACTGGTTACATAACAGGAATCCGGCACACCCAGGCCTTTGGCGATTTTCTGGGTCAACGCGGTTTTTCCGGCACCAAGATCGCCACTCAGGCAGATAATATCTCCAGGCCGGGCCTGTGTACCAAGATGCCGCCCGAACATTTCTGTTTCTTCAAGATTTTTTAAGACAAAAACAAAGCTTTCCATTACTGATTCCGATCAGTTGCGAGGGTAAAGACAATAGAGGTTCCTTTCCCTGGACTGCTGTTGATTTCCATTTGTCCGTTAAGGATTTTTACCCGTTCGGCCATTGCCTGCAACCCCATCCCTCTGGTCTTACCGGTATGTGTAGAGACTGCTTCAGCATCAAAACCTATTCCGTTATCATGAACGGCAAGGACCAGAGAATTTTCAATTAACCTGGCACAGACCTGTATACTTCCGGCATCAGCATGTTTTACAACATTGTTGAGAGATTCCTGGAGGAGACGGTAGAGGTGCCTTTGTTCTTCCACTGAAAAATAAGCTCCCACCGGTTCCATATTAATGTCGATATCGACCTCACTATAATCAAGAAAACTGCTGAACAGATTATCAAAGGCGGCATCCACACCTAAGTCATCGACAACCATTGGCCAGAGCTCACGGGAAAGATGACGAACGTTTTCAATCTGAACGTTGACATATTGCCTTACCTCCTGAAGTCCCTCGATAGTTTTTTCTATCTGACCTTGCTTGTTATTATACAGATTGTTTTCCAAGGCTCGTAACTGCAACTTAAGAGCGGCAAGAGACTGACCGAACTCATCATGCAGTTCCATGGCGATGCGCCGACGTTCATCATCCTGGGCCGTGATCAACATGGCAGAGAGATCCCCTAAGCGTTCCTCGGATAAACGAAGGCTTCTTTCTGCAATTTTCCGTTCAGTAATGTCTCGAACAATGGACCCCAGAATACGCTCCCCGATTTCAAGGTCTATAAAAAAAAAGTTCATCTCCACATCGAGATAACTGCCGCTTTTTTTTAACATCCTCACCTCTTTTGCAGGTGTGGGGCTGGAGTCGCGACGGAGCCTGGCAACCTCATCCATGATGATCCATCGATCTTCGGGGTGCAGGGCAGCAGTCAAGGGAAATCTCATAATTTCATCGGCATCACTATAGCCAAGAAGATTTCTCGTCGCTGGATTGGTGAAGATGCCTCGCCCTTCAGAATCAACGAGTATGATCATATCCTGAGAAGCCAGGGTGAATTTTCTGAATTTTTCTTCACTTTCCTGAAGAGACGCTTCCAGCTTTTTTCTTCTCCGTACATCTCGTTTCAGCGCATTATTAACGATGACCAACTTTTGGTTCATCATCTCCAGATGTTGATTCTTTTCTGCAAGTTCATCTGTGAGAGAACTGTTTTCTTTTTTGAGAAGATAAAGATCTCGAGATCGTTCTATCACCAATGTCAGTTCCCTGGTGTCCCAAGGTTTCAGAATATATTGGTAAATACGACCACGATTGATGGCATCCAACACATCGTTCACCTGACTGTAGGCAGTGAGGAGAACCCGGATTGGATCCGGGTTGATTTCATAGATTCGGCTCATCATTTCAGTACCACTGAGCCCAGGCATGCGCTGATCAGAAATGATAAGTCCGATGTCCTTATTTTCCCGAAAATGTTTTAAGCCTTCTTCTCCTGAACGAGCGGTGATGATCTCATACCTGTCCTGAAATATCATTTTGAAATTGAGGGTATTAATTTCCTCATCATCGACAAAGAGAATTACAAACGGTTTATTCATGTTACGTCACAACCTACTTAAAAAAAATTATGTTGAACATCTTACCGCTGCAACATACCCTGCTTCCGCTATTTTTCAAGAAGAGCTTTTGTTCGGTTTGCAAAAAAAAATCCCGGAACGACAGTATCGTTCCGGGATATGAATCATAGACAAAGAGTCTTATAAGGCTCTGACCTTTTCAGCATGCAATCCTTTCTCTGATTGGGCTATTATAAATTCAACAGCCTGTCCCTCACCAAGGCTTCTGAATCCATCCCCTTGAATTGCACTGTAGTGAACAAAAACATCTGCTTCCCCATTTTGCCTCTCCAGAAAACCATACCCCTTGCTTGCATTGAACCATTTAACCTTACCAGTTACATGTTCCGACATACTGCTCTCCTCCAGTTAAAAAAATCCGTAGATATCGCAAAAATCAAACAACGGTTCCCTGACAGAAAAGACCCGTAACAAAACGCTATCAAAACAGAACGGCTGGAGTCAAGCCAAATTTCAAATTTAGACAAAAAGACAGGAGGTTAAAAAGATACAAGGAGTAACTGAAAAAGTCTAAACCGGGCTAGATCATTACCTGGTTCCACCATAGATCCCAGTTGTCATTTTTTTAAACTTTCTTTGCTCCACCAGGTCATCAGCAATTGAAAATGATTGTAGTAAAGAGGTAGAATGTCGGGTTGCAGAAAACTGTTACGATAGGCGATACGATGAACGTTCAGATACCAATTGGGGACAAGGTAGTATCCATACCACAGAACACGATCCAAAGCCTTACAGGCTGCAGTCAATTCCTCCTGGGTCTGTGCATATATGATTTTTTCAACAATTGCATCCACCACAGGATCCTTGATGCCTGCAAGATTTTTAGATCCCGGACGGTCTGCTGATTCGGAATGCCAGTAATTCTTCTGTTCATTGCCAGGCGACTGAGATTGACCATAGACATGAACAGTCATGTCAAAGTCAAAATTCTGCAGCCTGTCCGTGTACAGGGCTGGATCAATGGTACGATAATCCACCTCCATTCCAAGCTTTTTCAAGTTGCGGACATAGGGTGCCATAACCCTTTCAAAGAAAGGCGATACCAGCAGAATTTCAAAGTGGAATTTTTTTCCTTCACTATTACGCAAAACACCTTCCTGAATGGTCCATCCGGCATCCTCTAACAGTTGCTGAGCCTTACGTAAGTTACTCCGCAGCCCACCCTTATCTGTGGAATCAGGAGAGGCTAATGGGGTGGTGAAAACCTCGTGGGGAAGTTTGTCGCGGAATGGTTCCAGGTAGGTGAGCTCAAGTCCGGAAGGCAAACCGGTGGCGGCAAGATAGGAGTTACTGAAGAAAGAAGTGGTTCGCGCATACTGTCCATAAAACAATGACTTATTTGTCCACTGAAAATCAAAGGCAAGCCCCATGGCCTGACGTACGCGTACATCCTGAAAAATCGGGCGACGACTGTTCATCAGGAATCCCTGCATTCCGGCATTGTTCTGGTGAGGATAACTCTTTTTGATCAGCTCACCTGTATCAAAACGCTTTCCCACCATATCCCGAGCCCACTGCTTGGCGATGTTGACCATCATAAAATCAAACTCACCGGCTTTGAAGGCTTCCACGGCCACGACCTGATCTTTATAATAGTTGACTGTTATGGTGTCGAAATTATACATCCCCTTACGCACCGGGTGATTACGCGCCCAGTAGTTGGGGTTTTTCTTATAGGTAATAGATTTCCCTTGAGTTACCTGAGACACCACATAGGGGCCTGAACCAACTGGAGCAACCATGATTTCACTCCCTTCTCCTGTAAAGGGATGTTTTTTATAAAAGGCCTGAGACAGCACAGGAATCGAAGCTGCAATCATATGCAGTTCACGGTTAGGACGATTAAAAAGGAATTGTACCCGATGGGTATCCAGCACCTTTGCTTCCTTGATATCATGATAATAGTAGGGATAAAAAGGATGCACTCTATCACTTTTAAGTGTCTCCAGAGAAAAACGAACGTCTTCCGGAGTCACTGGCGTACCGTCTGAAAATCGCGCCTCTTCGTTGACGGTAAAGGTCACAGACATACGATCTTCCGCCAGTTCGATATCTTTGGCAATCAGTCCGTATTCAGCAAAAGGTTCATCAAAACTCCCCTCTGCCAAAGGCTCAAAGACAAACATATCCAGACCGAAGGGGGCCGTACCCTTGAGTGTAAAAGGGTTCATCTTATCAAAACTGCCGATATCATGGAGAGACAGTTTCCCGCCTTTCGCGGCATCTTTGGAAACATAATCAAACTGTTTGAAATCAGCAGGATATTTCAAGTTTCCGTCTATGGAGATTCCATGGGCGGCTTGCAGACTGCTAACGCTTATAAAAAATACAAAAAAACTGGCAAGAGAGGAAACAAAAAAGGTCATTCTTCAGTTCTCCGATATCGATTCTGGGTGGTGACAAGAAAGTGATATGAAGCTTCACCTTCTCCATTCTATTATCTACTGGCAACAGTATCATTTTTCAGGTATTATGTCAGATTTTCCTGCTGGTCGATTCTGTCTTTTTGTAAGCCATCCGGCAACAGGAATACGCATCCACAGGGAAATATACTATTTCCTCTCTTAATAACGGAACTGTATGGAGTACGTTCATGGGAAAGACCATAACAGACAAAATATTTGACGCCCATCTCCGTGACACCCCCACTCCGGAAAACATGGTTCTCGATCTGGACGTGGTGTTATGTCATGAAATCACCACTCCCATCGCCATCATGGATTTAATGGAAAAAGGGATGGACCGGGTCTATGATCCAGCCAGGATTAAGGCTGTTATTGATCATGTCACCCCGGCCAAAGACTCAAAAACTGCCGCGCAAGGGAAAATCATGCGTGACTGGGCCAAACGGCACAACATTAAGGATTTTTTTGATGTTGGTGCAAATGGTGTTTGCCATGCCCTCTTCCCTGAAAAAGGCTTTATCCGTCCCGGCTACACAGTGATCATGGGTGATTCCCACACCTGCACCCACGGCGCTTTTGGTGCCTTTGCCGCAGGCGTTGGCACTACAGATCTTGAGGTGGGAATCCTGAAAGGCGTCTGTACCTTTCGTGCACCTGTCTCCATGAAGGTTGAGATAACAGGCCAGTTACAGCGGGGAGTCACTGCCAAAGATGTCATCCTTGCCATCATCAAAAAACTAACGGTAAACGGTGCCACGGATCGAGTAATTGAATTTGTCGGTCCTGTGGTCGACTCGATGGGCATGGCTGCTCGTATGACCTTGTGCAACATGGCCGTGGAAGCAGGAGCCACCAGCGGACTCTGCTATCCTGACCGGGTAACAGCCGAATATCTCTGGCCTTTTGTGAAAGATGATTACGCGACAATCGATGATGCAGTGAAAGATTTTTCCAAGTGGCACTCTGATCCGGATGCCGAATACATAGAAACCCTGTACCTTGATGTGTCCGAGTTGGTCCCTATGGTCACCTATGGCTACAAGCCCGACCACGTCAAGGATATTAAGGACATGGAAGGAACTCCTGTGGATCAAATCTACATTGGTTCCTGCACCAATGGCAGAATAGAGGATCTGCGTGATGCCGCTTCTATTTTAAAAGGACGTACACTGGCACCAGGGGTGAGAGGAATTGTCACACCGGCAACGCCTGCGATTTATTCACAGGCCTTGGCTGAAGGAATCATTAAGATTTTTATGGATGCGGGGTTCTGCGTCCTAAACCCCACCTGTGGCGCCTGTCTGGGCATGAGCTCAGGGGTCCTTGCCGAAGGTGAGGTCTGCGCCTCAACCACCAACAGAAACTTCAATGGCCGTATGGGCAAAGGCGGCATGGTTCATCTCATGAGCCCTTTCTCAGCAGCAGCAGCAGCGGTGACAGGGACCATCACTGACCCAAGACATTTTCTCGTTTCAGAAGAGGTATAAGGTATGAAAACATTCGGAGGCCCTGCTGTCCTGCTGGACAGAAACGACATTAATACCGATGAGATTATCCCGGCAAAATATCTCACCGAAATCACGAAAATCGCCCTCAAACCACATTTGCTTGAAGATCTGCTCTTAAACGGTAAGCCCTTTGACAGCCAGTCTCAAGCCATGAAGCAGGCTAAGGTGGTAATCACCAGGGCAAATTTCGGCTGTGGCTCTTCCCGTGAACATGCGGTCTGGGCCTTTGAAGTGAATGACATCAACGTGGTCATTGCCGAGAGTTTTGCCCGAATTTTCCGACAAAACATGTTCAACTGCGGTATCCTGGCCATGGAATTGTCGAAGAGTGATATTGACGCCCTGTTTGCTCTCTCCGGTGAGCTCACCGTAGAGGTGGATGTGGAAAAAGGGGTTATGGTTGCAACATCCAGTGATGCATCGCAAGATTCTTTGAAGTGTTCCTTTGTGCTCAACCCCTACGACAAAAACCTGGTTAGCGCTGGAGGTTGGCTTGCCTTTGCCGATGCCAACTATTAGAGAAGCCTAGTTTGAAGCGAGGAAAGATCTGACTTGCATATTTCTCCAGAACTCCAGTGCATGACACAACTCTCACGTCATGCACTGGAGTTCTGAAAAAGTTTCACAAACCGATATCCTGTAATTTTTTTATAAATTCCTGCTGTTCCTCACCAAGTTCTTTCGGAATCTCCACTGCAACTTTGACATAAAGATCTCCGCGTCCACTGAGCGGTCCGCCAGGCAGGCCATGCCCCTTTAAGCGCAATTTGGCATCACCCTGTATACCTGCCGGCACATTAACCATGAATTTTTTCCCTTCAAGAGTCACCACCTCCACTTTGGCACCGAGACAGGCCTGACTGAAAGGAACTTTCTGTTCCAGAATCAGATTGTCACCATCTCTTATAAAGCGATCATGTGGGGCGATATCCACTTTCAGGTAAAGATCTCCGGCTGTCCCTCCGGGAGGAGCCTGGCCACCCTTTCCTTTTAGACGAAGCTTCTTCCCGGCTTCGATTCCCTTCGGAACCCTGACACTTACGTTTTGCGGGGTACCGTTATGGCGAAGAGCAATATTTTTTTCTGCGCCGTGCAGGACATCTTCAAGTGTCACTGAAATCTGATAAGTCAGGTCTTGCCCTTTGGCAGGAGTATGGCAAGAACCACATCCTCCTCCGGGAGCGCCCTGATTAAAAAAGGACTGAGCCGCGCCTCCCCCCCCACTCATATTCATTCGAAAGGAATTCCCTCCACCACTTCGTCCTCCGAAACCGAATTGATTAAGAATATCATCAAGATTAAAATTTCTGAAGATATCTTCCTGAGAGTATCGCTGGTGAAAACCGGTGGACCCGTAAGTATCATACTGTTTTTTCTTGTTCGGGTCGGAGAGTACAGCATAAGCCTCACTGATTTCTTTAAACTTTTCCTCTGCTGCCTTATCTCCCTCGTTTTTATCCGGGTGATACTTCAGAGCAAGTTTGCGATAGGCCTTTTTTATTTCCTGAGCAGAAGCATCTTTGCTTAGCCCTAATAGTTCGTAATATTCCATTGATGTGTAAAATTCCTCTCCCCTTACATTAACTCAAGAGAGCCTGGTCGAATCCGAAATTCATGAAAAAAAAATCGATTTCATTCCGACATCAGACCTTCAACATACTCATACATGTCATCAACAATAGGAATGGCGACTGATGCAGTCAAGAGGAAGCAAGGAGATGGAAGAGAGTTTTCTTGGAAGGCAGTGAGCAGATTCTCAGAAAAAACTGCTCACTGCCTGAAAAAAAGAGCAACTGACGCTAAAGAAAAAACAGGCATTACAGGAAACAATAAACTTTTTGTCTATTGATAATCTGCATGACAAATTTTCAGAAATTTAAAACGGGACGTCGTCACCGGTTTCACCACCACCATACCCTCCTCCAGACGGAGGCTCTGGCAGAGGAGGCTGATTATATCCGCCACTATCACCACCCATCCCCCCCCCCTTCGGACTTAACATCTGCATGTCACGTGCGACAATTTCAGTGGTGTAGCGGTCATTACCGTTTTGATCCTGCCATTTCCTGGTCTGAATTTTTCCTTCAATATAAACCTTTGAACCCTTATGAAGATATTCCCCGCAGATTTCGGCAAGCTTGCGCCAGGCAACAACACGATGCCATTCAGTGGTTTCCTGTTTCTGACCTTCCTTGTCGGTCCAGCGTTCAGTAGTTGCAACTGTAAAGGTTGCAACAGGGGCCCCTGCCTGGGTGTAACGGATCTCGGGATCTCCACCGAGATTGCCAATCAACATTGCCTTATTGAGCATATTACCTCCTGCTTATTTATGAATGTGAGTAGTGATGTCCTGATCGCTCTGAAAACTTGCCGTCAGGAAAAATCGTGTTGATGAGAACTTTATTTAATACCACAGCCCCCTTCTAATTATCCAGAAGAAAATGCGGAATTGCCTCTCATCATCCTTATAAAGAAATCTGTTTTTTCAAGAGCTTGTTTTGATTTTCAGTTAACGCAGATTGTTCTGTCGAGCATAGCAGGAATTCCTCCCCTTTCTTCGGGAAGATACCCCATCACCTCTTTCCATATTTCATCACTCTCCATGCAAAAATAGATGCAGGTTGATGGATTCGCATAGCGTTTGAGAAGCTTGTAGATATGTTTATAAAGATTGACGCGATGAGGACGAAAATAGCGTTTCTTGTTGTCGAGCCCTTCTATAAATTCCTGATAATAGATCCGTGTCCCGGGAAAACGTTGAGTGCCAATAGTTTTCAAGGAAGGAAGGTATCGAAGGGCGCCTAAGGATATCCAGACTATTTGCTCAGCCGGGACACTCTGAAACAGTTTCTTAACAGTTTCCGCATACCCTTCCTCCCAACCGGAATGATCGATGATTGGATCGAAATGAAAGGCCAGTTTATAGCCCCACTCTGCACATTGCCTGGCCGCAGCCAGTCGCTCATCCAATGTTGCGGTGCGGATCTCTTCTTTTTCCATGATTGGAATACTGTTGAGCGACCAAGCCAGCACTGTTCTACCGTTATGACGCAATTCTTTCAGATTATGAATTACCCCACTCTTGGTTTTCAGTTCAAGAACACCTTGTTTCTGGTCAGCCATAAACTCAACCAGCTTACTACTGAGACAGGTGAGTCGATCCAAGGCCATTGAATCGGTAAACTCACCTGTACCAATACGAAAAAAACGGTCAGGTTCGCCTGCAAACGATTCTTCAAGTTCATGAAACATATCGTCGGTATTGACAAAAAAGGTCAACCACGGCTTATTGAGATAGGCTTGGAGAATGCAGTACACACAATCCATGGGACAGTTCATCCCGATATTTAAGACCTGATAGTCACAGCATCGATACTCCCGAGTACCTGGGCAGGGTTTGAAAAAATGACCTCGATTTCTGCACAGCAGCAGATGATGCTTGCCTCTTGTCAAATTGTCCGGGTATTCACCTGGAATTCCAGCGGGGTCCTGCCGATCTTTGACTACTGTGTAAGGAAGAGCTGCGCGTTCCAGGATCTGATGAGTGTAGTCCAACTCAAGACAGGACTCTTCCACATGAATCTGTCGTACATAAAGTGAAGGGTCTTTCCACGATCTTGTTTGTGTCACTTTTCCACCATCCTTACTGGATCAGTTGCCATATGAACTATTCGGCCCTATCGCTATATCCATTTTAAAATAACCCACGCAATATCTGTCGCAGACCTGAGGCCTTATCACCATATTCGCCTCAGAGCTTGTGCTTACCTGCTCTTTAAGAAACCTCTTTGTAAGGCTACAGACTCTTCACGAATCGGTAGTGCTCAACAACGGCTTTGTCAGGCAAACAGGATTTGCGGGGACAGTAAAGGGGATCAGAGGTTTCCTGTCAAGGACAGTTTTAGTCCACTGTGCGATGTGCAAGTACCATTGGCCCTCTTCAGGCCGCTTATGCTTGATACAGCCCTGACCATAGACGCGGCATTTCCTCTGCAACTCCTCCAGAGACAAAACAACCTGTTCCTCAGATAAACAACCTTTGCGGATGAGATCCAAAATTGCTTTAATTCGTAAGGTATCCATGCCTACCCTGTATTGCCAGGAAACCTGGTCGTCACGACCTCCTTCCTTGACGGTCAAGGGCATATCCACCAAGAGAAAGGGGTAACGACTGCTGATGCGCAGCCAAAGATCATAGTCTTCACAACATCGCATTTTTTCATTGAACAGTCCGATCTCTTCAAAGAGTTCTCTTCTCACCATAATAGTTGACATGCCTACGGTGCAGAGGCGCAAACAATAGCTGAAGATGTCACCATCTCCAGCTTGATGAATCTTTTTCTGATTAAGATGAACACCGCACCGCTGCCAACGCTCTCTGGTGTGAGAGATCATCATTTCAGGCCTCTTTTCAAGGGCGGCAAGCTGAAGTTCACATTTCTTTTTTTGCCAATGATCATCCGAATCAAGAAAGGCAAAGACAGAAAAACGGGCTTCCTGCATCCCTCTGTTCCTGGCTGCTGCCGGACCACTGTTTTCTTGATAAACATAGCGGACTGGAAAGCTGCACTGGGAAGCGAAAGTTGATACACAAGAGCCTGTGTTATCTGTCGACCCATCGTCCACTACAATAACTTCAGCACAGGCCAGAGTTTGCTCTTGTACTGATTTAAGGGCGCGACCAAGGAATGCCGCCCGGTTATATGTTGGAATGATTACAGAAATACCAGTCATATTCAATCATGCGTAACACAACGCCAATAAATAATCTGAATTAGAAGAGGATTTTTACACAGGGATACTGTATAATTTGATGTTTATCAAGATAACTACAATCTCATCTACCGTCTTCGCGATGGTCACCCAATAGAATTCAAAATTATGAGCAGCAAAATACTTATTAATGCCACAAGCTATGAAATACGAATAGCTCTGGTCGAGAATGGGCAACTGGCTGAATTTCATCTGCAACGTCCGACTGAAAAGGGCTTAGTTGGAAACATCTACCGAGGCCGTGTGGTCAGAGTACTTCCCGGAATGCAGGCCGCATTTATTGATATCGGCCTGGAACGAACCGGTTTTCTCTATGTGGATGATGTCTATATTTCTCATGCTGACCTGGAAAGTCGGATGATGAAAAAAGAACAGCCCTGCGGCAAACTGGAATTGACATCCACTGTGCCGGATACCGATATAAATCGGCAACCAGGAATGAACATAGAAGATCTCCTGACCGAAGGACAGGAGATCACTGTGCAGGTTGGAAAAGATCCCATCGGTACCAAGGGTGCCAGATTAACATGTCACATCACTCTGCCGTGCAGAAATCTGGTCTTCATGCCCCTGACCGATCATATTGGTATTTCAAGAAAGATCGAAGACGAGGAAATTCGCCAAACCCTGAAGGATCGTATCGAGGACCTGCGTCCTGCCGGTACAGGTTTTATTGTTCGTACCGTTGCCGAACAAGCAAGTCTGGAAGAGCTTGAGGCCGACATGGAATTTCTCCTTCTTCTCTGGGATGAGATTCAGGATATCTCATGTCGTTCCATAGTCCCTGCACTCATCTATGAAGATCTTGACATCACCTTTCGTTCAGTTCGTGATCTCTTTACCTCTGAAGTCAACAGTCTTGTTCTGGATGACCACAAGACCTACGAAAAGCTGTATCGTTTCGTTCAGACCTTTGCTCCCAAACTGCTGGACAGAATCTCATTTTACCAGGGTAAATCACCCCTTTTTGAAGCTCATGGAATTGAAGTGGAGATATCAAGAGCCCTCGGAAAAAAGGTGTGGTTACGCTCCGGCGGATACATCATCATTGAAACTACTGAGGCACTCAGCGTTATCGACGTCAATACCGGACGGTTCGTCGGCAAAAACGACCTTGAAGAAACCATTTTCAAAACCAATATGGAAGCTGTTAAAGAAATTGCTTATCAGCTCAGATTACGCAACATTGGCGGAATCATCATTATTGATTTTATTGATATGGAAGATGAGCTGCACAGAGAGGAACTGTTTACCTCCTTTAAAGAAGCAGTAAAAAAGGACAAGAGCAGGATCAATATCCTCAAACTAACTGAATTCGGCCTGGTACAAATGACCAGGAAACGTAATTGTGAAAATCTAAACCAGATGATGTGTGAACCTTGTCATTGCTGTGCCGGAGAAGGTGTCCTTAAATCGCGACGCACTATCTGTTATGAAATTTACAGAAAGATTTCTCGAAATGCCTTGCGCAACAGCGGCACCCATATCACGTTAACAGTCCATCCTCGGGTGGCAGATATGCTGCTCAATGAAGAAGGGGCCATAACCAATGAACTTGAAAGGGACACAGGCAAAAGACTCACCATTGTTCCTGCAAAAAATCTCCACATTGAAAAATACGAAATAAGCTGGGAGGAGTAGGTCCTCATCTTTTACTGGCCAATTGGCCCATGTTTTTCTTCATACTAACAGTAAGACAAGGAATAAGAGACTATGGTACGTTTGAAGCAGAACCAGAGAAACAAATCAATATCAAACCGTTTCCTCCTGATTGTCAGTCTGCTCCTCATTGCTGCAGCGGCATACGGGTATTTCACCTACTTTGAAGGAGAAAAGCCATCAATTGAGGGGAAGAACCTTCCAGCATACATAGGGAAAAAAACAACTGTTTCGCTTTCCGCTGGTGACCAAAAAAGTGGCCTGCGTGATATCAAAATACTGGTAGTCCAGGGTACCACCGAAAAAGAGGTTTTCAGCAAAAGCTTTTCCCGCAAGGGAAACGGTCCCATTGCCGGTCCGCACAATGAAGAAATTGTTGTAGAGCTCGACCCTAAAAGCCTCGGATTGCAGGAGGGAGAAGCTATTTTGAAGGCCCAGGTCAGGGATTTCTCGTTTCGCGGCCTGCTTAAGGGAAACCTGAGTGAATTCTCACAATCAATGCTCATCGACACCAAAGCACCTCAAATCAGTATCATCCACAGTGAACGATATATTGAACCAGGAGGTGCCGGTATTGTCATTTATCGAGTGGATGACAGTGTGAAGCATGGAGTTATGCTGAATGGAAATTATCACCCCGGCTTTCCTCTCACCGATGGTTCTGACAAAAAATATATCTCTTATATTGCCCTGCCCTATTCGGACAGAACTATATCCGAATCAGCAATCTTAGCAGAGGATGCTGCAGGAAACCGCTCTCTTAAACCCTTTACTCCTGCATTGAAAAATCCACACCAGAAAAAAGATCGTATCAATATTCCTGACAGCTTCCTCACTAACAAAATCCCTGAATTTGAGGAACATTACCCCGAAATGAAGGGAGATCTACTAGAAAAATATCTTTATGCCAATCGTGAAATACGTAAGATGAATAACCAGAAAATCCACGACCTGTGTATGAACCCAACCCCGAAGCAACTCTGGTCAGGTAAATTTCTTCGGATGGCAGGAAGCGGTAGAGCCGGCTTTGCTGATCATCGCACCTACTATTATAATGAAAAAGCAATAGACGAACAGGTTCATCTGGGTATGGATATCGCCTCAACCCAACATGCGAAAATCAAGGCTGCAGGGTCGGGGACTGTGATCTTTAGTGATTATATAGGGATATATGGCAATATGGTCATGCTTGACCATGGACAGGGAGTATACAGCCTTTACTCCCATTTGAGCCAGAGCAATGTCGCTCCGGGGAACAGCCTGAAACAGGGTGATGTCCTCGGGTTTTCAGGAATGAGCGGTATGGCCGGGGGCGATCATCTCCATTTTTCCATGCTGGTTAATGGCATTTTCGTCACCCCTAAGGAGTGGTGGGATCAACATTGGATTACTGTGACCATTGATGAGCCGATGCTTGATGCAAAATTTTGATGGCCTTGGGAAACTTTTTATCTCCTTCATTATTACAAAATCCGGGTCAATGCAGCGTCTCCTATGAACGCCGCATCGACCCGAAATCGCATACTAGCCATTTGCAGTTTTACGATCTTGTATGCTTATATCCTGACTATCCCGACAGTTGACTTTTCACAAATCTCATAACCTGTAATTCCTTAAGAAAAGGAATGGCATTTACTGTAAAACACTCACGCGACAGACGACATCCGGACTTACTTACGACTACTTTCTTTGTTAGTCCTCCATCTCGTAATCCGGCTTTCCGCAGAGTTTGCAACGTAGCATGGGTTCATCTTTATCAAAGATGTATTCCCAGCCCTTTGCCTTGATTTCTTCTTCGCGGTCACGACCACAGGCGATACAGACCCAGATGTCGTCCTCTTCTGTCTCAAATAAATGCATGATTTCCTCCTGTTTCTCTGATTTGATTTGGTCGTTGCTTACACTATCCCATTTCTTTTAACAAGAAATACAGCACTTGTGAATGTTCATGAAATAATTCGCGACGGGCAGAAAAACCGTTTTTCTGCACCTGTACCAGTTCTTCCTTGTGACCTTTTCTGTTTTTCTGTAAGTTCCATTACGAGTAGCAAACCAATTATAGATTTCCTCCCTCAACCCCGCTGACCGTTTTAAAACAATGCCAAGATCTATCAGGTTCCCAAAACTGCTTTACAGCTATCTTGCTACAGAGATGCTGGCGCCCTTTTTTGCCAGTTTTCTCATCATGAACAGTGTTTTTTTTCTGGTCAAGCTTATTCCCTTTCTCAATGTTGTATTGGAATTGGAAATAGGGTTTAGTGATTTTGTTCGTCTTTTTCTTTATCTCTTCCCCAATATGTTTCTTTATTCCATGCCGATGGCTGCGATGATGGGAGTGATCATCGGCTTTACCCGGTTGGCCAGTGACACAGAAATTCTCGCCTTTAAAGCAAGCGGAATCAGCCTGTACCAGATTATTCCACCGGTTATTCTCGTTTCCGCAGCAGTTGCCCTGCTCACAGGATATTTTTCAGTCAGTTTGATCCCCAAGGCTGAAATCTCCATGAAACAACTGATGTTCCAGCTGGCAAAAGAAAAAATCGACAAGGGTATCAAAGAGCATCAGTTTACCGAGGCCCTCGGCGATTTAGTAGTCTTTGTCGACTCTATCGATCCTGATACCGGGGAATGGCAAAATGTCTGGGTATCAGATATGAGAGGACAGGTAAACCCGATTATAACCATGGCCCAGTCCGGAACCATGAACGCCGAGATCGACAACATGCTGGTGAGTATAACCCTGAAGAACGGAAGTCTCCATCGTCCTGATGAACTCCGTTCCCAGATCATCAGTTTTGACCGCTATACTATCAATATTCCCTTGCAGCCACCCACCATTCTGGACGGAGAAGACGTAACGCTTCTCTCTACCGGATCAATGACCCTGCGTCAACTTCAGGAGACTGCCGCAGCCGTTGGCCGAGACACTCCAAAGGGACGTGAATGCCTGGTACAGTATCATAAGCGCTTGGTGCTTCCTGTTGGCTGTTTTATCCTCAGCCTTCTGGGACTGCCTCTTGGACTCCAGGCCGGTCCCGGAAAAAAGGGAGGAGGCATTCCCTTGGGCCTGGGATTTTTTATCCTGTATTATATCCTTTTCAGCCTGGCCAAAATATCAGCAGAGGAAAGCGCTTCATCGGTCCTTATTGCCATGTGGATTCCCAACGTTATCCTCCTGTTCATTACCGCTTATTATATCAGACAGGCTGCCAATGAACGTGCACTCATACCGGAAAAGATAAAAAATAACGTGCTGGCCCTATACGACCAACTGGTTTCTCCTTATCTGGCAAAAGCGAAAAACTTATTGATCAAAGAGGGCAAGAAGAAGGACTCTAATAACCCAGGCGGGTCTTCACCTGCGGGTCAAAACCAATCAAGCAGTCAACTTGGGCCAAATTACCTCACCGAGGGAACCATACATGGGAATGTGAAAAGTCATGTTTTTCACATTCCCGGCTGCGATTTCTACTACTGTAAACATTGTACGATAGAATTTAAAAACGTAGACGTGGCTGAACAATCCGGATTTGAACCCTGTCGTTTTTGCAAACCCCTTCTGACAACGATAGAAGAGACAAAGGAATAGTCAGTATCCGCACTAACAGTTACTGGCAGATTTTCTTTTGCCGTGGCCACCCTACTGTAAAGATTAACAAGGCCATACAGAGCTTAGTGACGAATTCACTGAATCGCCAGTGCTCTGTTCGAGCGCGCTGACTGATCGTGAACAGAGGAAAAATGCTACGCTATTACAATCCTGATCCTGATCCTGCTTCTGCAATGGCCTTCTGCAAAGCTGCAATGTGGACATAACCGGCAAAATGCACAGGACTCTTACCGCTTACCGGATCAAAACCACTGGGATCAGCTGAACAGAAATATTGGACCTGTCTCGGTATGCGGGTAAGTGCCTCCTCCACAGAACAATCAATACACCCCAATAAGGCATCCCAAGTGGCACCGCAGGGAGCACCTCGCAAAACCTCAATCTCAACAATCCTGTCATTGTCCAGAACAACCTTGTATTCGGGCAGACCGAATCTTTCACCATATGCACCCAGTCTCCTGCTTTTCCCAAGTCCACAACAAGTGAATGGTGCAAAACCACCACATTTTTTGCCGGCAGAAACAACTGGTATGCCTTTAACATTGCAAAGTGAAACCAGATAGTCAACCAGATCGGGATGTTTTAAAAAATTTAAGACCAGATCTGCTGTGAAATCTTTATTGATAAAATCCTCTGGATTCTCTATGAAATCAGGTAGAAATATATCAATTGAAACAATTTCGATGATTCTTATTTCTTCAGCAAATTTTTGAACACCTTCTATTTTTTGTGCCCCGGATCCACGTTCTTGAAAAACAATTAATTCCATTTCTCCTCCCTACGCAGTCACTCTTGCAAATTATATCAAAGAAAAAATACGCAAGCTGTTGAATACAATATTCTTTCTCCTTGACAGTGAAAAACCACCAATATAGACTAGGCTTAAAGGATAAGTGTTTGATCAGTAAGTGGCAATTTTAGTAGTTATTCTATTTTTTTTGTTTTGTTGTAAAACTTAGCAACATATTTGTAACATACTAAAAATCTGACTGTAGCGGTAACTGAAAACGATTTTCTTTTTCCTCAAAGTAAACAGTGTTCTTCAAAATTGAAATAGAAATGATGAACACCGTCCCTCCCTTCTTGCAAGGCATAAGTGACACTTTTATGAAGCAAATTCGTATTTCGCTGGTTAGCATATCCGATAACTGTTTTCTTTAGCAATACTCTTGAATACACAGACACCACAGTGAGGGTTCCAATGGATTACGAGGCAAAACTTTCCGATATCATAGCCAGTCTCCCGGAAATAGAAGGAGGCTTTCTCTATACACCTGAAAAGGGGGTTTATGGAAACCAGGCCACAGGAATAAGCGATGATGAAAATCTATTGCAGGTTGCGCTGAAATTCTCCAAAATGTTGTCCATGCTGTCGGTTCATTTCCACGATACAGGCAATTTCCGAGTGACATTCAAAGATCTTGTTCTTTTCGGTCTGGTTCTCGACCAAGGGCAATGGCTGTTTTTATTTCACCGCCCTTCTCTTTCTCCCAGTATGATCAACATGACTGTCCAGTTGGCCCTGAATATTGAAGCGAACGAAGCGGAACAAAATAGCAGCCAACAACTGATCTCGACACCACCTGAGCCTGAGCCCTCTTCAGTTAGCACTGATAACGACATATTAAAGATACTCATGGCTCCCGAATCAAAACTCAGTAAGCCCCTGAATAGGATCAAAGATGAACTGTCCAAATATATTGGTCCAGTCGCAGAGTTGATCTTTGAGGAATTCGCAGAAGAATGGGGGAAAAACTTTTCCCCAACACTCGAAAATCTTCCCGAGCTCACTCGCGTCTTTGCAGAAGAAATTGATAATGACGATGACCGTAAATCATTTGAAAAGACCGTGAAGGCCTTTTTAGTAGAGGAGTAGCACTATGGCGACTGCAAAAGATTTTTCCAAGCTGGGAACTATTGAAGGGGTTGCCCAGTTTATTCTGGTTCGTAATGACGGATATGTGGTGAGTGAAAATTTTGATGATGCCGTCTCCCTTTCATCAGCCATTGTTACCAGCGGAAAATACTGTGACAGTTTATCCGACAACCTTGGCGGTAGACGTTATATCCATCTCTGCGTAGAGCGGAGTTCAGGAGGAAACATTCTTATTTTTTCTCTTGGACGTTATTATCTCGGAATTATAAAACATCCAGACAGTGACCCACAGCAACTGGCCGACTCGATTCTAGCTTTTCTCAAAGGGCTTTCCTGATTTTTTCTTTTACCGGCGAATAATAAAGTTATGAAGTTACCTACCGCTGCAGAAATGCGCAGTCTCGATCAGTGTGCTATAAATGAATACCACATTCCTGGAATTGTCCTCATGGAAAATGCTGGACTGGGAACAGTCCGGATGATGGAAGAGGAGTTGGGGCCTGCGGCAAATTCTTTTGCCCTCCTTTTTATCGGTCCAGGTAATAACGGTGGAGATGGTCTTGTGATTGGGCGTCACCTCCATCAACGAGGTTGTCAGCCTATTTTCTTTTTCCTCGTCAACCCAGACCAACTTAAGGGAGATGCTGCTGCCAACATGAATATTGTCCGCAAACTGCGGCTTCCCTTTCATGTAATTGATAGTGAGGCACGGGTGCAGACTCTTCCTGTTCTCTATAAACAGTTTGTCAGTCGTGGTCAGCCCTGTTATGCCATCATCGATGCTCTTTTTGGTACCGGCCTCGCTCGATCGGTTACCAATCAGTTTTTAGAAATTATTAACCTCATCAACTATTCTGAGCTGGTGCGAGGAATCCCTGTCATCGCGGTTGACATTGCATCAGGTATGGATTCTGACAATGGAAAGGTCCATGGAAGCTGTATCCATGCCGACCACACAGCCACCTACGGATGTGCAAAACCTGGTCATGTCCTTCACCATGGTCCTGAGAGTACCGGCAAACTCCATGTGATTGATATCGGCATTCCTCCCGAGGCGCTGAATAGAGCAAGAATCACTACGGAATTACTTGACCGCAACACTACAAGATCTCTTGTTGCCCCCTTAAGACGCATTGACAATGTACACAAAGGGAGCCATGGCCATCTTGCTGTCTTGGCCGGCTCTGTCGGAAAAACGGGTGCTGCCACACTTGCAGTGAAAGGTGCTTTACGAACAGGGACTGGTCTCGTCAGTCTTTTTACTACAAAATACCTGAACTCTATCTTTGAGACTCTGCTTGTTGAGGCAATGACCCTCCTCGTGCCGTCTTCTACATCCTTTCTTGGAATCAATGACCTCCTTGCCATTGAACATGGTTTGATAGGGAAGAAAGCTGTTATCCTTGGTCCTGGCTTAGGCACAGAACAGGCAACTGCAGATCTTGTTCTCAGACTGTTTCAGACCGTTTCCTTACCCATGGTCCTTGATGCTGATGCATTAAATATCCTTGCCAAAAGCCGTGGCCAACTAGGAATCGCTGCAGGCCCGAGAATATTTACTCCACACCCCGGAGAGATGGCCAGACTCCTTGGCTGTACTATTGAAGACGTTCAGGAAAATCGAATGCGCGCTGCTCAGGAGGCATGTAGAATTTACAGCAAGGATAAAAATGATTGCATCATGATCCTGAAAGGTGCCGGTACCATCATCACTTCATCAGGCGGCACCACTTCTATCAACACCAGTGGGAATCCAGGAATGGCAACCGGAGGAATGGGAGATGTACTAACCGGAATTATCGGAGGCCTTCTCTGCCAGGGCCTCGGCTGTGAAGAAGCTGCAGCAGCTGGGGTCTTTCTCCATGGCATGGCCGGAGATTGTCTCTATGAACGATACGGTTTCGGCTATACCGCAACTGAACTTAGCGATAGACTGCCGGAATGTATACACAGCCTCCTTCAACCTGCGTCATAATGGTCTTTTCCCAGGAAACAGATACGAGTATGGCCCCTGAAGGATTATTTTCAGTACCCTTTTACGAGGTGCACCTGTTTCAGACCACTTGAATAATCGGCATTGACTCTTCGCAGTCTGGTCAAAAAACAAGGCCTCTTCTTAGGAGGGAGTCACCTTGTTGTTAACACGAGATAGCAATCGCTTATCCTGCCCTGCCAGGGTCTCTTTTTCTCCAGGCCGAAAGACAGAAATCGCACCAAACTCTCCATCATAACCTGCCTGACGGACAACCTGCCCTTTTCGTACTCTGTCCACTGCCTCAGCCAGCAGTGGTGAATAATAATCGTAAAGATCTTGAATGGGAGTATGCAGGAGGACATTGAGTTCGGAGCCAAATTGTTCAATACATTTTACATATTGAAGGGTAACGGTTTTACTGTTCGGTCCCACACCAGCTATTTCGGAAAGGATCTCAGGCAGAGGAATCAGGCTGTATACATCCGGAGATCCCTCTGGAAATACGGGAGTCCTTCGATCAGCAAGCTCCATCACCCTGGAAAGCACCCCTATGGTTATCCTTTTACCACATTCCGGACAGCGGCCGGATATCTCTTGACTTGTAGCAGGATCACAACAGAACCCGCATTTCCGGTGACCGTCATGATAATACTTCCCCTCTTCCGGATAGAATTCAACAGTTCCAACAAAACATTGATTTCCTGCGGTGTCACAGGGATTCTTAATAGCTTCTTTCATAGCGTAAAAATTGAATTCTGTTTCAAAAACATTGGCCTCCCTACAGAGTTTAGAAGGCGAATGGCAGTCAGAATTTGAGATCAGGGTATATTGATCCAGAGAAGAAATCAGACGATTCATCTGCGGATCCGAGGAAAGCCCGGTTTCCAAAGCAAAGATATGGTGACTAAGATCACCGAAACAGTCTTCGAGCCGATCAAATCCTGATTTTGAACCAAACAGCGAAAACCACGGTGTCCAGATATGCGCTGGTATCAGAAAGCCATCTGGGGCATTTTCAAGGAGGATTTCCAGAAGATCACGGGAATCCAAGCCAAGCATTGGTCTTCCATCCGACGCAATATTACCGATGGAGGAAAGTACGGCATTGACACGTTCCGCAGAGGCAAAATCGGGGACTAAAAGTATATTATGTACCTTTCTGACCTTGCCGCCCCTTTTGTAAATGGAGCTTATTTCCGCGGTAAGAACAAAACGGGTAACGATAGGTTCTGTTACGATATCAGACTGCATGAGGGAAGAGAAATCACGTTTGACTCTATTTTTTAGACGAAAGAGCCCTCTCTCTGCAGGTTGCAGAGTCTCTTTAAGTTGCTGAAACCATAATGGATGAGTGAAGTCTCCAGTACCCAGAACATGCACTCCTTTAATACGCGCCCAAGCCGCAAGGGAGGCAATGTGAGAGGCCTTTGATGTGGCCCTGGAATAGAGTGAATGAATATGCAGGTCAGCTATAAATCGCATGCCAAAATGATTATGGGTGAACACAAATAAAACAGGGATTCATGCCAATAATAAGTCACTGGTCAAAGCTACCACAATGACTACAAATCACAATGGGAGAAGATGATCAGACAAAAACAGATAAAATTTCATGAATGAAAAATGTATTCTTTAAGTCATGTTGCTAAGACATCACCAACCACTCGGCCAAGCTGATCTCTGGAATAAGGTTTTTTTATAAATCCACCGACACCAAGTCGAAGAGCTGCTTTCACCTCATCACTTTCCGAAAATCCGCTGGCGATAATTGCCTTCTGATCTGGATACATCGCAAGTATCTTTTCATAGGTCTGGCGACCGTTCATGCCAGGTTCCATTAACATATCAATAATGATCAAATCAACCTGGTGCTCCTCTAAAAATTTCAGGGCCAGCTCACCACTGCAGACTGACTCTGTTTGATAACCTAGCGTAATCAGTATCTTACTTGCTATATCTCTGAGTTGTGGTTCATCATCCACAACCAGAATATATTCATTATTGCCGGTAGGAGTTGTATCTCCAACTTTCTCCGGTAGAGCTGCATCTTTCTGAATAACTGGGAAATAAAGTCGAAAACAGGTACCCTGTTCACTGCTTTCCACAAATATTTTACCGTTGTGGTCCTGCACGGTATTCCACACAACAGCCAAGCCGATACCAGTACCGCTTCTCCCCATAACCTTCCTTGTATAAAACGGTTCAAAGATATGCTCCAGATCTCTTGCGGCAATGCCTGGACCGTTATCCTGAACGTTAAGAACTACGTAGTCACCCGGATCAATATGAAGTTCATCACTCTCCAGTTTATTGACAAATTGGTTGCAGGTAGATATCAAAATACTTCCTTTTTCACCAACAGCCTCCGCTGCATTTGTTGTCAAATTCATAATCGTTTTTTTGATGTGCATAGGAGAACAGTCAATAATAGAATGTTCCGCATCGATTTGTTGCACGCATTCCACACCGGTGTATAAAGATTTAAGCTTCTTGCATTCAGGAGAATTCAGATACTCCTCAATCAGTATATTGATGTCATGCGGTTCCCGAGTACTGGCAGCGCCCCTGGCAACAGTAAGCAGATCTGCCACCACAGTTGCGGCCCGTTTTCCGGATGCCTGGATTGCCTCAAGAGGTTCTCTTAGTTCACTCGATTGAGGTAACTCCAAAAGCAGTAACTCCGGATAACTGATGATACCTGCAAGAATATTATTTAAATCATGGGCTACACCGCTGGCCATTAGACCGATGGCCTCCATCTTCTGCGCACGATTCAATTGTTTTTCGAGCTTTTTCCCTTCTGTTTGATCAACAATAAATCCGACCACACACGGTCGTTTCTCAAGTTCAAGGGAAGCACTGATAATATCCGCCTCAAGTATCGTACCATTCTTGCGAAGAAAACGAATGACTGTTGGAATATGTTTTTCACCCTTTACGTAGATCTTATAGTCCTTTTCTATCTGCTCAAAATCGGCAGGAGTGTGTAATAAATTGATCTCCGTGTTTTTCAGTTCTTCTTTATCATAGCCGAGCATTGTGCAGAGAGCAGGGTTTGCATATCGAAGTTGCATAGACTTTGTGTCAGCAATCAAAATCCCCAAGGGTGATTGATCCAGAATCTTCTGTAACCTGTTTTCGCTTTCCTGCAAGTTGGCGGTTCTTTCATAAACTCGTTTCTCAAGTTCAATATTATTTTTCTCCAAAGAGTGATTCAAGTCGATAATCTTTTGAACAAGGGCTCCGTAGCTGGAGTATAAAATTAAAAACGAAAGAAGAAGAAGAACACCACTTATAGTCAGGACAGAGATGAGTAAATTTCGTTTTTGAGCTACTTCTTCTGAAATATCCAGCGCTACAAAAAAAACACCCAGCTTTTCGTTTTTAAAGTTGTTTACGGGGAGGACATTGAGAATAACATTCGGTCTGCCGTTCAAGACAACCATCTGTTTGTCACTGTTCCAATCAAGCAGATCCACTATGGGCTCAAACACACTTACCTCGCGAGAACGTATGGTGTGTGTGTTGCATGTGAGCTTTGGTATTTTTGATTCCTTTACCACAGCACACTCCTGGTTCAAGACAGCTACTCCGGCAAGAGTTTTCAACTTGCTTTGCAATGCATCAAAAATAGCACTGGCCCTAATGCCAAACTGCACTGCGCCAAGATATTCATCATGGTAAAAAACCGGTTGTACGATGCGATACTGTAAGCCTGCATATCCAGCATCAAACCCGGAAAACAGCTGTCTGTCGTGGTTAACTGCGGCGATATCTGGTCTTATCTCGCTGAGATCCAAACCAAATTTCTGAGGATTATGCACTGCGAGAAAAGAATGATTATCCGGAAGAATCCAGGCTAGTGTTGAGAAGTAAGGGTTTTCCTTTTGAAAAACAGCAAAAAAAGGTTTACTTAGCTGAAGGAGTTTGTCACGATCCCGGTCAGCAAAGGCACGGATCATCTGTTCCCTGCTTGGTGAAATACTGGGATCAGTAAAACTCATAATTCTGTGCTGATAGTTGCTGGAAAACTCCGTTAAGAGCGTATTAGCCAGTAAAGCAGCACTTTCACCCTTTCCTGCAATTATTCCTGCCACTTTTTCATCATGCTGTTGTTGCACAAGGATGACAAACACCGTACAAATCGACGCTATCAGCAGCATGACCGATAGTATAACTTTCCATTTTGTATTCATTGTGGACTGGTGGAACTATTTTTCAGGACATTGCGAATGTAAAATTGAGGATATGTCTAATCCATTACAACAACAGGTGGTTTGATCTTATAGGTTGTGAGAATGGATGTCAAACAGGATTGCCTGCTGTAAATCGTACAAAGAAGCCACCTTGTCAGAACTCATCTCACCAAACGAAATGAGATACGTTCGTTAAGCGGCCTTTCTTAAAAGATGCAATTTCTCAAATTCTTCGGGAGCGACAAATCCAGGGGGGAGCAGGTGAGATAAACGTAGGATCCTCTCTGCTGCGTGGCATCAGAAAAAAACAGAGGGAAGGAAGGTGGAGTTAGAGTTTTGGTTTCCAGAGATTAACCGTCTAAACTGTCTTACGCCATCGGAACGCCAGAGATAAAAACAAGACTACTCTGTGAGAAACTTTTCTACATAGTCTTTCAGAATGTGATAATCTTGTTCATAAATATTGAGGAACTGAACTCCAGTGACATA
This sequence comes from Pseudomonadota bacterium, assembly GCA_018820855.1. Taxonomy (GTDB): domain Bacteria; phylum Desulfobacterota; class Desulfobulbia; order Desulfobulbales; family Desulfocapsaceae; genus Desulfocapsa. The sequence continues at coordinate 145,630 of JAHJNL010000007.1, read as the reverse complement.
GGTGCTGTCTTCTCCGTTTTTTTTTGACCACATCACTTTCCCCATAACCTTGAGCATGTTATTGTCCTCATTCTCGCCTGACAACTTATTGTCGTTCAGGGGAATGCGCAGTCGAAGAAGGGAGTCAGGCGGGTATCTGTTCTCCGCATAAAAAGAAAGGCCTCCACCACTGATATCTCTGCCACGGCATGAAAGAAGACGAAAATCTCCACCTGAATCGTCCACTGTTAAGAGACAAACATCGAGCACAATATCAAAAAACACACGGTTATGTTCTCGTCTTTCTAAGGCATCAACACTTTCCATCCCCTGACTCTCCTTGAATGCATTTATAAATCATGTCAGGCAGTGATCACATTCTCTTGATAACTGGAATGAAGGTCCCGTATCCTAGTAACAACAGCATTTTCATCAAGATCACCTGGAAGATTATATTTGATGAAAGCTCTGCTGGTTATTGCCTTTTGCAAACAATGGTCTGGGTTTAAGATCCAGCACGTACCGTTATTTTTCAAGATCTCTTCCATTCCCTTGCTCCCATCGTCTTCCGCCCCTGACAGGAGGAGGCCGGCCACCCGATTTTTCAAGGTTCTGCTGGCAGCAATCATCAGGTTATCGATGCCTCCGGAGTTGCCGGACATCGGCGTGACCTCCATCTGCAACGTATAGTTTCCACTGTATGGGGAGAGTTCAACATGTTCAATGCCGGAAAAAATATAACAGCCTCCTCCTTCAAGGGTCAATCCGTCTTGGGCCAAAGAAACCTTGAAATCACAGATTGCATCAAGATATTTTACAAATGATTCAACGTGTTCAACCTCATCCAGAATGACAACAAGTAAGGCTCCACCTATTTCCGGATTGAGTTCAGGAATAATTTTCAACAAGTTAGCGTAGCCGCCTTCGCCACACCCTATAACAGTAACAAAATTCACTCTCCTGAACCGCTTATCCGCTACCAGAGATATGTCATCGCCACAATTGTTACACTTTACACTCGTGCCGGTCTGGACAGAATTATGGATAATATGACGCGTTCCGCAGTCTTCACAAAAAACCACTTTTACCGCAATTTTTGTCAATGCCCCTGAGCCAGATCCCTGTTGCATGGGGTCTATGGAGTGAACAGTTGTATGCGCAGCAGCAAATATCTTTTCAACAACAAACTGGCCTTGGTCAGCCATGTCCATTCCTTTGAAAAAACAGTTTTTGCTGATGAAATCCACAGCCCCATACTTCAAGGCGTCAAAACAACGGGCCGACCCCTTTTTACTCAGGCTGGAAAGCATAATAGTGGGTGTAGGGGTATGAATCATGAGATGCTGCAAGGTGGTCATACCGTCCATTATCGGCATTTCCACGTCCAGCAAGATAACATCAGGATCAACTTGCAGGATTACACTGAGAGCTTCTATACCGTTGGCGGCCTCACCCACAATCTCTATATCGTTTCTTTGCGAAAGGGTCTCACGCAGAACTCTCCTCAATACCCAAGAATCATCAACGATGAGAAGTTTAACCGGAGAGTCTGAATAGTTATGTTGAGTCATGGGTCACTGTCTGGAAAAAAATCAGAACAAAATTCTCTTTTCAAGAGATTATATACGGGTACTATTTTGCATTATAGCACTAGATAAGTGGGGAAAGTCAAGCCTTTCCCTTGTTTTTTACACAGATAATGCAAACAGACAGTATAGCCAATAACTTACTAGATATAAAAGGTTTTACCTGACAGTATAAAGGCCATGCGCTTGAATATATTCAGAAACCCCTTCAGGAACAAAACTATTTACAGGAAGTCCTAGCGCCACCCGGTTACGTATTTCTGAAGAAGAAACAGGTGGCAGACTAACAGAAGAACAGTATATCCATCTATGGGAAACTGTATTATACCACCCGGCTCCTTTTTTGTGATATTCAAGCTTGTTGAAAAGGGTATACAACTGCTCGTTTTTACTCCCTACACGGGAAAAGACTACAAAATGGATTGTACGCAGCAACTCTTGGTATTCTTTCCAGGAAAGTATATCAAGAAAAGTGTCTGCTCCAGTGATAAAAAAAAACTCTGCTGGATGAGTGGCGTGACTCAAGAGGTAACGAAGGGTGTCAATGGAATAGGACGGGGTGGGAAGAAGTTGCTCAATGGTCGAAAGAGTTAGAGTCGGCTTGTTGCGCACAGCAAGTTCAAGCATCGCAACTCTGTCAGAGAACGCACTTATCACTTCTTGTTTATGCGGTGGAACAGCAGCGGGAAGCAGGGTTATCTCGTCGAGATCACACAGCTTACCAGCTGCTTCAGCCAGTGCCAGGTGACCGTTGTGGACAGGATCAAAGGTGCCACCCAGGATACCAGTCTTGCGTGTCAACTCCTGACCTGCCCCTGTCCGTACACAACAAATTTCCTTGTGGTCAACTCTTCCAATCCCATGGGGCCATAAGCGTGAAGTTTGGTTGTGCTGATACCGATCTCGGCCCCAAGGCCAAGCTGGCCTCCATCATTGAAACGGGTGGATGTATTAACCATTACCGCTGAGGCATCGACTTCGGCCAGGAACCTCTGGGCATTGGAATAATTTTCAGTCAGTATACTCTCTGTATGCTGAGAGCCATACTGGGCAATATAATCCAAGGCTTCATCTATATCGGCTACCACCCGAACACAGAGGATCAGATCGAGGAATTCAGTGCCCCAGTCACTGTCCATGGCAGGTGTTATTGAGGGTACAATTTGTACGGACTCTTTACACCCCAATAAACGAACATCAGCCCTGTTAAGGCTGTCTGCAAGTGCCGGCAGATAAGACTCTGCAATATCCTTGTGGACAAGAAGTCCTTCAAGGGCATTACAGACCCCGGGACGCTGGGCCTTGGAATTAAGAATGATCGGTGTTGCCTTTTCCAGGTCAGCATCCCGATCCACATAGATATGGCAGACTCCCTTATAATGTTTCAGCACCGGGATACGGGAAGTCTCAGAAACAAAACGGATAAGCCCCTCCCCTCCCCTTGGAATAATAAGATCCAGATATTCTTCCTGGCTGAGCATGATATTGACAGCCTCTCGATCTGTCACGGGAATAACCTGAATGGCTTCTGCTGCAACGCCCTGGCTGAGTAGGGCTTCTTGAAGGACAGAAGCGAGAGCCCTGTTGGAATGAATGGCTTCGGATCCTCCCCTGAGAAGAATGGCATTACCTGCCTTAAGGCACAGTGCAGCTGCATCCACTGTCACATTCGGCCTGGATTCATAAATCATACCGATCACTCCCAAAGGCACACGCATACGCCCAACCATAAGGCCATTTGGTCGTTTAACCATTTTTTCAATTTCCCCGACAGGATCCGGCAGGGCTGCTACTTCTCGAAGACCGTCCATCATGGAAGTTATGACTTTGTCAGATAGCTCAAGACGGTCAAGCATAGCGGGAGACAAGCCCTTTTCTTTTCCGGCAACAAGGTCCTTCGCATTTTCATTCTGGATATATTGGCGCTTGGCATCAATGGCATCAACCATATGGAGAAGAACGTTGTTTTTGGCTTCGGTGGAAAGCGTTGCCAATGTTCTTGCAGCAATTTTTGCCTGTTTGGCCATTTGCTTGATATCGGTTGCAAGCTTTTCTGAGTGACTCATAATTTTTCCTTTTTATTCTTTTAGTGTCTTACGAGTAATAGGCTCTAGTGATTAAGACCCAAAAAACCAAGAGACATAACAACTTGTTTTAACATCACCTATTGTTAAGACACGTACAATCCCGTAAAGGAAGCCTAAAAGAGTCTTTTAGGCTCAGAGCAAAACAAGATTGTCACGATGGATAACCTCGTCAGAATCTTTCACTCCCAGGAGATCAACAATATCATGTGAACGATGTCCTTTGATTGTATCCACATCATTGGAACTGTAATTGATCAAGCCTGCGGCAATAGTGTGGCCATTCTGGTCCAGACAATGAACAGCATCACCAATGCCGAACACACCACGTACCTCCAGGATACCAGATGGTAATAGACTGCGTCCTTGACTGGCTATGGCAGAACATGCACCATTATCAAGAACAAGATACCCTTTGGGCAGAAGGACATGGGCAATCCATTGTTTTCGTCGTGTAATTTTATCCTGAGCAGGAAGAAAAAAAGTGCCGACCATCTCTCCGCTGAAGAGTTGCTGTAGAATCCCCTTTTCCCTGCCAGGGCCAATAAACGAACAGCCGCCTCCTGCAGAAACCATCTTTGCTGCCCTGATCTTTGACTGCATTCCTCCAGTCCCTAATGCACTTTTTACGTTACCGGCCATGGCCTCTATCTCTTCTGTCACAGAGGAAACTGTATAGAGGGGGCGGGCATCAGGATCCGTCTGAGGATTGCCGGTATACAGTCCAACCACATCAGTAAGACAGAGGAACATATCGGCTTCTATGAGATTGCTGATCAATGCGGCTAAGGTATCATTATCACCAAAGCGGAGTTCTTCAACGGCAACCGTATCGTTTTCGTTGAGAATGGGAATAGCGCCGAAACGAAACAGGGCCAGGATAGTGTTGCGTACGCGAAGGTAGCGGTTTCTGTCGGCCAGGTCTGAATGAGTCAGTAACACCTGGGAAACGGTTTGCCCAAACTGATCAAAAGCCGTTTCATACGATTGCATCAAGATCGGTTGACCGATTGCGGCAAGGGCCTGTTTTTCATTGAGACCCAATTCAACACCATCGGGAATAACAACCTTACGTTTGCCGGCAGCCACCGCTCCTGAACTGACCAGAATCACTTCTCTTCCGGTCTTCCTGAGGAAACTCAGCTCCTTGGCAATGTTGTCTATCACCGAATGATTAATGCCATTTTCGTCGGTTAGTACAGCTGAGCCAACCTTTACGACAACACGTTTGGCATTGTCAAAATAGGTCTGACGGAAATAGAGTCCATCTTCTCTGCTTATTTCAATTACATCCTTACCCATAACCAGGCTCACTCAATATCACTGGAATCCTTGCTCGCAGAAATCGGAGGACTAACCTCCTCTTTTGTGCCAGACTGAACAGGATTCAAAGTATTAGGTATTTCAAGTAAATCTGCTAACCACAATTTTATACTATCGATTCCTTCTCCGGTAAGTCCTGCAATGCACAGCGTTTCGAATCCCAAGTCCGCAAATTCTTTTTGCAGTTGCTGCACCATGTCCGGAGACGCAATATCAATTTTATTGAGGACTAAAAGCCTTTTTTTGAGAAGGAGTTCTTCTTTGTAACTTTTCAGTTCCTTTTCCACCACAAGAAAGTCGTCCATGGCCTTTTCACTCGAAGCATCAAGGACATGCAGTAAAATCCTTGTTCGCTCAATATGGCGAAGAAAGGTGAATCCCAACCCCACGCCCTCATGTGCCCCTTCAATAAGTCCAGGTATGTCAGCGATTATACATGATTCTCCTCGAGGAAGATGGAGAACGCCAAGTTGAGGTTCCAGGGTGGTAAATGGATAACTGGCAACCTTGGGGTTGGCTGCCGAAAGCTTGGAGAGAAGAGTCGATTTTCCCGCATTGGGCAGGCCAACTAAGCCCACATCAGCGATGAGTTTTAATTCAATGCGAAGCCATAGCTCCTCACCCTCAACGCCTTTGGTGGCAATACGGGGTGTCCTGTTGGTACCCGATGAAAAGTGCCGGTTACCAAGCCCGCCATCTCCACCCTTGGCTGCGATATAACGATCGCCCTCATTACATAGATCAGCCAGGACTTCTCCGGTTTCGCTGTCTTTGATAATAGAGCCAACAGGAACGGTCATTAGACAATCGCTCCCATTCCGCCCGTGCATGTCTTTTCCCATGCCGTGACCTCCGCTCTTTGCTTTGAAATGGGACCGATAACGAAAATCTATGAGAGACTGCAGCCTGCTGACACTTTCGATTATGACACTGCCGCCGCGTCCTCCATCTCCTCCGTTTGGACCTCCCCTGGGGACATACTTCTCCCTCCGGAAACTGATACAGCCATTTCCGCCATCTCCTGCCTTTACAAAAAATTTTGCTTCGTCTACAAATGCCATAATGATTACGCAACCCTTTTCTTAATTATTTTATGACCTCAGATGATTAGAAAGAGGATTGGATAATAGAAAAAAAAACTCGACCGTCAATACTGAGGATTGAGGTCGAGCAGATACCTGGTTTGCTTTCAACCGCTTTACACGGCCCCAGGGAAAAGATTGAGAGATTCCTTTCCGCCCTTACTCAGGCAGGTGGATAAACACTCACTCTTTTTTTCTTATGTCCGAAATCTTCGAAGGTCACGATACCGTCAACCTTAGCAAAAAGAGTATAATCTCTGCCGCAGCCAACATTGGTTCCCGGGTGAATCTTGGTTCCGAGCTGCCGTACGATAATGGATCCGGCTGTGACATTTTCACCACCAAAGCGTTTTACTCCTCGCCTCTGTCCTTCACTATCGCGTCCATTTCTTGAGCTACCGCCCGCTTTCTTATGTGCCATTTCTTACTCCTTATCACCGACTTCCCTTTGGGGAGCGATGATTTTCACAATCATTATCTTTATGATAAAAAGGTTCAGGCGCTTATTTCTTGAATCTGAAGGGCTGTATAGAATTGACGATGCCCTTTTTTAAGCCTGTAGCCCTTACGCTTTTTCTTTTTGAAGATGATAACTTTTTTTGCTTTGCCCTGTTCGGCGATGGTAGCAACAACCTTTGCATTTTCTACAACAGGGCAGCCAACCTGGGTCTTATCCCCATCAACAACCATCAGCACATCGGTCAACTCAACAGTATCACCTACGTTACCTTCAAGTTTTTCAACTCGTAATCGGTCACCACTTGTAACCTGATACTGTTTACCGCCGGTTCTTACTATTGCATACATTTGTGAGTCCTCATTGGATATATTACAGCAATTTAGTTTGCATTAATGACAAGAGAATCGGAAATTAAACATTTTTTGTAGCAAAATGTCAACAGATTTCGCTGCACTCCCCAGAAAAAAGGGAGTACAGCCAAACTTGCATCTCTGACAAACCCTCACTTAAGGCTGTTTATCCAGATTCCTGTTGGAAAAGACAAGTTACATCCCCAAACGGGCACTTTCTTTTTCCTGACGAATCTTACAAGCCCTAATAAAAGCATTCTCTTTCCCATGTTTCCTGATGGAAACAGATGTCTTTCCCTGTTTTCCAAAAGTTGTCACCCAGCTCACTTCATAACGGTTGAATTTTTCATTGAGCCGTACCCCCACCACTCCTGTTCCGGAATTACTGACTGTAACGAGATGTTTATTGGTTCGTATCTTACCAAGTTTTTTCTCAGTTGTGTCTCTCCAGGCAATAGCAGAGAGAAGACTGGAATATCGACCGCCACATTTCCTGTCGGAAAAAAATTTAGAGTGCGTTTTTCCTTGAAAGCGAACACGAACATACCAGCCATGGGTTCGCTTTGTCTCTTGATCAATTCGTGCGATGTCTTTATGCTTTTCCAGCATAAACTTTTGCTTTTTTTGATTTGCCATAATACAGCTCCTTTGTTTCAAATTATGTTATATATTGGTAAAAATGTTATGAACGAATTAAATATCCAGCATCAGGATCCGGTCACTAAGGACTTACCCTTCTATTAAGAATGATTTTCGATGCTGGAAACAGCGGTACTACTTACTCTGTCAGGCCATGTCAATAGTTTTTATTGCGACTGGGACCCGCGAAAACATTGGTCAACACGTTAATTTTCAGCTGTTAACCTGCTAACCGAATGAATCTAATATTTTTTATTAATAAACTGTTTCCCTTTCCATGACTTCCAATAAAAATATTTTTTTATTATTCTGCAAAACAATTTCCAGCTTGCGCGCAAAAAACGGCTGCCCCTGGGATCAGAAACAAACTGTCAAAAGCCTGAAAAAATATATCCAAGAGGAATGCGACGAACTTCTGGAGGCCATGGATGGTGACGACCCAGCTCACCTCTGTGAGGAAATAGGCGATGTCCTTTTCCTGCTTGTACTTCTGAGTGAGATCAGTTCAGAGTCAGGTCACTTTACTATAGATGAGGTCATCACTGGAATCAAAGACAAAATGATCCGGCGTCACCCCCATGTTTTTGGCGATGCTGACGTAGGCAGCGATGAAGAGCTCAGGGAGCAATGGGAAAAAATCAAATCACAGGAAAAGGCTCAAAAAACAAATTGACACATTCCATCCATCAATGTATTTTGCTTTGTTTCACTATAGAGATGCGATAATAACGCATTCCTGTTCGGCATTGTGCTGAACAGTACCTCTTCGCTCTTGTTACATTTTAAACAAGGGCCAAAAAAACGGGTTGTTACCCACCTATCGTGAGTCCAAGAGGAGGAACACATGCGCAGGTACGAGACGATCTACATCCTTCGTCCAACATTGAGTGAGGATGAGATCAACACAATTATTGAAAATTCCAGTAGCATCATACGTACTGGAAATGGTCAGATCATTTCTGTCGACAAATGGGGTATGCGTAAGCTGGCCTATCTAATCAAAAAGGAATCTCAGGGATTTTATGTTTACTGCGATTACGCCACCGATCCTGCAAATGTAGCAGAAATGGAGCGTAAATTCAGAATCGATGATGCCGTTATGAAATACATGACGGTAAAACTCGCTGACACCATCACTGAAGAAGAGATTGAAGCTGCCCGCGGAGAGCATGAAGCTGCAAAAGTTGCAGCAAAAGCTGCAGAGGCTGCCGAAGGTGATAACGAAAGAGATTCGGATGACAGTGATTCGGATGACAGTGATTCGGATGAAATTGATACTGATACGAAAGAAGACGAGTAATCCGGTATCATTGATACAGTAAATTCAGGAGATTATTATGCGCCCACAAAAGAAAGTTTTCCAGAGACAAAAAGTTTGTCGTTTCTGTAGTGATCCAGAACAACCGACAGTTGATTATAAAGACGTTAAAGCCCTCCGTAATTTTGTTACAGAAAGAGGGAAAATTATTCCCCGTCGTATTTACGGAACGTGTGCAACTCATCAGAGACAACTCTGTGAAGCCATTAAACGGGCTCGTCAGATTGCACTACTCCCTTATTCAGGGTCAAACCAGAGGTGAACACCTTAAGTAAGGTTAGCCAGCCGTGAGCCAGGATGTTGAAAATCCTGACCAAGTAAAATTCTACCACCATATTTTACTTGTAGCCGGTATTATTCTTCTTCCAGGGCTCTTTGGGGCCATGTTCGGATGGGTACATGGCCTCCTCCCTCTGGTAGTATTTTTTTTACTTCACCGATTCGGTAAAAATACTGGAGGGAAATACATCCTTTTTGGATGTCTGCTTGCAGGAATTACAGGTCTTGCGTTTCAGGTTGTTGAGCAGTTTCTTTTTTCGCTCACAATGCTCCCTGCAGGTTTTATCATTGCTGACTCCGTAACAAAAGGAGACAGTAAATACCTATCCGGGATCAAAGCTGCTGTTGCTCTTGCTGGATCATGGCTTCTTTTATCAACGATTCTGGCAACAGGCCTTGAACATCATCCATACACCCTGTTACTGACTTCTATTAATACGGGAATGGATGAAGCAGTCGCTTATTATAAAGCGAATGGTTCCTTACCAGAAGAGACTATTTATATTCTGGAAACAACTTTTCAGGAGATGAAGACTCTGTTACCCAGGGTAATGCCTGCCATTTTGGCCTGTATTGTCCTTTTGATTGTCTGGTTTACCATGGTAGCCGGGAATCAGCTACTCTCCAGAAAGACAGGTATAGGGCCTTGGCCTGAATACAGATTTTGGACCTTACCGGACAAACTTATCTGGGCACTTATCATTTCGGCCGTCCTGGTTGTACTTCCTCTGGAGCCGGGCAGGACGGTTGGTTTGAATATGCTCTTGGTAACTGGGCTTCTCTACTGTTTTCAAGGCATTGCAATAGTATTATTTTATTTTTATAAATGGAGTGTGCCTCGTTTTTTACGGGCTATCATCTATGTCATTCTTTTCTTCCAGTCTTTTGGCGCCATTTTCCTTGCCATTCTGGGAGTGATTGACATCTGGTTTGACTTAAGGCGGTTGCACAGCGCTGAAAACGAAACTGATACTTAATAAAGAAACTTTGCTTCGGATCATCTCCCAGGCAAGGTCGCTATACGAACGAAAGTAAGGAGAGCACAATGGAAGTTATTTTAAAAGAGACTATCGACACCCTTGGCCGGGAAGGCGATATCGTAGCCGTAAAAGCAGGATATGGACGAAATTACCTGCTTCCCCAGGGAAAGGCTGTATCTGCTACTGCCGGAAATGTCGCCAAATTTGAAGAGAATAAAGCTGTCATCCAGGCCCGTATCGAGGAAGAGGCAAAGGCTGCCGACGCACTGGCAAAAAAACTTGCCGGTACCACCATCACCATTGCCGTGCTTGCCGGTACTGATGAGCGACTCTTTGGTTCTGTTACCAACAGTGACATTTGCAAAAAACTGGCTGATGTCAATATTGATGTTGATAAAAAACAGATCCTTTTGCAGGACCCCATCAAAACCATTGGCCTACACACAATAACAGTCAAGGTTGGATTCCAGAAAAGCGTTGAAATCAATGTGCAGGTAGTTCCCTTGACAGATACTGTAGAGGCCTGATCAGTTACTGATTCAGACCAAGGGATGGGGTATAGTTCCGCCCCTGGCCTTTTGCTTTGCTGTCTGTTGACACAACGGACTCACAACACACTGTCAGGGGTTACTCTGTACAGTGTGTTGTTTTTTGAGCCTTTAAAATTCAGCTCATTTCATATCTCCAACCTATTCCCTCTTTTTTGTTATGAGTTCACCTGGACCTGCCCCCACACACCCGTCTATTACTAGCGGGAGAATTCCACCGCAGAACATTGAAGCAGAGCAATCAGTACTTGGTACCATCCTCCTTTCTGACAACTCTCTCTCTGCAGTTCTTGAGACCCTTGAGAGTAATGATTTTTACCAGGACCGTCACAAACTCATTTTTGAAGCCATGGTTACGCTCTTTGAAAAGAACGAACCCCAGGACATCATAACTGTTTCCAACCAACTCAAAGACATCAACTGTCTGGAAAAAGCTGGTGATGTTGCCTATCTGGCAACACTGACGTCTATTGTTCCTGTTACCTCCAACCTGTTCTATTATGCCAAAATAATCCGGCAGAAATCGGTGCTCAGAAGTCTCATCCGTGTCAATACGGAAATTGCCAGCCGTTGTTTTGAAGAACAGGGGGATATTGATATCCTTGTCGATGAGGCCGAACAGGCTATCTTTGAGATTGCCCGCTCCAAATCCAATCAGAGTTTTACCCCTCTCAAACGGATTATTCCCGGTGCTTTTGAAGCAGTTGAGCAACTTTTCAAAAGAAAAGAGATGATCACCGGTGTGCCCACCGGATTTACAGAACTTGATAAAATGACCGCTGGTTTGCAGCCTTCTGATCTCATCATCCTTGCCGGTAGGCCATCCATGGGCAAAACAGCATTTGCCATGAATATAGCCCAGAACGCAGCTCTTCTGGAAAAAACAGGGATTGCCATTTTCAGTCTGGAGATGTCCAAAGAACAGCTTGCCATGCGTCTTCTCAGTTCAGCCGGCCATATCGATTCCCAGCGTATCCGAACAGGAAAACTCCACAATGAGGACTGGCCGAAGCTTACCCGTGCCGTTGGCATGCTGACTGAGGCACCCATGTACCTCGATGACACCCCTGCAATCTCAGTACTGGAAATGCGGGCCAAGGTGCGCCGACTGGCTTCTCAATATCCTCTTGGTCTCATTATTGTTGATTATCTGCAACTTATGCGAGGGCGTAACTCCACAGAAAACAGGACCCAGGAGATCAGTGAAATTTCCCGCTCTCTCAAGGCAATGGCCAAGGAACTCAAAGTACCTGTCATCGCCCTTTCCCAGCTCAATCGAGGTTTGGAAAGCAGGACCGACAAACGCCCCATGATGTCTGACCTCAGAGAATCCGGTGCCATCGAGCAGGATGCCGATGTTATCTGTTTTATTTATCGCGACGAGGTTTATAACAAAGCCGATGATAACCCTAACCGGGGTATCGCCGAAATCATTATCGGTAAACAGAGAAATGGTCCAACCGGCACTGTCAAATTGACATTCATCAAAGAGTTCACTATGTTTGAAAACCTGAGTGGTTACGATGAACCTGATGGTTTTCAACCTGAATAGTTACGCTCAACCTTCGTGATCATACCCGAAAAGTTAGTTACCCAAATAAGCTTTATCTTGTGAGGCCTCGACCCATGTCTGCAAACGATCATCAGGAAACAGTATACGATTTTCAATCAATTGAACAAAAATGGCAGGATCGATGGTTGAATGATGCAACCTACAGGGTCAGCACAGACAGTAACAAAGAAAAATATTATGTTCTGGAGATGTTCCCTTACCCTTCCGGACGTATCCATATGGGCCATGTGCGTAACTACTCCATTGGAGATGTAGTCGCCCGTTACAAGCGCTTTCGCGGATACAATGTCCTCCACCCCATGGGCTGGGATTCTTTTGGACTGCCTGCCGAAAATGCGGCAATCAAAAACAACACCCACCCAGCCAAATGGACCTATGACAATATTGATTACATGCGTAATCAACTGCGTCAACTTGGCCTCTCTTATGACTGGGAACGTGAAATCGCCACCTGCAATCCTAAATATTACCGGTGGGAACAGCAGATCTTTCTTGAGATGTACCAAAAAGGACTGGTTTATCAAAAAAATACCACAGTAAATTGGTGTGAATCCTGCCAGACTGTTCTTGCAAATGAACAAGTAATTGAAGGCACTTGCTGGCGTTGCGATCAAGCAGTTAAGGCCAGAGAGATGAATGGCTGGTTTTTCAAGATTACCGCCTATGCCGAAGAACTGCTGACTGATCTTGACAAACTGAGTGGCTGGCCTGAAAAAGTTGTCACAATGCAACGCAACTGGATAGGTAAATCCACCGGCCTGCACTGTGATTTTCCAGTGGACGGATTCAATCAAAAACTTGCCATCTTTACCACACGTCCTGACACCATATTCGGTGTCACATTCATGTCCATTGCCTCCGAGCACCCACTGCTTGAGATCTTGCTCCAGGACAACCCCCGGGCACAGGAAATTCGTGATTTTATCCGGCGTATTGCAGACGAAAAACAACAGCAAGCAAACGAGGACCATACTGAGAAGGAAGGTATTTTCACCGGTTGCTACTGTATCAATCCCTTCAATGGTGACAAAGTACCCATCTTCGTGGCCAACTTTGTCCTTATGGGATATGGCACGGGAGCGGTAATGGCCGTTCCGGCACACGATCAACGTGATTTCGAATTTGCCCAAAAATATGAACTCCCTGTTAAACCTGTTGTCTTCCCTGAAGGGGTGGACCTGAAAACAGAAGAGCTGTTAGAAGCCTCTGTTTTGCCTGGTATCCTCTCTGATTCCGGAATATTCACCGGACTTGATTCAGAGGAGGCCAAACAGGCTATTATAGACTTTGCAGCAGAGCAGGGCTTTGGCTCTGCTCACACTACCTACAGGTTGCGCGATTGGGGTATCTCCCGTCAGCGCTACTGGGGCGCCCCCATTCCCATGGTGAATTGTGAAAAATGCGGAGTTCAGCCCGTACCCTTGGATCAGTTACCGGTAACCCTGCCTGAAGACAGGGAATCCCAGCAGAGTGAATGTGCGCCTCTTCACCAGCGTTCCTCTTTTTTCCTGACCAGCTGCCCTGCCTGCGGAGGAGAAGCTCGCAGAGAGACAGATACCATGGATACCTTTGTCGAGTCTTCCTGGTATTTTGCCCGATACACAAGTCCACGCTTTACTGAATCACCTCTCAATAAAGAAGAGGCCTCGCACTGGCTTCCCGTTGATCAATATATTGGCGGTGTGGAACATGCCATCCTTCACCTGCTTTATTCCAGATTCTTCACAAAGGTCCTTCGCGATCTTGGCTATATCGACATTGATGAACCCTTTACCAATCTGCTCACTCAAGGGATGGTTATCAAAGATGGCTCCAAGATGTCGAAATCCAAGGGTAATGTTGTTGACCCCAATGACCTGATTAATCAGTACGGTGCCGATACCACCCGGCTCTTCAGCCTTTTTGCCGCCCCTCCGGAGAAAGACCTGGAATGGAACAGTAAAGGAGTTGAAGGCTGTTATCGCTTCCTTAACCGTATTTATCGCTTTGTTCTGGCTAACAGGGAATCAATTATAGCTGGACAACAGGAAATTCCTGTCGAGTTAAACAGTACAGAGCGAGACCTTCATCGAAAAACCCATCAGACAATCAAACGGGTAACCCGGAACATTGAACAGAATTTTCATTTCAACACTGCGATCAGTGCAGTGATGGAGCTTGTCAACAGTCTCACTGCACTTACTGCAAAAGACAACATTGAGACCGTGAACAATTCCCTCACCCGCGAGGCGGTACACAGTCTTCTCCTGCTCCTTTGCCCGATGGTCCCTCATTTTTGTGCTGAATTGTGGGCGGTTCTTCATAACGGAGCAGCCATCGACAATGAGCAATGGCCCCAATGGGACGAGGAAGCAGCCAAAGAAGATGAAATCACCATTGTCATTCAGGTCAATGGTAAAGTGCGTTCAAAACTTCAGGTGTCTGCAGATATCGATGAGAACAGCCTGCAGGAATTGGCTCTGGCCGATGAAAATGCCCAGAAATTCATCGCAGGGAAGACAATCAAAAAAACCATTGTTGTCCAGAAGAAACTTGTCAATATTGTTATTTGAGGATAGTATCCTTTCGAATCGTTTCTTTTTTTTAAATAATCATCACAAATCATTGCGGAGCAAACAGTTGAAAACTGCAAAACGTTTTATCCCTTTTGTCCTGGTGATCTTTTTCCTTCTGACATCTTGCGGATACCACAATCCCTATGTCTATACCGGGCCTGATCGTCAACTCTATATCACAAACTGGCAGAATCGAACCAATGATCTTCTTCTAGACGCCAAAATTTATCAGTCACTAGTTCGCTGGTACCAAAAATCCGGACACATCACCGTCACCAAAGAAAAAGCAGGGGCTCATCTCATTCTCGCCGGCGAAATTATCTCTATTGATCTGCCCAGCCTCTCATACGGTGTCAATAATAATGCTACTGAGGTCAAGGTGTTGCTCACAGTTCGTTACATATTGAAAGATATCGAAACCGGAGAAGTTCTCATCGAGGTACCCAAAGAGACTTGGACTGAGCAATACACGGTGGGTGCAACTTCTTCAGCAAGCTCAGATAATGAACGAGAAGCCCTTGCCATTATCATTGACGACCTGTCTGAAAGAATCTACCTGAAAACCTTGACCAAGTTATCCAGAAAATAGCCTCAGATATTCCCAAACAAAAAAAGGCCGTTCCTTCCCGGAACGGCCTTTTTTTGTTGAAATAAGACCTTGGTCTTACACCAACATCTTCCTTACCTTTTCGGCAATGGACTCAGCATCCAGGCCTTGAGCGGCATAAAGATCCGATGGCTTTCCTGACCCACCATACCTCTGTACGCCACAACGCTGAAAAATAATGCTCTTCCCTGCTTCGGCAATCAACGTTCCGACCATGGCTCCTAACCCGGTTTCTATGTGGTGATCTTCCACGGTCAAAATCACGCCACATTCGACGGCCTGGCTTACACTCTCTTTATCTATGGGACAGAGGGAGGCCATATTGAGGACAGCAACTGATCGTCCTTCTTTCTGCAGAATTTCCCAAGCTTCCATTACTGCCGGTACCACTGCTCCATAAGTAATGATTGTGGCCTCGCTGCCCTTACGTAACCAGTCACCTTTTCCGGCCTGGAATTGATAGTTCTCATCAAAATATTCTGTTCCATCTTCTTTCAGAATTACGGGGAGTTTTGACCGGCCCATCCCCACAAAGATATTGCCAGGCTCGGTTGCTACATATCTGATTATCCTGTCCGTCTGATTCGGATCAGCCGGCATAAAGACAGAGGAACGGAAATAGTTGCGAAAGAGACCAAGATAATCAATACACTGATGCGTGGGACCATCTTCCCCCACATCCAGTCCCACATGGGTAGCAACCACTTTGACACTCGCATGATTAAAATCATTGAGCCGATTCTGGTTGTAAACTTCTGAGACAGCAAAAGAACCAAAGGTGCTGAAAAATGGTACCAGGCCGACACTTGCAATCCCTCCGGCCATTGTTGCTGCATGATGTTCCTGGATACCGGCTTCGATATAGGCGGTAGGGGAGTGCTTGTGAAATCCTTGCATTTTGACTGAGCCTTCAAGGTCACAGGAGATAGCAGCGACCACCATGTTATCATCACGGTTATTGGCTTCGGCCAGGCTCTGCAAGGCATTGCCATATGCAGACCTGTTATCTGTCATGGTTCCTGCCTTGTAAAGGATAGGTTTTCCACCAGTTACCTGTAACTTCACAGGAGAAAATTGCTGAATGGTTTTTGTGCCTACCGGCTTCGTACGAAGTTCATTCCACTTGTCAAATTCATTTTCCACTCCAAGTTCATGCATGGCATCTGCAAGGAGTTCTCTATTCAGTGGTGATCCATGATATTTGGCAAGATTCTCCATAAAGGAAATTCCCTTACCCATGGTGGTACGGGCAATGATTACCGTTGGCTTTCCACTGGTCTTGGCATAAGCCTCGGTGAATGCCTGATAATAGGCGTTACAATCATGGCCGTCTTCCAGATATTTAACATTCCAGTCATTGGTGGAGTAGAGCGATCTAATTGATTGAGGCATAACATCTTCTGTGGACCCACAAATCTGCAGGTGGTTTCTGTCCACGACTACGATCAAATTGTGCAGATCGTATTTGTTGGCAAAGCGTATGGCCTCAATCACCTGCCCCTTTTGATGTTCACCATCTCCCATAAAGGCCACAACTTTATTGGGACGATTCTGTATTTTGAGGCCTTGAGCGATACCAACAGCGGTTGACAAGCCCTGGCCAAGATTACCTGTATCCCATTCTACGCCTGGAACAATTCGTTCAACGTGACCTGGAAAGCCGGACCCGGTACGTCTAAAACCGGTAAGGAAATCCTCTTCAGTAAAATAACCATACTCAGCAAGCGTTGAGTAGACCCCGGGGGAAATATGCCCTATACTCATGATCACACGATCACGCTCCTCCATTCCTGGGTCCGAGGGATTATGACGAATACAGCCGTAAGTCACAAGAAGCATGTCCAAAGAAGAAAGTGAGCCACCGGGATGCCCGGAGCCGGCCAGGGTCGTTGACAGCAAAATATTCTTGGCACAACGAAGACGCATCTCCTTCAGGGTGCGTAATTCCTCACTGGACAATTCGCTGGATTGCATAGTAAGTTGCAATGTCATTAAGATCTCCATGATATAAATTAAAAAGTAAGAGCAAACCAAAAACCACGGATTAACTCTTACAGCAGGTGGGTGAACAAAAACAGCAGTACCCAAGTTAACTGTTACAATTACAAGAACAGCTCTATTTTTTTGTATTTCAAATAATATTGAAAGCTTAACAAAAAAATCATACAGAAATCTCGCATACTACCTCTTTTGACAAAAAAAATCAGCTGTAAAGATATGTTCCATATAGCAGGGATTTCCCTGAACTCTCCATTTGTTTTAGCCCCTCTAGCCGGGTATAGCGATTTGCCGTTCAGGCTGCTCTGCCGCGAATACGGTGCCGGCCTGGTTGTTTCCGAGATGATCAGTTGCCATGGACTGATTTACAGACAGGCCAAGACACTTAAAATGCTCGCGTCCTCTCCAGCTGAGCAGCCGGTATCCTTTCAACTCTTCGGTGCCGACCCTGAACTCATGGGAGAAGCGGCAGCCATCCTGAGCGATTTTTCACCATCTTTGATCGATATCAATATGGGATGTCCTGTGAGAAAAGTGACCAAACGAGGTGCTGGATCTGCCCTTATGAAAGATATTCATCTGGCTGGACAAATTATCTCTGCAGTGGTTAGGAAATCTAAAGTTCCTGTAACTGTAAAGACACGTGCAGGCATTGATCAACAGACAATGACCGCCATTGAATTCACTAAAATGTGCGAAGGGACTGGGGCCAGTGCCATAACAATCCACGGTCGTACATGGTCTCAGGGTTTTTCCGGAAGCGCTGACTGGGACATGATCCGGCAGGTCAAGGCAGTGGCTGGTATACCGGTTATCGGCAATGGAGACATCAGCAGTTACGATCAGGGTATTGCCCGCATGAAGGAAAGCGGATGTGACGGGATCATGGTCGGACGCGGGGCACTGGGCAATCCGTGGGTTTTCAGTAAAACAGGCAGACCCCAAAGTCTGCCTGGAATTCTTATTGGGGTCAAGCGCCATATGGATCTCATGGAAGAGTATCTTGAAACCGACAGGGTACTTGCCTATATAAAAAATCAGATCGGTCGCTATTTCTGTCATTTTAGCGGAAGTTCGCGAATACGACAATCTGTACACGACTGTGAAAATTTCCTGTTATTGAAAGATTTCATTTCATCTCTCTCCAAACTTGCTCCATAATAGAGTCAGACGATTGTGGACGGCAAAAAATATAAACCTTTTGGGGGACAAATATCTATTCTCCTTTTGAGCCACTTCCATCTTTTGTGCTATAAGAGAGAATGTTCCCCTTTTAATTCTGTACCGGAGTGTTGAACCATGCGAACCGTAAGCCTTTTTCTTACCCTCCTTATCACCCTTTTAAGTTCCTCTTCATGCTTTGCCAAAACCTTTTTCGTCACTATTGGTACCGGCGAAATGACTGGCATTTATTATTCCACCGGTGGAGCCATTACTAGAATCCTGAACCAGTCTCAAGATGATTTTCAGATTAAGGCTATCGCGGAGCCGACAAGCGGTGCTGTTTTCAATATTAATGCCATACTTGGAGGACACCTCCTCTTTGGACTGACGCAATCAGACCGGCAGTATCAGGCTGTATATGGTGAGGCGGACTGGATGACAAAAGGTCCACAAAAAAATCTTCGTTCAGTATTTTCCCTTTACCCGGAAATCGTCACACTCATTGCAGCAGCAGACTCTGGAATCAAGACTGTTTCCGATCTGCGTGGCAAAAAAGTCAACATCGGCAAACTTGGTTCCGGATATCGACAAAACGCCATAGATGCCATTACAGCTGCCGGACTTGATATCCATAGAGACCTTACAGTTTTCACATATAACATCACTCAGGCAAACTTGATGTTGCAGTCTGGTAAAATTGATGCTTTTTTTTATACCGTGGGTCACCCAAACATCTCCAGTAATGAAGCCACTAGCGGTTCCAGAAAGGTTACTTTTGTTGCAATTCCCGTAACCGATGCATTCCTTGCCGATAAGCCATACTATACAAAGGCGGTAATCCCGATTGCCAACTATCCCGCATCCACCAATAAAGAAGAGGTGGAGAGCTTTGGCGTCAAAGCAGGCCTGGTAACCTCTGGCAAGGTATCCGAAGAAATCGTTTATACTGTCACCAAACAGATTTTTGAAAACTTTGAATTCTTTAAAAAGCTCAATCCTGTCTATTCATATCTCAGTAAAGAAGAAATGATCAAAGGTAACCCAGCGCCCCTTCATCCGGGTGCCCTTAAATATTATCAGGAGATTGGTCTCTTGCCTTGAAATTCAGTCTTGTTAACCTGCTGCCTGAACTCTGCAGAAAATTGCCCATCTAACCTCTCTATCTCCACTGACAAGCTGTTAGCCCGCCCGTGGTGCCCGCCCTGCCGTCTCACCCTCTATCTTATTGCATTTACATGGTTTTGTAAGAAATATTGCTGTCATTCATTCAACATCACCCTACTAACCTCCTACCACCTTGAATATTAAGAATAAAAACCACAAAATTAACACTCGTTTTAACACTTGGTTGATGTTAACATATGTCAATATCATTGTAAAAAAGACACTTCAACACCAGCAACAAAAAGATATGGGACGCCTCATGGTACAGAAAGGACGGATAAAAGAGTATTTCTATGACAATTGGAAGAACGTTGTCGACAGGATGAAAGAAGGGCTGATGCTTGTTGATCTTCAGGGTAATATCTTATATGTGAACAAGGCCATGGAAGATTTGCTCCTGTTCAGCATGAAAGAGCTCCTGGGGCAATCCTGTGAAATTCTTGAATGCGATACCTGCGTTGGCCACAATGTGGTGCAGGACGGAAAACACTGCGCCCTTTTTCGAAAGGGAGACGTACGTGATCTTCGTTGTTCCTTTAAACAGAAAAACGGTAATCGAATTCAAGTTCTGAAAAATGCCACAGTCCTTACCGACAACAAGGGAACTGTAGTGGCAGGAGTTGAAACATTGACTGACCTGACTGCTGTGGTCAATAATGAAAAAGTTATCAAAGATCTTCGCAACCAACTGAACCTGGAAGATGATTTTCACGGATTGATCGGCAATAGCCTGGTCATGACACAAGTATATGAACTTATCAAAAGTGCCGCCCAATCCAATGCACCAATTATCATTTATGGTGAGACTGGAACAGGAAAAGAGTTAGTAGCCAAGGCCATCCATCAATTGAGCGCGCGGACTGAAGCACCTTTTATCAAGGTAAACTGTGCTGCACTCAATGAGAGTATTCTGGAAAACGAACTGTTCGGACATACCAAAAGAGGCATTATTGAAACAGAGCGGGTAAGGACAGGACGATTTGAAGCTGCAGATGAAGGCTCCATCTTCCTTGATGAAATTGGAGACCTGCCCCTGACCACGCAGACCAAACTGTTGCGTGTTCTCCAGGAACAGGAGGTTGGACGTGTTGGAGAGCACCAGCAGATCCCCATAGATGTCCGTTTTATTACAGCAACAAACAAAAATCTCAACAATCTGATGGCGGAAGATAAATTCAGAGAAGATCTGTACTACAGAATTAGTGTTCTCCCCATCAATATCCCTCCTCTCAGGCAGCATCCAGAGGATATTCCTCAACTAGTCGATATTTACATCAATCGTTCCCGTCTGAAAACAGGAAAAGACATTACGTCCATCAGCAAAAACGCTCTTGATCTTTTGATAAGCTACCACTGGCCCGGCAACATCCGTGAATTAATCAATGTTATCGAATATGCCTTTGTGATCTGCTCGAAAGGAGAGCTCACCCCGAAGCATTTACCCCTGCAATTTCAAATGCCTTCTGGGGCAGTGAATGACGCCAGCTCTCCCCTCCTTCACTCTCTCTCAGACAGACGCCAGCAGCTCCTGCATGTCCTCAATAAGACCAATGGTAACAAATCTGAAGCATCCAGGATATTGGGAATTTCCAGGGTAACCCTCTGGAAGCAACTCAAAAAATACAATATCACCGTGGATAAATCTGCCTATTAAACGACCCTGCAACAAGATGTATAGAGACTTTGTCTCTGAGACAATGAGGCTCAGTCGCACGTTGGACTAACAACCTACTGAATTATCGGTTTCATCACTATCGACTGTTAAATCTTAATATAGATACCGGCAAACAAAAATAATGAAGAGAATCGAGGTGACCTTTTAAAGAAGAGGATGACTAACAGACAAACCAATCAATACACCCAACATAAATCTTGCCTCTATTTTTTTTTAATACTCCCTCTTTAATTTTTTTCAAAAAAAGATGCTCTGCTCTTCCCTGAAATCAGGTACTACATAAAATCAATACCCCTATAATTGTTCACACATAATTTTCACTGTATCAAATTTATTTTTATCTGTTACGATTTTGAAAATTAAAAATAACCACAGAGAATAATACAAAATATTTAGAGTAAAATTAACACCACATGGTGTCATAAAAAGCATATGTTCATCATCACATAACTGACAACAGAGAATTTAGCTCAATTAGAACTTCACTTTTCAAGAGAAAACAGTAGCACCCCTCCTCTTCTTTTTAAAAAAACCACTACATTTTTTAATACAACATGATACAGACTGTTCTCAACTACCTGATTTGTCAAGGCTAGGCTTGAGCAATTCATTGACAACCGCCAATCGTTTGACTATGATTATTCCGTTTTCAATTAACAACTGTTGCCCTGGCCCCTTCCTGGAACCAGTACAGCATAAAATTAAGTGCCGAGGACAACGTTTTTCACCTCGTTACTTCAATACGTGTTCAACTTATCACTATGCCACTTCCCGATACATCTAAAGACATTGCCGCTGTCTACCGGTTTCTCGCTCAATGTATGCAATACCCTGATACTGACTGGATGAACGAAGATTTCTTTAATGTCTTCTACAATCTACTTGGAACCCTTGGCGGAATTGAAGAGGGAGTTGAGATTCGCAAAGCCATCAATAGTGCCGATGACTATATCGAAGATCTGCAGGTGGAATATACCCGTCTCTTTATTAACGGTGTTCCCCATGTGGTTGCACCTCCCTACGCGTCCGTCTACATGGACAAAGCACTGCAAGGCACCTTTGCTGGTAATACCTTGGCCTTTTACCGAGAAAAAGGCTTTGATATGGACCAGAATGCAGACCTTCCCGATCACCTTATTCACGAACTTGAATTTCTTTCCCTTCTGGCTGAAGAAAAAGATTTTGCCGGAGAAGAGAAATTCCTGACGAAACTATTCCGTCCCTGGTATCAAAAGTTTTATGCTCGGGTAACGGAAGAAGCTCACCATCCATATTTCAGGGTGGTTGTAATGTTAATTGATTTCTTCACTAAGGAGGAAGACAAAGATGGCTTTCAACCTAACAAGGCGTAAATTCCTTCAGACAGCATCCCTGGCAGCAGCCGCGGTTCCACTGTCCAAGGTCGTTTCCGCAACCACAGGTGTCACCAAGGCTCCACTTGTCGCCAAGGGAACCAACGGGGATAAAACCGTGGTTGGTGGAATTTGCGAAATGTGTTTCTGGCGCTGCCAGCTGGTCGGTAAGGTCCGCGACGGTCGCCTGATGAAACTGGAAGGGAACCCCAAATCCATTGACAACGGTACCGCAATATGTGCCCGCGGTAATGCCGGTGTCCAACTGCTCTACGACGTGGATCGCTTGAAATACCCCATGAAGAATGTGGGTGAGCGTGGCGCGCCAAAATGGAAACGTATTTCCTGGCAAGAGGCCCTGGACGAGTGCGGATCAAAACTGAAAAGTACCGTTGATCAATATGGTGCCCAAGGAATCTGTGTTTTCCCCCATGGTGCTTCTGCCAAGTACCCAATGCATTACTTTGAGCGTGCTGTAGGTACCCACAATGTCAGTGAGGCCTCTTTTTTCCAGTGTCGTGGTATTCGTGATACTGCCTATGTTGCCACTATTGGCAAGGCCCCTGGCGAAAAAGTCGACATGCCAAATACCAAGGTTCTCTTTTTCATTGGAGACCATCTTGGTGAGAACATCCATGTCTCTCATATTAAAGCCTACATTCAGGGCCTGCAGAACGGTGCTAAGCTGATTGTTGCCGACCCCCGTTTTTCTGCATCTGCTGCCAAGGCCGACATCTGGGTTCAGATCAAACCCGGTACCGATACCGCCTATATGCTGGCCATCATGAACTACCTTGTCAAAAACAACAAATATGACAAGGCATTCGTTGAAAACCACACCGAAGGTTTCGAGGAATTTTCTGCTGCCATCTCCGAATGGACACTGGAAAAAGCTGCTAAAGAATGTGACATCACTGCTGAGCAGATCAAGGAAGTTGCCGAGATGCTTGCAGCCAATGCACCCAATGTGGCAATCCACCCTGGCCGCCACGTTTCCTGGCACGGCAACGATTTTCAACGTCAGCGTGCCCTGGCCTGCCTGACCGGAATCCTTGGCGCTTATTATGTCAAGGGTGGCTGGGTTCCTGCCAAGGGACCAAAGGTTGGCGGTGTCAGCTGGGCCAAAGAGGACCATGGCCACAAATACAACCTGAATTACAATCATGAGGAAGATGCAAAGGTTTATCCCTATAATCCTCCGGGAACCCCCACTGAACTGATTCGTGACTGTGCCATCAGCGGCAAGCCGTATCCGATCAAGAGCTGCGTTGTCTGGGGTCAGAATCCTATGCAGACCATTCCCGGTCAGGAGAAGATGAAAGATCTCTTCCGCGCCATGGATTTTATTATGTGTGTCGATGTCATGCCAACAGATGTGACCATGTGGGCAGACATCTTATTACCGGAATCCAGTTACCTTGAGCGCTACGATTTTATCAAGACAGGGACACAATGGGATCTCTCCAAAGAGCATCAGCAGTATATCTCTGCCCGTATGCCTCTTGTCCCCGCCATGTTTGAACGCAAGGATCAGATATATATCACCAACGAAATTGCCAAGCGCATGGGCCATGAAGCCAAGATCCCTGTCAAAACCATCGAAGAAATGGTTGACCAGAATCTGGCCACAGCTGAACTTTCTATCGAAAAACTCAAAGCAGAGGATGGTATTCATATCCAGCCTGGAAAAGATCCCTACGGCATCCCCGAAGACTTTATGGTTAGACTCTTCAACGAGGATATTGAGGATGCGGGACACCCTGGTGCCCCTACCTACAAGCCGGTACCTCAACCTCCCAAAGGCTTTGCCCGACTGCTCTACGGTCGTGCACCGGTCCACACCTTCAACAGGAGTCAGAACAACGTATGGCTGCACAACGCCATGCCTGACAACCCAGTCTGGCTGAACGACCAGGTTGCAGCCAATCTCGGTCTTATTGACGGAGACGTTGTTGGTTTTGTAAACAGCGATGGGGTTGAATCCCGCACCACTACCACTGTCAAGGTTACACCAGGTATCAGGAAGGATTGTGTCTACATGTATCACGGATACGGCAGTGCCAATCCTCTCTTGACCATCGGCGTTGGCGCAGGTGTCGACGATCAGAGCCTTATTACCAACCTGGCTATTGATCCTGAAACCGGCTGCAATGGAATGAGAAACAACTTTGTTAAACTGATCAAAGATGGAAAGGTTCTGGACATTCCAGCCTGATCTCATCTTTAAGCTCTTTTCAGGAGGATATATTCAATGCAATATGGAATGATCATAGATCTGGAACGATGTGTGGGCTGTCATGCCTGCACCATTGCCTGTCGGGCAGAGTGGGAGGTTCCAGTTCCCTACCAGCGTAACTGGGTCAAACGCCTTGGCCCAACCATGACAGATGACGGTATGGCTTCTACCTACTATCCCGGACTCTGCAATCACTGCGATAAACCACCTTGTGTGGATGAGTGCCCTGCTGAACCTGTGGAAATGACTTTTACCGATTATAAAACCGGAAAAACCAAAACCATGGAAGTGGCTGCAACGTGGAAAGATCCCTTTGACGGCAGTGTTCAGGTCGACAAAGAGCGCTGCCTTGGTTGCGGTGCCTGTGCCGATGCATGCCCATACGGTGCTCGCTATGTCAACCCCGACCTCGCAGATGACAACAGTGAGGGTAAGGTCGACAAATGCACTTACTGTAAACCACGTGTTGAAGCAGGACTCACTCCTGCTTGTGTTCAGACTTGTATTGCCGACGCCCGAATCTTTGGCGACCTCGCTGATCCCAACTCAGAGGTTTCTCAGTACGTGAAAAAGGGAGCCAAAGGACTGGAGCCCAAAGGCGGACATCTCGGTACTAATTCCCGTTACTACGGAAACAAGAAAGATATGGGACTTCTTTTTGCCGATTACACCCCGAAAATGGCTGACATGGGCAGCGTCAAACGCCGTGCCATGATGGCCTCCATGGTGAAACCTGCAATGAGAAAAGCAAAAGACATGGGTATCCTTGGATTGGCCGGTGTTATGCTTGTTAAAGGTCTCTCTGACAATGAAGACAGCAAGTAAGTCTTAGTCAGCAACCAAACCAAAAAAGGCCCTTTGTCGTAAAGACAAAGGGCCTTTTTTGGTTTATAACCCAGCAAACGCAACAAGTCTCCCGCCAATTTCACTCCACCATAGGATTCGTAACTTGAGCTAAGTGGCTGCTAACGATACTCGCTGTTTCTTTCCTGGGCTCCCTTTCATTGGGGGACGCTTCATTCAGGAAATACCATTCCCCTGAGATCACCTGGGAATCGGTATCATCAAGATGGCCCACTGCTGGAAAAAGTCATTGGCAAATCTTCCTCAAGAGCCACTACCCTTTATGGGAGAAATTCAGCAAAGACAAATTTGCCATTACTTTCCATACGATCAGGTTGTGGAATAGCATTTAATTCTCGATAAATCTTGTAGATGAATTCGGGAACCACAAGGACAACTTTCCTTTTTTTGCGATTCCATTGCTCGACAAACAGGGAAAATTCATTCAGTTCTGCCGGCGGCTCAGCGGCATGATCCATGACCACACGATCTTTGGCATCAACATAAGACGTTCCATAGCGTAACTCGCCTGGGGCCACAAAGATATAGACATCGTCCCGCTTAAAATACCAGCATATTTCACGCAAGGGATCATCGTGCGAAACAATAATGGTCTTGTTATCCACCCGGTCTTGAAATCTGGTGAGAAAAGGTCCTGGTGCTTTAGATCGCAAGAGTACCTGAGGGAGGAGGAAGTTACTCATCAAGAGAGGAAGACAAGAGGCGAAGATAAAAAAGTATATCGTCATTCCCTTTTGGGTTTTAGATGCCCCAAGCATCGACAGACTGGAGATAAGCAATGTTCCATAGAGGAGATAGAGCTTCTTCTGTTCATCAAGAGCGTAAAGAGTTGTGCTTTTCGCAAATAGAGGAAAGAGAAACAGTACAACAAGGGCCAGAAAAAAGAAAATAGCGAAAAGGAACGAACCCAGAGACCACCATTTGTTAATTTTGATAAAATCTACAGCAACTCTCTTTCCTAGAAATATGGCCAGAGGCACAAAGCAAGGCAGGATATAGGTGGCTAACTTTCCACTAGAAAGAGAAAAAAAGAGAATTGGCAGCAGGAACCAGAGCCAGAGAAACTGGTTTTCCCCACTTTCTGTTTTTGGCCTGTTGTCTCTGATGAAAAGGACAGGAAAAAATATTGTCCAGGGCAATGCCCCCAACAACAGTACGGGCAGATAAAACCAGAATGGCTGAGGATGCTGGCCTGCATCTGCTCCGATAAAACGCTGAATATGCTCCACCCAGAAAAAATAATACCAAAAATCAGGTTCTGCCCGGTGAATCAGAAGTGCCCATGGTGCAATGATGAGCAAGGCTGAAGCCAGAGGAATCCAGGGGAGCTGCAAAAAAATATCTCTGAACCGTTTCTGCAAGACCATATAGGGAATGGCAACAATAACAGGGATAGCCAAGGCAAGAAACCCTTTGGTAAGAAAGGCACAACCGCAGAAGACACCGAAGAGAAACAAATAGCCTCGTTGTCCTGTGTTAGATTTTGCCTCGGTATACAGAAAAAAGAAAAAGAGTCCGCCTGTCAGGAAAAAGGTAAGAATGGCATCAAGAAGTGCGACAGTACCCATGATATAGACCTGGGTAAAGCTAAGATAGATAAGAGCTGCAAGCCCTCCTGCCACCGCACCTCCTTTGCGCCTGGCAAAACAGAAGACAAAAAATCCGGTAAGACCAGTGAGAAGTGCAGTTGGGAAACGAACTGCAAACTCTGTTTCCCCAAAAACCTTGAGAGACAACGCATTCAGCCAGTGTCCCATAATCGGTTTTTCAAAATAGCGCATACCATCAAGACGAGGGACAACCCAATCTCCAGTGGCAAGCATCTCCCGGGCAATCTCGCCATAACGAGTTTCATCGGGCATAAAGAGAGGTTTACTGCCCAGAGGCAGGAGATAAAGGACGGCAAAGAGGACAAATGCCAGAAAAGGCACCCCTTTCATGAACGGAGATTTCCCTTGAGATCGCATCATTATTCGTATCAGTTCATCTAAATTCTAATAATTTGTTAAAGCCGCTGTACTCGAGAAACATTACCCACGCCAAAGACAGTGGAGGAATTCTGCCCCTACTTCTGTATCGATATCCAGCCGTCTCTCCCCGGAATTTCTGTAGAGACGATCTTGCCGGAAGGCAAAGATTCAGCAGTTGCAGAGACGAATTCACCAAGAGGGCAAAAGCAATACCCCTCTTCCCGAGCCCTCGTCAAAAAGTCTCGAAACAGCGAACTGCAGACAATTCCTTCAACTTCCGCATGGATAGTAAGGATATTGAGTTGTCCTGGCCGGACAAAAGATAACAGCCGTTCATTGTAGTTTGCAGTTGTCACTCCCTGGCTGCCGATCAGTTCATCATAGGTCGGCAAGGTAGTGGGGATTTGTGGCGTATGAAGACGTTTACCGCCTATTTCCGGGACAAAAGCAGAACTGCCACGACAGTCAGAGCTATAGGAAAAATCAAATTTTTCCCTGGCCAGCAAGACATTGTCCGTACAGCGCCAGGCCGGAGCTGCGGCAGAAACAGGAGACTGTCCGGTAATGTGCTGTAATGTATCTACGGCCTTCTGCAGCAGCATTTCCACCTGTTCGGTCGACCAATTTTCAACGCCGGCCTGCCAGCCATGATGGTCCCAGGCATGAACCCCTAGTTCATGTCCATCAGCGGCTGCCTGAAGGATGGCAGCAGCTCCACCTTTTGCAATGGATGGCCCTCTCCAGAATGTCCCTTTTAAAAGAATATCCCAACCATAAAGACTTGCTGCATTGGTCCGCAGCATTTTGATAAGAAACGAGGGGCGTAGTAAGCGCCATAAGTGCCTGCCCATATTGTCGGGACCGACACTGAAAAAAAAAGAAGCCGTTATACCGTGTTCCGCCAACAGTTGACAGAGTTCCGGGACTCCCAGTCGCGTTCCCCGTAGGGTATCGACATCGATTCGCAGCCCAATTTTTTGCATCATCTGCCTGGACAGCCGTTATCAGAAATCATCTTTGTGACTGATCTCAAACTCTCCGGTATCTACTGCCTGTTTTAGAAAGAAATCCAGGGTCTCTTCAACGGATTGTTCCAGTGACACAGAAGGCTTCCACCCCAGCAGCCGCTCGGCCTTCTTAATTGAAGGTTTTCTGAAATTGACATCCTCATACCCCTTACCATAAAACGTACGGCTTTCCACCTCTCTCATGCCTGCAAAGGGGGGGAATTTGTCAGCAAGGGGATGTTTTTGAAACTTATCCACGAGAATTTCTGCTAACGAACGGATAGAGGCCTCATTGTAAGGGTTGCCAATATTAAATATACCAGAATCACAGACATTATTTTTATTCTCGATAATACGATAAAGACAATCTATTCCATCTTTAACATCAGTGAAACACCGTTTCTGGTACCCTCCATCCACCAGCTGGATGGGAGTCCCCTCTGCCAGGTTCAGGATAAGCTGGGTAATGGCCCGGGAAGAACCTATACGAGCAGAGGCCAGACTGTCCAACCGTGAACCGACCCAGTTGAAGGGGCGAAACAGAGTAAAGTCAAGTCCCTTGGTAGCACCATAAGCCCATATAACCCGATCCATCAGCTGTTTTGAACAGGAATAGATCCATCGTTGTTTACGGATAGGTCCAAGGACCAGTTGCGAATTGTCTTCATCAAAATTGGTATCCTGACACATCCCATAGACCTCGGAGGTCGAGGGAAAGAGAACACGTTTGCCATATTTGGCACAGTAACGAACAATACGCAGATTCTCTTCAAAATCGAGTTCAAAAACCCGTAAAGGATTTTTGGTATATTCCGCGGGGGTAGCAATAGCAACCAGTGGCAAAATGATGTCGCATTTGCGGACATGATATTCAATCCATTCCCTCTGGATAGAGATATCGCCTTCGAAGAAATGAAAGTTCGGGTGACCAAGTAAGTGCTTGATATAACTGGACCCAAGATCCATGCCATGCACTTCGTAGCGACCGGTATCAAGGAGGTACTCGGAGAGATGGCTGCCAATAAAACCATCGGCCCCCAGAATAAGGACAGATTTTTTACGGCGGGCAGCCAGTTTCTTTTTCACATCAGGGCCGAGGTGCATGCCCTTGACAAGAGACATGGCAGAAACAAGGTGTCTGCCGCTGAGCATCAATCCGTTGTCACCTACCTGCCCGGATTTGATTTCCACGGCTCCGTCACCACAGGCAACAATAAAGGGGGCGTCTGATATGACCAGACCTGGCTTTGCTGCCTGATTAACAGTTGAGGTCTCCACCTGCCAAAACACTGCCTTTCTCGTACCAAGAAAACTGAAAGCACCTGGATAGGGTTTGGTAACCGCTCGAACCAGATTACGGATTTCTTCCGCACTTTTTGTCCAGTCAATCTCACCATCAGTGGGTTTGCGTCCGCCAAAATAGGTGGCCAGAGAATTATCCTGGGGGATGCGTACTGCACTGCCATCCAGAATCCCCGGCAAAACCTTCTGCAACAGTTTGCCACTGGCCTCTGCAATTTTACGATGCAGGGTTAGAGCAGTATCGTCCCGGTTGATGCCGACTACCTCCTGACCGACGATGTCCCCGTCATCCGGCTGTGGAGTCATGTAATGGAGGGTTACGCCACTCTTGTCTTCACCATGAACCAGTACCCAGTTGACAGGACAACGTCCACGATAAGCTGGCAACAGAGATCCATGAAGATTGAGACAGCCCTGTGCAGGTATTTCCAATACCTCCCTGCCCACCATATTCCGATAATAAAAAGAAAAAATGATATCAGGCTGCATGGCACTGATCTTTTCCACCCAGAGGGGATGATTAATGTTTTCAGGCGCGAAAACAGGAAGATCGTGAAGAGCTGCACGTTCGGCAACCGAATCGAACCAGGTGTTTTCATTGGGATCATCAGGGTGGGTAAAAACTGCCTGAATGTCAAAACCGGCTTCAATTAATTTATCAATACCGATACAACCTATGGAATGGTAGGCAAGGACTATAGCTTTCATAATAATCTAATAACAAAGTGTAAACATTAATGGGAAGACGTTGTGTCTCGCAAGGCCCCTTTATTATCTGGCTGCGAGCCGACAATCTCTTGGATAAAATATCTGGGCCGAGCCCTGACATCATGATAAATTCTACCGATATATTCGCCCAGCAGGCCCATGGCAATAAACTGGGCACCAATAAAGAAATAAACCAGGGCAAAGAGTGTAAAGACCCCTCCCACAGCCCATTCGGCACCGTAAATAAGGCGGAGGATCAGAAGCAGTATACCAAAACCAAATCCAGTAGCTGATATGATCCCGCCGACAATGGAAAGCAGGCGCAAGGGATAGGTCGTCATGGTGGTGACCAGGTCAAACATCAGGGAGATCAGCTTTCCAAAACTGTACTTTGATTCTCCCAGTGTTCTTGCAGCATGCTCCACCTCCACCTCCGTCGTTGTTCTGGCAAAACTGTTGGCGAGCACGGGGATAAAGGTAGACCGTTCCTGGCACATGAGCATAGCTTCAACAATATGGCGTTTATAGACCCGCAGCATACAGCCATAATCATGCATCATAACCCCGGTCGCCCTCTGTACGGCCCTGTTCACGAGTGATGAAGAAAATTTTCGAAAAAACGAATCACTGCGGTGAGCCCGGACAGTGCCGACCACATCATACTCTGCGCCCAAGGTAGCCAGGCGTGGTATCTCTTCAGGAGGATTCTGTAAATCGGCATCAAGAGTAACAACGATTTCTCCGCGAACCTTGGAAAATCCTGCCATTATCGCATTATGCTGCCCATAGTTCCGATTCAGAAAGACCCCGACCACCTCACCCGCATTATTTTTTGCTGCCTCTTTGATAAGGGTGGCCGAGGTATCAGAGGAACCATCATCAACAAAAAGGATTTCAAATGATTTCTCTGTCTTACGACAGGCGGCAAGGGTGCGGGGGATAAGCTCCCGCAGACAGGCCTCTTCGTTGTACACGGGAATAACAACTGAAATAACAGGTTCCCCTACCTTATTGGTACCAGTTTCATTCATAGCCTCACCTCAAGCAACCCTTCACGGCGGATACAACGTCTATGACATCCTCTTCATGCATATCCGGGAACAGCGGAAGTGAACAGATTCGCTCTGAATTCCACTCGGTATTGGGCAGCATTCCCTCCTGCATTGCCAACTGTTCATGATAAAATTTCTGCAGATGAACAGCTCGAAAATGTAGCCCGGTACCGATATTGTTTTCTTTCAGCTTATTCATGAAATGATCTCTATCAATATCTTTGTTTTTGGCAAGGACCCGGACGATAAACAGATGCCAGGCATGAACATGGGGATAGGAGGGAAGACTCAAAGGTCGTATCTCTTCCACATCCTGAAGCAGCTCAAGGTATCGCAAGGCAAGTAGCCGCCGTTTTTGGTTAAATTGTTCTATTCGGCTCAGTTGTTTCACGCCCAGTACTGCAAGTATATCAGGAAGGTTGTATTTATATCCAGGTTCCATTACCTGGGCCTGTGGAGAGCGCCCCTGGCCGGAACGGTCATAGGCATCAACTCCAAGCCCGTGAAATTTCAGACTGCGTATACGATCCAAAAGCTGATCATCATCTGAGCAGACCATCCCCCCTTCCCCACTGGTGATATTCTTGATGGGGTGAAAGGAGAATATTACCGTTCCTGTCATTCCTATTTTCTGTCCTCTGTATGAGGTGCCAAGGGCGTGGGCTGCATCTTCGATAAGCGGGATATTATATTCAACCGCCAATTGCCTCAATGGATCAAGGTCGACAGGAGCACCGGCATAATGGACAGGAATAATGGCCCGTGTCCTGGATGTAATCTTTTGCTTCACCTCCATTGCGCTAATCATAAGGGTGTCTTTATCCACATCCACAAAAACAGGGGTGGCACCGGCAAGCACAATGAGATTAACAGTAGAGACCCAGGTCATGGCCGGGGTAATGACCTCGTCGCCGGGACCGATACCAAGGGCCTTCAGCACAAGATGCATTCCGGCTGTTGCGGAAGAAAGAGCCACAGCGCCTTTGCTGCCACAATATTGACAGATATCATCCTCAAACTGTCTGTTCCACTTTCCTGTGGTAATCCAGCCTGAACGTAAGACGTCGGCCACTGCGGCGATATCATCCTCACTGATAGAGGGTTTGGAAAAGGGAAGAAATTCAGAACGCATAATGTCAGATTATATGAAATTCACAAAGCGTAATGTTTTGTGTATGCTGGAAAAACTGTATGGATCTATGACCATTCTTATTCTCCAGTCGTCCTCTTTGTATCTGTTCACAAAAACACAAAATACCTGTATCACGGCAGAATGTAATTGAAAAAGTAAGCAATCAGTTCTCAATGAATTATCAGTTGACCATAACTGATGACGTCTCTGCCCCGTTTTCTAAAATATGCTCAAAAAACGAAGGGAAAAGCAGCCATAAAATCAGGACAAAAGTATCGCTATTTCTCTACACCAGATAGCAAGAAGAAGCGAGGAGAAACCATACAGCTGCGGGAATGGAACAACTATCTACTCAGGAATAAATAAAAACAAAGCGATCATTATCAACAGAGATCCGCAAACGTCCCTCGTGATTTTTTCCATATACTTCCCACCCGGGCTCACCATGAAGTTCACATTTCAAACAACATGGAGAATGGACGCCTTTATCACGGTCATACCAGGAAACCAGAGTGGTAAAATCATTTTCGGGTTCGGCTACTATTCTGGCCATTGCCTTAGCCTGATCAAATGTTACACTGTATCCGTTGATATTGCATGAAATTTTCTTCATTCTCTGCCCTCTGTCTGCCGCTGCCCTACCATTAATTTTCTGCCTCCTGTTTCAGTCTCCAGTTCAATGCCTGCCTGGTAATTCCCAGCATCTGAGCAGCAATGGCCTGATTGCCCTGAGATCGATGCAGAGCCTCGTGTACCAGAATACGACCGGATTCCTTCAAGGTCGGCAGGGTACTGAGAATACTAAAAACCGTTTCGCCTGTCACGTCCGCCATAATATCATCAGAGTTACTGCAGCGTTTTTCAATGTAGTCCTTGAACACATCCATGCTAAGAGTTCTACTCTTGTGCTTGGATAGTGCGTCAAAAACCATAGACTGCAGCTCACGAACATTTCCAGGATAATTGTATGTGCCAAGAAGGATAGGAAGTTCATTGGGATAGGCAGGCTTTTTCTTTTTCAGTCGATCTGCAGCCTCCTCCAGAAAGTAATCGAGCAGTAGTGGCAGATCGTCTAAGCGTTCGCGCAGAGGAGGGATATGGACGTGATGGGTGCGCAGCCTGAAAAAAAGATCCTGACGGAATTCCCCGGATTCCTGCAGAGAATCAAGATCGCGATGAGTGGCAAAGATCATGCGTAAATTAGTACTGCGAGCTACGTCCGACCCCAGAGGATAATATTCTCTTTCTTGGATCAGGCGCAGGAGTTTAATCTGGGAACCAGGGGAAAGGTCACCTATTTCATCAAGAAAGAGGCTGCCGTCAGCAGCGGTTGCGATTAACCCCTTGCGACTCTGCTCAGCACCAGAAAAAGCACCTTTCTTGTGCCCAAACAGGGTATCACCAAGCATGGTGTCATCCAGGCCTGCAATATTCACTGCCACAAACTCTCCGCTTCTCTCTGAAAGATGATGAATGGCGCGGGCAAAAAGCTCCTTGCCGGATCCTGTTTCTCCAGTGATGAGCACAGGTTCACAAGTAGTTGCAATGGCTTCAATATATTGAAAGACCGAACGCATTGTTTTATTATGGGTAATGATATGAGAGAAGGCATCCGGATGATTCAGCTGATCTTTTAAAAAATGTTCTTTAAGGGAGCTGTTCTCCCTGCGCAACAGACCGAGATCAATGGCACGCTGAACACCGGTGACCAGTCGTGATTCTTCCGTGACCTTGGTGAAAAAATCATAGGCACCTAGTTTCATGCAGGAAACGACTGTCTCAACCTGATCCAGCCCGGTCATGATGATCACTGGAATCTCAGGATAATCTTTTACTACCAGCGGCAGGAGCTCATCCCCTGCCAAATGGGGCATGGTAAGATCCAGGACAAGCACGCTGATCGGCTGCATCTTTATTAGCTCAAGGACATTTCGTGAATCATTGCAGGTAACAACATTATTTATTCCTGCAGCTTGTAAGGTAAGGCCAAAGCTGTTCAACCAGGCATTTTCATCGTCAACGAGAAGGACAGGGAGTGTTGGGTAGCGTGTTTTTGTCATGATAACGTTAGAGTAAAGAGAATAAATTAGTGTGTTGGTGTTTGGAGTAATGCAGGAAGAATAATAACCACCTCAGTACCTTTGCCAAGCTCTGAGTAAAAATTCATCACCCCGTTATGTTCCTTGACGATTCCAGCAGAAACAGAAAGTCCCAGACCGGTCCCCCCCATACTCCGCTTAGTCGTGAAAAAAGGATCTGTTACCTGCTTCAAGTCATCGGCGGCTATGCCTGCACCCTCATCACGAATGGAGATTTCCACCCCGTCACTCTCTCTGTTATAGCGAGTGGTAATGGTAAGCGAGAGGTCACTGGCAGCCAACGCTTCGCAACTGTTCTGAATCAGATTGATAACCACTTGTGTAAGTCGCTGCTTATTTCCGAGGACCTGTGGCAGATCTGCACCATAGCGCGTGACAAATTTATTGGTGGCCTTATGAATACTGCTAGAAGTAAGACGAACTCCTGACTGAACCACCTCGGCGATATTCACGGGTGACATCAGGCCGCTGGTCTCCTGTCTGGCATAATCTTTCAAATCAACGACAATCTGTTTGATTCGTCCGGCACTTTCCTCTAGCTCCGTGCAGGTCCGCGGGAGTTGTTGCCGCATTTTGGAATAGTCAATCCCAGCAACACTGAAATCACCATTTTCTTCATAGAACTCGTCTAAAATTGGTTTTACACTTTCCCATGAACGCGTGAGAATGGGAAGATTTAACAGGGCGATAGAATTTGGATTGTTGATTTCATGGGCAACACCGGAGACCAAGAGCCCCAAAGAAATCATCTTGTCAGCATGGAGCAGGTGTTGCTGCTGTGTCCTGGCCGCCTCTTCGTTGCTTTTTCTCTCGGTAATATCACGAACAATCCAAATTGCGTGCCATTGACCTTTTATTCTCGTAGAGGAAAGAGAAAGCTCCACAAAGACATCATTAGTATTTTTATTCCGAACTATAAGCTCAACGGTGTGGGCAACATTTCTTCCGGATTTAGCCTTTCCCAGAGGTTCAACACTCAGATTCCCCCCTTGACGTCGTGGTTCGAGAAGGGCATGAATAGGCTTTCCCATGGCTTCATCAGAGGTAAAGCCAAAAATCGTGGTTGCCGCTTCATTCCAATAGGCAATATTCCCCTGATGATCCATGAGAATAATGCCGTCAAGGGCAGAAGCAGTAAGGCTTCTGAACTTGTCTTCACTCTCGCGAAGTGAGGTTTCGGCAAGGGTTCTGGCCTCACAGGTATCACTATAACTCTCAGAAAGGGCTGTAAGGTCAAGAGCAAGGTTTTTGATCTCTTGCGGGCCATTCCACTTGAATTCCGTCCTTTTTTCATTGTTGATAATGTTGTCGAGGCCTGTGAGGAGATCTTTCTGGATAAACTCCAGTTTCCCTGCAATCCAGGTAGCGGAAATGAAAACCAGAAGTGACATGATACAGATGATCATAACAACATTTATCGTCAGACTCATTTTCCATTTTTCTATGGCACTCTCATCAACCCGGCTCCCCACCCACATGACAGCTTGATGTTCTTCATTAAAAATAAGCGGCATCCAGGCAATTTTTTTCTTGTTTTTTCCTGACAAAATCAAGGGATCACTGATTTCCGTTACCTGCAGACCGGGAAACTCGGTGAAGGCATTACAGGTATCACTCTCCATATCACGCACAGAATCAGGAGCAGGTACACTGGCGTCACATCCACGCAGGTAACTCCCGTTTTCAGTTACCCAATATGAATCCTTAAAATTTTTAAGGAACTCAGACATATCTATACGCATCATCATGACACCAATGGGACCTCGACCAGTCTCGACCACAGGTGTTGACATTAGCAGTTCGTACTCATCGCTGCCGGTATGCTGAAAAGGATCAGTTTTCTGACCGACAAGATTCACAAAAACCTGATTTTCATCAAGTTCGAGCGATTGCCGAAAAAATCTATGCTCAAAATGATTTACAACAGAAGCACCTGCCAGTAACTCAGGCCCCTCTCGGTGGAAAGAAAGCAACTCATCACCGTTACCACTGAAAAGGGTGAGCTCCTGAACCTGCTCATCGCTCTCGAACCATCTTTTCAGAACCCCGGACATGGTATCAATATTTGTGGAATCGTGGATCGCGGCAAAGGCAGAGGGAAGTGTGGCGGAACGAATAAGACTCTTTTTCAGGCAACGTATTCTGGCATTTAACTGAGCAAACTCCACATGTGACTGGGCCTGAGTCTCTGATTCAGCTGCATATTCCAGTCGTTCGATGGTTTTTGGCCAATTGAGGGCAACCATAATAAAAAGAGGAAAGAGGCCCAGGACTATGACAATCAAGAAGATGAAACTGCGTATTTTCATGTAAATGTAAAAAAGAAAAATTTTGGAATTTTGAATTAACCGCTCAGCGCATAAATGTGTGGTAAGTTTTTTTGCGACCCTTTCTCATATTACTTGTTTTTCTCAACATAGCAAGTTACCAACGGCAACTTAATCATTCCTGATAGCCCTTTGTATAAGGCTTAACAAATCAGCCATATCGATCTTTTCTTTTCGTGGCATTCAGGGTATTATGACTGTTCTCAGTCACGTAGAACTTTTCCCCCTATTCACCCATCTCAAATCAGGATAATCAAATGAGTGTTGATGATAAAAAAATTATCTATTCGATGATTAAAGTCAGTAAGTACTATGACGACAAACCGATTCTTAAAGATATATCTCTCTCCTATTTTTATGGAGCAAAGATAGGCGTACTTGGTCTCAATGGTTCCGGAAAAAGCAGTTTGCTTCGTATTCTTGCCGGGATAGATAAAGATTTTAATGGGGAGACGATTATGTCCCCCGGACTGACCATCGATTACCTGCCCCAGGAACCTGAACTCGATCCTACCAAAACAGTGAAAGAGATAGTTGAGGAAGGTGCCCAGTCCACAGTGAATCTCTTAAATGAATTCAACACAATTAACGAAAAATTTGCAGAGCCCATGAGCGACGATGAGATGCAGGCCCTTATCGAACGCCAGGGTGAAGTACAAGACAAATTGGACACCCTTGATGCCTGGGATCTTGATTCCAAACTGGAAATGGCCATGGATGCCCTGCGCTGTCCGCCTTCTGAGGCAAAATGCGATATCCTCTCAGGTGGTGAAAAGAGGCGTGTTGCCCTCTGCCGTATCCTTTTGAAAAAACCCGATATCCTGCTCCTCGATGAGCCGACAAACCACCTGGATGCCGAATCCGTCGCCTGGCTGGAGCACCACCTCCAACAATATTCCGGGACCGTCATTGCAGTCACCCATGATCGCTATTTCCTCGATAATGTTGCAGGATGGATTCTGGAACTTGATCGGGGACGAGGCATTCCCTGGAAAGGAAATTATTCATCTTGGCTGGAACAGAAAGAACAACGGTTGGCCAATGAAGAGAAGAAGGAGAGTGATCGCCGACGGACTCTGCAAAGAGAGCTGGAATGGATCAAGATGTCTCCCAAGGGGAGACGAAGCAAGTCCAAGGCCCGTATCAGTTCCTACGAACAACTTCTTGGCCAGGAAACTGAAAAGATGGCCAAAGATCTGCAGATCTTTATCCCTCCCGGCCCCCGGCTCGGCAAACTTGTTATTGAGGCAGAACATGTACGCAAGGCGTTCGGCGACCGCATCCTTGTTGACGACATGAATTTCAGCCTTCCCGCAGGTGGCATAGTCGGCATCATAGGACCCAACGGGGCTGGTAAATCCACCCTCTTTGAAATGATCACCGGCAGAGACACCCCTGATGAGGGTACTATCCGTTTAGGAGAAACCGTCAAACTGTCTTACGTGGATCAGAGCCGTGAAGTACTTGACCCGGAAATGACAATCTGGGAGGCCGTTTCAGAAGGCCAGGAGACTGTATGGCTTGGTACACAAGAGATAAACTCCAGGGCCTATGTGGCA
Organism: Pseudomonadota bacterium; assembly: GCA_018820855.1. Classification (GTDB taxonomy): domain Bacteria; phylum Desulfobacterota; class Desulfobulbia; order Desulfobulbales; family Desulfocapsaceae; genus Desulfocapsa. The sequence continues at coordinate 106,658 of JAHJNL010000007.1, read as the reverse complement.
AAATTCAACTTTTCCGGATCTGCTCAACAGAAAAAAGTTGGCCTCCTTTCTGGCGGACAACGTAATCGAGTACATCTGGCCAGAATGCTCAAGGAAGGCGGCAATGTACTCCTTCTCGATGAACCGACAAATGACCTGGACGTCAACACCCTCAGAGCCTTAGAAGAAGCCTTGGACAACTTTGGCGGTTGCGCTGTGGTTATCAGTCATGACAGGTGGTTTCTAGATAGAATTGCGACTCACATCCTTGCCTTTGAGGGAGATTCCCAGGTTGTCTGGTTTGAAGGCAATTATTCGGATTATGAAAAAGACAAGAAGGCACGACTGGGAACAGAGGCAGACCAGCCACATAGAATCAAATATCGTCAACTCACCCGTTAGGAGAAATACAGACAATAAAGTTTACTACGGGTTGTGCCGTATGTTTTTTGCTTTCAAGGGGCGTTAAGGCAGGCATAGCGTGTTCTGTAACGCCTGGTGCAACATAAAAAAAAGCAAACAACAAAGCAAACTCAGGTGAATACTGAGTTGGAGATGTATAAGGTATCAGCAACAGCCAACATGCCCCCCGACTTCATGATACCTCAAAATAAAACTATCCTGATCTGTTCTAAAGGTTCGCGATCAGCCTGCCCAACCATACTTTGTTATTCTGGATGGGCTGATCGCTGACTGGGTGGTGAAACACAAGGCTTCAAATGAGACGCTGATCAAAATACTATTTTTTTCTGCCGACGTTCGCAGATAGCACAACACCGCACTTGCATACAATTAAACCGAGATTCCCTCAAGAGCAGACAGTGCCAAGAATCTCGTTGCTGTTGTAAAAACAAACCGTGGCCAAAGCGAACTCATAGGTCAATGGCATCTACAATTCCTGCAGAAGAGACAATAACTTCTCTAAATCGGAAAGCTTCTCTGTCGCAACACGTAAGGATCCTTCGCGGCAATCTGCCTCAATAATTGCAGTCAGATCACGGAGGCCCTTCAAACCAAGACTCGCGGCAGCGCCTTTGATAGAATGAGCACTGGCCATACTCATGGCAGCATCCCCTTTACTGATGCCCTGTTTCAGATTTGCCAAATCAGAAGTGGATGACTCTTTAAAGATTTCTATTAATTCCTGTAACAGTTCTTCATCTTCAGCTGCCTGATCCAAGGCAAATTCTCTGTCCCATTTCAAGTCATCCATGCACTCCCTCCTTCATAATAGCAACCCCTAAGAACTCTACTTATTACTAAGCAACGACTTTTTATTATTTATAAAAATGCTATCACATTTGTATTTTTTTTTACAACCTGAATAACTGACTCGATAGAAAGAGGAAGAGTTCAACTGTTTTTCTTCATTTTCTCCAAGACCTGAAAAATGTGTCCCGTATCTATCACCCCATTACGGAGTATGTGAAGCTCATCACCGATAACTTCTACCATGGTTGATCCTTTGCCACCTGGCACAGTACCGCCATCAAGCACATAATTGATCTGATCACCCCAGAATTGCCTGAGCTGGACCGCATTTAAAAGAGGAGACTTACCGCTTTCGTTGGCACTGGTTGCTGTGAGTGCCCCCCCCCAGAGTGAACAGAGTTTTTGAGCAACGGGATGCGAAGATATCCGTATGGCTAAAGTATCCCCACCTCCACGCAGTAATATGGAAGTATCTGCTTGAGCTGGAAACACCAAAGTTAGGGGGCCTGGCCAGAAACTCTCAGTAAGAGTGTAATAGATTGGATGGAAAAAACGGATGTAGGAGGAGAGGACAGTCATATTCGGAACAAGGAGTGAAAGCGGTTTCCGGCGCTCTCTTTTTTTCAGGGCATACAGGGCAGAAATGGCTTGATCATTCCGGGGGTCAACAGCCAGGCCATAAAATGTTTCTGTCGGATAAGCGACAATTCCACCCTTCTCCAGTGTTTCCAGGGCTACCCTGTACTGCTCTGGAGAAGGGAGGATGCAATCAGTCACTGTTAGCCACCAATCTTTCTTGCCTTTGCATTCACCTCTTCGGCCATTGCAGCTCTGAATTCCACCAACCGGTCTGCAAGTTTCTTATCGTCCAAGGCAAGAATTCGAGCAGCAAGAACAGCTGCATTTTTGGCTCCAGGTTTACCTATACCCATGGTTGCGACAGGGATACCTGGAGGCATTTGAACCGTGGCCAACAGAGCATCCATTCCCTGAAGCGGCGAGGCATCAAGAGGGACACCGATAACAGGGAGATCTGTATGAGCGGAAAGTACCCCTGCCAGATGGGCTGCCATTCCGGCCCCGGCAATAATCATTTTCAGTCCTCGTTTTTTGGCAGTAGAGGCATACTTTGCAGCACGTTCAGGAGTTCTGTGCGCAGAAGCAATTGTCATTTCATAAGGAATCCCCATGGCTTTCAAGAAATCGGCTGCAACCTGCATAACCGGCAGATCGGAATCACTTCCCATGACAATACCAACGACGGAATGTACCTCAGACTCCTGTCCTCTATTCAATGCTTTTGAACCGATATCTGTACGGTAAAAAGAACCTGTCCAGGAGATCAAATCAACGGCTTTATAAGCCTGAGTTATGGCCTTTGTAAGATCTTTACCGACAGCAGTCACTCCTAAAACGCGGCCTCCGGCAGAGGATACCCTACCGTTTATGATCTGGGTACCAGCATGGAAGACCACAACGCCATCAACGTGAGCAGCCTTGCTTAAGCCACGAATAGTCTTGCCGCTTTCATAATTCCCAGGATAACCTCCTGAGGCCATTACCACGCAAACGGTAGGGCGTGGGTCGATTTTCATATCCACCTGGTCCAAGTTGCCGTCAATAACAGCCTCAAAGATATCAATGACGTCACTTTTCAAACGCATCAGCAGTGGCTGGGCTTCCGGATCACCGAAACGACAATTAAATTCCAGAACGTTAATCGAATCGCCATCGATCATCAGTCCGGCATAGAGCATACCTTTGTAAGGGCGCCCTTCTGTTGCCATTCCTTGTATAGTTGGCAGCATGATTTCCTGCATGACATAATCAGCAATTTTCTCTGTCACCACAGGTGCAGGAGAGTAGGCCCCCATGCCGCCGGTATTAGGCCCTTTGTCACCGTCGTAGGCTGCCTTATGGTCCTGTGAAGTGGGAAGCGGAAGGATCGTTTTTCCATCGGTGAAGGCGATAAAGGAGGCTTCTTCTCCTTTCAGACATTCTTCAATAATAATCTTACTTCCGGCATCGCCAAATGCCTTCTCCTGCATAATCAGATCGACTGCATCTTTCGCCTCTTTTACCGAGGAAGCAACGATAACCCCCTTACCGGCAGCCAGTCCATCAGCTTTGACCACGACCGGAGCGCCACATTTTTCAATATACTTTTTGGCCTTTTTCCTATCACTAAACACTTTAAAACGGGCAGTGGGAATATTATATTTTTCTAAAAATTCTTTAGTAAAAACCTTACTTCCTTCAAGTATGGCTCCCTCCTGTGACGGTCCGAAAATCCGTAACCCTTCACTCTCAAAGCGATTAACAATACCTGCGGTGAGGGACAATTCAGGACCGACAACGGTCAAATCAATGTTTTCCTTTTTGGCAAAGGTTACAAGAGCATCAATGTCTGTGACACTGATATCGATACATTCGGCCATCTTTTTTATACCTGCGTTCCCAGGTGCACAAAAAATCTTTTTTACTCGGGAACTTTGCTGGATTTTCCAGACAAGGGCATGTTCACGACCACCGGAACCAACAACCAGAACTTTCATGATTCTACTCCTGACAATAATTAAAGGATTCCCCCAAACGATGCGAAAAGACATGGAGGTTAACTATATTTATAAGACTTTCCCAAGGCTTTGCGCATGGTTTCGGGAAGTTGCCTAACAACCTAAACAAAATAAATTACCATTTAGCAAGACAAAACATTGACAATTCAGACAGAATGAATAAAATGAATGAATAACCATTCATTCATTTTATTTCTCTTTTCTTACCGTTGTCTAATGACCTTGGTAAAATCATCTCTAATGAAAGCTGCTAACAAACATTCCAAAATAATCCATGCGGCGACAAAAGTCTTTGCCAAAAAAGGCTTTTTCAACGCCAGGATATCCGATATCGCCAAAGAAGCCAAGGTAGCAGACGGAACAATCTACCTCTACTTCAATAATAAATTCGACATCCTCATTTCAGTCTTTGAGGAAGAAATCGGTAACCTGATTGAACAGGTCAAAAAACTTCTGGCAGACGAAGAAGACCCCAGGAAAATGCTTGAGATCTTTGCAACAAAGCATTTGACTGTAATGAAAAAGAATAAAAATCTGGCAGAAGTCATTCAAATCGAACTCAGACAAAGCGCCAAACTCATCAAAGAGTATCGAAATAATAAATTCAGTGAATATGTGAATATTATTTCAACAATCATTAAAATCGGTCAGGAACAAAATATTTATAGATCCACGATACGCCCTGGTATCGCAAAGCGGGCTTTTTTTGGTGCGCTGGATGAGATTTCCAGAGTCTGGACACTCTCTCTGGAAACAGAATATACCGTAGAGGAAACCATTAATCAGGTACTTGAAATCTTCCTTTCAGGTATGCTGGAACCCGGTATTTCTTATCGGAACGACTGATTTCAATCAGGACATTACCTGTCTAAAACTATTCTGTAACAAAAATGAGAGTGACGGTAAAGTCACTCTCATTTTTGACTGGTAGCTTAGCTGAACTTGGACGGGAAAATAGCCACGACCTCAAATTCTCGTGTCCCCCCCGGTGTTTTTGTCACCACATCATCACCGACTTCTTTTCCCAACATACTCTTTCCCAAGGGAGAAAGTATGGATATTGAACCACTCTTCACATCAGCTTCCTCAGGCCCAAGCAGCTGATAGCTGACCTCTTCATCAGTATCCATATCAAGAAGGATAACCACTGTGCCAAATACAACCCGTTGACAATTCACGTTTGCACAGTCTATAACCTCTGCCCTTCCCAGCTTGTCCTTTAACTCCCGAATACGTCCCTCAATATGCCCTTGGCGCTCTTTTGCCGCATGATATTCGGCGTTTTCCTTTAAATCACCATGTTCTCTGGCTGTTTCAATAGACTTGACAACTATATGCCTGTCCACATGTTCAAGCTGATTCAGTTCTTCCTTAAGATTCTGATATCCTGCCTTTGACATTGGTATGCGTACTACCATTAGCTTCCTCCATATAAAAAACAAAATCCTGCAGAGTAACTCTTCAAATGAGTCATTCTACAGGAAAAAAATATCACCAGCGATAGATCATAGATAGCCAAACATTCTGTTCTCTCTGCTGATCTCCTTGAATTACAGCGAGAGTGCTATCTAATAAAAAATGGCGACTTATTTCAAGAAAAATCTCGGCTTTTATCTGATGGTTATCATAGCCACCGAATTCGTAGCCAAATGAATATTCAAGAGAATAATAACTTGGTGCACCGCGCCCAAGTATATTTTCCGCAAGTTGGTGCTCGAAAGATATGGTAAAGAGATGCTGCCAGTATTCTTTTGGACTCCAGTAAGGATGGTCTCCAGGAGCAAATTGATTTTCATAAGAAAAATCCCTGCCAAGATTTCCATCCGAATTATGCGAGAATTCATAACCGTATCTTAATTGTAACAGCGTTGGTTCGCTATGCAGAATATATGAAGTCCACAGATCATATCTGTTCTGATGGTTACCGTCTGAATACTCTGTAAACAGATAGCCCCCCCCTCCAAACAAACGTGGCAGGAAATCGAGAGTAAGCCCTGCCTCATATTCTTTTTTGTTGATCAGGTCCCGCAGTGATTCAACTGTATCGTCAACGACATCCTGGGCAACACCAAGGTGCCCCTGGACCATATCTCCGACACGCCCCTTCATCTGCATACTATAAAGAGCAGTGGTTCCAATTTCGTCATCTGCCCTGTCAGCTCCTACGCCAAGAAAAAAATCAAGATCATATACGGGGCTCCATTTCATCCTGGCTTGAAGACGATTCCGCCAAAGTGTCTGCTCAGTATCATCGGAATTATCATAAATACGGCGCCAATCAACCAGAATTTCATGGCGAAGTGAGGGCATAAACCAGCTTTGCAACCCTCCCCCTATCTCCCTGTTATCATAATACCCTTCTCTACCGTTTTTTTCCATAAAGGTAGACAAAAGTGTAACCCTGGGCTTCCGTTTCATGGCGTTACGCTGAACGGATTCATCAAGATCTGGATAGCCTGGGCTTTCCTGTTTCATAATTTCATAGATGGCCGCCTCTTTACCGAGAAATCCCAGACGGCTGTAAATCCCAGCCAAGTCAAAAAGACTTTCTGTTGAAAACTCATTTTGCAGGAGATTCTGATACTCTTTCATCGCCTGATAATAATTTCCATCACGCATTGCCTTACGTACAGACAACTCTTTTGCCACAGCTTGTTGCCAGCGGTATGAAGTGTAAAATTCTGCGGCAATGGCAACGACTGATTTTTCAAGGTTTGTTCTGATAAACTCAGGACTCATGACCACTGTCAACCTATCTGGCTCTGCGGGAGTAGTAAAGCTGATTATATTCCAAAATGTTCGTTTTGGCGGAGGGAGGGTCAACTGAACATCTTCAAGTTTTATCTTTTCTGTAAATTGTTGATCAACAGGAGGTTGCAGAAGAGATTCATAAATCAACAAGGAATCGTCCCATCTCCGAACTGCCCAGAATGTTCGGGCCAAAAGCAGCTGCTTCCATATCGGCATAGCTTCTATAGCTGGCGGAATGGAGTATTCAGCAAGGAGGATATCATCTCTCTTAACCGGCATCCATTCAGGAGCTAGCTCCTGAATAAGCTCATTAAATTTTGCGAGCTGAAATTGAATTTCCAAGATATTCTTTTGAAATATCATTTCATTGGGAAATTCTTGACCTATTTCTCTGTAAAGTGCCAGGGCTGCAAAGTCATCTCCTGTCTCTACAAACAACTGTGCCTTGAGCAATCTTCCTCGTAGAGAGTCCGGTACCTCCTCGAGGTATTTTCCAACAAGAAAAAGAGCAGTTTTATACTCACCATATTTTTTTAAGAGTAAAGCCGTATCCATTAAGAGAACATTTGTGCCCTCACCTGAATTCTGGATAAATTTCAGAAGATGACTGCAAGATTCATCCATAGAAGTTTTACAAACAATAGCCTGTTCTAAGACCTGGATATTAAAGTTTCCAGGAGATTGGGGGGCTAACGTTTCAAGAATGGCTTTGCCTCTTTGAGGTTCATCATTTTTGTAGTAGAGTTCAGCAAGTTTTGCTCTCGGTTCCGACCATGTTATCTTTTCATCTCTGCATAGAGACTCATAGCTTTCAAGAAAATCCTCTGTCATCTCTATGGCCACTTCGATCTGACCTGATTCCTGCAGGATATTAATCTTCTCGTTGAAAAGCAAAACAGTATCGCTAGCACAATTTTTCTGGGTCGTATCACTACTCAACACAAGGAATTCATACCATTTCCAGGCTCTGTCCCAGTCTTTATCCTGCAGAGCATTATGTATTAATTGAGTAGCGAAAAACTTATCTCCCCCATCACGGACGAGAAACGCCATCAACTCCTGTTCAGCCTCGAAGATGTTTTCTTCAAGCTGTAGGGTTTTTACAATGTTCGCCTCAACATTCTGACGTGTGACCGGAGCTAAGTCTCCCTGCTTAAGAAGCTTTTGATAACATAATCGTGCCGTTGACGTTAATCCATTAAGGACCAGAGCCTCTCCGTAAACAAGACTCCCCTCATCAGCTTCTTCCTTGTTTGTAGAGTGTTCGGGAAGTAGCTGAAAAAAATAGTTGAGCTCATTTATCAAGCCCAGATCGCCTGCCATTTTGAGACATCTTAACAGGGAAGAAAAATCCGGAACATTTTCTTGTAAATATAATTTATAATAAGCTAGGGCCTGGATTCGGTTTTTCCTCTCCTCCTCGATTCGCGCTCGGAGAAAAAAGTAATCCTTCCCAGAACGTTCTTCTTCTTTTAAAGAATCCAGAACTTCACTACAGGCTGTCAGATTCTCGTTAGAAAAATAAAGCTGCGCCAGCTTGAAAGATACCTTTTGATCGTTAGGATCGTGAGTATGAATAATCTCCAAAACTTCAAGCAGTTCTTTTTTCTTACCCATTTTTTCAAGCTGTTCAGCCATTGAGGAATAAATAGCCAGACGGCTGGGAGCTATTCTGGCAAGATCTCGCCAAAGGGGCCAAGCACCTTCATTTTCCACGATGACCAACAGATCATTGGCGAGAACGGCTTGAATTCGTTTGATTTCCGATACAACGTCTTTGTTCCGAGGATTCTTTTTTCGATACTCTTCATAAAAATACAGTGCCTTGTCAGGCCGACTTTCCTGATAGAGATAAATGCGACCAATTTGAAGCAGGATCTCTGAATTATTTTCTTTGTGGGCCAGGCGTACAAGGAGGTGAGGAAGAGCTAAACGCTCCTGATTATGAGTGAGATAATACTGAGACAACTTTTTATGAAAAGGAAGGTAATAAGAGTAACTTTCCAGGTAACCACGCCAACAACGAACAGCCATGTCCAGATCATCTGATTCTTCAAATAAAGGGGCCGCAGCAAGGAAATCCTGAGCTTCTCCACCAAATTCATTCAGAAGAATTCGATAGAAATCCTGGGCTTTCTTGATATAGCCCAGATCCAGACTGTACTGTGCCAATTGTCGAACATTTTTTTCTTCTTTAGGAACACGCAGATAGAGTTGTTCCATCAATGGATAGGCCAACTCCTTATCTTCAAGTTTCTGCATGGCAAGGACCAATCCCTTGAGGGCCTCAACAGAATCAGGCCCATCAGGAGACAAGGTGTATACCTGACCAAAATAGGTCGAAGCCTGCTCGTAGCGTTGTTGCCTTAATGCTACCCTTCCGGCATAAAGTTGATATTGAGGAGATTCCGAATCAATCTCCAACAATTTATGTAAGATAATGCTGGCCTCAGACCATTGCTCCAGATTCATCAGGACCAAGACATATTCTCGAAGTGCTTCTTCAATATTTGGCTTTTTTTGAAGAAGTTTCCGATAGATTGCTGCCGCTTCTTCTAACTTACCCAAGCGCGCTGATTCTCGGCCCTTATCCCAGAGCTGCATCCAAGTGGGCTGATCTTGAACTCCTTTCAAGACAAGCCCATGACTGCTGGCAACATCTAAGAGTTCAGTGCTGTTTTCTGCTAAGAGAATGGAGGGAAACAGGAGCAGGATCAAAAAAAGCAGGCAGGTCAACCCCCTAAGCAGGCGGGTTGACCTCCTAAAGACAACAGTACCATTGCTTTTAGTCCTGAAATCTGAGACATGAAGGTGCTTGAACTGCAGCATCAGAAAGTAATAATACCTGTAGACTGTTTATCAACGCTCATAGAATGCGGCTATTTTTTCAACAACATACTCTTGCATTGCGAGGGTAAGTTCCGGATAAATCGGCAAGGCCAGAGTGGACTGTGCAGCAAGCTCTGCATTCGGCAATACCTCCTTGTCCATCAACCCCCGCAGGCACTCCTGTTCGTGTAAAGCAACAGGATAATAGATCTCGCACCCTATGTCGTTGGAACGAAGCCATTCTATCAATGCATCACGATCTTGAACACGAATCACATATTGGTTATATATGTGATAATTTTTGTTACCACCGGCATGTGCCGCCTGGTCTGCGTATACTGCCGTCGGCACGAAAATACGCTCGTCCTGCAAAAGAGTGGTTTTAGCAAACAACTCATTATAATTAGCAGCATTTTTCCTTCTGGCAGCATGCCACTGCTCAAGGTATTGGAGTTTGATACGGAGAACTGTAGCCTGGATAGGATCAAGACGGAAATTCCCACCTATCCTGGAATGATAATACTTAGGCTCTGCGCCATGATTCCGCAACATCCGCAACAAGTCGGCAAATGCGGAATCATTGGTAACCACCATTCCTCCGTCGCCGATACCTCCAAGATTTTTACTTGGAAAAAAAGAAAAACAGCCGGCCAACCCCATGGCACCGCTCTTTTTCCATTCTCCACTGGATAAGTCAGGATACTCAGCGCCAATGGCCTGCGCTGCATCTTCAATCACAGGAATATTATATTTTTTAGAAAGACCAAGGATTGCACTCATATCAGCACATTGTCCATAAAGATGCACAGGAAGAATTGCCTTTATAGTCTTTTCTTTGTCCGCAGCGAGAATTTCCTCCATTGCCTGAGGATTGATATTGTACGAAAGAAGATCAATATCGGCAAAAACAGGAAGAGCGCCGCATCGTAAAATGACTCCCATTGTTGCAAAAAAGCTATAGGGGGTAGTAAGAACTCTATCACCAGGCCCAATGCCTAAAGCCATCAGGGACACAAGAAGAGCATCTGTACCGCTGGAAACGCCAATACCGTATTTGGTACCGCAGTAGGATGCGACCTCTTCTTCGAGAGAAGCGACTTCCGGACCTTGAATATAGGTCGTTGAATCAATTACCTTTGTCACAGCAGCGACAATGTCCTCTCTCATGGACTTCAGTTGAATGCCTAAATCTAATAATGGAACTTTCATAATGTAATTTGCTCTCTCATGTAACGACGGAGATCTGAAAAAAAACAGACAAATAAAAGCAGACTGCCACTTTTACTTCATCAGCCTCCCTTTCGAATCATTCGTTTTCCGTCAAAAAAATCTATAATATCTGGCATCTCTGCCTCAAGATACTTCTTCATTTTCTTCAAAAGATTAACTTCTATTTGACGAACCCGTTCTCTGGAGATACCAAAACGGTCTGCAATGGTCTGCAGAGTAAGCGGTTCATCGGTAAGTAATCTTTCTTCAAGGATCATTGTTTCTTTATCATTCAGTTTTTCTTTAAGTATGGCAAGTAACTCACCAAGACGACTTTTCATTTCGTCTCCGGCTACAACATCTTCAATAGCAGGTCCATTGGTGGGAATAAAGTTTTTCTGTTCATCATCGGAATCCGATCGCACAGGACTTTCTAATGAGACATCCCAGCTGTCCATCCTTTGGCTCATCTCAATGACTTCGGTTTCTTTGACATTGAGCCTTTGTGCAAGAAGCTTCACTTCGGGTTTGAATCCTTGGGATTCAAGCAATCTTTTTTCTTTGTTCAGAGAGAAAAACAGTTTCCGTTGTGCCTGAGTTGTTCCGATTTTAACCATTCGCCAATTATCCATTATAAACTTAAGGATATAGGCTCGAATCCAATAGGCAGCATAATAGGAAAACTTCACACCTCGATAGGGATCAAACTTTTTGGTCGCCTGGACCAGACCGACATTTCCCTCCTGGATCAAATCCATAAAGTTCTGCATCCAATACTTCTGGAAATCCATGGCTACCTTGACCACAAGTCGAAGATTGGCAGAGACCAGCCTGTAGGCTGCATCCTGATCGCCATTTTCACGAAATTTGATAGAGAGCTCATCTGTTTCTTCACGACTGAGGAGTTCATACTGACTGATCTCCTGAAGATAACGATGCAATGCAGGATTGCTCAGTACGGGAAGATGGTTATCTTCAGGCAAAGCAACCAGAGGATGTAACTGCGGCTCTGTTGGATCACCTGATTCTTTCTTTTTATGGGAACTCATATCCTCTATCTCTTAATAAGCGCAACTGGGTCAGCGTTTTGGGATTGCACACAAATACAGATGAAATCAAAGGTCTGCTTTTGTCAAACTCTGAAAAGAGTTAATTTCGTCAGACACCATACAGGACAGATTCTCCAAATAGTGATATAATAGGTGGACGGAACTATACATTATTACCCCTGTGCCTGGAAAAGGCAATCAGAATATCCACGGATACCAGAATATCCAAAGATACAATTTGTTTTTTTTATTAAATCTCACCGATATGTTACCATAGCACGAAGAATGGATAAAATTCTATTTTATTGTTTTCGGTTATATGCTAGAAGGCATAACTTTTTCACCTTATTCTGCTCTGTTCATAAAGTAATAATTCACAACCCCGCTCACAACTAACGATTTATTATGAAAAACATACGTAACTTTTCAATTATTGCCCATATAGATCATGGCAAATCCACCCTTGCAGATCGCATGATTCAATTATGTCAACAGGTGAGTGCTCGCGATTTTCATGACCAGTTACTGGATAACATGGACATTGAACGTGAACGCGGAATCACCATCAAAAGCCAGACCATCTGTCTCCCCTATATAGCCGAAGATGGAAAAGAGTACAGTCTCAATCTTGTGGATACCCCGGGTCATGTTGATTTTAGCTATGAAGTTTCACGGGCACTCAGTTCCTGTGAGGGGGCTCTTCTCTTAGTGGATGCAGCACAGGGTGTTCAGGCACAGACCCTGGCCAATCTCTACCTTGCCATGGAAAACAACCTGGAAATCATTCCGGTCGTCAATAAAATTGACCTCCCCTCCGCAGAACCAGAGAAGGTATCCAACCAGATAGAGGAAGATCTTGGCCTGGAAGGTGAATTAATCCAACGTTGCTCGGCAAAAACCGGAGAGGGGGTAAAAGAGATCCTGGAGGCAATCGTCAAATTTATTCCACCTCCGCAAGGAGACCCGAAAGCTCCCCTGCAAGCCCTTATCTTTGATGCAAACTATGATCCTTTCCGAGGAACCATCATCTCCTGCAGAATCATGAACGGTACCGTCAAACAGAATGATATCATTTACTTCATGTCCAATAAAGCAGAGTACCGGGTGGAAGAAGTAGGTGTCTACAAAGTGATCAAAGAACCGGTCAAATCCTTGAGCGCCGGCCAAGTCGGATATATTGTCGCCGGAGTGAAAAATATCAGCGACACCCGTCCAGGGGACACCATCACCCTGAAAGAGAATCCATGTGCCGAATCGCTAAAAGGCTTCAAAGAGGTGCAGCAGGTGGTGTTTTCTTCTATCTATCCCATATCAACGGATGAATATGAAGATTTGGCAACAGCTCTGGAAAAACTGCAACTCAATGATGCCGCACTTACCTTCCAAAAAGATTCCTCTGCTGCTCTAGGATTTGGTTTCCGCTGTGGATTCCTTGGTCTCTTGCATCTTGAGGTTGTTCAGGAAAGGCTTGAACGTGAGTTTGACATCTCACTGATTTTAACAGTTCCTTCAGTTAAATACATTTTTTATTTAAGAGACCAGAGCGTTCTGGAAGTGGACAATCCTGCCTACTTTCCAGATCCTATGCAGATTGATCGGGTTGAGGAGCCCTTTATCAAGGCTACTATTCTCATCCCCGAACGGTACATGGGTGTCGTTATGACCCTTTGCATGGAGAGACGTGGAGAGAACACCAATTACCACTACCCAATGCCAGGCAGGATAGAATTCAGCTGTGAACTGCCTCTGGCTGAAGTGATCTATGACTTTTACGACAAACTCAAATCCGTTACTCAGGGTTATGGTTCTTTTGATTACGAGCTTTACGACTATCGAAAAAGCGACCTGGTTAAACTTGACATTCTTGTCAACGGAGAGGTTGTCGATGCCCTCTCTCAACTGGTCCATCGCTCCAAGGCCAGAGCTCGCGGTATTCATGCCTGCGAAAGGCTGAAAGAGGAAATTCCGAGGCAGATGTTTAAAATTGCTATTCAAGCTGCTATTGGCGGTTCCATTGTGGCCCGAACGAACATTTCAGCCCTGCGTAAAGACGTAACCGCAAAATGTTATGGTGGTGACATCAGTCGGAAACGGAAACTCTTGGAAAAACAAAAAGCAGGAAAAAAACGAATGAAGACTGTCGGGAATGTTGATATCCCACAGCAAGCTTTTTTAGCCGTTCTGAAATCTGAACAATAAAAAATAGGAGTGATGATCGTTTCGATCATCACTCCTTTTTTTTAACGTTTTGCCCGACTACAATTTATTCTTCGCAGCAACCTGTGAAGTTAGGACATTGTTCGCCATTCAAGACGTTCACCCCCTTCTGAGCCATGATGCTCAAAAGTTCTTCTTTGCTGAATTGAGAGTTTTTCTGTTTACTGACGTAGACAAGACAATCTCTGCATATATTGAAAGAATAACTATCAACTTCCTTAATAATCTCCCAGCAAAGCTTTGACGAACTTTCCTTTGCCGGACACCCCTGTGAATCATTACACTTCATGATTTCCCAGCATGGCCAATCGGAGCGAAGTGGCATACATAGCCTCCCTTTCATGGATCCATTGTAACTGATGACTGCCGTTAGACAAAAACGAGTCGCAATCCATACTATATAGGTCTAAATACCTATGAAAAAGAAAGCTAATCTATTTTCGCAAAAGACGCAAGAGCTCTCTCCAGCTCTTCTTTTCCCTGACCACTTTTGGCAGAAAAGAGTATCCTCTCTGAAGAATTGATAGTGTGTCCGGCGTCGAGTACTGCTGCATTTCTTTGTCTTTCGTTACCAGATAATTTATCCACTTTTGTATAGACCGGCAGACAAGGAATGTCCTGTTGCTTCAGCCAGGATATCAGTTGAGTGTCCTGAGGTTTGGGTCCGTGGCGTATATCCATAATCACTACGACACAACAAAGGGTAGAACGTGTTTCCAGATAACTGGTAATAAGAGATTGCCAGCTATCCTGCATCCCCTTTGAAACCCTGGCAAAACCATATCCTGGAAGATCTACCAGATAGACGGACTCGTCAATCTCGAAATAATTAAGCCCCTGCGTTTTTCCGGGTCGCCCACTAACTTTTACCAAGGCTTTTCTGCCAACCAGAACATTGATCAAAGAAGACTTGCCAACATTGGACCTCCCGGCAAAGGCTATCTCGGGCAGGGAGAGTGGTGGTAATTGGGATAATTTATGAACACTCAGTAAAAACTTGATATCAATAAATTTCATATAACCTTACTGAGTTGGTATTCTATGATCCCTTCAGCACCACCTTTTTTCAAAGCTGGGATCAGGTCTCTTACCACATCCTCAGAGACCACAGTCTCCACGGAAAACCAGTCTGTATGATAGAGATTGGCAACGGTCGGAGCGTTGAGACTGGGTAATAATTCAATAATCTGATCAAGTTTTGCCTGGGAAACATTCATCTTGAGACCGACAATCCTGTCAGCATTGAGAGAAGCCTGAAGGAGCATGGCAATATTCTCGATCTTTTCTCTTTTCCAAGGATCATTCCACGCGTCCTTATTGGCAATAAACTGGGTATTGGATTCCATCAGTTCATATATTACACGCAAACCATGTGCCCTTATGGTGCTCTCTGTTTCAGTGACCTCAACAATGGCATCTGCAAGCCCGGAAACAACCTTTGCCTCAGTTGCTCCCCAGGAAAATTCGATTTCCACATTAATATTTTTTTCGGCAAAAAAACGCTTACTCACATTAATAAGTTCAGTGGCAACTTTTTTTCCTTCCAGGTCTTCAATACATTTGATGTCCGATTCGCCATTTACGGCAATCACCCATCGGGTCGGCTTCCTGCTGACCTTGGAGTAAATGAGATCACTGACAATAACTGCCTCTGACTGATTCTCCATTGTCCAATCCTTGCCTGTGATACCCGCATCAAGCATACCGCTTTCAACATAGCGAGACATCTCCTGGGGACGACAAATTGAACAGACAAGTTCAGGGTCGTCAATTTCGGGAAAATAGTTGCGTGACTTTGGTTTGATGAGCCATCCGGCTTTTTCAAAAAGTTCAATAGTGGCTTTTTCTAGACTTCCTTTGGGGAGGCCAAGTTTCAGCTGCTGCATTTTGTTCTCCATATCAATTAACCTTTGGGGGGGAATGAGCCCATCATTTATTTCCATAAACAACAGCCGGATCAAAAACCCTTTCACCGACTGTCTGCAATTCATTATTTTCAATACGACGATAAAAACAAGACCTGTATCCCTTATGGCAGGCAGCTCCACCTAACTGTTCCACTTTGAAAACCACAGTATCCTGATCACAATCGACAAAGATATCACGAATAAGTTGAACATGCCCAGAAGACTCACCTTTAAGCCATAGTTTGTTTCTCGATCTGCTCCAGTAATGAGCCTTACCGGTTGCCATAGTTTTTCTCCAGGATTCCTGATTGATATATGCCAGCATAAGTACTTCTCCACTTACGGCATCCTGTACAATGGCAGGAAGCAACCCATCCTTACTTTTTGCAAAAT
Source organism: Pseudomonadota bacterium (assembly GCA_018820855.1). Taxonomy (GTDB): domain Bacteria; phylum Desulfobacterota; class Desulfobulbia; order Desulfobulbales; family Desulfocapsaceae; genus Desulfocapsa. Next base: position 90,536 of record JAHJNL010000007.1, on the reverse strand, counting down.
CTAGCTCTACCATACCTGTCTTAGCCTTTAAATATGTCTTATGATCCATGTCCGCTTTGCCATGTGCCTGTTCTCGTTTTCGCTCCTTTTCCAAAAAATTGATCATGCAGGATGTTCTGCTTGTACAATAATCATCAGGATGACGGCATTCGGCTTCCTCTGCCTCCATGGCCTCCTTGTACTTTTCACAAGTAATTATCATACGTCATACCTTTTTGGGATTACCTGGAAAAAATATTGGAGCGGATAAGATCAACAAATCATTATGTTCCATTCGCAGCGAGCTGAAGAGTACGCCACGAGCCAATTCGTTACATTTCTATCATAAAGCGAAATAATGTATGCATGTATCACCCATTTGTCAAGAAACAGCTTTTTCTATCGCAAAGGAAGAAGAACCTGAAAACTTCCAGAGAGCACCAAGCAAAACATTGCCAAAGGTATCCTGATCGGATAAAAAGAGTACTTTCGTCTCAGCAAGTTGGCAGAACCTTTATTATTCACTCTATTTAACAGGGAGCATTGTCCTTTTTATGAACCAGGTAGAAAAACAAGATACCGTTGCCGTCTCCTTAGTCGGAACGCTCGACAATGGCACAGTCTTTGAAACTGCAACCGTATCCGAACCCAGAATCATCAAAATCGGCGAACAAGAAACTCCTCAGGCAATACAAAGAATTATTCTGGGTATGCAGGTTGGAGAAATGCGCAAAATTCGCATTGAGCCTGAAGAAGGGTTTGGTATCCGGCGCAAAGATCTCCTCCACACTATCCCCAAACAGAAGTTCACTGATAAAATTGAACCTAAGGTCGGTATGCTTCTTTCTATGAATGTTGAAAGAGATGGCGTTAACCATCAGGTACCGGCGACCATAGTTGAAATCAAAACCGATTCTATAATCATTGACTACAATCATCCCCTTGCCGGTCATCCTCTCAATTATGAATTGACTGTTGTCAATATTACAAAAGGATGATTTTTCTACCACCTTGTATCATCCGACCATTCTTGGTTCAATCATCATCCTGCCGTAATATTATTTGCACCCTATAATATATGTAACACTTTCGAAGTGTTACGGCAGATGATGATTGCACCACTTAGTGGCACAAATCCCGATTCATTCTTTTTTATTTTTTCCAGACACTTTTTCTCCCTCTTTTTTTAAACGCTACTTCTCTGCCCACTTCTTTTTTTTGAAAAATTCGCTGTACATTCAAGAAAGCGACATATACAATAATAATACTTACAGACGGAACGTATTGTATTCCTTTATAATTTGAATCATTTTGAATAACTACCCTAACAACTTCCCAATTTCTTTCTTATGGAAGGAGCTCTCTTATGCAAATTGAAGACGACGAAATACTACAGGGTTTCATAGAAGAATCACTTGAGCATCTCGCCGATATAGAAAACGATCTTCTGCAAATAGAAGAAGCAGGCAGTGATATCGATGAAGAACTAGTCAACAAGGTTTTCCGCGCCGCCCACTCTATCAAGGGTGGAGCCGGATTCATGGGGTTAACAGTCATCCAGGACCTGTCACATGTCATGGAAAATGTGCTGGGACAGATCCGCAGCAGAAAGCTTATTCCCAATCCTGAAATCATCAATGTTTTGCTGCAGGCCTCTGATAAACTTCAGACTATGATTGAAGATGTCCAGAACAGCAATGATTATGACATTCAAGACCACTTGATTCCTCTAAATGAGATCGTCGAAGGGAATGTTCCCCAGGCTGTAATTGAGTCTGTTCCCACTGAATACTTGTCCGAAGATATCGAGGAAGAGGCGGAAATGGCCCCTACTCCTCCTGAAGAATTTTCAATTCCTGAACCTGCGCCAGAACCAGCAGTGGTGACCGCGCCTCCAGAACCTTCGGTAACAGCAGAAATTGCAGCAACACCTGAAATCTCGACACCCAGTTCTGTAACATCTTCCACCACAGGAAACGCGAAAAAACAGGATCCGGTTAAGATGGATACCAGTATTCGGGTTCATGTCAGCCTGCTCGACTCGTTAATGACCCTTGCCGGAGAACTGGTACTCAGTCGTAATCAGTTATTACAGACGATATCCTCAGATGACGTGCGCAACGCCGAAGTCGTTGGACAACGTATTGACCTGATCACCTCAGAACTGCAAGAAGCAATCATGCTCACCCGCATGCAGCCCATAGGCAACGTCTTTAATAAATTCAATCGGGTAGTTAGAGATCTCTCCAGCAAACTTGGTAAAAATATAGACCTCACCATTGTCGGCAAAGACGTTGAACTTGATAAAACCATCATTGAATTGATCAACGATCCTTTAACTCATCTTGTGCGTAATTCCGTTGATCACGGCATTGAAATGCCTGATGAGCGTGCCCGTGTAGGGAAATCGCCTAAAGGTCTTGTCATCCTCAAGGCCTATCATGAGGCTGGACAGGTGGTTATCGAAATCAGCGATGATGGGAAAGGACTTGACGGCAACATTCTTGGTGCCTCGGCCATTACCAAAGGCCTGATCACTGCTGAACAGCTCCAGCTGATGTCGGATAAAGAGAAGGTGAATCTCATTTTCCTGCCTGGTTTTTCCATGGCCAAACAGGTAACCGATGTTTCAGGTCGAGGCGTCGGCATGGATGTTGTCAAAACAAATCTCGACAAGCTCGGAGGCCAGGTCGATATCATCTCCGAACCGGGGCATGGAACAACCATTTCAATCAAACTTCCGCTGACACTCGCTATCATCCCCTGCCAAATAATTATGACCGGAGGAGAACGATATGCCATCCCCCAGGTTAATCTTGAGGAGCTGCTACGCATTCCTGCCAAGCATGTAAAAGAACGTGTTGAACGAGTGGGTAATGCAGAAGTTGTCCGACTGCGTGGAAATCTACTCCCTCTTATTCGCCTGTCCGATGTTCTGGGTATTGAAAGAACCTATTTTGACATAAATACAAATAAGTATAAACAAGACAGAAGAGAGCGTATCTCTGATCGCAGGGGCAAGGAGTCGCCGTTTTTTAAAAATGAGGACGATAATACTCAAGAGAGTGAGATAAACACAGTTGATGCCGAGGGTGCACGAAGCAACTCTGACAGACGGTACGCTGCCTCCAGTGCTTTAAACATAGTTGTCGTATCCAACGGTGCATTAAAATATGGTCTCATTGTTGATCGCCTGCAGGATTCTGAAGAAATTGTCATCAAACCACTCGGTAGACATCTGCAGCAATGCAAAGGCTATGCCGGTGCAACAATCATGGGAGATGGACGCATAGCCCTTATCCTCGATGTGACAAACCTTGCCCGTATGGCACATCTCACTTCAATAGATGGTACAGACAGGGCAACCGAAGTAGCCATGGCTGCAGAAGATAAGGTTAAGGCCCAAAAAGATAAACAAGCGCTCCTCACCTTCAGAAGTTCGGAGAAAGAACAGTTCGCTGTTCCCCTCAATCAGGTCGAACGTATAGAAAAAATAAAACGGAGTGATATAGAAGAACTTGGCGGGAAAAAAGTAATGCAATATCGTGGCGGCAGCCTTTCCCTGCTTGCCGTGGATGATGTGGCCATGGTTCAACCCCTGGCAGATAACGATAATCTTCTGGTCATTGTTTTTAATATAGCTTCGCAGATCGTCGGTCTTCTGGCCATCGGACCTATTGATGCAATGGAAATTTCAGTAGCCATTGATGGTGTCACCTTAAAACAACCTGGGATCATGGGTTCTACTATTATCGATGGACAGACCACCATGCTGGTCGACATTTTTGAGGTAGTAGGTGCGTTGTACCCTGAATGGTTCGAAAATCAGGAAGTCTATGAAGTTGAAGAGGAAGGAGGGCCCGTACCTACCATTCTTATAGCTGAAGACTCCAATTTCTTCAGAAATCAGGTGAAATCGTATATGACCGAATCAGGCTACAATGTCATTGAAGGAGAAGATGGTGCTATTGCCTGGGATCTACTACAGGAGCATGGTGACGAAATCTCCATTGTGGTCACAGACATTGAGATGCCCAACATGAATGGTTTTCAGCTGACAGAAACCATAAGGAAAGACCCTCGCTTTTCATCCATGCCGATTATCGCCTTGACTACGCTCGCCGGGGAGGAGGATGTTGCCAAAGGAAAAGCTGTGGGGGTAAATGAGTATCACATTAAGCTTGATAAAGAAAAACTCATGGCTTCAGTACATCACTACATTAAACAACTCCATTAAAAACTGATGAAGATCTGAAAAGAGGTTATACTTTCAGGATTAAAAATCAGAATCACCGTGTCAGATGAATTTGCCAGGGGTATTTGCCAAATAAGCGAAGCATCTCAATCTCCGTCTTAAGGCAATGGCGAGATTGGCACCAAGGCTAATCAGTTACGGGACCTGGCAGATAGGCTGACGCAGGAAATCAATAACTTCACTATTTCATCAAGCATCAATTTTCCCATAAGGAGTTACAATTATGGAAAAGCAAGATCAAGCTGCCAATAAAAATCTCGTTGAGCTCGCAACCTTTATGATAGGCGATGCTCTTTGTGGTATGGACATACTCAAGGTTCAAGAAATCAACAAACTGATCGAGATGACAGCAGTGCCGCAGGCACCAAGTTATGTACTCGGGATATTGAATTTACGAGGTCAAATTGTAACCAGTATAGATCTTGGTAAAAAACTTGGTCTTGGAGAAACAGATCTCTCTCTTGACCCAAGAAATATTATTGTCAACTCTCCGGGAGAACACATCGGATTACTCGTTAGCAAGATTAGCGATGTGGTACAAGCCAACAAAGAGCGATTCGAACCCCCACCATCGAACATGGGAGGGATTCAAGGAGAATTCTTTACCGGGGTATACAAAACCGAGGATAAATTAATCGGTATTCTCGATGTCGAAAAGGTTTTACGAGTAGAAGAGATCAATCAATGATAATTGGGAAAAAACTTAGGGTTCTTGTTGTAGACGACACCATTGTCTATCGGAAAGCTGTATCTGATATCCTCTCTGAAATTCCTGGAATAGAAGTTGTTGGCGTTGCCCATAATGGTAAAATTGCCATGGCAAAAATTGCCACCTTAAAACCGGACATACTCACCCTCGATATCGAAATGCCTGAAATGAACGGTATCGAAGTACTTGCCGAATTACAGCGAACTCACCCCAATATTGGCGCTATAATGGTCTCCACACTGACAACTGATGGGGGTGAGATGACCATGAAAGCACTGGAACTTGGTGCGTTTGATTTTATCCTCAAACCACAGAGTAAAAATCCCACCGAAAGTAAAAATCTGCTAAAACAGGCGTTAACACCGATTCTGAGAGAATTCAGACTCTCCAGAAATGCCTCATCTTTTTTACGTACCAAGGGAGAGTTCAATAAAGGCGCGAAAACTGTTCTGCGCAAGCCCATTAAATCCATTTCAACCACATCTCCTTCCTCGACAAATGGCAAAATCAGACCGACCATCAATCGAGGAAAATCCGAAATTGTCACCATCGGAATCTCTACAGGTGGTCCAAATGCACTTACACAAATGCTCCCCATGTTGCCTGGAGACATCGGTGTTCCCATTCTTATTGTGCAACATATGCCACCTGTCTTTACCAAGTCGTTGGCCACAAGCCTGGACAACAAATGTGCACTGAAAGTAAAAGAAGCCGAAGATAGAGAAGTGATAAAAAAAAATACCGTATATATTGCACCAGGCGGCAAACAGATGAAACTCGTTGCCAGTGCTGACGGACAGAACAGACAGATAAAAATCACTGACGATCCGCCTGAAAATTCCTGCAAACCCTCTGTTGACTATCTTTTTAGATCAATTGGTGACTATTATGTCGGAAGAACTACAGCTGTTATCATGACCGGGATGGGATCTGACGGTACCAAAGGCCTCAATATTTTAAGTCAAAAAGGGGCCAGGATCATAGCTCAAAATGAAGAGACCTGCGTCGTTTACGGCATGCCTAAGGCTCCCATTGAAACAGGTCTGGCTGATGTTATAGCCCCGTTGAATAAAATTGCTGAAGAAATCATGAAGAGTGTCCGTTAAAATTATGCATTCATATTCATTGCCCACTTCCTTTAAAGAAACTTGCATCTGGAAAATATGCTGAAGATCACAGCTGAAGAGCTGAAAATTATAGCTCAATATATCCATGAGATATCCGGAATATACCTGGATCAGAGCAAGTCATATCTCTTTGAAACGAGACTCGGTTCTATTGCAGAAGAACTAGGCTGCACATCCTATCGTGCACTTTACGATAAGGCCAGAAGAGATCCGGCAAAACTCATCGAAAGGCAAATAATTGATGCCATCTCTACTAACGAAACACTCTTCTTTCGAGATACAAGTCCTTTTGATCTCCTCAAACACAAAATTCTTCCCGAAATTATAGATGCCCGTGCGCCACGCTCTCCTCTTCTGAAAACAAACATCAAAATCTGGAGTTCAGCGTCATCCACAGGTCAGGAACTTTATTCCATTGCTATTACCCTTCAGGAACTCCTGGGTACCCAGATGGCAAAGTTCAACTTCAGTCTTTTAGGAACCGATATATCAGATACGGCCATAAAACAGGCAAGCTATGGGAAATACAACAAATTTGAGATAGAACGAGGACTTCCCCGCCAGACCCTGCAAAAGCATTTCACGCTTTTTGGAGACACCTGGAAGGTCAAAGATGAGCTCCGGGGAATGGTCAATTTCCGCAAACTCAATCTGATGCTTCCCTTTACCGGGCTTGGAAAATTTGACATCATCTTCTGTCGTAATGTGGCAATTTATTTTACTCTTGAAGATCGAAAAAAACTCTTTAATAAAATAGCAGATTGTCTTGCCGATGACGGCTATCTCATCATTGGTTCAACCGAATCACTCACCGGTATCTGCTCGCGTTTCATTCCGAAAAGACATCTACGTGCCATTTTTTACCAGAAAAAATAACAGAGGTTCTCTGATGAACAATCTAACAATACTTGTTGTCGATGATGATCCAGTGATCAGAAGACTTCTTGAACAGCGCCTTGCAAAAGAAAATTATACGGTCCTTCTTGCCGAAGATGGACATAAGGCGGAAAATATTCTACAAGGAAATCACGTTGATGTGGTCCTCACAGACCTGATGATGCCTGGAGATATCGGTGGAATCGAGGTGATCGACATCGCAAAAGATCTCAATCGAAATATTGAGGTAATCCTTATTACCGCCCATTCCTCCATTGACACGGCCGTAGAAGCCATGAAAAAGGGGGCAGCTGACTACCTGGAAAAACCAATTAATTTCACCGAGCTTTTTCTCAGACTGGAAAAAATTGCAACCATGCGTTCCATCCTCCGTAGCGCCGAGGATCTCCGACAGGCAATGGATGTCACTGAGACTAATGCCGCTGCAACCATCCAAAACCTGGAACTTGCTGTGGGAAATATCCAACACAAACTCGACACCATTGAATCGATCCTGACAGACGACAGCATCGATTCGGACATCAGGGTCACTAATGCCCTGAATATTCTCCTTAACTGAAAATAGCGCGATATAGGTACATCTCCTGCTCTATATTTAATGTACCGATATATTGTCAGAGAGCACTAAATATTTGACCCATAGCGCTGTTGATAAACTACTCCATCATCAAAAGGGTTTCCTGCTTATACCCTTTCACCCCTGTAAGAATGGCATCATCAATCAAGGTTTTGTCAAGACTGGCCTCAGTTAAATCCGCACCCGTCAAATCTGCCTTATACAGATCAGCCCCATCCAGGTCAGCTTTTCGCAAATCTGCTCCTGAAAGGTTTGTTCCTTTAAGATTGGCGCCTTCCAGATCAGTTCCTTTGAGGTTAGCCTGCCTCAAATTGGCTCCTTCAAGATCAGACGCCTCAAGATCCTTGCCGCTGAGATCGGCACCTTCCAGATTACAGCCATAGCATTGATTCGTATCAAGTAATGTTTCCACATTGCGGAGCACCTCTGTCCCCAAAGACAAAACAGTTTGTTCCATAACGGATTCGATGTTTGTCTCTTCTCCATCTTTCCCAATCTCATGCTGTGCTTCTGTTGCAACGGAAGGATCGACATCATTTTTCTGATCAGAGTTGCTCTGTTCAGGAGTTGCTGCGACAACTGAGAGATCAGTCTCAATAACCTTAATCTCTGTTTCTTGCTCAGCCTCATCTGCAGTTGTCAGTTCCTGTTTAGAAACCTGTTCCACAATAGCAGGGACATCGAGATCTGGCACCTCAGTGGTATTTGTTGTTTGAACTTGCTGATTTTGCGAAATAGAAGCTATCACCTTTCCCTCACTCTCTATACTGTCTGTAGCCTCGGTTAGGGTGGCTGTAAGAGGTTGCTCCCCTCCCCTTATCTCTCCCTCTGTTAAAACCTCCGCTTCTTGCCCACTGGTCTCGTCATGGGCTATTTCATTATTTTTTTCATAAGGAGCAGCCATACGTACCTGCTGGATGGAAGGTACGGCTTTAGCCTCGGGGGCAGCTGCACTTTGCTGAGGAACAAGTGTTTCATTTGGGACTGTCTCTTCATTTATTAAACTGTCACTTAGAGTGTTTTCGGCAGCAATTTCCTCTGTTACCACTTCCATTTCATCCGCAGGTAAAGTTGGCGGTATCTCTTCAAAATCTCGCCGAGCACTAATATTCATCTCTTCAGTTTTAGGAACAGTTTTGGGTTTAACTGTATCTTCAACATAAATCGTTTCTTCAACATTACTTATCTGCTCCTGAACATAAGGTGTCGTGGTTATCAATTCTCCATCAAGAAGGACACCACTCATATAGGCACCGGCAAACGATGTTCCTCGGAGATCAGCCCCTCTAAGGTCAGCATCTGCAAGGTCAGCCCCACCGAATCCTACATCTCGCAAATCAGCATTTCGCAGGTTGGCTCTCGAGAGATTAGTAAGATTTAGTTTGGCTCGTGACAAATTCGCCCCTTCAAGGTTAGCCCCTGAGAGATCCATTCGATTCAAATCAGCACCACTTAAATCACACTGAGGACAGCTCTTTGTCTGCTGCAGCGTATTAATATTCCCTTGCACCTCTATTGACGTGGAAAGTTGTCCACATAAGGCTGAACCTGTAATTATCGACAATGGTAAAAGAGCAAACCCGGAAAACAGAAGTCGTTTTACTCCAAACATGAATTCTCCTAATGGAAGGTATTATTTGTTAAAGATGATTAGTTGCTAGATCTGAAACATACCCCATTATCTAAAACAGAGTCAAGAAGGGTTACAAACTGGAAACAAAAAAAGGGACGCTGAGCAGCGTCCCTTTTTTTGTTTCCTCAACTATTGAGAAATAAGCAGAAGAAAATTATCTTGTAGTTACAGCCTAACGTTTCTCAGAAGAAAAATTAATAAATTTTTGTCCTCTAAGTATATTGTCAACAGATCTCATATTTCCTTTCATATAGAAAATATTTGGTTTTGTATCATCTGCAGGGCGTAATACCCAAACCTGCTCTTCAAGCTGATGAACAAGTTTGTAGACAATGTTATCCGGATCAGTAAGGTTACCAAAGGTCCTGGCCCCAGTCGGACATGCGGCTGAACAACCTGTCTGCTTTTTACCTTTAGATAATCTCTCTTCCCAACAGAAATCACACTTGTCAACGGCGCGTCTTGCAGCACTGAAATATCTGGCATCATATGGACAGGCTAGCATGCAGGTTTTACAACCGATGCATTTCTTGCTTTCCATACGAACGATACCTGTAATAGGATCCTTATAGGTTGCCTTGGTCGGGCATGCCCTTACACATGGGGCATCGTTACAGTGATTACAGAGCACAGGAATAAACTCAACCTGTTTGTCGAGATTACCAGTATATTTTTTGGTTAGAATACGGGTCCTATAACCATATTCAGGCACATGATTTGTGGTATTACATGCATCGACACATTTTTCACAATCTATACAGAGTGATTGGCGGATAACCATACTGTAGTGCGGATTATATGGATATTTTTTGACAAATTCGACACCACCACCTGATGCGTGTGCAGTACCAATGACAGAAGTTAAAGACAGTATTTTTCCTCCAGCATAAACACCGGCGATTGCAAGTCCGAGTTTCAGAAACTTTCTTCTTTCCTGAGGCGTTACAGAATCTGTACCCTCATTTTTCAGATTATCTAAATTTATTTTAGGAAATTTCATGTGATAATATCCTTTCAAATATTCGTTCAATATGAGTACCTCTTTCGCAAGCTTGATTCAAGCACACGAAAGAGGCATCTCCAGTTCAATTACCAGATCCTGTGATGACGTTTCATAGCATCTTCTTCTGTCTCGCCTTCTTCCATATAGTGAATGGCACCACAACCCGGACAGATGTAACCACCTTCAGGAACGATCTCATGTTTCTCAAGTTGATGGCCATTGAGCATTTTCTCACCGGCAAAGTAGGCAAAGGCTATAAAAGCAATACCAAAGAGAGAGGCCATGATTTCATGAAAAGATGGAGTATAAGTCAACATATCTGCAGCTTCGACAACACCCATGGAATGATAGACCGATTCCATCTGTCCTGGGATAACTATATCATAGCGCATGAAGAAGATTCCTATCATCATGAGGCCTGTTGCTGTCAGAATCAGATTGAAATTATTCCCTCTAGAACGAATCAAAAGGTACAGAGGAAGAAACATGCCGAGAAAAACCTCAAATACCCAGAAGTTAATGGCATAATCACCACTTAAAAAAGACATGATGACCAAATGCTTACCCTCAGATACCATACCGGTGATTATTTTCCAGATGGTAAAAAAGATAATTACAGAAATCAGGAAAATAGTGATCTGAGTAACTGCCTTTACAGAGCGTTCCATACGCTGATTCATGATTTCAGGGTTAATTCTCCAACCAAGCGTAGTAAAGAAAAGAATGGCACAACCACCTGACATTGCAGCTGAGAAAATAAAATAAATGGGCAGGTAAGGACCATACCAAAACGGGCGTCCGTGCAACATTCCAAACACAGCACCAAGGTTACTATGAGCCGCAATACCGACAACCAATCCAAAAAAGCCCATCAGTCGCGAGAGAGTATGGTTCTGTTCAAGCAGAAAGTAGTACTCTATGACCATGAAGACCAAATAGGCACCATAAAGAGTTCCCATCCACCACATGTTGGAAACAAAGTTTGGTGAAAAGACATTCCAGATAGCCATGCGGAAAGGATTTTCAATATCAAAGAAAATAATACAAAAACCTCCAAACATAAACATGATGGACATAAACACTGCCCGTTTGGCTATGGGCATAAATGCTTCACCACCAAAAACATGGCCTATTGATGACACAATACAGAGACCAGTTGATGTGACAACACAGAAAATGTATGCAGAAATGAGCAAGCCCCACGAAATCTCACGGGTAACACCATAGACGTGATGATAACCGACAAGTAATCCATGAAGACCAACCACTGCACCTGCAAGAGCCAAGAGGACAAAAAACCCCATAACCATCTTGTACGTGGTGCTTGCGTTTCTCAGGGCTTCGACGCCATGAAAACCCCACCTTTTTGAAATATTAACCATCCTTCCAGTCATCTTTTCTCCCCTTAAATTTATACTTAAAAAATATAATAGGTCTATTGGCTAGCTGAAATACATCATTTCCACTGACTACAAATCAGTAATTAATGACCTTTTCCATGTTCTTCAGTTTTGTTGTCACCACCTGTCATCTTGTTGAAACCTTTTACACCGATATGACAGACAGTACATCTGGTAAGATAGCCAAAAGCCTGTGCAGAATCATGACAGGTGCCACAATATTTGCTATGGAGATTTTCGAGATATTTCCTCTTTTCGGCAGGGTCTTCAGAAAGGACAAACTCCTGACCTTCAACAGTTCCTTTTTTCATAGCAAAAACTTCTTTGTGACAAGACTCACAAGACACCTTCTCTTGATTGACATGAATGTCATGATCAAACACAACTGTTTTTACTGGTTGATTAAAAACAATTTTTTCGGTAGGGGGGAAATGGCAGGATCCACACTGAGTTGAGGAATTAAAGGCGTCATCTCCATTATGACAGGTCCCACAATATTTCCCTTCTTGAAAGGAAGCCATTGTGAAATCGTTATTCATTGTTGCTGCACCTTTCTTCATGGCAAACACTCCACTATGGCAGCTATTACATTCAAGACTAAATTCTTCAACATGAGCTTTGTGACTGAATGCAGCTTTAGTAGGCTCATCCCAGATAATTGGGTCTTCTGCGACACCATGACAGGCCATACAATTTGTATCTGTGGAAAATGCTGTGTCACCATCATGGCAGGTACCACAGAACTGCCCCTCAGCCATAGCCTTCATTGTAAAGTTACGACCTGTCACAGCAACTCCACGTTGCATGGAAAACACCTCATCATGACAGGATGAGCACTCTAGTCCAGCTTCCATTGTATGAGTTTTATGGTCAAAGGTGGCTCTGATTGGTTTATTCCACTCGATTGTGGTTTTAGGACCATACAACTTAACATCGTACACTTCTTCAGTCAGGCCATTGCCGGCAAAAAGCAGAGAAGCAGCAAGGGTCATAAAAGTTGCTGTTAATACTGGACGTTTGATCATTGTTTTGCTCCAGAAGATTTTAGTCAGAATGAAATGAATGCCAATAGAACTCAAGAGCTGCAACCATAGAATTTTCTATAATTTCTGCATGACTCCCAAATAGAAAAAATTAGTTTCCGGAAAAATATTGCTAAGTAGTTGATAGTAACAACCAATACTTTATTGATTTTATTTTAGTTGACGGGAGGACTTACCTATATCAGAAAAGACTGTCAAGGAAAAATTGAATTCAAACCCAAACTTAATAAAACCCTTAACAAGCACACAAAACTAAAATCTGTTTATTCCTGATTCAGAAAAAATCAATAAAATTAACACGGTGCTTCAGACAGTTATGTGCTTATGGTTTTTTAAGAATAACCTAACACTAAACATTTACACACAAAGAGCTTTTTCAAATCTCTTTGTTGAGCTGAGCAATTCGTTCCGCAGCATCGATAATGTTATAAAGGATTTTTGTTTCCTCTTTACCTGCTTCTACTTCTCGATATGAATCTGCCAACAATTGAGCATAATTAATGATACCGTTTGATAGATTTGTACTCTCATTGATAATGCGTGCTAGTTGTTCATCATGAGGTCGAATTGAATCCTCACACCCATTATTTTTTCTTTTCCTTTTAATCAGCTCATTCACTGAGTTTGTGAAATCGGCGACTTCGGCACAGGCTTTATCGTCATAACTGAAGCCAGTAACAAGAACTTCAGGGTCTCCTGCTTGCTCGGAAAGTCGAAGAAGAGGAAGCATGGTTTTTTTGTAAAGAAGGATCAGGGAAAAGCTGATCAAGCAAATAACAGCACCCAAGGCGCCAATCATGATTGTTTGAAACTGAACAACTTTTGCCCGCATCTGACTGACAATAATCCTGTCGAACTGCATAAGGTATTCTGCCAAGTTACGCATTTTATGTTGTAAACTGCGACTATGTGCGACCTTATCATTGATGGAAAGAATTTCCTTCGATGAAATAACCAGTCCCGCAAGGTCTACCTGTTTTGCCATATCAAGGCGATATTCTCCAGGTATTAGGGTATTTTCCTGTAATCTTGCCAAAGTTGAATTAAGATTATTAAGCTGATCAGCTGCGTTGACAATTTTATCCCAGTCTTTTTCAATCAGGGAAGTCGTGATCTGTTCTCGGATAGTTGAGAACTGAAAGATTACCTTCTCGCTCTGAGTGATAATTGAATTGTATCTCTCGGTAAGCTGATACTGGCGAAAACTTAGAATAATGACAAAAAGAAGCAGAATTGAAACTCCCATAAATGTCAGATAGCTGGTTTTTTTTAATGAATGCATGATTTAATTCTTTAATTTTGAATGGATACAACTCTCAGCTGCCGGACAAGCACGACATTGATTACTTTCTTTTATACCAGCAGCTATCTGTTCGGTAAAACGGCAATCCATGATGATCTCGAATTCTTCATCATCTAACGTCTCTACCTCAAGAAGTATCTCAGCAAGCTGTTTTAGCAGGTAATATTTTTCTTTGAGAATTGTGACGGCTTCATTGTTACACATTTCAAGCAACTTTTTAATTTCTTTATCAACAGCCTCAGAGGTTCGGTCACTCATTTCCAAACGCTGTGCAGGTCTACCAATAAAACTGGTGTCATCAATTACCATAGCCTGAGGACCAATGATATCGCTCATGCCCCACTTACAAACCATATTGGTTGCAATTTCTGTTGCCTGAGCTATGTCGCCCTGCGCTCCTGTCGTTCTCTTTTGAAAGGCTATCTCCTCAGCAGCCCTACCACCCATGAGAATGGTTATTCTGCTTTTAAGATAATCATAACTGTAACTATTCCGATCAGTCACTGAGAGTTGCTGGGTCTGTCCCAAGGCGCGTCCCCGCGGAATAATTGTAATTTTATGAATGGGATCAGCATGCGGTAGTGTTTTGGCAACTATTGCATGCCCTGCCTCATGTAACGCAAGAACCTTGCGATCCTTTTCAGAAATAATCATCCCCTTACGTTCAACACCCATGAGTATACGGTCACTGGCCAATTCAAAATCCTGATACTCCACACTTTCCTTACCGTTCCTGGCTGCCATCAGGGCAGCTTCATTCACAAGATTAGCAAGCTCGGCGCCGGTAAAGCCCGGAACCATATGAGCAATTTTATCCAGATCAATATCAGGTGAAAGAGCAACTTTGCTTCCGTGGACTTGCAGAATTTTTTTCCTTCCTTTGATGTCAGGAGGCAAGATATTAACCTGACGATCAAAGCGACCGGGACGTCTCAACGCAGGGTCCAGAATGTCAGGCCTGTTTGTTGCGGCTAAGACAACAATCGTATCAGAAGAACTGAATCCATCCATTTCGACGAGCAGAGCATTTAAGGTCTGACTTCTTTCATCCTGACCGCTGGCAGTGACTCCGCCAGCACGAATGCCGCCCACAGCATCGATTTCATCTATGAAAATGATGCAGGGTGCGTTTGTTTTTGCCTCTTTGAAAATATCCCTTACTCTCGATGCACCAACCCCTACAAACATTTCCACGAAATCAGAACCGCTAAAATTGTAGAACGGAACCTTCGCTTCACCGGCTATTGCTCTCGCCAGTAAGGTTTTTCCGGTACCTGGCGGGCCTTGCAGTAATATTCCCTTAGGACTTACTGCACCAATTTTACTGTATTGATGCGGATCTATCAGGAAATTGACAATTTCCTGCAATTCTTCCAGTGCTTCAGGGATGCCTGCCACATCTTTAAATGTTACTAATTTTTGACCACTGGTTGGCAATATAAGTTTATCTGAGGCGAATTTGTTTTCTTCCTCCTCAAGTCTTCTCTTTTTACTCAACGAGATAATGACCGTTAAAAGCAGTAAGATTATATAAACAAGAGCAACTCCCTCAAAAATCTGTTCGGAACGATCCTTTTTAAAGATAATTTGAATGTTTCTATCTTGAAGTTCAGAAATAAGTTTTTCAGGGTTGGGAACAGTAGTTTCATAACTATCACCGGCTTTGTGTTTAGCAATAACCTTGTTTCCGGTGAAGGTTGTAGACTCAAGGTCATGATTAGTAAGACAATAGCGAAACTCGCTATACGTTACAGTGCGCAATTTATGCTCTAGCTTCCATAGGCCATAACCACCACCAAGGAGCACGGTAAAAAGAAAAAAGATAAAGAGATTTCGAATGAGAATTGCCATTAATTTTTTTCCTAAAACATCTTATTTAATTATTACATATCGACAAGTTAAATGATAAGCCAACAATATTTTACTTGGAAAGTCCATTCAAGCAAAAAAAAACTATTCTACAAGATTGTACTTTTTTCAGTCAGTTTACTCAGTTATACATGCATTCCCATATATAAGTCAAAAAAAAGCCAGAGAGATATAATCTCTCTGGCTCAAAAAAGATTCCGGAACAAAAATTATTTGTGACCGTATCATATGGTCACAATTCATGTGTTACATACTGCCAGTTATTGCTCCAAACAGACTTTTTGCAAGAGCTACCGGACCATCGGTGGACAGAAAGGCACTGGACAAACAAATTATACCCCAAACCCCAACTCCTCCTGCAAAGGCTGCTGTCAATACAGCCCCAACTTTATACAATTCACTATCAGTGTTTACAGCTTCGTGAACGGTGGCTTTTACATTTTGTTTGCTAAGTTCTGATTTGCTCATGGGAATAATCCTTTGTTTTAATGAGTGGATAAAAAATTAAAATTAACCAATAATTGCTTTAAATAAACTGGATAACAGATCAACGGGTCCGCTACTATTAGAAATGCCTGCAATCATACAGGCAACTGCCCAGATCCCTATGACACCAGCAGAAATACTTATGGCAGTTACTGCTACTCTTGATATTTCTGCATTGGCAATGCTTTCTGTTTTTGTGCTTGTTCTATTTGAGATTTGAGTTTCTTTCATGGCGATTCCTGCTAAATTACGAACTCTGCTTATAGGTTTTTTTTGCTCGTTGTGCCTGATCTCACCATGAGATCAGATCTCCTTATTTAAGATACGATAACTACTGCAGTTATGATGCCAGTTTTAGTAATTAATTCTCAGCACCCTTGGTTAAGCTGACATCATACCGTTTTAATTATAAATATAACAAATTGTATTCAGCACGGTAAATCGACAAGCCGATAATGAAAGAAGGAGAACGTTGCACAAATGTGGCGCTGCAACAGCCGTGCAACACTGTGCGCGACAACTGTGCGACACATGGCCGTACGAAGAGAAACAATATGTATTTGCAAGGGAATATATAGGAAACTGCAGCTCTAAAGGAAAAGCGCTTTTGGCGGACATCACCAGAGGCCCTGGCTTCAAAAGAATTGGCTACCAGTGATTGAAATCTAAGGAATAATCAGCGGACCCAATTGAGTCAAAACACAAAAAGGGGTCATTGAGCTTTGCTCAATGACCCCTTTTTGTGTTTTTTTAGATATGAGAGTTTTTTACAAGCCAACAATGGCCTGATACAGGTTTTTCAGCATTTCAACAGGCCCGCCACCTGCAAAAACAGAACTTGAAAGACAAATTATCCCCCAAACACCCGCTCCCACTGCAAAGGCAGCTGTAGTATATATTCCAACTTTATAAAGTTCGCTATCAGTGTGCTCTATTTCATGAACAGCAGGAGTAGCCTTAATCCTTTCTTTGGTGATTGCTTTTTCTTCCATGGGGAGATACCTCTTACATTATCACGAGATCAGTTTCAGTAAATAATTATCCGATAATTGCATTCACTAAATTGTCCAGGTTAGTTCCCTTATAATTTATACGACAATATACCAGATTACCCTACAATTGCATTTACTAAATTAATTATGAGCCCAAACGGCCCTCCATTACTCAAGGAACCTGCAAAAAGGCAGGCTGTTGCCCAACAGGCAATTATACCAGCCGAGATAGCAATGGCAGAAACACCTATTTTTGAAATTTCAGCACCGACAGTGCTTCTCTCTTTTGAATGACTGTCAGCTTTTACCAAAGTGTGTGTAGTATTATTCATCCTGAGCTCCTTAGCTGATACGAGTCTTTTCAGTTCACCCGACGAATGATAAAATAAAATTTGAAACAAGGCTGACAGGTCCACCACTAAGGACCATACCGGAAACGAGGCAAGTTACTGCCCAACTGCCAATGAGTATCGAAGTAATTCCAACCACACACATACCTACTCTATTGAGTTCAACAGTGACGTTCTCTCTAACGACGCTTTTATCTCTGGCAAGTACTGTTGTATTTTTCATCTTTCTCCCTTCATGATAGTTGGCATTAAGCTCTATTAACTTCTAAGCCACATTGTGCCACTAGTAATGCACAAACCATTCCAAAAAACTAAATATTTTCAGATTCAGTATTGAGAAAGACGCTAACATGCTGAATTAAAATAAAGATAAGAAGTTATCACAAGTAAATCTTTTACCCAGAAGGGAAACTGAAGGAAACCTGGAGTGTTGCACGTGTGTTGCCATTATGTTGCAAACGACAGTATTGCAACATAATGGCAACACAAAAAGTGTCACCTGTTATTCGTTTTGGCAATATCACTTGCGAGACCTATTCTCTGCATCTTACGGTAGAGAGTGGAGCGGTCAATGTTGAGTATACGTGCAGCTTTAGATTTATTGCCACGGGCATGTTTCAGGGCCTCTATAATTTCATCTTCTTCACTGACATAGGGCGGTAACGTTGCAATATTTGTACGATGATCAAGGATTCCTGACTGTGCTGAAATGTATATTACCGGTTTTTGAATTTCTTCTGGAAAATGTTCCAATGAAATAGTCGGCCCATCACACAAAACACAAGCTCTCTCAATTATATGCCGCAACTCACGGACATTTCCTGGCCATGTATAACGTGCAAGTGCTTCCATAGCCTGATCTGAGATGCCATGAATATTGCGTTTGAGTTTTTCGCGAAACATAGAAAGGAAGTGATGAACGAGAATGGGAATGCCTCCCTTTCTATCACGCAAAGGGGGCAATTTTATCTCAACAACCTTTAACCGGTAGTACAAATCTTCCCGAAAGCTTCCATCCTTTACTTTTTCTGTAAAATTTACATTGGTTGCAGCAATAATTCTGACATCTACCGCTATCGGGTTATCCTGCCCTACCGGAGTAAAGGTTTTTTCCTGAAGAAACCTTAGTAAAAGAAGTTGCATACGAGGCGAAATATCTCCTATCTCATCAAGAAAAAGCGTCCCTTTGTCAGCTTGAAGAAGTCTGCCGGGACGGTCTCTATCAGCACCTGTAAAAGCTCCTTTTCTATGCCCAAAAAGCTCACTCTCTAATAATTCTTCAGACATAGCAGCACAATCTACTTTAACCAGAGGCATGTCACGCCTCTGGCTTTCTGCATGCAATGCTTCAGCAGCGAGTTCCTTTCCGGTTCCAGACTCACCAGTTACAAGGACAGCCGTATCAACCTTTCCTACATTTTCTATTAAATTATAAACATTTTGCATTACCTGGCTGCAACCGACATAGCCATGAAATTTGTTTCTGGAGTTACTCCCACTTACAGGTTCCGGTAAAGTGATATCTCTTGCTACAATGACGACACCATTAAATTCATCGAATCCATCTTCAAGCGGTGCAGCATTCAGACTTATAATCCTTATATTCCCATCACGTTTTTTACATTCAACCTGATGTTCCCTTACTTCCTGTCTGCTGGATAATACTTGCTGAGCGTCCTGCAGGCAGGCTTTACCCATTTCACTTTTATAAGATTCAAGACTGACCAGCTTGTCTTCTTCGGAATATTGAAGCCATTGTTTAGCCGTATCATTGAGCTGAACAATTTTCATTTCATTGTCTATAGTAATAATCGCATCTCGCACCGAACTGAAAATTGCCTCGAGATAGCGCTTAAATTTTTCATTTTCGAGTAATAATTGCTTTTTTTCATTTTCCAGTTCCCAATGCTTTAATGCCTGTCGGACAAATTTAAGCAAGGTTTCCTTGTTTACAGGTTTGGAGATATAATCAAAAGCACCATATCGAACTGCCTCTGCTGCAGTATCCAGATTAGGAAATCCGGTCACCATAACTACAGGACACTCGACACCTGTTTCTCTGATTTTACGCAGAAGCTCGGTTCCTCTCTCCCCTTCCAGGACAATGTCGCTAATTATAAGATCAAATTCATTTTCTTTGATTGCGATGAGTGCTTCATCTAACGTTGACGCGGTTGATATAGGTCCAAATCCTGCACGTGCCAAAAACATCTCGAACGTTAGTCGAATACTTGCTTCATCATCTACTATCAGGATAGGAGTATCTTTTTCCAGAGTAGCTTGATCATCCATATTAAGCACCTAATGCCGGAATAATTATTATCATATCAGTGTATTGATTAATTATTGAATCAACCTTGATAATGCCGCCATGATCTCGAATGATTCCATAACTGATACTTAGACCAAGTCCTGTCCCTTTCCCCGAGGGCTTAGTTGTAAAAAATGGGTCAAACAATCTATTCAGGATTCCTTGAGGAATACCAGTCCCTGAATCTCTGATCGAAACCTGAACTATAGACTGACCTTCTTCCTTAATAATAAGATGACAACTGATTCGAATTTCTTTGTCAGTCGAGGAGGTAGGATAACGTTCCTTTAAGGCGAAATGGGCATTACTTAATAAATTCAGAACAACTTGTTGTAATTGTCTGAAATTACCTAAAATACTACAAGGCTCCGTAGAATAGTCAGTGATTATTTTAATACCATCATTTTTAAACTGATGCTCAACGAGAGAAATGCTATCTTGAATAACCTGCACAAGATCGATCGGCTCATTGTCATTATCACTTTCACGAGCAAAGGAAAGAAGCTTTTTTATGATAGAAGCAATCCGTTCCCCTTCGGTAACAATTCTCTCCAACAGTTCTTCCTGCAATGAATTTTTCTCACTGTCATCAAGGAGTAACTGGGCAAAATTTATAATCCCGGTAATAGGATTATTGACTTCATGGGCGACCCCTGCCGCGAGTTCACCTATGGCAGCTAACTGAGCAGTTCGCAGCGAATCTTCTTTTCTCATCTCATCGCTGGTCAACTCCCTTGCAACAATAAGAATCTTTCGCACTGTTCCATCGTGGTTTTTTACTGGGGATATCGTAAGAAGGTATTCCCCGGAAAGGCCTGGCAGTATAGTCTCTTCAACTCTTGGAGAACAGGTAAGCAAGCATGCCTCTAAGGGACATTTGAGATGGGGGGAACTTCCTCCATGAATAATCTTACAGATACCTTTACCAATGATTTCGGATCGACTCTTTTGGGCTGCCTTTAAGGCAGCATGATTGGCACCAACAATAATTCCGCTGGGTGTGACAACAAAAACAGGATCCTGGATGGCCTGAAAAAGCTCATTTCCACCTCTGGTCGGCCCCCCACCCTTCCTACGATCCAAATAGAAATATTGAGAGTCAGGATATTCAGCATGGATAAGATGTTTTCCAATATCTTCTTTTGTGTCTGACATAGTGACTAAATCAGTTGTAATAAATTGCATAAAGAAACCAATATCGTTTTAACGTAATCCATCCAAGAAATCCCGGCTCACTCAAAAGGTCCCCCCTGAAGCGACCTTTTGAGTTCTCTTGGATTAATGATGTTCTTTTTGCTCAAATATTTTACCAAAAACCCTTTCCCCCATAAGGAAACCAAAACAAACAACACTTATACTTCCGATTATCACACCAAATTCGAAGATCGACGGCACATAATCCAAATAGGTGGGGACATTATCCCAGCCAAGACTTTCAGGAACAATCAAACCTGCTACAACGAGATCGTAGCGGGCTACAAACTGTCCAATGAGGATTAATAGACCAGCAAAAGCCATCATACCAATATTTTCCAGACGAGAAAAAATAACAAGCAAGAGCGGTACTATTAAGCCAACAGCAATCTCGAACACCCAGAAATTAATAGAAAGAGGTCCGCTGATTAAAGCACCTGCGGCAATACGGCCAAGTTCTGCGCCACCAACATAATACATGATAAGACGCCAGAAAGTGGCTACGGTATAGAGAACAAGTACGAGCGTCATTGCTTTACCAGCACTTTTAATACCCAGCCGGACAGCTTCACTCATCTTTTCTTTACGAATCTTATAGGCCAGGTGATTAAAAAGAATTGTGGCTGCTGCACCTGAGAGAAAAGCAGCTGTAAGAAAATAAATCGGAAGTTGGCCGCCATACCAGTATGGTCTTGCCGGCAGTGTTGCAAACACGCCGCCGAGACAGCTGTTGGCAAGAATTTCAGCCACTGCACCCATAGTCCCCAGGATAACAGCAATACGGGCCAATCCGGTTATAATACCAAAAAACTCAACTATCATGCAACCTACAGCCAAACCGTAAAGGGTACCCATCCACCAGATGTTTGAAGTAGGATTTGGAGAAAGAATATTGTAAATGATCATCCTGTGAGGACTTGCAATCTCCACTCCAATGGTAGCAAATGCAGCGAGGATACAGACAATTGACATCCAGACCATCCTGTTACTGACTATAGCCATTCTTGTGCCGCCAAAGAGATGAGAAATAGCGGCATAGATACAAAGGCCTGTGGAGGTAATGGCCCAAAAGGCATAAGTGGAAATCAACATCCCCCAAGGTACTTCTCGAGTGTTGTTATATATGGCTTCATGACCGAAAATAAAAGAAGCAACACCACAACTGAGACCGGCCACGATAGCAAGTAGAGAGAAAATCGTTGCCCGGTTCATACCCGGAGTTGCCAGACGGGTATCCTGTGTCTCGGCAAATATATTTGCCAATGAATTGTTCGCCATTTTAATCTCCTGCGCAATTAATTTTTCAGGCATACAGCCTGTGCGTTTTATAAAATTTCCTGCAGATCATCATATTGAAAAGGTCTGAAACATCCCTGATGGATTAATGACCACTTTTTTTATCAGCGTGAGGAACACCACCCATCATCCGATTGTACCCTTTCACTCCTATGTGACAGGTATTGCAAAGGGTGTTTGAGGCAAATGCAGTTTCCCCATCATGGCACTTACCGCAGTAATGCCCATTATAAAGAGCCTTCATTGTGAAGTTATCTGAATTTTCTGCTAGCCCTTTTTTCATGGCAAACGCATCATTATGACAGGAGTCGCAATCGAGACCATACTCATCTGTATGAATTTTATGATAAAAAACAACAGCCTTAGCAGGTTTAATCCAAACAATCGGATCATCTGGAACAATGTGACAAGCACTACAATTCGTATCAGAAGCAAAAGCCGTATCGCCATCGTGGCATACACCACAAAATTGTCCCTCAGCTAGAGAAGCCATGGTTAGTTGACTAGTTTGGATAGCAACGCCACGCTGCATTGCAAAAATATCACCATGACAACTACTGCATTCGAGACCGGCATTATCAGTATGTACTCTGTGTTCAAAGACAACTTTAACGGGCTTATCCCAAACTATTGGATTTTTAGGACCAAAAGCCTTTACATCATACTCTTCTGTAGCTGAAGCATGGCTTACAAGCAAAAAAGCCCCTGCAAGCATGGTGACTCCAACGGCATTAACTAACTTTTTATTCATTTTCAGGATCTCCTAGAATCTGAGTGATATACGGTGAGTGGGCTGCCACCATGAGTCCCGGGAACCAAGTCCCTGAATTCATCATTTGTCTGAACAGGAGTGATCTGGTGCCCTGTCATGGCCTTATTCTCCGATGTCTTGCAGATATGTTTAAGCATCTGATTCACTTTCCTATTTGGAGGTAAAGGTCTGCGAAAAAGACTCGCCGCAATGAGTCAAATAAACATAAAATCTGCAAATATTCTTATGACCGCCTCAAGATGAACACGTCCTAAGCATTCATATAAAAAACATTTGGTAACGCGCCGGTTTCCGGACGCAACACCCAGATTGCATTGTCAGGTTCATGCAACAACCGGTAGATTTCACTTTGTTTGTCTTTTATGTCGCCAAAAATTCTAACTTTTGCAGGACAAGCAGCCGCGCAAGCGGTCTCCTTTTCGCCCATTCCCAATCTTGTATCTAAGCAAAAGTTGCACTTATCAATGGCATACTTGTCATGATTAAAATATCTGGCATTGTAGGGACATGCTGCCATGCAGGTTTTACAGCCGATGCATTTTTTGTAATCCATGACAACGATACCGGTTTCAGGATCTTTATAGGTTGCCTTGGTAGGACAGACACGAACACAAGGGGGGCGGTTGCAATGATTACAGAGAATTGGTCTAAATTCTCTTTTTTCAACACCATCAACTGTGGTCAGACGCTCCTGAATAGTTGTCCGCCAGGCGCCATGGCCAACAGGAACATGATTTGTCTCCCGGCAGGCCTCGACACATTTTTCGCAGCCGACACAATTATTCTGCCTCATTATCATCCCATAATGCTTGGTGTAAGGATATTGCCCTTCAGCAGGAATCACGGAATCACTGTTTCCTCCCTTGGCACTTTTTACAGAAGTCAACGACAATACAGAGCCACCGAGAAAAACACCAGTTACCGCCAGTCCTATTTTCAAAAACTTACGGCGCTCTTCCGAAGGCAGTAAATCGAGGCCTTCATTTTTTTCCTTTTCCAAGTCCTTAATGTTCATTCTTCCCCTCCTAATACTTAAAACACATAAGTGTGTTCATACGAGCCGGTATTTCAGGCGGACAAAAAACCGACAATTTAACAATGAGGCTTCATTCATTACAGAGTGCTTCAAAAAAGTTTAATTGGAACAATATGTTGATTTAATGTAAATTTTTATGTATCATATGTGTTGCGCTACATTTATGCAACACTTTATGTTTGTGCAAAGTACACTTTTTTTTTTAGGAGTCAAGATTTTTTTAAAAAATACTTTCGATTTCTAACTTTAACATACACTGAGAACAGCATGCATATACATTAACTCTCAATGGAATATGTCTTTGTTTTAATTAAATATCTTATTATTTCAAATATTTTAAAAAGGTGGCTATATCAATTCAGGCACAAGCTATGCAACTCTACTCCTGAAGCATTATCTTATCACATTTTACCACATTTGTGTGGCAATAGTGTAGTATAATGTTCCTTTATGCCACACAAATGTGGTAAGCATTCACCAATAGTAGTAGCATAGTGTCTCGCTTTATAACTTTACTCGTTTACTTTGCTTATGGATTTTTCCAGAAGAAATGACATACTGCTGGCGATCAATGAACTTGCCGCTTCTGATGCCAAAGGAATTACTTGTAAAGATACGCTCCTAAAAAAATGCTGCCAAATCATCATGCAAAATCAGGAATATTGTCTGATTTGGGCTGGTAAACGTGATATCGATGACACAGCTATTTCTCCCCTCGTTGCTCTGACATCAGCAAACATCCCAGAGAAACAATGCATGTATCTTGTCGAACAAGTAATAACCGACATGCATGAGTCCAACCCGGCAGCTAAAGCCCTTCTTTCAGGGACCCATATCATTTATCAGGATGTCCTTCAACAAACCGATTCCAAAGCCTTGCGTGACATTTCACTGAAAACTGGATTCAGATCCTGTTCATCATGGCCGCTGAAATATAAAGAAAAAGAATTCGGTGTTCTCAATATCCATTCTGAGAAGGTCGACTGTTTTACAGAAGAAGAAGTATCATTTCTGAAAACAGTCGTTGCTGATATTTCTCTTGCTCTTTACTCGCAGGAAATGACCCAACGCATGCAAGTGGAACGTGATTTCAATAGGGAAATCGTTGACACCATGCAAGCCCTGCTTGTCTCTATCTCGCCTTGCGGCCAGATTCTCTCTTTCAACCATAAGGCTGAAGAAATCACAGGATACAAAGAAGAAGAAGTCCTTGATCTCTACTGGGTTGATGTGCTCATGGCTCCGGAACATCGAAAATCAAACCAGCAACTCCTGGCCAACTTACTCAAAGGTGAAGAGCTGCAGATAAATTTCGAATCCTGCCTTCTCACCAAAGACAATCAAAACAGAACAATCAGCTGGCATGGTTCTTTTCGCCAAAACATTCAACAGGGGAAAGTTGGACTTGTTCTCTTTGGTGTAGATATTACAGGTCAAATACAGGCGGGACAGCATCTCAATCAGGCAATAGCCAAATGGGAAAATATATTTTCAGCTATTCAGGACCCTGCCTTGATCGTTTCCAACGACTCTATAATTCTTGATGCAAACATTGCTACCTTTACAGCGGCACGAAAAACACGATCAGAGGTTATTGGCCGCAAGGTGTGTGACATTCTTCACAATGGCAGAACAGTTGGATCATCCTGCCCTTTAGAACAACAGATTGAGACAAGACAGAGCCGTATCATCGAAACAGAACTTCGCGGCCTACACGGGAATTACCTGCTCACCGTCAGTCCATTGCAGCAACTCGACAACGATATTGAAGCAACACTTCTCGTAGCCCGAAATCTGTCAGAAGAAGAACGTATTAAAGCAGAAGCCATACGTGCAGCACAACTGGCTTCACTAGGTGAGTTAGCTGCCGGTGTGGCACATGAAATTAATAATCCCATTAACGGCATCATCAATTATGCTCAGATAATTCTTGACGATCCGAGTGATGCCGATACTCCTGATCTTCTTAAACGTATTATCAAAGAGGGAAAGCGGGTTGCGAGCATAGTTTATAATCTTCTCGATTTTTCCAGGCAGAATTCCGAGGTGCTCGAAAACGTCTCCATTCATAATATTGCTCAGAGTTGTCTTGAACTGGTGGGTCATCAGTTTCGTAAAGATCAGACCCGACTGGAATTCCACTGGCAAACAAAGTTAGCAAATGTTCGCTGTAACGCGCAACAGATCCAACAAGTCCTGCTCAACGTACTCTCCAATGCCCGATACGCTCTGAACAAACGCTTTCCGAAACAGCATCCCCAAAAAAAAATCTTCATCTCCAGCGAAAAAGTGCTAATCGAAGATAAAACATATATCCGCCTCACAATAACTGACAACGGCACTGGAATTGAACAGGATATTATCGATCGGGTTTTTGATCCCTTTTATTCTACAAAACCCAAAGGAGAAGGCACAGGACTCGGACTCAGCATAAGCCACGGCCTTATTCACGACAACAAAGGATTCCTCAGAATTAAGAGTGAGTTTGGTTCATTTACCTCGGTCATTATTGATTTGCCGAGTTCAGATTACTAGGGAATTAAGTCTCTGGTAACGTTTTGCAAGGAGCATTTTATGACCACTAAATTCCGTTTTTCTCTGTTGCTTTCTTTGGCGTTCATTTCTGTGGCTGTGATTTTGTACGTCCTTGACCTTAAAATTACAGCAAACGCAAATAGCATATCATATATTCCCTATGAATCCTGGTCCCTTGTAACACTCTCTTCACTCTACGGCTTCACTCTCTTTCTTTTCATCGGCGCATCTAATTCTTATAAAAAACGGCTGCTGCAACTTGAAGAAAAGCTCAACTCGACTACTGAAGCATTAAACTATGTCCAGTCCAGTCTTGATGCTGCTGTGGAAAAAAAGACCTTTGAAATGTCTGTAATCAATGGCTCCTTAAACAGAGAAATAGCGGAACGAATTCAGGCAGAAGCAGAAGGAATCAAACTGAGGAAAAGGCTGCAGGCTATTCTTAACTCCGCAGGCGATGGCATTGTCGGCCTCGACATTCAGGGTAAAGTAACTTTTGTCAACCAGAAGGCGACCGAATTACTCGGATGGAGTGCAGAAGAACTCATCGGAAATCCCCACCATAGCATGGTCCACCATTCCCACCAGGACGGCACTGATTTTCCGGTTCAGGATTGTCCAATCCTCAAAGCCTATAAAGAAGGACAAGATTATTCTGAATCCGATGATATCTTCTGGAAAAAGTCTGGCCAGAACTTTTCCGTAGAATACACATCCACACCGCTTCTTGATGAGAACAAGGTCACAGGTGCAGTGGTGGTATTTAAAGATATCGGCAAAACAAAAAAACTCAAAAAACAGCTGGAACTCATCCTCAATTCTGCCGGAGAAGGAATTTTCGGCTTGGACATTGACGGCAATGTGACGTTCATGAACAAGGCTGCTTCCATAATGCTTGGTTGGGAACAGGCAGAGTTAATCGGCAGGTCACATCATGACCTTGTTCATCACAGTCATAGCGACGGAACCCACTATAAAGATAAAGATTGTCCAATTCACATGGCCTGCCAGGACGGAGAGGTTCACTTCAAGTCGGATGATATCTTCTGGGCAAAAGATGGGAGCAGTTTCACCGTAGAGTACACTTCCACCCCAATTATAGAAAGTAATAAACTTACCGGTGCAGTGGTGGTCTTTCGAGATCTCACCACCTTTTCTTAATCTTAATGCACAGGGGAAATGAATGAATAAAGAAGCAAACGCTGAAACCCCAATTCTTATAGTCGACGATGAAGAAAGTTTACGCCATACTTTTCAGATTTTTCTCAAAAGGGAAGGATATGGACCTGTTATCATGGCATCCAATTTTGAAGAAGCAGTCAGCGAGCTTACCAGCCGGCCCTTTGATTTGATTATCAGCGATATCGTCCTTGGAGGTAGTTCAGGCATAGATCTATTAAAAAGAATCCGCGAGCTGGGAATCTCAAGCCCTGTGATTATGATCACAGGATACCCTACTGTTAATACAGCCTCTGAAGCAGTGCGCTTTGGTGCCTTTGACTACATCCAGAAACCGGTTGACAAGGAAATACTCCTCAAAACAACCCGCCTTGCCTTGCAACAGCATCGCCTCCAGAAAGAAAAACAACTGGCGACAGAAGAAAAAGACAAGTATCGCAGCTACTTAATCACGCTGTTCAGAAGTGTCTCCGACAGTATTATGACGATTGATGAAAACATGAATATCATCAAAATGAATCAGGCAGCCCGCTCCATGTTCGGATCAATTAATTCAGAGATCCGAGAAGGAAACAATCTTTCCATGGCCTGCACCGACAACAGCACTTGTTTTTTTAAAGATGATGTAGAAAAAGTATTACGATCCGGTATTGAAATCAAAGAACACAGAATTGAGTTCACCACTGCGTCTCGAACTGAGAAAGTATTCAGTCTCTGTATCTCTCCTCTAGAGGACGGAAGAGGGGGATTCCATGGTGTCGTGATTGTTATCCGCGATATGTCATGCCAGGCACAAAGCAACTCTAAACAGCGTGAATCTTTCCATCGAATGATCGGTGCCAGCGCTGCCATGCAAACTGTCTATGCCATGATCGAAAATGTTGGAAAGGTCGATTCCGCTGTGCTTATTACCGGAGAAAGCGGCACCGGTAAAGAGCTTGCCACAGAAGCCCTGCACCTGGAAAGTCATAGAAAAAACCGTCCTCTGGTAAAAGTTGACTGTACAGCAATCCCAGAAAACCTTTTGGAAAGTGAACTCTTTGGACATAAAAAAGGTTCTTTTACCGGAGCTGATCAAGACAGGATGGGGCGAATTCTGCAAGCTGATGGAGGCACCCTGTTTCTTGACGAAATAGGTGATATTTCCCCAATGGTGCAGCTTCGACTCCTACGTTTTCTTCAGGAAAAAACCTTTTATCCCGTTGGCAGAGACACGCCCATTCAGGTTGATGTCCGTGTGATTGCGGCAACCAATGTGAATCTACGTGAAAAGGTGCAGCAGGGAAACTTCCGTGAAGATCTTTATTTTCGCCTCAGAGTTATCGATATAATTCTCCCCGCCCTTCGCGAGCGTAATGGCGATGTTGAACTGCTGGCAAATAAATTTATCCAGCTGTTCAGCAAAAAAATGAACAAACCTATTACCGGTATTTCAGATCAGGCCATGGCATTACTTTCCCAATATCAATGGCCAGGGAATATCAGAGAGCTTGAACATGTAATCGAACGCTCATGTGTGCTCTGTAACGGTTCTACCATCTCAACCGAACAACTTCCTCTGGAAATCCAGCATCCTCAAGCTTACGCTCACCCTGAGAACACAGCCTCCCTTCTGCAAGAGAAGCCAGCCCGGCGGCAATCTGACACTGCTGTATCGTTTACTGCGCCATCACAGCATCATTTCTTTCAAAATAGCATTATTGCCGCCTTAAAGAAAACAGGAGGAAACAAAGCCAAGGCAGCCAGATTGCTCAGTATGGATAGATCAACATTGTATAGAAAACTGAAAGAACTAAAAATCAATATCAACACCATAGATATTTAGTCTGCTGTCAATGCCACACTTGTGTAGAATCACATGTGTGGCATTGACAGCACTTGTGTAGTAATCCTTCATTTTGCCATCTGACAGCCGCACACAAACGATAATACGTTGTATTAACAACACATTAAACAAATATAAACTTCAATATCTTCTTGACCTCTCTTCCTTTCCAGTTCTTCCTCTAAAAATATCCCACCGACACAACACCCACCAATAATACGTACTTTCGGTTAGTTAGCCTTTAAACAAAAGAGATCTACTCTCTGGCATTGTATGTGCAATTACTCAAATTAAAGTGGATAAGTTCAAAATTTGAGGAGAACACATGCAGGCCATTCTCGCTCCTAAAAATCGATTTCCAAAAACAATAGAAGAATTCAGGAAAGAGTTTCATAGCGAAACTACCAGTCTACATTTTCTCTTTAATAAACGCTGGCCAAATGGCTTTGTGTGCCCTTACTGCAACTGGAGAAAGAAGGAACAAGAACCTACAAAAACCATAACCTGCGGTCATTGCGGACATCCCACCTCGATAACAACCAATACCATAATGCATGGAACGAAAAAGGCCTTAATTGAGTGGCTCTCATGCATCTGGTGGCTGGCATCTACTGATGGAGGACATAGCGCTAAAGATTTACAGCGCCTCTTGAACCTTTCAAGTTATCAAACTGCCTGGACATGGCTACAGAAACTTCGCATGGCTATGGCGGTTGCAGATAACAAGCCATGTCGTGGAACCGTCGAACTCTGGTCTGACAGCATACTGTTAGGTGGCCATATGGGACACAAAGAAAAAATTCTTGCTGCAGCTGAGATCATTCTGCCATCAGGAATCACCGGAAGAATTAAAATGGAAGCCATCAGTGATCTCTCAAGTAACTCAGTAACCCATTTTCTAGTCAAGCATGTAGCTGCCGGATCATCACTTGTTGTCCCTGACAGTCTTGCTTATCACGTAAGAGACCAGGATGCATATCTAACTGTTACCGATGCGAAAAGTGCCACAGCTGTTCGCATCCAACAAATAATAAAAAGTTTCGAAATCTGGTTGAACAAGATTCATAGAGGAGGGGTGGTAGCCAAACATCTCCAGCTCTATTTAGATGAATTCTGCTTTCGCAGCAATGTGGCAATGCTTTCCGACAATGAGGCAATATTTCATCTCCTCTTATCAGCAGTTCTTTCACAAAAATCACGATCGTACAGAAACATAACTGCCAATACTACTACGGAATGATTCTATGTCCCAAATTCAAATAGGATTACTCTTACTGCTCCTCACACTTTTAGGGGTCGTTGGCTACAATGTTTACCTTAGCGAAACAACTCCCAATGAAATTTCCTATACAGATTTCATGGAGCAACTGCAAAAAGGTGAAATTAAAGCCGTCCATTTAAAAGGCGGGGCAGTAAAAGGCGAAGACTGTAGAAAACAAGCTTTCAGCTCATTTATTCCTGATGTCCCCGCCACCTTAACCATTCTT
This sequence comes from Pseudomonadota bacterium, assembly GCA_018820855.1. Lineage (GTDB taxonomy): Bacteria > Desulfobacterota > Desulfobulbia > Desulfobulbales > Desulfocapsaceae > Desulfocapsa. The sequence continues at coordinate 59,278 of JAHJNL010000007.1, read as the reverse complement.
AGAGAAAAATCGGTTCTGATAACAGCGGAAAAAGACACAGAGAATATTGGAGGCTTTCTCAAATCAATGGTCCCTGTTTTTCTCATTCTCGGTGGATACCTGATCTTCAGCCGAACACAGAAAAAAGGCGGTTCAGGTTTAGGAAAAAACAAATACAGCTCTTTTGTACCAAGTAAAAATACGAAAGTGTCCTTTGAGGATGTTGCAGGTATCAGTGAAGCCCGATCTGAACTTATAGAGATAGTTGAGTCCTTAAAGAACCCTGAGAAATTCAGCAGTCTTGGCGGATACATCCCCAAAGGAGTTCTCCTGCAGGGTCCTCCAGGAACAGGCAAGACTCTCCTTGCCAAGGCGATTGCAGGCGAAGCATCGGTCCCCTTCTTTTCCATAGGCGGATCAGATTTCGTCGAAATGTTTGTAGGAGTTGGAGCATCTCGAGTAAGGGAACTCTTCACAGAAGCAAAGAAAAATGCACCAGCAATTATTTTTATCGATGAAATAGATGCCATTGGCGGGAAACGCAGTGGTGGCAATGCAACCGGTTCCAATGATGAACGCGAGCAGACCTTAAATGCCCTGCTTGTGGAAATGGACGGCTTTAATTCCGACCAGACTGTCATTATCATTGCAGCCACCAATCGTCCTGACATCCTTGATCCTGCCCTACTCCGTCCCGGTCGTTTTGATCGCCAGGTAACCATTAGTCTGCCAGATGCAAAAGGCAGACGTAAGATACTCGAAGTTCATGCCAAAAAAATTCTCATGGCACCTGGCGTCGATCTTTCTGAAGTTGCAAGGTCCATCCCAGGATTCAGTGGTGCGGAAATTGCCAACCTGGTCAACGAAGCTGCATTAATTGGCGCACGACACAACAAGACCGCTGTAGAACTCTCTGATTTCGAAGAAGCGAAAGACAAAATCAGTCTCGGTCTTGAACGTAAGAATGTCGTTATCAATGAAACAGTCAGGCGAGTCACGGCCTATCATGAAGCCGGCCATGCCATCACAGCCAAACTCCTTCCAGAGACTGATCCTGTCCATAAAATCACCATTATGCCGCGAGGGAGGGCATTAGGTCTCACCCAACAACTGCCCCTTGATGACAGATACACCTATTCACGTGAATATCTGATCAACAGAATAAAAATTCTCATGGGTGGACGTGTTGCTGAAGACATTGTTTTTGGTCATCAGACGACTGGTGCCAGCAATGATATCCTCACAGCGACTGATATAGCCAACCGTCTCGTCTGCGAATTTGGCATGAGCAAAACCATTGGACCTGTTGCATACATTCAGGAACAGGGCGGATTTCTGGGAGGATCCCCAACAACCAGGCCCTACAGCGAAAAAACAGCTGAGAATATAGATAAAGAGATCAAACGAATCATAGAAGAATGCTACAACGAAACGTTGGTACTCCTTACCGAGAATAACAAATTCCTTCACAAACTTGCCGAAGCGCTACTCGTCAACGAAACCGTAGATGGCGAAGAAATGGATATCGTCCACTATTGCTATATGAATGAAAAGAGTATTGAGAAAAAACTTATGAAACATCAGAAGGAGGAAAGGGCACAACAAAACCAAAGAATTTCAGGATTACCCAGAAGTTTTTATAAGGAGGAAACAAAATGCGAACACGAAAAAGAATAATACAGACAGCATTCGCTCTGGCATTTGGAGGAATATTGATAATTCCTACTCACGGTTGGTCAATGGATGCGGAGGATGCTCCTGAGTCTGTAACTATTGATAGTCTTGCCAATCTCTATACGGGTGTGGAGTTTAACCATGCCATGCACGTAGAATATGCAAGTTGTCAGGAATGCCATCACCACACCACCGGAGGAGCGGTTGTTAACCCAAATTGTGCCCGCTGTCATCGTAACAGTGGAGAAGCTGATGAAGTAACCTGTACCGGATGCCATGCGACGAATCGTTTTAGCGAAACCTATATCAGAGCCCTAGAAGCTCCTGAACTTTACCATATTGACAAGCCTGGACTAAAAGGTGCCTATCACCTCAACTGCGTAAGTTGCCATGAGACTACATCCGGCCCAACCGGTTGTCTGGACTGTCATACCATGACCGAGTCCGGTGAGAAAATGTTTAACACCGGTAGCCACAGCCCCGCAAAAGGCCAACAGTCTGGTCATTGACTGGTGTGGTTGCACAGGTAACCAGAGCGAAGGGCCGGTACAAGTATCTTTACCTAATAATTTGCTGTCAAAAAGATACAGACAGTTATTTCGTAACGTGCGAAAGCGACAGTTCTTCAAGAGAGGAAAAAAATATGAAAAAAACAGTAAGCCGTAGAAATCTTTTAAAAGGCGGGCTTGCCGGTACTGCAGCTATTGCAGTAATGAAAAACAATGAAACGCAAGCGGCGCAAACGTTTGAGGGCTATCCTGAGGGAATGGGCGTGCTTGTTGACCTCACTCGCTGTGTCGGATGCAGAAGTTGTGAAGCGGCCTGTAACAAAGAACAGGGACTTCCAGAACCGGCCAAGCCCTTTGATGATTATTCAGTCTTTGACGAAATCAAACATGGACAGAAGAGACGAACCGACGAAACTGCCTATACGATTGTAAATAAATACGATATTCCCGAGCTCGACCATCCCCTCTTCCGCAAGGTCCAATGCAATCACTGCCAGGAACCAGCTTGTCTGACCTCCTGCTTTGTCAATGCCTACACCAAGACACCTGAAGGTGCGGTTATCTATAACTCAAAAGTATGTGTCGGTTGCAGAACGTGTATGATCGCCTGCCCGTTTTACATTCCAACCTTTAAATATTCCAGTGCCTTTAATCCCCGGATCATGAAATGTATTTTCTGTTACGATACCCGTTTAAAAGATGGAAAGCCACCAGCATGTGTCGAAGCCTGTCCTCAGGAAGCACTGACATTTGGTCGACGCAACGACCTGATCAACATGGGTCGCCAGCGAATTCGTGAGACACCCGGAAAATATGTAGAGCATATTTATGGAGAAACTGAAGTGGGCGGGACTGCCTGGATGTACCTTTCCAGTGTTTCTTTTGACAAGGTTGGTTTTGATACCCATGTCCCTAAAGAACCGATCTTGAATTCCGTTAAAGAATTCTTAGCTATTGTTCCCATGGTCCTCACCATCTGGCCTGGTCTTTTCGCTGGATTCCATCTGCTGGCAACGAGAAAAGAAAAGATCAAAGAACAAGAAGAAAAGGAGGAACAGGTATGAGATTCTTTTCAAAGGAAAGACCTGAAATTCCGATTGTCAATCATCTGAAAGCAGATGGAACAGAGTGGACCATCAAGGAAAAGCTATGGTTAGGGCTGTCTGTTGCCGAATACAAAAAACAATTTTTCAGAAATCCTGTAAACTGGCTGATGATAGGTATCTTTGCCCTTGGTGTACCCCTTATCCTTCAGCGTTACATCTATGGTCTTGGAGCTGTCACCCACGCCTCCAATGATTACCCCTGGGGACTTTTTCTTGGTTTCGGTCTCTTCGGAATGGTTCCCCTTTCAGCATCTGGATTCATGCTGGGCACCACAGTGGAACTCTTTGGCAGAAAAGATTTTCATCCCATTGAACGCTTGGCCCTGCTGAACGGGCTTCTGGGTTATTTCTTTGCTGTTCTTTTTCTCGAAGTAGACCTTGGTATGCCCTGGCGGCTCCCTTATCCGATGTTTGTCTCTCTTGGACCAGCAGCTGTTCTTTTCCTTGTTGCCTGGCATGTTGCAACCTATCTCTCCGTCCAAATTGCAGAAGTTCTCCCGGCATTTTTTGAATGGATTGGCTGGCTCAAGGGAAAACGGGTCATTCGCAAGATGGTCCTGGGGCTGACAATCGCTGGTATTATTCTTTCTACCCTCCACCAAGGAGCACTAGGTGCCTTATTTACCTATGCGCCATCAAAGGTCCATCCATTATGGTTGTCAGTCAATTTCCAATGGATTCATTTTTTCTGTTCATCCATCTTTGCCGGACTTTCCATGGTCATCATCTCCTCAACGTTAATCAGAAATTTTATGGCATGGCGCTGTGATGATGAGTTCAAGGACAATTTGGACTACATAACCATAGGACTTGCAAAAGGTTGCTCCTATGCCATGATTACCTATTTGATAATTAAAATCGTCGCTGTTGCCCATGACCAAGAATGGTCCTATCTCCTTACCGGCTGGGGAAGTTACTACATGCTGGAATTGGGAATAGCCGTTGTCTTACCTATGTTCATGTTTGCCGTAGGAATCAGAAATCACTATGTTGGACTGATCAGATTTGCAGCCCTTATCGCTGCCTTAGGAATTATCTGGAATCGTCTCAACACTTCAATGATTTGCTATAACTGGCAGCTATATCAGGAAATTCCACATTGGAAAGAAGTATGGATTACAATTACTGTTTACTCCCTCTACTTCCTGACCTACCGCTTCATCGTCTATCGACTACCCATCGTATATGGATGGAAAGGTGAGAAATAGAAGATAATAACAAAAGCCCTCAGTTTTTCTGGGGGCCTTTGTTCTTGTTACTCAATATGTCTATGACACAGGATGAAAGATGAAGCTCATTTTTTCAAAAATTTCATTGAAAAGTGTTTTTTATGTCTTTACAGGGTTAACGGTCTGTCTGCTCTTCGTTGTCATCTTTCTTGCCGGTAAACAGTATTTCCTCTATCGTCATTGTGAACAGCTTGTCAATTCCAGCCAGAATCTTCTTTTTCAGTTTACTGGCATAAAAGAGCATATCAATGACACCCTTCTGAGTCAAAAGCCATTAAACAGCGCTGATATTATAAAAGAAATCGAGGAACTTGATGAAGAGTTGAATATCGTCTTGAGCGACATCCTTATTCCTGAAGAGTTTAAACTCGCCTATATAACACAGGTTGATCTGATCAATATAACAGTAAGCCTGCGCAATATCCAAAACACGCCACACACACCAACCTCAGCACAACTTGCTTCACTCTCCAGACAACTGCGAGCCATCAATACAAAACTTACAGGTTTTCATCAACTTATTAGCAGATATACCCAGACACAGCTTCTGGGACTCCATCGTGCACTGGTTGGTATGCTTGCCCTCATAGTTGCAACCGTCAGCATCATGCTTCTGGTGGTTGCTAAATACATAACGACTCCTATCCTTCATTATTGCAGATCTCTTTTTCCGACAAAATCATCCGGTGAAATATCTCTTTTTACGCTCAATTCAGCGATAGAGTCACTGGCCTCACAACAGTCAAAAGATGGAGTTCAAACGGCAGCAGAAATGGAGCATCAATGGCCGCTAAAAGAACTGGCCCGCCTCTATAGATACAGCAGCATCGGACATCTTTTGAGTGGACTGAGTCATGAACTGACCAATCTCTCCAATGGCATTACAAACTATACGCAGGCACTTTTAGACCTCATTGATGAGTTACAAATAGACAGCGATTTTAAATCTATTTTGCGAAAACTCTTTTCCGAAGAGAAAAAGATGTCGGAGCTACTCACCCATATGATTATATTTACCAGTGGAAGTGAAAGTGGTGAAAGACAAACCCTGACTCTGGGAGAGATTTTTGACCACGTATCAACCCTCATCAGAGGAACGCTCAAAACCGATAGTATTGAGTTGAATGTCAGCCTCGCAGACAGTACTATTTCACTAAATAACCATGTCAGCGATCTCCAATTGGTCATTTTGGCAGCCATCCAAAGCAGCAGGACTGCCCTGAACACCCGATTTCAAAACAATGAATCAGATACCAAGAGGATAGATATCAGCATCAATCATGAGTCCATAACTGAATCCCATATAACTATATCTATTTATGACAATGGAATCCCTTGGAACTTAGACAACTCTCTCCACAGCCGCAGCTCAAACAGGCCGTGGCACAATATGAATTTCTGCAGACAGTTTTTACAGACCTTTGGTGGTAACCTCGCTGTAATCAGAGAAGAAGAAGATCAATCGAATCGTTGTACTATTACCATTCCTCGTCATGGGAAGATCAGTGCCTAACTCAATCTCCTCCCATTTTCCCTTTTTCATTTTTGGAACAACTATCTGCCCTCTCTCACTTAGACAGGGACCATCTTTCTCCTGCAATATCAGCCTAGAATGATCGGCAATTGATACTCTTTGAAGAGTTCTCTTGTGCATAGCATTTCTCTACATTCATTTCCTTTTTCACGTCCAATTCAAGTTACCGATTTAGCAATCGTTTCTCACCTATCTGCAAAAACCTGCAACACTTTCGTCGGAAAAAAACCACACTCTTTCAGTCTACTGCAACGCATCTGTTCATACTACACTTCCACACTCCAGAAGTGTAGTACAGAAATAACGGAGAAAATAAAACAGATTAAACAACAATATCAATTAGCTAGCTGTCGGACAACGCCTATCTCGAGCATGACGCACAAACTGGCACCTTAGGTGCTAAGCATAAGGTAACGAAGCAAAAATAGGATATAAAATTGGATTGATAGGGAGGACATCATGACTACCGACACACAAACCACAATAAAATCTCAGGAAGATGTTGGATACGAAACTACTAAATTCGCACTCGGTGTAGGAATTTTCATGGCAGCCCTTGTTGGTCTCTGGGGCACAGTATGTATTTTAAGCGCTCTCACTAATGGAGGACCTCTGAATGTACTGAAGAGTTACCTCACGGCAATAATCGGCTAATAGAATAGTATATACAGCCTAAGACAAAGAGCTAAGGAGAACACCATGGCGGACAATAGTACAAAAATAGCAAACCGAATTATTCTGGCAACAGGCTCAATGATGTGTCTCTGGGTTATAGCTGCCTTTACGGGAGCCCTTTACCATGTAAACTGGTCTGTAAGTGAATTAGCAAGACAATACATGACAGCAACCGGTATGATCAAACCCCTGCACACCTTGGTTGATTACTACACACATATTAAGGGCATCGAATATTTAATCTGTGTTGCCTTCTTCGTAGCCTTCCCTATATTTTTTAAATATGTAAACAAGGCTCCAAAACAAGCTAGTGCAACTAAACGGTCAATTTCAAATTAAAATAGTCCTCATGCCATTGCCTTCTGTTCACTGAGTTTGTCCACAAGATATGGAATGATGATGAGTTAACAAAAATGGTAGACGGTGGCATCCCTTTTCCCATGCTTTCCGATGCAGGCGGTAAAGTTGGAAAAGTGTATGGAGTTTTTGATGAAAATGCAGGAGTTGAAGCCCGGGGTCGATTCATCATTGATCCTGATGGCGTTATCCGGGGCAATGAAGTCCTCACCCCTCCGGTTGGTAGAAATGTCAGCGAAACCATGCGGCAGGTGCAGGCATTCCAACTCGTCCGTGAAACTCAAGGTGCTGAAGCCACACCTTTCGGCTGGAGACCAGGAAAAATGACACTGAAACCCGGTATAGATCTCGTAGGCAAGGTTTGGGAAAAATGGAAAACAGATATGGCTTTTGATTAACAAGGCACTTTGAAAAATAAACTTTTCCAAGTGACAGAAAAGAGTAAAAATAAAAACCACGGGAGGGTTTAGTTCTGCTCTCGTGGTTTTGTAAGTTGTAGAGACAGCCAGCGAATATTTCGTCAATACTTAAAGCCACCTCGAAAAATTGCCTTTTGCCCAAGCTCGTTGTCACAGTCAAAAATATAATGCTCACATATCAACTAGATGTTGCTCTTATTTTTTTATCTGTTCCTCTATTTTGAACAAAAAATCTAATTTTTCAAGGTACCCTTAATTGACGTATCTCGAAGTCCATGCCTACCTGTTTACTCTTTTTCTCATCTCCGCTATAGAACTTGCTCAATATCAAAGGTACAAATAATAACTGCTGTAGTTTGGATCATTTCATACTTGAAGAGACACTGTTAGGAATGTTTCTTCCGTTTCCATACCCAAGGAGGTGTAGGTGACTTATCACGCCAGAGTCCGGATTGTTTTTCCCGGGCATCTCGTTCAATTTGGTACCATGTGTCACATATCGCTTCTTTACAATAATAGATATGGACCCACGCCAAACCAGCTCGTAATAATTCCGCATTCAAACACAATTTTTGCTTAGTGGTAACGATTGCTACAAGACGACCATAATCATCCCAGTCTTTTTCTTCCAGCTCTACTTCTGTATTTTCAATAAGCTTTGCTGTATATTTCTTGGCAACTTTGGAAAAAGGCTGCCTCCACTCAGGGGTATCAATTCCCCATAGTCTCACCCGTATCGACCTACCCTTATGAAAAACCTCAATAGTGTCTCCATCAACGATCTTGGTCACAGTCGCCTCAAAATGCTGTCCTGCCGCTGCTGTTGCCACAGCAATGAAAACCAGCAGAACAGTAAACAGATATACCACAACATTTGTGAGAAACTGGCCTTTTTTCCTTTTTCCTTCCTGCATCACAAAGCATCCAATGAATACTGCTTGTTTATGTGCTCTTCTCTGTAAAGAAACCATTTTCTCGCATCCTTTTTTCAATTTATCAGGTATAAAGTATTTACAACAAGATCAAAGGCTGGTTGAGTAGAATCACTACCAACTTACTTACCGAAAAAAAGAAAGCAAAGCTTCTTGTTATTTTTTCCTTCACTATGATAAGCTTATCTTTGTAAGAAAGAGATAATATTATTCTCTAGATGTCTCTTACTAAGATATTTTTATGATCGAATTAAATTCGTTTTTGCCAGCAATGAGACCACATGGGACTAGAACCAAAAAAACTGACTGAGTCTGAAGAAGAAACGAGGGACTTCCTCTTCAACCTCCCTTTATTTGACAGTTTTAATGTTGATGAGCTCACAATCCTGGCAAAACACATGAGCTTTATCCATTTGCAGAGAGGGGAATTTCTCTTTGTCGAAGGAGACAAAGGAGACTTTATGGGTTTTGTTGTTCATGGCATCCTTGAAGTCCTGAAGAAGTCGGCTACTGGAGAGAATATTGTTATTGCCAGACTTACCAAAGGAAGTTCCATTGGCGAAATGGCCCTTATCGATAAATCTCCACGTTCTGCCACAGTCGTCAGCAGACAACCGACAACCATGGTAACATTGACAAGCAAAGGTTTTGACCGACTCACCGAGAAATCCCCACTTCTTGGTGTGAAAGTCATTCAAAAAACAGCCAGATTACTAAGCCTCAACATGCGTCGAACATCTAGTAAACTCGCAGACATGCTGCAAACGAATAGCTGATAATTTTCCCTCTCTTTTTCTGATCGGCGAAAGCGTACTTAACAAAAAAAATCAAATTTTTTATTCATGATCAGTCAAACGAAGACACCAAGACAGTGAAAAATTTCAAGCACAGGAATCCGATAACCATTCCAAGGATACAGTTTTCCCCATAATGCAGAGAGTTGCCGAAAAGACAATTTCACCAGATCCTCTTGGAAATTCAGTTCTACCTGTATCGATACTTATGCCAGCAGTACCCACCATACTTTTTGCCGATCGAGCTCCTGAGACGCAGACAACCTGCTTACAGCTCTTTGAACAGATCACCTCGGGTGATTTCCATGTTAGTTCCAATCAGGAAGACGTGGTGGATACACTCCGTCAAAGAAATATTGACATTCTTTTTCTTGATCTCGCCCTCTCTCCTGAGACAAACGGGATAGTACTACTAGACAAAATCCAGGCCAGTTTCCCTGATCTTCTTATCGTCGCAGCCGTTCCTCAAGACGACCTGGAACTTGAGCAGGAGATTCTTGACCGCAATCTTTTTTATTATATAAACATCCCATACCAAGAGGCAGAAGTACAACTTGCTCTAAAACGCGCCTGCATAAAACTCGGCATTCAGTATACTTCTGCTCCGGAAGCCCCCAAAAAAACAAATGATTTTTATGGCCTTATTGGCGAAACCCAGGCCATGAGAACTCTGTTTGACTTGATCAGTAAGATTTCCGAAGATGATTTTGCAACAGTTCTTATTAGAGGTGAATCAGGAACCGGTAAAGAACTCGTAGCCAAAGCTATCCATCTGCACTCCAGACGTAAACATAAAAATTTTGTCCCTGTAAATTGCGCAGCAATTCCGGATGATCTCCTGGAAAGTGAACTCTTCGGATACACGAAAGGTGCTTTTACCGGGGCTACTCAAAACAAGATTGGCAGAATTCAGTATGCCGATGGAGGTACCCTGTTTCTTGATGAAATAGGTGATATGAAGCCTTCATTACAGGCAAAACTGCTCCGCGTTCTCCAGGAAAAAGAATTCGAACCTGTTGGCGGCTTAAAGGCGACTCCGGTAGATACCCGTATTGTTGCGGCAACCCACTGCAATCTTGAGCAGCTTGTCGCCAAAGGACAATTCAGAGAAGATCTTTACTATCGGCTATCCGTCATTCCACTGCACATTCCGCCTCTCAAAGATCGGAAAGAAGACATTCCACTTCTACTGAATGTGTTCATTGATCAGCATACTATTCAACGCGGGAGAGAAAAATTTTCAATCCCATATGAGGTGATGACAGTACTCCTTTCTTATAACTGGAAAGGCAATGTACGAGAACTCCAAAATATGGTCCAGCATATGTCCGTTCTCTACAGTGGCAGAGAGATCCAGATAGAGGATCTCCCGGAACGATTCTTAGATGAATTTGATCCTGATGCAGTAGACCAGAAGATGATTGCAGATATCCTAGCCGGAAAGTCTTCTTCTCAAACTCAGACTAAAGCTTCTCTGCCACTACAGACAACGCTACCCACTGACAGTCAGCTGGAAACCGGACAAGTGGACTTCAACGAACTGATCAATGATTATGAGACGCAGCTTATTATCCAGGCAATGAAACTTTCCAGCGGAAACAAAAAAGAAGCAGCAAAACTGCTTAACCTTAAACGGACTACGCTGCTTGAAAAAATCAAGAAAAAAGATTTGCAAGGAATGTGGGAGGAATCCTGATCAGGCTCCACCCCCACAGCTCCTTCTTTACACGCTCACACATGCCTGCTTGAAAGGAAAAGGAATAGAGTTGCGATTCGGAGAAGTGCTTTTTAGCAGAAATCTCTATGGCAGTGAGTCGTTAAGGTGACTAGGCTGCCATTTTGGCCAAGATAGAATCGAGTTTCTCCCCGATATCACCAGGGGTTGCAGGAGTAAGAAGGATATCATCGACCCCATACTTGACCGCCTTGATCACCTTGGTCCGAGTCCATTCCGGCCCTGCAGCTATCAGTGGGAGGGAACTGACACCGGAAATTTTGATGGCCACCCCCAAGCCCTTCTCATTAACATCTGTCATCACTAGAAAAATAGCCCTGACTTCTCCGGGCAGATAATCAGTGACACTCTCTTTATAGTTGAGAACTTTGTATGCCAGATTTCTTCCATCCAGAACAGCTGTTATCTTTGCACACTCCAGTTTGTCATTACTGACGATGAGCAGGTCTGGGTACTCTGAACCGTAGTTACTATCACGCACTGATGGTCTACCTGCAGCACTTCCTGCCCCAGCAGACACACCGGTCCTTCCCGATTCCTCACCCTGCTCATAAGTATCGGCAACACGCTGGCCTAATTGCTCAAGCTGGAGAAGAGTTGCAGGAAAAAGCATCTGAATTTTTCCCATCTCCCGTGTTCCGATAGTCAATCTGCTACTATCCATATAATAAAGCTGATCCGGCATCGGTTCCTCAGAATCAGTCTCTACCTTGAGAGGTATTACCTTCTCAATATCGCTTTTTATAAATCGGCATTTCTGAGGATACTTTTCTTCAAAAACAGCGGTATAGACGCCAGATATAATATTTGCGATTTCGCCATAAGCATCTTCAGTATCCTCACTGAAATCTTCATCGCTGACAACGTTTTCCAACTCCGAAGGCGGCAGCATAACCAGAGTTCCACCTATATAGATAGCATCCTTGAGTCCAACAAAAAGATAGCTTTTACCTTCGAGCTCTCCTACCACATCCATTTTGGCAAGGACCTGTTTCCCGGAAGCCTCGTCAAAGAAATAATCTTCCTTGCTGACAACACGGGCCTCATGCCCTGTCAGCTTCACATCAGTACCAAGCATAGCCCCAACTTCGTCTGCCATACGTTTTCTACATTCTTGCAAACAAGCGTCTACGCGTTTCTTCTGCTTGTCAATATCAATAGACTCCACAGCAGGACCAGCTTCGACCGTTTGCGGAGATGCTGGAGACTCCGATACCAGCCCAGAGCTTTCAACTGTGTCACTCCTCGTTGCTGTTGCATTTCTACTCTCAGCCAGCCCTTCAGGGTTATGAGCATCATCAGCAGCACGAGCTTCTTCATCAACGCCAAAGGCAGCTGCAGGCAGGAGCAGAATCAATTTGCCCAGTTCCTTATTATTCATGACCATGGCTGCTGATGCCTGATAATAATTCTGGTCAGGAATGGGCTCATCAGATTCAATAGTAACTTTTGCAGGCGTAATAACAGCTAACTCTTTCCGGATTATGCGGCAAGCCTTCGGGTACAGTTCTTCAAATGTTTTGGTATAGGTACCTGCAATAATATTTGCTATTTCCCCATATGAATCGGCAAGTTCCTCATTATATTCTTCCGTTGCCACAATTTCATTCAGCTCACTGTCCGGAATCATAAGGAGTGTTCCGCCCAGTCGAATGGCATCCTTGACTGAGGCCAGCAAACACCCCTTTCCTTCAATTTCACCAGTTACGTCAATTTCGGCGCAGATGAGCTTAGTAGAGGGCTCATCAAAAAATTTTTCTTTGCTGACAAGACGAGTGGAAAGATCGGAGAATGTAAGGGCTACCCCGATGAGCCCTCCCACCTCTTCTCCAAGACGGGAGCGGACTTCCTCAAGAACATTATCTAATTTCTTTTTGGCCTTCTCAGGCGACATGCCAACAGATGGGGGGGGGACAGGTGCTGCTACTTGCTCAGAGCTTTCTGTTCCCGCACTCGTCGCAGAAGTGTCTGCAGATACTGATTTTTTCTCTGAATTCGTAGCAACTTGCGAAGCAGCAGCCTCACCTGATGATGCAACGGATTCGCTGACATCCTGCACAGGAACAGGAGCTATCTCATCTACCCCAAAAGGGCCTGCCGGCAGGAGCATTATCAACTTGCCCATCGCCTTGTCATTGAGGGACATCTCCGCTGTAACCTGATAATAATTCTGGTCAGGAACAGGTTCGTCAGATTCAGCAACAACTTTGACAGATGTAATAACCTCTAGATTCTTACGAATGAACCGACAGGCCTTGGGGTACATCTCTTCAAATGTTGATGTATAGGCTCCAGCAATAAGATTTGCAATTTCACCATATGAATCGGCTAATTCATCGCTATAATCCTCTGTGCTAACAATTGAAGCCAACTCATTATCTGGAAGCATAATAAGGGTGCCACCTAACCGAATGGCTCCCTTGATCGGGATCAGCAGTCCCCCTTTCCCTTCAACCTCACCAGCCACTTCAATTTCTGCAAAAACAAGCTTACCAGATAAATCACCAAAAATGTTTCCCTTGCTGATAAGACGTGTTGAAATATTGGAAAGGGAAAGAGTTGCACCGATAAGTCCGCCAACTTCCTCGCCAATACGGGACTGAACGACTTCAACTATCTTATCTATTTTTTTTTGGGCTTTATTGTCAGACATGTAACTCTTCTAAACGTAGAAGGATCCGATAAAAAACATATTTCACTTGATTAGGTATCGACTGAAAAGAGAAAAATCTTTACAATACAAATGAACAAACAAGAAAAGATAACCGTAAGGCGATAGCGGGATAAACAGAATGATATTACTTGAGTTATATGACTTCCATATACTTCAGTTCGACAAGAAAGGTCGCTCCGTTCATGGAAAATGGAACAGCAACCCGTTGGGCACCAAACATTCCGCTGGTTCGAAAAGATTTCCCGACAACCGAAGTTGGAATAGCCAGGGCAACATCTTTATCGTGTTCCTGAAAAAATATCTTTAGATTTCCAGCTATCATATTGGCAATTTCGCCAATGGCATCTTTGACATCCTCGTCAAGTTCTTCTACTTTCATCCCAAGGAATGTCCCGGTAATATCTTTTGCCACAGCTTCTGGACAATGTACAGCCAACATTCCTCTAATATCTTTACCGAGTCCAAGCATACTTGTCACATTAGAATCAACCTCGCCCCCATGTCCTTCTATGGGTTCCCCCGCTTCCAGTTCAACCATCAACATGGTACTGAAAACATCTTGAGTGCCCTCTATAATAGCCTGCCCAACATTCATTACCTTTTCATTCATTTGTCAGGATACGCCAATTTGTTCTAAAAATGTTGCAGATGATGTCAGCAAACCGAACCCATAAGGCTACCCGACTCATGCATATTTAAAGACAGTTAAGATTAGAGATCAAAAAAAATGCTGTTAAACTTATTTTTCCAGTTCCATTTCTACCATAAATACACCTTGGCCGGTATCAAATTCAATTATCACCTTGTCGACCTCTTTATCAAGCTGAAAAGTATAGTCACTCCCGGAAATGGTAGACGGGAGTGACAATTCGATATCTCTACCATTCTCAGAAAGAATCGTTTTTACATTACCACCCAGCATATTGGCGAGTTCACCTATGGCATCATGGACATCCGCATTGATTTCTTCTACATCCATCCCCAGAAAGCTACCGGTGATGGCCATGGCAACAGGGTAAGGAACATGGATAGCCAAAATCCCCTTGTGAGTACCAGCAAGCCCTACCATACCGGTAATGGTGTTGCTAAGAGGGCCGCAGTCATCCATTATTCTTTTAACGTCTATTTCCATCATGACCATAGAAGAAAAAATCTCCTTAGTCGTTTCAATCATCTTGTCTTCGATATCCACACTACCCTCTTTACTTTATAGTTTCAGGTCACCTTAAAAAACATTTCTACATCCACTAAGTTAACTTGAGTTAGCAAACATCATGACGTTATGGAAAATATTTTACCGTCTCTCTGAAAATGACCCACCATCATGAAAATTTTCTGCAGGACGATTGCGACAAAATCTCAAGCAGGTCTCGAAGTCTCATGGATTACTCGAGACTCCGAGTTCACTGATCTTATCTTGATCGAAACATCTTGTTTTCTAAAGCAATCTATAGAAGCGGTCCAAGGACCTCATTTACTTTATCTGGAGTAAATGGTTTTTTTATCGCTCCTACCGCTCCAAGGGCTTTGGCTTCCCCAATAATATCATCTCCGGTTTCGGTCGATATCATCAGTACCGGGATTCCTTTCATATTATCTCGGGTTGCCTTTTCACGAAGGAAACTGATACCATCCATATTAGGCATATTTATATCACTGAGGACAATATCAACTTTCTCTTTTTCGAGTATTTCTAAAGCTTCTATACCGTCAGCCGCCTCAAAGATATTATCAAATTCAATACCTGCCTGACGAAGCGATCTTCCAACAATTTTCCTCATTGTGCTGGAATCATCTACTAGCAATACATTTTTACCCATCCGTTACCTCCTGTAACGCGTTATGTTATAAAAATCGAACAGTACCAATCCTGAATATCCAGGATTGCGGTCCGAATTCATTCGAATAAATCATATCAACAAACAAGAACAAAAATCAAATAACTTTAAAAAAATAATGCCCCAGACCCCATCTGTAAAAAAAGACTCACAAATCCGCAGACAGCTTTGAGAATGGTTCATTTTTTGCATAAACAAGTTAACAAATTAATGCCTATGAACAATATAATACAAATACTGCTTCCTATTCTCTCTGTCCTTCTGTGCCTGGCTCCTAGCCCGACTCTGGCCGAAAGCATTCTTACGCGGATAAACAAGGTGGATGGAAAAGATACAATAGAACTGTATTGTTCCTTTACAAAAACACCCGGCTATCGCACTAATATCAGGGAAAAAAGAGTAGATTTCATTCTTGAAAATACAAAATTAAAGCCTGATTTCACCTTTTTTGAGCCTGATGAGAAGATAGTCAAAATTTTGTCACTCGACAAGAACAACAAAACCATTATTTCATTCTTTTTTCGCTATCCCCCACAACAATTCAATGTTGTGCCCAATGAAAATGAAGGAAAAATGACCGTCAACATTCTCCTGGGAAATCCTTACAGTGCTGCACTGCCTGACTTCTCAGCAAAACTTGAAGGATTGACCCTAGTTAAAAGAACAACTAAAGATTACTCAAATCCCCTTGTTGCTTCACCTTATGCAGCAGACTGGAAGAGCTTCTTTCGCATTTACGAATCCAAGGTTACGATTTCGCTCCCTGTTCAGATCACAGCTCTTCCCTTTCCTGCCATAACTCTTCTTCCTCCTGAAAGAGAGAAAAACAGAACCCTTCTCGATCCGGAAATCTATAAACTTGCCGATCAGAAACTTTGGGATGAAACTCAGACCTTACTCCTCAAAAGCATGACCATGGAAAAGGATCCAGAGGTGAAAAAAAAGCTCGCTCTCACCTATGGTGACGCCCTGTTGAGGGAGGGGAATTTTCCCGACGCCTACAAACAGTTTTATCTCCTCGCCGAAGAATATGCGGAAGAGGAGATTGGTGTCTTTGCACAATACCTTCTTGCTCTGTTAAGAGCCAAATTTCAAGACCCCTACATTGCAGACTATGAACTGCGAAATCTCGAACCTTTCATGACACCTGCCAATCCCTTGACACCATATTTCCTTCTGACCCAAATTGAAACCGCCCTGGCAACCGGTCAATTAGAGCGCATGCGAGAACTTCTTAACCGGGATGACATTCCCTACCCAGGTCAAACAGTTCTTATCAAAGAACTACGACAAGCCGATTACTGGTATGCAACCGGAGATTCAATAAAGGCCTATGTTGGATATCAGTTACTTGAAAAATATGACATCCTGCCCGGAAAAACATTCTCCCTAAACGGCTATTGTGACACCTTGTATCAACAAAAAAAATTCCCTGAGGCTGCTCTTTATTACACTATGTTAGCCAACCACATTGATGACAAACAACTACTTGGGATAATAAACTATCGAAGACATATGGCAGAGCTCCATTACAAACCAGAACTGGAAATGGCAGATTACTTTGCGCGAATCGAAAACACATATCCCGGCACTGATGCAGGTTTCAGGGGAGCACTGAAGAAAACTGATATTAAATATATCAATCTCAAAAACTGGTCTTCCCAGGCATTGCTTTATTATGAGGCCCTTGCTGAAAAATCTGTCACCCGAGCTGCAAGAGAAGAGGCAAGCTTTAAAGAAGCTCTTGTTTACAGCCTGAATAATGAAAAAATAAAAAGTATCAACCTGCTCATGGAGTTTCTTCGAAATTTCAGAAATGGTGAACTGTACGAAACAGGCCAAGCCCTACTCATAGAACTCCTCCCTCAGGTCATCAAAGAATATGTTCAGAAGGGAATGTATATGGATGCACTCGTTATTGCCAAGCAAAACCGAAAACTGTTCCTGAAAAACTGGGTGGATATCAGCCTTCTTGCAGAAATGGCCCAATCATATCATGCTCTGGGTATTTTTAATGAAGCATCAAAACTATACCTTTACCTCATAAACATTTCCTCTGAGGATCAGAAAGAAATGTATTACCTGCCACTCATATCAGCTGCATACGACCATGGAGATTACAAGATAGTAGAAGACTATTCCGACCAATACAGTTACCACTACCCCAAGGGGATATACGGTAACGACATTTTACTCCTTCGCATAAAGAGTCTTATCATAGAAGACCATTACCAAGAGGCCAACAAACTTCTCCCTCATCCTATTCCAGATAGTGTTGATTTTTCACTCATAGCGGCTTCTCTCTACTTTCACGAAAACAATTACAGCAAGGTCGTTGAGACTCTCGAACAACCGATTGAGGTAGGCGGTGAGCAACGTTCCCGGATCGATTTCATGCTTGCGGAAAGCCTATTCCAACTCGGCATTTTTGACAAGGCGGCAAAGCTGTATGCAACTATTCCAATAAGCTCTATCCATCACGACCAATCCCTTTACCGACTTGCTGAGCTTGCTAAAGACAACGGTGACAATGAAGCATCACTAAAAATATACGGAGAACTTGTCGAAACAGGTAAAAACCCCCTTTGGATAAAATTGGCACAGAAAGAGCTGGAGTATGCCAACGTCACCCAATAACCTGATACAGGTTGTATACGCAAGGAAAACGCCATGAAACCATTAGCCCCTTTTGATTCCAACATAAAACTCCTGCAAAAGGTTTTGGATTTGCGTTCTGCAAATCAGAATGTCATTGCTGCAAATATTGCCAATGCCGAAACCCCAGGATATGCCAGAGCAAAATTCGAATTTGAGGAAGAACTGCAGCAGGCAATCAATAAAAGCAGCAGCCCTCTGGTCACCACCCACCAGAGACATATACCAGTTGGACCAACAAGTCTTGACTCCGTAACCGGTACTATCCATCAAATTGAAGACAAAACCGGTATCGGCGATCAAAACGGAGTAAGCGTTGATGAGGAGATGATCGCCCTGTCTGAAAATGAACTCCTCTACGAAACAGCCGCCCAGATATTAAAGAAAAAACTCACTATGCTCAATTACGCGATCTCAGAAGGCAAATAAAAAGGGAGGGAAACAGCATGGATATCTTTACTACATTTGACATTAGTTCCTCGGCCCTTAAAGCCCAGCGAATCAGACTTAACACCATCAGTTCCAATCTCGCAAATGTGGAGACGACCTCTACTCCTGAGGGGGGACCCTACAAGAAAAAATCCGTCTACTTTCAGACTCGTCCGGTCTCTTTCAAAGAAGAGCTGGACGCCTCAATCAAGGGTGTAGAAGTTGCTGAAATCTTAGAAGATACTGAAGAGCCAAAAAAGATATATGACCCCTCTCACCCTGATGCCCGGGAAGACGGGTATGTAGATATGCCAAACATCAGTGTTCTCAAGGAAATGGTGGATATGATGTCAGCCACACGTTCTTATGAGGCAAATACCACAGTTATCAAATCAGCAAAGCGCATGGCTCTAAAAGCGCTTGAAATTGGGAGATAAGACCAAATGAATCCAATAAATATGCAGATCAATTCAACCCCTCTGCCCTTAACTCAACCTGATTCGCATCCCGTGGCAAAAGCCGAATCGGGCTTTGCAAAAATGATCAAGTCTACCATTGATCAGGCTACGGAAGCTGAACAATACAGCAATGCAGCCATTAACAAGCTTAACAGCGGTGAGGCCAAAAATTTGCATGAAGTGATGATAGCCGTTGAAGAAGCCGATATTTCGCTCAAAATGCTTGTCCAGTTTCGCAACAAAGCTTTACAGGCCTATGATGATATTATGCGATTGCAAATTTAATTGACTCACACAACAGGCCCGACAAAAAAAAGCACTGACCTGCCCATATCAACCATTTTAATAAAGGGAAGTTTTCATGGCTGAAGAAGACCTCATCCAAGAACAGAATACAGAAAAAGAGCCCACGATTCCTGAACGAAAGGATCTGCTCACTCTGTTAAAAGAATGGCCTCTTTCCAGAAAAATTGCCCTGGGGGCCGTGGCTGTTATTTCAATTGCTCTGTTTGCAGTGATCATTTTCCAGGCTAGAACCGCGGATTTTCAA
This sequence comes from Pseudomonadota bacterium, assembly GCA_018820855.1. Classification (GTDB taxonomy): domain Bacteria; phylum Desulfobacterota; class Desulfobulbia; order Desulfobulbales; family Desulfocapsaceae; genus Desulfocapsa. The sequence goes on along the minus strand of JAHJNL010000007.1, from coordinate 39,731 downwards.
TTGCTCTATGCAAATCTTGAGCAAAAAGATGCCTCCTCCGTAACCACCTGGCTTAAAGGTCAACGGATCGACTATCAACTGAAAAACAATGGTAAAAACATCTGGATTCCTGCTGATAAAATTTATGAAAGCAGGCTTGATCTGGCCGCAATTGATCTTCCCTCTGGTGGAGGCGTGGGATTTGAAGTCTTTGACAAACAGTCCTTTGCCCTTACCGACTTTGTGCAAAAGGTGAATTACACCAGGGCACTGCAGGGAGAGCTGGCAAGGACCGTTACTTCCCTTGGTCCTGTTGAATCAACCAGGGTTCACCTGGCCCTTCCGGAAAAACGACTCTTTAAAAATCAACAAAAACTAGCCACTGCCTCCGTAATCGTCACGCTGGTTCCCGGTCGCTCTCTTGACAAAGAACAGGTTCAGGGCATTATCCATCTCATCTCCGGCTCTGTTACCGGTCTTGCCCCAGAAAATGTGACAGTGATCAATGCCAACGGAAAGATACTTGAAGGCATGGATACTGAAAAGGACGAACAGCGAATCTCCGTCGACATGCTTGCCTTTCAACAGGAAGTTGAGCATCGTTTAGAGATACGAGCCCAAGATCTTCTGGACAGAACAATGGGCTACGGCCGGGCAATGGTCAGAGTCACTGCCTCTCTGGACTTTGCCAAGGTCGAAAAGACCGAGGAAATGTTTGACGCAGACGATCCTGTTATCCGAAGCGAACAACTTCAGCAAGAAAGTAGCGGCAGTCAGGGTACCGGAGGCATTCCAGGTGTCCAGTCAAACCTTCAGGGAAACAGTGCTGGACAGACAGTCACTACTCCAGGGTCAAACAAATCTTCGCGAACCATCAATTATGAGATCAGCAAATCTATCAGTAAAATCATCAACCCGGTAGGAGCAATCAAAACGCTTTCTGTCTCAGTTTTGATTGCAGACAAGATTATTCCACCAAAAGATGAAAAAAGTGAAGCTGCCATTACCCCCAGAAGTGCAGAAGAGCTTAAAGCCATCGAAACTATGGTTTCCAGTGCCTTGGGACTTGTGTCTGAACGTGGAGACATCATCAATGTTACCTCTATGCCTTTTATGGAAAAAGCTGAGGAACAGTTGATTGCAGAGGGTCTACCCAAAAATCTGCTCTACGAATACCTGCCACTGCTCAAAATCGGCCTGTTATTCCTTGGTGCCCTTCTCTTTTACTTCCTTCTTGTCAGGCCGATTATTAAGACCATGAAGAAAGAAGTGACTGAACACAACAAAACAATTTCAGAACTTGAACGCGATGCCCTTGAAGCCAAAGCTGCAGCTGAACTAGTGGAAGAGATTGAAGAGGAAGAGATCATTCCCGATTCAATCATCACTCTGCGCCAGCAAATCATGCGCAATCATGTACCCACCGCCTATATTATCAAAAACTGGATCCAGGAAGGCTGAGATATGAGTATTAAAACCTTAACCGGTGTGAACAAAGCTGCCGTGCTGCTGATGTGCCTGGGAGAGGAGGCCTCGGCAAAAATTTTCTCTGAACTGAGCAATGATGAAATACGCCAGGTCACGCGTGCCATCGCCGCCATCGACCACATTCCTGAGGACATCAAGGAAAGGGTTTTCGCCAATTTCCATGAAGCACAACTCGAATATGCAGGACTTTTTATTAAAGGTGACGAATTTGCCAAAAAGGCAATCTCTTCGCTGGAGTCTGAAGAGAGAGTCGATATCTTGCTGGAACAGTTTATCTCCGGCACAGAATCCCATTCTCTGGAAACAATAGCTCTCATGCAACCGCGTATGGTAGCCGGTTTGCTTGAGAAAGAACATCCACAGACTGTTGCTTTGGTACTTTCCACTCAGCATGTTGAGCATGCCAGCGAAATTCTGTCAAACTTGCCGGAGGAAATACGTGCAGACGTTGTATATCGTATTGCCAAGATCGAAAAGGTATCTCCCGAAGTCATTGCCAGAATTGAAGATGCCCTACATCGTGAGATAGGCCTTGTCGCAGGAAAAGAGCAGAAACAGGTTGGTGGCATTGACAAGGTCGTTGACCTACTCAATCACCTCACTAACAACATAGATGCTGATATTCTTGACGATATCGAAGAAAATGATCCGGACATGGTAGAAGAAATTCGCAAACGCATGTTCACTTTTGAAAATTTGGTAGCACTTGATGGTCGTTCACTGCAGATGATCCTGCGCGAGGTAAACAACGATTCTCTTACTCTGGCCCTCAAAACCGCTTCTGATGAGATAAAAGAGAAAATTTTCGCCAACATGTCGGCCCGCGCTGCAGATATGATACGGGATGACCTTGAAGCCATGGGTCCTGTCCGACTCTCTGAAGTGGAGGCCATGCAGCAGGCCATTGTCAAAATAGCTATGAAACTGGAGGAAGAAGGAAAACTGGTTCTTGGTTCAGGAGGCGCTGATGAGCTTGTCTAAGTTTTATAAAGCCAACAGTGATTTTATACCAACAGTAGTACTGGAACGAAACCTATACGACAGTAGCCCTGTATGGGAATCAATTGTGAGACCTGCTGCCGCAGAACCTGTTACAGAAACTCTCGAACCGGCTCTGCAACCTAACCAAAAACAGAAAAAGAACACTCCTCTTGTTGAATCCGTACCGGATATAAACATTGAGGAGGAGCAAGTTCAGGAGGAACCTGTTGCAGATATACCCGTGCCCACTCCCCGAGAGATTCCTTCAAAACCCCCTATAAATATTGATGCTATTCGTGAAGAGAGCTTTAACTCAGGTGTATTAGCCGGCAGAAAACAAGCCGAGGAAGATTGCGATAACATTGCTAAAACAATGCTTTGCACATGCAACGAGCTGGATCGTCTCCGGGAAACTATCCTTCAGAACAGCATAGGAGAGATGAGAGAGTTGGTCCTCGCCATTGCCGAGAAAATCATCAGACATTCAGTTGAAGAACAAAGCGAGACCATAACCGCGACCATAATAGAAGCAATCCATTTAGCAGTAAAATCAGACGAATTTCAAATCCAATTAAATCCTGATGACTTGGCCTGTGTTGAAGGGAGAAAAAGCGAAATCATTGCCCAAATCAGCGGACTGGACAACATTGTCCTGAAACCTGATGCCACTCTGGAACGCGGCGGCTGCAAAATTGAATCTACCTCATGCACAATAGACGCCAGCATGGCCAGTCAACTCAAAGTAATACGCAACTCGATTATGGCCTCTGAGTGAATTATCTGAAAATAAAGCCAGCGACTGATACTATACCTTATGTCACTTTTCACAGGATCTCTTAAAACCATTCACCCCATACGTATATGGGGCAAAGTTACACGGATTGTGGGACTCATTGTTGAAGGGTACTGTCCCTATGCCTCTATTGGTTCACTCTGCGAGCTCACCCCACTTGATGACACCCCACCCGTCCTTGCAGAAATCGTCGGCTTCAAAGATTCTCGCGCCCTTCTCATGCCCCTTGGCGACCTGAGAGGACTGGGCCCTGGCAGCAGAATCCGTGTCGTCAAGGCCAGTGCAACCATTAAGGTCGGCAGTAATTTGCTTGGCAGGGTTATCGATGCCATGGAAAATCCCCTTGACGGAAAACCCATCCCTCTTCTTGAAGAAGAAAAGCAAATTTATTCCCATCCGCCAGGACCAATGGAGAGAAGAAATATCACTGAGCCGTTGGATCTTGGCGTTCGTGCAATCAATGGACTTATTACCTGTGGTACCGGGCAACGCTTGGGAATCATGGCTGGATCCGGTGTGGGCAAAAGTGTCCTCCTTGGCATGATGGCCCGCTATGCACGAGCCGATGTCAATGTCATTGCCTTGATAGGTGAACGCGGAAGAGAGGTTCGTGAGTTTATAGAAAGAGACCTTGGGAAGGAGGGCCTTGCCCGCTCAGTCATAGTGGTTGTTACTTCCGACCAATCTCCGCTGTTACGTATGCGAGGAGCATTTGTTGCCACTTCCATCGCCGAATATTTTTGCAAACAAGGAAAAAATGTCCTGCTGATGATGGATTCTGTTACCCGTTTTGCTATGGCCATGCGTGAAATCGGCCTGGCAGTTGGTGAACCGCCAACCACCAAAGGATATACACCTTCTGTTTTTGCAACCCTTCCCAAACTCCTGGAACGGGCAGGACAATTTCAGGGACAGGGTTCCATTACCGGCCTCTACACCGTACTTGTTGATGGAGATGACATGACCGAACCCGTTGCTGATTCGGTACGTTCCATTCTGGATGGGCATATCGTTCTTTCCAGGGCAATAGCTGCCAGAAACCATTATCCGGCCATAGACGTACTTAATTCCGCCAGCAGAATTATGCGCGAAATCACCACGCCACGCCATATAGAACTGGCCGGAAAAGCAAGAAAAGTACTTGCAACCTACGCAGAAGCCGAAGATCTCATTAACATCGGGGCCTATGCCAAAGGATCCAATCCCGGAATAGACTTTGCCATCAGTAAGATTGATGCTATCAATGAATTTCTTCGTCAGGGATATGACGAGGTGACTCCCCTGAAACAGACCCTTGAAGAACTCGGCAACTTACTCAGTGAACGTGAAAAAGATGGTACACAGCGACTCGACAGAAGAAAAAGTGATCAACAAGGCAAAACGTCTTGATCTAAACTTGACTATCTCTGATGGCAATAAAACAATTCTCACTGGGATCTATCCTTCAATTCAGAAAACAACAGGAGGATTTGGCAAGACAGAAATTTGTTCTGGCTCAGATCGAGGAAAAAAAAGTTGAAGAAAGCCTTCATGTGCTCCAGCAGGAACTCAGCTCTCTCATTCAGACGTTGGAAAAAAAGCAGGAAACAGGAATACTGACCTTTGAGTTAGCGCGCTATGAGGAACGAATCAACTATCTTCGACAGCAGATCAGTCTTACAAAACGTGAACTCGAAGAAAAAAAAAAGGTAGTACAACACAAGAAGATCATGCTTCTCAAGAAGAGCAAAGAACACAAAATACTTGAAAAACTAAAGGAAAACCAGAACATAGCATGGCAAGAGTATCAAAACAAAAAGGAGGCAGCCATGCTTGATGAAATTGCCGTTCTCCATCACGAAAGAAATGACCGTGACACTAATTGAACGATAACGGCACGTTCTGTTTTCAACTTTCCTCTGTCCAATACCCTCTGCATAGGGAACAACGGGGTAACATAATATTTCGTCTTATCCAGATGCATTCGCTCAAAAGAGTACTACCAGCCACCTGAAGTTAATAATCTTATCTTAGAAATTTCCCAGAAGGAACTGTTATGAATAACAGAATCAAACTTTTCACGATTTCTCTCCTTTTGCTTAGCAATGGACTCCTCTCTGCCATTAGCTTCGCCGTCGAAGAAAAACCCCAAGAAATGGCAGATAACGAGCAGGTCGTTATAACGCCAAAAGAAAAATCATTTGATTCCGTGGAAGAGCGAAGAATCAGTACCCTTCTGCAAAATGAACGCGATAACCTTGAAGAAGAGAAAAAAGTACTGGCCCTCAAGGAAAAGGAGCTAAAGACTCTCCAGAAGGAAGTCGATAAGAAACTTGTGCAAATGGACAGAAAGCTAGACGAATTAAAAGCAATACAGAAGAAAATAGACGCCTCATTGGCAAAAAAAGATGCTGAGGAAGTCAAAAAAATGAAAGAATTGAGTCTTATTTATGCAAAAATGACTCCTGAAAAGGCGGCACGTTCCATGGAAAACCTTGACCAACAGCTCGCTGCTGATCTTCTGGCTAACATGAAGATCAAATCTGCTGCCAAAATTCTTGATCAGATGGACAAAGCCAAAGCATCGCAACTCAGTACCACATTTTCGATCCTACAGGTGGAGTAAACAGAATATGGAAGCCTTCCTTCTTTCCCCCAATGCCCCTGCGCAGAAGCCAATGCAGGCGCAGAACCAGAAGAACACCTCAGAATCCAATAAGGGAGGATTCGCCCCTCTACTCAATGAGACGATCAACAACCGGGAAAGTAGGCAAATTCCTACGGAAAGTGTTGCGTCTCAAGATACTGAACAGAATGAAGAAACAAACATTGATGATACTGAAATCATTGCAGAATCTTCTGACATTCCCGAGACAGACGTTTCAAGCGATGCCCTGGTTCTCGCAAATTTATTGTCTTCCATGGAAGATTCTCCAGAAATACCATTATCCAGCAAATCAAATCACTCTCCGGTAACATCAGTATCTGTCAAATCAGAACACTCCCCGGAAACATCAGTATCTGTCAAATCAGAACACTCCCCGGAAACATCAGTATCTATCAAATCTGAGCAAGCAGACTTCTTCCAACAAAGATCTTCTCAAAATCAGCTTTTCACGATAGGGGCGGTCCGGGAGGATTCTCAAAGCGAACTGCAACCTTTGGCCCCTCTCATTCAAAAAGGATCAGGAGAAAATATTAGTCCTCCCTCAAAAGCTGAAACATTACTCCTTCAACAGATCCAGCAACTGCTGAATGAAGGACAAAACAAGGGCCCGATAACAATAAAGAACACCACGCAGCAAAGCACTGCCGGTCAAGCACAAGCCGAAGAACTGCAGAAGTTAACAAGCCCAGCATTACTGAGCACCAAGAATGGTGAAATCCTTGCCCAGCAGACATTTGCTGCTGTTACTGTAGAAGAAGGAAAGAGCTTTGAGTCGAGCAGATCTGTAAAACTGGAGGGGAATCGCCAAGACATTACTGGACAGTATCTCTCCGCTAAAATCGGAGGATCTGACAGCAAAGACAGCAAAACAGCCAACCAGTTTCAACAATCAGGTTCTGAACAACAGACTTCTGGAGAGCAAAATAAGAATGGATCACAACCTGTAATCGAAGTTATCAGTTCTTCCCTTTCACCTGCGAATTCTGGTGAATCTGCATCAGGATTTCAGTTCAGCCTGAACACTGCTTCCTCAGATCAGACAAGTATTGAAGGAAAATACATACCTGGTTCCCAGGTAACTGTCCCTGAAAAGGAAATTGTCAACCAACTGATTCAACGCTTCAGTGTCAACCCAAGACTACAAACCAGTAAAATTAGCATGCAGCTCCATCCTGCCGAATTAGGTGAGATAAAAATAGATATTCAGGTAAAAGAAGGTTCAATCAAAGCAAATATTGTCGCCCAAAGTCAACAAGTACTTGATACACTTGAAAAGAACATGCCACGCCTTCGTACTCTACTTGAGAATCAAGGTTTTACCGTGGATTCCTTTAAAATAACAATGGATAGCGATGGTGGAAGGCAGCAGCAACATTTCCAGGAAAATTTCTCTTCACAACAGCAGGAATCTTTCTTCACCAGGTCTTCCGCTAAAGAGACAGAATCTTTCGGCCTGGTGTTGAACAACATTGACGAACCAGCAGTCACTGCCACAGGCAATCCAGGTGTCAATGTAACGGTATGAACATCAAGACAGCAGGATTTCCGTCACATGTTCCTATCAGAATTTTAGTGGAAAGGAAAAAGCAATGAGTAGTGTATCAGAGATTTATCAATTCCCAAGTACTGCACCGGCAGAGTCTTCTACCACCTCGACTAAAGATGAGATCATGGGGAAAGAAGAGTTTCTCACCCTGCTCGTTGCCCAGTTGCAAAATCAGGACCCTTTAAACCCTAACGACCCCACTGAATTTACCGCTCAGCTTGCCCAGTTCAGTTCTCTGGAACAGTTGGTAAACCTCAACGACAGCATGACCGAAATGACTGATGCACAAATACAGTCCGATCGGTTCACGTCCATAGACCTTATAGGTAAGGATGTTGTCTACCAGGAAAGTGAATTTGCCTTTGACGGAAACCCTGTAGATATTGGCTATCAGCTTGACGGCACCGCATCCTCAGTCACAATGACCATTCAAAACGAATACGGTGCCACTCTTGCCACCCTGAATCCGACTGACCTGGAAGCAGGAAATCATTTTATGGAATGGGATGGCCTGGATAGTGAAGGAAACATCGTTCCTGACGGCAAATATCATATAGTTCTCCAGGCAAACGCAGGGGGGGATGAGACATCAGTCGCTATTTCTCCCCTCATTCGATCCATGGTAACCGGTATAGATTTCAACACCGAAACGGGGGGGGCAACCCTTTACACCCAGGCCGGACAAGTAAACTTATCCAGCATAGTTGCCGCTTATGAGGCAAATAGCAAAACAACTGAAGAGACAGCTTCTTCCACGGAAATTATCACCGAAGCGGCCAATACGGCAGCTTCACTTAATACTACAGAATCTTCTCTCAAATATGAAGATCAGCTCGCGCTCGAACAACTCCAGTACTACTTACAAAGATAGAAGTAGCAAACTGATTTCATCATCCAGACCAAACGGGAGGATTTACTTATGGGTATCACCAGTGCACTATACAGCGGAGTAAGCGGACTCAATACGAACTCACAGGCAATGAGCGTAATCGGCAATAATCTTGCCAACACCAATACCCTCGGATTTAAGGGGGCACGAACCGTTTTTTCTGATCTCCTTTCCAGTAACATTTCAGGGTCAGGAGGATCTTCCCAGGTCGGACGTGGTGTCAATATCTCAAAAGTTGATAACATCTTCAGCCAGGGAACCTTCGAAGCCACAGCCTCAAACACCGACGTAGCCATTGAGGGTGAGGGTTTTTTCATGCTCAAAGAAGTAGGCAATGACACAACTTTTTATTCCAGGGCTGGTGCTTTTCGCTTTGATGCAGACGGCTTTCTGGTAAACCCTGAAGGCTTTCATGTCCAGGGCAAGGCCTTTGATGTAGATGGCAATATTATACCAGGCGACCCCACTGATATCCAGGTCGCTAATGTAGGTTTGGTACCGGCCAAAGTCACGGATGAACTAATCCTGAACACCAACCTGGATGCCAGTGAAGTACCTCCTCTGGCAGCCTTTAATCCGGATATTCCTGCGACCTTTAATTATTCGGCATCGACCACGACATTTGACACTCTCGGTAACTCACACCTGGTATCCCTCTACTTCGTGAAGGATGCCGCTGACAACACCTGGAACTGGCACTGGACCGCTGAGGATGCTAATGGTAATCCCTTAGGAAATCCACCTGCCGTCCCTATGGGTCAAATCATCTTTAACGAGGATGGTACCCTTGATGAGACCATTGCCGGAAATGGCACCGGAGCAATCCTGGCGGCAGATATTGATTGGGACAACGGTTCTGTTGCCACAGGAATTGACATCACCTTTGACACCACCCAGTTCAACAGTGCCTCCACCGTCATTTCTCAAGACCAAAACGGATATGGGGCAGGCAACTTGACCAATGTCGGTATTAATGAAGAGGGAATTGTCATTGCCTCCTACTCCAATGGCCAACAGGTCAAAGTTTCCAATCTGGTTCTTGCAAAATTCAACAACCCTGGTGGCCTGGAAATGGTCGGTTCTAATATGTTCGTTGGCACAGACGCCTCCGGTGCCGCTCGTAGCGGTCTCCCCGGCCCGGAACTTGGAAAAATTTTCACCAACTCCCTTGAACAGTCCAATGTCGACATGGGACAGGAGTTCGTCAAAATGATTACGACTCAAAGGGGATTTCAGGCCAACTCCAAAATTATCACCACGGTTGATGAACTTCTGGGTGAATTGATTAATCTGAAACGTTAATATTGTCTGAACGGACCAATTGGATACTTGATTAACTGTTACAACCAATAAGTAATCCGTTCACACCTCCTGCGATCTCATGGCTTTTTCCTCATAATTAGCCATGAGATCGCCCCCCCCCTCTAAGTCAACAAATCTTTCTGAAAAAAATAGTCATTTTTCTATTTTCCCCGCTTGCGTCCTCAACTCAACCCTTCTTCCTACTTTTTTTTCATTACCGCCTCGTGTCATTTTTCTGACACTCTTCCCTTTGTCAGAAGTGACATGATATCTACTCCTATGCAATGCGTGACAAAAGCACATCAAATCAGCAAGAAAGATATTCACCAAATTTCAAAACTATTGGGAATGCATTTTGCATTGTTTTTAAAGACGCCAGATTATATGATGAAAAAAAACTGTACTAACATCATTTTGTGAAGCGGAGGCTTTTCTTTTGGATCTTGCAACAATCTTAGGAGTCGCCATTGCCTTTGGCCTGATGCTCATGGCTATTGTGCAGGGCGGCCCTTTATCCATTTTCTTCAATATACCTTCCATCCTTATTGTCTTTGGAGGTACGGCCGGTGTGGCCCTGGTCCATTATCCTTTTAAAGATATTGCCGGGGCCATGGCAGTTGCCAAAAAAACCATTCTCAGCAAGGATGAATCTCCAAATGCCTTGATTGTGCAACTCATGGAATTTGCCAATAAGGCAAGAAAGGAAGGTATCCTTTCCCTGCAGGGACTGATGGATAATGTGGAAGATAAATTCCTTCTCAAGGCCATGCAGATGGCGGTTGACGGACAGGAACCAGACACCCTTCGCTCTATGCTCAATACGGAAGTTGAATATATCAAAGAGAGACATGACAAGGGTGCAGAAATATTTGTTTCTCTAGCTGCATATGCACCTGCCATGGGTATGGTCGGAACCTTGATCGGTCTGGTCCAGATGCTTATGAACATGAGCGATCCTGATGCAATTGGTCCTGCAATGGCTGTTGCCCTGCTGACCACATTCTATGGAGCAGTTCTCGCCAATGTTCTTTTTGCACCCATGGCAGGTAAATTAAAAAACAGATCAGCATCTGAGGTTCTCACCAAGACTTTAATTATTGAAGGCATGCAGTCCATTCTTTCTGGCGAAAATCCAAGGATCATGGAGCAAAAACTCCATGCCTTCATTGCCCCAAAACTTCGAGAATCAACCTTTAACAAATAGAATTCTCGCATTATGGCAGACAACGATCAAGACAAGACCTCCAAAAATGAAAAACCGTGCCCGAAATGTGACTGCAGCGGAGGAGCACCGGCATGGATGGTTACCTATTCCGATCTGGTAACCTTACTCCTCACCTTTTTTGTTCTTCTCTTGTCCATGGCCAGTATGGATGAAGTGAAATTTACCGCAGCTTCAAGTTCCATTCGAGATGCCTTTGGGGTCCATTCCAAACCTGCCCAGATAGACTTCTCTCTACCGATTCTCCCGACACCGCCAATATCCAAATTTGCCCCTATCCAGAACGAGATGGCGACAAGGGTCTATAAACGTATCGAATCTCAAATTAACGCATCAAAGGTCCCTGAGGACATTGAACTGATAAAAAAAGATGATGACACTATCATCCTGCGAATCAACAATTCTGTTCTTTTTAAAAAAGGACAGGCTACGGTTTCTCCTACTGCCTATCCTCTGTTACGAAAAATAGCTGATATTATCAGACCGTTACCCATGCGTTTACGAATTGAGGGACATACTGATTCCAACCCGATTTCCAATCGCAAGAATGGAAACTGGGACCTCTCTGTTGAACGAGCTGTTTCAGTTATGCGCTTTTTTAAAAAAAGTGATCTTCTGCCATTAGATCGCATGGCTGCCATTGGTTATGGTTCAGAAAGGCCTGTAGCCCCTAATACAAGTGAAGAAAATATGGCAAAAAACAGAAGAGTTGATTTCGTCCTTCGTGCCAACAACACCATCGGTATCGGTCCTACTGGAGCCAAGGCTGGTGAGATTCCTCTCTGATAAGCTCTCAGAAAGGTACTTAACCTGAACAACCTTTCAAATTAACTGGGATTAATTCGTATCGGAACTACTGTACGCACAATTTTCCTCTGTTCAAAACAGAGTTTGCTTAACAGCTAACAGTATCATTACTGAAACTGCTACGAATCAACCCTCAAAAAAAATAAGTGTGTGAGCAATCAACGGGACATCAATAAAATATTTTATTTTAAAATTACTTGTCCTGAAAGATTATAAAACTATCTTGGGGCATTAAACACAATAAGAGAGAAATAAATGGCCGAAAAAAAGAAAAGCAAAGAAGATACTCCTGAACAACCCGGCAACAAAAAGAAAAAACTTATTATCATCGGTGCCGCGACCCTGATTCTTCTCCTTGTTACAGGTGCCTTACTCTATTTCTTTGTTTTGAGAACTAAGCCAGTACCCGTGGCAGAACAAGATCCAGGATTAAACGTGCCTGTTCCCGAAATCAGTCAGAGTGGTGAAATCGGGCCAATGGTTGAAATCAGAGAGTTCATCGTCAACATCATCAGTGAAGACGAAAGTCATTACGTGAAGGCGGCACTTACCATTGAGTTAAACAAAGCAGAAGCACTTGACGAGGTAAACAAACGCATGCCACAGATCAGGGACGCTATCCTTCTCCTTGTCGGAAATAAGACCTATGAAGAGCTCCACGACCTGCAGGGAAAGAAACAGCTTAAAGCAGAGCTCGTCAGCAAAATCAACTCGTTCTTGCAGCATGGTAAGATAAGAGCCATTTATTTTACAGATTTTGTTGTCCAGTAAACATATCGGAACCACAAGGTCATTTCATTAGCTGACTAACAACAGGAAAAATCAGTGGAACCAATTCTAAAAAAGGAAGAGATCGCCGAGTTATTGGCTGCCATCAAAAGCGGCCAGGTATCTACAGACCTTAAGGGCGATGACAAACGTTTTTCCGACGTAAATGTTTCCCCCCTTAATCTCTTTCAGATGACAGGATCGTCAGACGAGCAGCACCGTATTCCCAATCTCGACATTATCCTGGATGCTTTTGCCCAAAATTTTTCAATCACCCTGACTAATCAACTGCAACGGACATTCAAAATAACAAGGACAGAAATTAATAGTATTGAGTTTCAGGATTATCTGATGTCCCAGAAGGATGCCGGAGCTATAAGTGTATTGAATCTCGAGCCCCTGAAAAATGGCGCGCTCATGGTTCTGGATTCAGAACTCTGCTTTTCTCTTATTGAAATTATGCTCGGTGCGTCAACAGAACTGGCCCCCATACAACTTGATCGCAAACCGACTACCATTGAGCTCAATGTCCTCAAATCGATTATGACCAAGGCCTGTTCAGATATTGACAAGGCCTTGGCGCAAGTTATTAAAATTGAATCTTCAATCGTCAAGATTGAAAGTAATTCAAGACTGGTTTCAATTGCCGAGCCGGATGCGGATGTCCTTGTCGGTCGCTTCAAAATAAAAGTTGGAGGCCTCTCTGGAATTTTCGATATTGTCTTTCCCACTGCAACACTCGATCCGGTCCGTGACCAACTGCGAGATCTACTGACTATTAAAACAGTGCGCCAATCTGGATGGCAACATCTGCTGATTGCTAAACTGAAAGACATGTCTACAACCGTTATCGCCCAATCAGGGACGATAACTCTGCCCGTTCAGAAAATAATGAATTTCAAGAAAGGCGACATCATCAACATTGATTACGACCCTAATGCACCATTAAAAATACTGGTTGAGGACAACCTCAAATTTTTTGCAATCCCCGGGACCATCAGCGGGAAGAAAGCTATACACTTGACCGGTGTTTATGACCCAGGAGAATAAGATGAACACAGATAATATTCGCAACAACGCCAAACCAGACCCAGACGAGATCAAAGAGCTTTTGGATAGTGATGAGAATGACACCCCTGCTTCCTCAGGGAATCAAGAAACTTCGACGCCAACAGCCTCATTTTCGTCTCCTAAGCAACGTGGACTTGAATTTCTCTATGATGTCCCCCTACAGATCTCGGTGGAGGTTGGACGTAGTAAAATTCTCCTCAAAGATCTTTTAAAGATGGGAGAGGGCTATGTTATTGAACTCGACAAACTTGCCGGCGAACCTCTTGATCTTTACGTCAACTCCAAACTTATCGCCAAAGGAGAGGCGGTGATGGTGGGAGACAAGTTCGGTATACGGCTTACCGAGGTGGTCAGTCCAAGCGATCGAATTGAGCACCTAGGTTAAGAGTTGAGGATGCTAACTAAAGTACTTCTCCTTTCTTCTGCTGTTTTTTTAGTCCTGACAACGGATCGCGCAATGGCTGGTACCGCAGACCCTTCCTTTGGAGCCGTTGGTCTGAGAATGTTCTGGGGACTGCTTGTTGTCCTGGGTATTCTCCTTATCGTCTATGGTTTTGCCAGAAAGAAGCTCTCTCTCGTGCACTCCAGCAAGAAATCTAAAATTAAAATCATAGAGATGCGCCCCCTCATGGCTAAAAAATCCCTCTGTCTCGTTGAAGTTGCTGGCAGACAGTATCTCCTTGGCCTGGGCAGTGAAACAATCACGCTTCTTTCCACAGTCGAGACCAATGAGAGTCACAATTTTTCCGCTACCCTTGAAACTGCCGCAAAACAGCATGAACAAAATCGCATTTAACCGGCTTATCCCTATATTGAAGGGATCTGTCATTCTTGTCCCGTTACTGGTACTTCTTGCCCCTACTGTGACGTTGGCCATTGGATTGCCAACCATCAGCTTTGGAGTAGCAGATGCAAACACTCCGCAACAGGTTTCAACCGGCCTGCAGGTCCTGTTTCTTCTGACCATTCTCTCTGTTGCCCCAGGTATTGTCCTTATGACAACCTGTTTCACCCGTATCGTCATCGTCCTTGCTTTTGTCCGTCAGGCCATGGGCACCCAGAATATGCCACCGACTCAGGTTATTATCGGCCTTGCAATTTTTCTTTCTTTTTTTATCATGTCTCCAACCATAAATACTATTAATGATAAAGCACTACAACCCTACCTCAATGAACAGATCAATCAGGAAGAGGCACTCAACCTGGCTCTGAATCCCATGCGTGATTTCATGTTTTCTCAAGTGAAGGAAAATGAACTGAGCCTCCTTTCCGACATCACCATGAATAATGAGCCATATGATAAAAATGATATCCCCACCATGACCCTTATCCCGGCCTTCATGCTCTCTGAACTCAAACGAGCCTTTCAAATGGGATTTATGATCTATATTCCTTTTTTGGTCATTGACATGGTTGTTGCTTCCATCCTCATGTCCATGGGTATGATGATGTTACCGCCGGTTATCATCTCCATGCCTTTCAAGCTTCTTCTCTTTGTTTTAGTAGACGGGTGGGCATTAATAGTAGGTTCACTTATCCAAAGCTTTCAATAACTATTCAACATCACAACAGATTCGCCATTCAACCCGAGAAGATACTATGACCATAGAATTTGTCGTCGATATCTGCAGGAAGGCCGTGCAAACCGCTCTCCTTATGGCCGCCCCCATGCTTTTGGCAGGCATGATTGTAGGGCTCATTGTTTCCATTTTTCAGGCTGCAACTCAGATTAATGAACAGACCCTGACCTTTATCCCCAAAATCGTAGCAGTCTTCATCACCCTCCTCCTCATGACCCCCTGGCTAATCCAGACAATGAGCTCCTTTGCCAAAGGTATTTTCACTTCCATTGCCGGATTCTAGCCGATTGTGGACATTCAGCTTCTGCCCATAGACCAGTTTCAGACTTTTCTCATTTGCTTCGGCAGGGTTGCAGGATTTGTCGGAGCAATCCCTGTCATCATGAGTAACCAGACACCGGCTCGTATCAAGGCAGGACTTGCCTTCATGCTCTCTCTTGTCCTCTATCCGATCATGTCCCCTTCGGTGGTGTCTCTCACCATGCCTCCGTTAGGTTTTCTTCTTCTCATGTTCAACGAGGTATTGCTTGGCAGTATGATAGGATTGATCGCTAGAATGGTTTTTACTGCGGTCGAATACGGAGGAACGATTATCGGATACCAGATGGGTTTTGCCGCAGCCAATGTCTTTGACCCTTCAAGTGAGCGACAGATTGAACTCATTTCTCAATTTCAAAACATCTTTGCCATTCTGATCTTCCTTGCAGTGGACGGACACCATATTTTTCTCCATATCGCTGCAAAATCTTACGAAATCCTGCCACCGGGGGCACTCAACATTTCAGGTGAAGCCATTCCTTATCTAATGAGTCTCTCTTCCAAGATTTTTTCACTTGGAATCCAATTCAGTGCTCCGTTACTGGCCGTTCTTCTCCTTTCCGGTCTGATTCTTGGTATCCTGGCAAGAGTTTTTCCCCAGTTAAACGTCTTTCTTCTTTCCTTTCCAATAAATATTGGAACTGCTTTTGCCGTCATTGGTTTGACACTTCCCTTGATTACTATTCTTTTGAGACGGGAATTTGACAAACTTGGCGAACGATTTGTAACTCTTCTTCAATTCCTGCAATAATTTTTGCCGAATCATTCAACATTATAGCCTGCAACCATCTACGTTTCCACTTTCTGCAAAAGCTCGCGATCTCCCATTAAACCCTGTTCTTCACTCATGGCAAACTAATTGCACTGTAAAAAAGCGACCAAACCAATAGGTTCGTAATTGCCCGGTAATCAATGATAACGAATTATATGCAGGTTGAATTTCGTAAGCCCAACCGGGCCCACCTTGCTGATCTTTCAATCATAACGTATTGAGAGGCTGGCTGATTTCTCTTTATTCACTCTCTATTTGATATTTTTCCATCATGGCAGAAGAGTCAACATCAGGCGGAGAAAAGACAGAAGCTCCCTCGTCGAAACGGAGGGAGGATTTTCGCAATAAAGGCCAAGTATCTCAAAGTAAAGAAGTTCAGACCGCAGCCATTTTCACCATGGTTCTTCTTTTATGGATCTTTTATATGCCTCGTTTCTGGGCCGGTCTTTCTCAACTGATCACCTCTATTTTCAGTTCTATTTCTGAATTCCAGGGTACGGCTACTGCAGTGACATCACTGTTTCTTTTTATCACAAAAGAACTTGCCATTCTCCTCTATCCTCTTTTTCTTCTTGTTATCGTAGTTGGCTTTTTCTCCAGTGTTTTCCAAATAGGCTGGCTCTTTACCACTCAACCGCTCACCCCTGACTTATCAAAACTTGATCCAATCAAGGGAATGTCCCGTTTTGTTTCCATTCGAAGTCTTGTAGACATGATCAAGTCCATAGCAAAAGTTATCCTGATTGGCTGGGTTGCCTACTCTACTGTCTTCAACAACTTTGAAGAAGCACTCGCTCTCATAGACACCAGCCCCTGGACTGCTGTCTTGTACATGGCTCGAATTGCAGCGCTTATCCTTGCAAAGGTGTGCGGGCTTTTAATCCTGATTGCTGCCGTGGACTTCTTCTATACGCGCTATGAAATGGAAGAAAAAATGAAAATGACTAAACAGGAAATCAAAGAAGAATACAAAGAGATGGAAGGTGATCCCTTTATCAAAAGTCAGATTCGAAGAATTCAACAGGAGATGGCAAGAAAACGGATGATGGCTGAAGTTCCTGAGGCTGATGTTGTTATCACCAACCCTACACACCTCTCAGTTGCAATAAAATATGACATGCAATCAATGGACGCACCAATAGTTATTGCAAAAGGTGCTGATTTGGTAGCCATGCGTATTCGTGAGATTGCCAGGGAGAACGACATCCCTCTGGTAGAGAACCCGCCTGTGGCTCGATTATTGCATAAACTGGATCTAGGGGCCACCGTTCCTGAAGAATTATTTAAGGCGGTGGCTGAAATACTTGCACATGTATATTCTCTGAAAAAGAACTCACAGCAATGGAATTGACAGCTTACAAAAACATCTTCAGTCAGCGCCAGTTAAATGCTATTCTTCAGCGCTCTGATATAATGGCGGCTTTTGGACTGGTTGCCATTTTGATGATCATGATCATCCCCCTCCCATCCCTGCTGCTCGATCTGTTTTTATCAGTTAATATCACCATAGCCCTGCTTATTCTCATTATCAGTTTATATACCATCAAAGCCACAGACTTTTCAATTTTCCCAGCTGTTCTACTGGCAACAACACTTTTTCGTCTTTCCTTAAATGTTGCCTCAACACGATTAATCCTCCTCAAGGGAGATCAGGGACCATCCGCTGCCGGATCAGTAATTCAGTCGTTTGGTCAATTCGTCGTTGGAGGAAACTATGTTGTAGGTCTGGTCATTTTCATTATCCTTGTGTTGATCAATTTCATGGTCATCACTAAGGGTGCCGGCCGTGTCGCTGAAGTTGCAGCACGCTTTACCCTTGATGCCATGCCTGGAAAACAGATGGCCATTGATGCCGACCTTAATGCCGGACTCATCACTGAAAACGACGCCAGAGAGCGGAGATTGGATATCAGCAACGAGGCAAACTTTCACGGCGCCATGGACGGTGCCTCGAAATTTGTAAAAGGTGATGCCATAGCCGGTATCATCATCACCCTGGTAAATATCGGAGCCGGATTTATTATAGGTGTCCTGCAAAAAGGAATGCCCATGGCAGAAGCCGCGGCCAATTATACCATCCTCACAGTCGGAGACGGTCTTGTTGGTCAGATCCCTGCTCTAATCATTTCCACCTCCGCCGGACTTCTGGTCACTCGATCCACCGGAGACTCTGATTTCGGTTCCGACCTGCAACAACAGTTCAGTCGTTATTCAATCGCGTTCTGGGTTGTCTCTGCAGTCCTCATGACCTTTGCCCTCATCCCTGGTCTCCCTTTCATTCCCTTTCTTCTCTTGTCACTTGCTATGGGATTCATCGGTTTTCGACTCGATAAAACAAAAAAGGAAGAAAAGGAAAAAACCGAAGCAGAAGTAACAAAAGAACCACCTCCAAAAGCTCAAGAAAATTACGAAGAACTCCTTAATGTGGATCTGTTGGAACTTGAGGTGGGTTACGGCCTCATTCCCTTTGTTGATGCCTCCCAGGATGGTGAGCTCCTTGTTCGTATCCAATCCATCCGCCGCCAGTTTGCATCAAATAACGGTTTTATCGTTCCCCCTGTCCATATCAAAGACAACCTGCAGCTTTCTCCCAATCAATATACGTTAGCCTTAAAGGGTGTGCAGATAGCTCAGGCAGAAATGCTCCCCGGCCATTTTATGGCCATGGATCCTGGCATGGTCACTGAAACTATCAAAGGTGTACCCACCAAGGAACCTGCCTTTGGTCTGCCTGCCATTTGGATAACTGAAGACAAAAAGGAACGGGCTCAAATTGCAGGATATACCGTTGTAGACTGCACAACTGTAATGGCCACCCATCTCTCAGAAATAATAAAGCAACATGCCCATGAGCTGATTGGCAGGCAAGAGGTACAGAACCTTCTCGACAACCTGGCCAAGACCTACCCGAAACTTGTGGAGGAGCTGGTCCCCTCAGTTCTTTCCCTGGGAACCATCATGCGCATTCTTCAGAACCTGCTCTCCGAAGGCGTTTCTATCAGAGATCTCCGAACTATTTTGGAAGCCATGGCTGACTGGGCACCTGTAACCAAAGATACTGATATTCTCACCGAATATGTACGCCATGCCCTGGCCAGATCAATCAGCAGCGATCTTGCCACTGACGGCATCATCCCATTAATCACTCTGGACAAATCCGTAGAAGATGAAATAGCAAAATCGATACAACACAAAGAGACAGGAAGTTACCTGGCCATTGCCCCCGGTAAAGCCCAACTCATACTCGACTCCATCGGTCAGTCGATCCCCCTCTTTGGCGGTGGCCAACAACCCACTCTCCTGGCAGCCCCGCAGATTCGTCCCCATGTTCGTAAACTGACTGAACGTTATTATCCTTCACTGGTGGTTCTCTCCCATAATGAGATACTGCCTAATGTTAAAATAAAATCTCTAGGCACTGTAACTTTCAATGCAAGTTAAGGTATTTGAATCATCAGACATGGCGACTGGATTGCAAATGATCAAGAAAGAACTTGGTCCTGATGCCCTGATTCTTTCTACCAAAACAATCCGTTCTGGAAAACTTGGATTACTAGGTAAACCAAGACTGGAGATTACTGCGGCCATCGATTCAGCATGGCCAAGCAAGAAATATTCTTCACAGACAGTGACCAAGCAAAACGCAGGCGTTTTGAAAAAGACCGACAATTCCCCCGGAATCTATCAAGATGACAACAGAGAAGAGCTGCCCACTTACAATTCTTCCCTTCACCTTAACCGGAATCCAGCTGCAGACCCTGAGAAAACACCACAATCATCTCCACTGACATCCTCAGAAAATAACAACCTGCAGTCAGAGGTTAATGAACTGAAGAGTATGATCAAGAATCTGGCACAGGAGATGAACAGGATAAATGTATCACCACCAATTTCCGACCCAGGGCAGCAAAACAATCTCCAGTCTTTGGACGCCCGTCTTCTTCCTGAAGACAATCGTGGGCTGCGCTCACTGCACCAACGCCTTCTTGACTATGGTATCGGTGCGGAAACGGCACAGACCATAAGTAATTACGCACGGGAAACCCTCACCCTGGATGAGCTCTCCGACCCTTTCAAACAGCAGGAATATCTTGCCAAGACCATTTACGACCTGCTCAATGTCCAGACAGATATTTTTCCCGGTCATAAACGACAGCATCGCCTGGCACTGGTTGGTCCGACAGGTGTTGGAAAAACAACAACTCTTGCCAAGATTGCAGCCGACTACCTCAGTAAACACTCAGCGTCTATTGCTCTCATTACCATTGACACCTACAGGATAGCTGCAGTGGAGCAGTTAAAGGTCTATGGCGAGATCATGAACCTGCCGGTAGAGGTGGTGCTCAACCCGGAACAGCTTGAACAAATGCTGCTCAAACATCGAGACAAGGAATTGATCCTCATTGATACAGCGGGGCGTAGTCCACAGGACACCCTGTGTATTGAAGAACTGGCATCTTTTCTATCTCCGGATCTGGGTATACAAAAACATCTCGTTCTTTCAGCAACTACGCGAGAGAAAGAGCTGTTTGAAGCAATGCATCGTTTTTCCATTCTCGACATCGACAACACCATCATTACCAAGATAGACGAATGCAGCAGCCTTGGCCTTTTACTGGACATTCAGATCCGCGAAAAAGTCCCTTTTTCCTATATCACAAATGGCCAGAGAGTACCTGAAGACCTGCTGGAAGCAGATAAAGAGTTGTTGACCCAGCTTATCATGACCCCTGGTAAAGGATTACCAAATGAATAGAACACGTTCTGCAGTGCAGGATCAAGCCGACACACTACGAACTCTTAGTGACACGGTGCGGTCAGGATCTCTCAGCCAAGGCCGGGAATATCCTACCAGGGTCTATGCCATAACCAGCGGAAAAGGAGGCGTTGGCAAAACCGCAGTGGTCGCCAACGTTGCCGTTTCGCTTGCCAGGCTCGGCAAGAAGGTACTCATCCTCGACGCCGATCTGGG
The DNA here is from genome assembly GCA_018820855.1 of Pseudomonadota bacterium. Taxonomy (GTDB): domain Bacteria; phylum Desulfobacterota; class Desulfobulbia; order Desulfobulbales; family Desulfocapsaceae; genus Desulfocapsa. Next base: position 18,596 of record JAHJNL010000007.1, on the reverse strand, counting down.
CCTGGCCAATATAGATGTAGTCTTTGGCCTGGCTCCACGATTCAACCTCAATCATTTTTTTGCAGGAGAACAGGAATTAGCCGACATCCTTGCCGATGGCCCTCACGGTATCAAGATATTACCGGCAGGTTCAGGCGTTCAGAACTTCACCAGGCTCGACTCCCAGCAGAAGCTCAAATTACTCGACGGGCTCGACATGATGCACAATGATTTCGACTTTGTCCTCATCGATACAGAGGCCGGAATCTCGGAGAATGTCACCTATTTCAACACAGCCGCTCAAGAGATACTCATTGTCACGACCCCTGATCCAACAGCCATTACCGACGCCTATGCCCTGATGAAATTGCTTTCCACCCAATATCATGAAAAACGTTTCAATCTGGTGGTAAATCAGATTCAACACGAAAATGAGGCACTGGACGTATTTCGTAAGTTGACTATGGTTTCCAATCGTTACCTGGATATATCCATAGACTTTCTCGGATCAATACCAGCAGACCGACAGATGATCGATGCCATACGCAAACAACGCGTCATCGTAGATCTCTATCCCTCATCAAAAGTTTCTGCAGCCTTTGCCAACCTGGCAGTGACTATCTGTGCCGAACAACCAACCTCTGAGCCCAAAGGCGGAGTGCAGTTTTTCTGGAAAAAAATTCTTGATATTGGAGGAAGACGCTAAGTCATGACATATACTCCTCAACAACTCCCTGAAGATCGAACAACTTTGATCAAAGACCATCTCACCCTTGTCGATATCATAGTCGGCAGAATGGTTACTCAAGTTCCTTCATTTATGAACAGGGATGACATGCGGAGTGCCGGAATGATGGGTCTCATTGATGCCGCAAATAAATTCCAGCCAGACAAAAAAATTCTCTTTAAGACTTTTGCTGAATATCGTATCAGAGGCGCCATTCTCGATGATATGCGTAAGCTCGACTGGTTTTCCAGATCTCTCAGAGAAAAGCAGAACAACCTGAGCCGAACCATGGCTGACCTTGAAAAAAAACTTGGCAGATGTCCTGAGGAAGAAGAGATGGCCAGGGAGCTGGAAGTAACACTTGAAGAATACCAGACGCTCCTTGGCCAAGTCAGCCATCTCGGGTGCGTCAGTCTAAACGAAACTCTTGACCATTCCAACCAGGGTCGCTCCTTCCAGGATGCCCTGATGGATACCCGTATCGATTCTTCACCTGTCAACAGGCTTGAACAACACGAATTGACAAAAATCATTGCAGGAATCCTTGAAGAGCTCTCGGAAAAAGAAAGACTGGTTATCTCGCTCTATTACTATGAAGAATTAACGCAGAAAGAAATTGCAGAAGTTCTCGAGGTATCGGAAGGACGAATATCACAACTGCACAGCCAAGCTCTGTTAAAACTGAAAACCAAGGCAAAACATCTTATCTAAAACGGTGACACCATGTTGGACTACCATCTTTTCCTGACCTTAGCGAGCCTCTTGCTCTGTTCACTCCTGTTTGCCCGTTCCATTGTATTGCGTAGACGCGCCGCTGCACACTCTGATCTTCTTTACGAACAGCAGATCGCCCTGCAAAAATACCAGGAGGAGCTTTCTCAGATAGAACAGTCAGTGATCCGAGAACAATATTTCAAAACCAGCCTGCAGCAGGCAGAAGTTACCACCGAACTCCAGAAATCGAGAATTTCTTTCCACCAGGATCGGCAAAAGCTAAAGGTCCCTGAGCGCTATGCCTATGTACAAAGCATGTTTCGTTCCGGTATGCAGACAGAAGATGTAGCCCTGACCTTAGGGATGTCCTGCCACGAAATTTCGCAACTACGCAATTTGTCAGCCCTTGCAGAAAACACAAACCGCCTTGGACGAAAAACAAATGTGGCGGCTTCATGATCACCCGATATCATCAGACAGGCCTTCTCTTAATCTGATCTCTGGTTATGCATAACGCTCTTTATCCTTAAGAAATAAAGGCAATCAACCGATTCTAATAAAGAAAGAAAGTTTTAAAATAGGACTTTCCCCTTTTACAGAGAGATAGAAAAAAAACTATGGTATCAGGAAAATACAGTGCCCTTGCAGGAGCCATTTCTCGAGAACAACGGCTGGCTAATATTTCCGCAAATCTGGCCAACGTTAATACTGTTGGATACAAGAAAACCCGTATGAGCTTCGAGTCCCTTCTTCGTGGCGAAAAACAGACCCAGGAAGCAAAAGGCATCAATTACAGTCGTGTTCGGGAAAACTTCACTGAATTTACCGAGGGGCCAATTAAAGAAACAGCCAACCCTCTGGATCTGGCTATCCATGGAGATGGCTTTTTCAAAGTCAGCAGCCCGGATGGAAACAGATATACCCGCAGAGGGGATCTGCAAGTTGACCAGAATGGCCTCCTGCAGACGAAAAACAACATGGCGATATTGGATGATGGCAACCAGCCTATCACCATCCCTGATACTGACACCAGTAAAGTATCGGTCAACAATCTTGGAGAGGTATCTATTCTTTCCATTGACGGAACACGAAATGTAATAGGACGAGTCGGCGTTTACACCATAAACGATAACAACCTGTTAAAAAGAGAATCAGATACCCTCTTTTCCCTCAAAGAAGGCGGTCAGGAAATTCCCGTACCAGAACCCAGACTTGCCATAGCCAGTCTGGAAATCTCCAACGTGAACATGACAGAAGAAATGACGCTTATGATAGATACACTCAGGACCTTTGAGACCTATCAAAAGGTCCTGAAGAGTTATGGCGCCTTAGGCCAGAAGCAAGATGAACTGGGAAGTCTCGCCTAATCCCCAACCAGACACAGTCTTTTCATAGACACAACCACTCGTAAAAAGGAAAACCATGATTCGATCTCTCTGGACCGGTACCACCGGCATGAACGGCCAACAGCTGAATCTTGATGTTATTGCCAATAATCTCGCCAATGTCTCTACCACCGGTTTCAAAAAGAGTCGTGCTGATTTTCAAGATCTCATGTACCAGATCATGAAGGTTCCAGGTTCTCAAACCTCGGCAGATACTGAATCGCCCTCTGGTATACAAGTGGGCCTCGGCGTTCGTCCGGCGGCTGTGCAGAAGCTCTTCACCCAGGGAGACCTGATTCAGACCGGTAACGAACTCGACGTGGCCATTGAAGGGGCAGGTTTCTTTCAGGTTGAATTACCTACCGGGGTCACGGCATACACAAGAGCCGGTGCTTTAAAACGAGACGGCGATGGTCGTGTAACCAATTCAGACGGTTACCCGATCACTCCCGGTATTACTATCCCGGACGGCTCCCGCCAGATCACTATCAGTGAAACAGGTATAATCAGTGCCATCATAGGAGACGACACTGAAAGTACTGAAATTGGAACCTTCGAAACCGTTACTTTCACCAACAACGGTGGGCTCGTTGCCGTCGGCAAAAACCTTTTCAGAGAAAGCAACTCATCAGGAACTGCTCAGGCCGGTACACCTGGAGGAGACGGATATGGACTTTTGCTGCAAAGTTTTCTGGAAGGATCCAACGTCAACATTGTTGAAGAATTGACAGCAATGATCACTACCCAGCGGGCCTATGAAATCAACTCTAAGACTATCCAGACCTCTGATGAGATGATGCAGACCACTAATAATCTGGTATAAGCATGATTAAATTCTTATTTATTTTTACAGTACTTTTATCTTCCTTACCGACTTCTGCACTTGCACTGCAGGTAACCTTTTCAGAATCGGCTGAAGTTTCATCCCCCTTTGTTACCCTGGGTGATATTGCCGTTTTTGACGAGGAGACTTCACTCAGCATCGCCCTCGCCAGTCAACGAATCGGACTCGCGCCGGCCGCTGGAGAAAGCATGTCACTGGACACCAATACTGTCATAAACAATCTGCACCTGACCCTTTCCCAGAACAGCGCTATCCACTGGAACGGATCATCATCCATTCTTCTGAGAAGAACAGGCATCACTATTGGCCCCAGTGAAATTGATTCATCTATTACTGCATACATAGAGTCAGAGAGAGACAACCTTCCTCAGGCGGAATATTCCTTTGTTCCCTACGATATTCCTCTTCCCTTTGTTATCCCCACCGGCAAACTCGACATTGAAGTTATTTCGGCAAAACCAGGAATCATCGGTACCAAGAGATTTTCTTTGATCTACAAAGTTGACGGTAAAATCGCGAATAACATCTCTGTCAGGGGAAACCTGAAGGCGATGGCTCCTGTTGCTGTCCTTACCCAAAATGTGCAGCGTGACACTATTCTCCATCCCGATATGGTTCGCATGGAAGACAGGGATCTTTCGTCGCTGCGTACACCCTGTACCGACCTGCGGGAAGTACTCGGAAAAAGAATTATCAAAAGCCAACGATCTGAAAGCGTCCTTGACCTCAGCAGCATCGACTTCCCCCCGCTTATTCAAAAAGGACAGCTGGTTAAAATACTCCTCAACCATAACGAACTCCATCTCACTGCAACCGGAATTTCCATCATGAATGGAAAACAGGATCAGGTTATTCGTGTCAAAAACACAGGATCTCAAAAAATAATATTCTGCAAGGTGGTCGCACCCGGACTTGTGGAGGTGAAAATCTAACATGAAACAATCATTACTCTTCCTCGTCATAGGATTCTGCCTTGCTTCTTGCAGTACAATAGAGCAGCAGGTTGTTGAAATTCCGGAACCGCTTGAAGAAATCCAGGAAACCCGAGATACCCCCCAAACAAACGGTTCGCTCTGGCCCGGCGAACAGCATTCACTCTATGCAGACCATAAGGCCAGAGCTGTTGGTGATCTGGTGACCGTCACAATTGCGGAAAAGGCCAGTGCCTCCAAGCAGGCGTCCACCAATACCGACCGCAGCTCCAGTATGTCTGCCGGAATCCCCCATCTCTTTGGGCTTGAGAATTCCACACTGGTTGCCAACAATCCGAATATTGATATCGCCAATCTGGTTGAAGCCAATTTTGCCAACAAATTCGAAGGAAGCGGTACCACTGTCAGAAAAGAAGACCTGATCGCCTCTCTCACGACGCAGGTCATCAAGGTCTATCAAAACGGCAATCTGAAGATCCGCGGAGGGAAAGAAGTTCGAGTAAACAACGAGGTACAAATAATTTATATGACTGGAATTATACGTCCTGTTGATATTCTTGCAAACAATACCGTGGATTCCAAAAATGTTCTCAACGCCAGGATTTCCTATACCGGTAAAGGCGCGATCAGTGACAAACAAAAACCAGGATGGCTCATGCGAGCACTTGATAATATCTGGCCCTTTTAACCTTCTGGAATCGTAATGCGTCGAATACATTTCTCCATAACCTTACTCCTTCTTTTAACTGTTCTCAGCTCCAATGGCTGGGGAGCACGAATTAAAGATATTGCCGAAATCAATGGTGTACGTAACAATCAGCTCGTTGGCTATGGCCTGGTTACCGGTCTTGCCGGTACTGGAGACGACCTCAAAAAAGTCCTCTTCACCAGACAGGCTCTCTATAATATGCTGGTGCGTCAAGGCATTACAGTCAACCCAACAGAATTTGAGAAAATCAAGGTTGATAATGTCGCCGCGGTTATGGTTACGGCCACGCTGCCTCCCTTTTCCAAACCCGGTTCTACCATTGATGTCCAAGTCTCTTCCATAGGAGATGCTGATAGTCTTGCTGGCGGGAATCTTCTTCTTACGCCCTTGAAGGGACCGGATGGAAAAGTCTATGCCGTGGCACAAGGGCCTTTAACCATTGGGGCCTTCTCCTTTGGCGGAAAGGCTGCCAAGGCTCAACGAAATCATCCAACAGTCGGCAGAATTGCCAGTGGTGCAACAATAGAGAGGCTGGTTCCTACCAGCTTTGGAGAGAACGGTCTCCTCTCCTATACTCTGCGTCATTCAGATTTCACTACTGCATCCAACATGAGTACTGCCATCAATCAAATTTATGGTGAAGGCACCGCATTTCCGGTTGATTCTGCAACAGTTAACGTCACTATCCCAGAAAAATTTATCGATAATACTGTTGATTTCATCGCCTCCATCGAGGGAACAAAGGTGCAAACCGACGCCAATGCCCGAGTAGTCGTTAACGAGAGAACAGGGACCATTGTCATGGGCCAGGATGTTCGCCTTTCCACTGTAGCCGTTTCTCACGGGAATCTTTCCCTTGTTATCAGAGAAAGCGCAGAGGTCTCTCAACCTAATCCTCTTGCACAAGGTCAAACTGTGGTTACACCTGAGACCACAATAGATATTATTGAAGATGAGGGAGAGATCATGGTGGTGGAAGAAGGTGTTTCTATAGGCGAGGTGGCTGATGCTCTCAATGCCATAGGCGCAACACCACGGGATCTTATCGCCATATTTCAGGCGATCAAGGCGGCAGGAGCCATGCAGGGTGAATTTATCGTCCTCTGATACAAAAATATAGGAAAAAAATCACATGGATCTTTCTATCGACCCAAGAACAATGCTTTCAGCAACAAACACAAAAAGCCAGGCTACGGACCCCAAAGAGAAAGAACTGCTCGCTCTGCGTCGATCATGTCGAGAATTTGAAGCTATCTACATCAACGAGATGTACAAGGCCATGCGTAAAACCGTTCCTGACAGCGGACTCTTTGAAAAAGATATGTCAAGCGAGCTCTATAAGGAAATGCTCGATATGGAACTGGCCAAACAGACTGCAGCCGGGAAAGGCATGGGAGTCGGTGAGGCAATGTATGACCAGTTGAAAGAACAAATTTCTTCTAAAAGTAAAAACAAATCGGAATAAGAATATAAGGTTACTTTTGTCTTCAGTCATTTTCCAGCATAACAGGGGAGGATTCTGTTAACCGAAGAACATTGGTCAATACAACAAAGGATATCAAAACAGAGCGTTATCTAAAAATTCCAATCCGGTACAAACCGCCATTCTTTTCCCGCCTTGATCTCACCTGTCTTTTCACTACACTAAGCTAAAAGACTTTCCGATAACCTCCTGAGGGGTGAAAGTGCCGTAACTGTAGAAAGTAACTCTGAGGAGATACTTTCCTTTTGTGTTAGTTTGTCACAAAAAGTTAAGAAGTTACCTCTAAGGCACTAAACTTCTACAGCTAAGATTCCGATATAGAATACAAGAGGAAGTTACAAGGATCTCTTAATTTTCATGCACGGATGCATAAAAAGACCGCAAGGAGGCAAAAACAATGGCAAATACAATTAGCAATCAGGCGCATCTCAATCCTGTCGAACTGCGACAGCATAATAATAAAAACATAGCTCGCCTTGCAGAAAAAAAGACAAATAATCAAAACGAACCAGTAAAAGAATCCGATTCAGTCACTATCAACCAACACCAGGAAGCATCCATGACCTACTCCAGTTCTCTCACCATCGAGACAGGAAACACGCAGGACAAATACGGTCTGCTGAGAGAACTGGTGGTCAACATGCTTAAAGAACAGGGTATAGAATTTCAAACAGCCAATGGCGAGCAGGAAATTGACATCAGCAATCTCAGCCAGGAAGAGGCCACTGAACTTATTGGTGAAGATGGCTACTTTGGAGTTGGACAAACGTCCGATCGTATTGTAGATTTTGCCATAGGTATTGCAGGTGGTGATCCTTCAAGACTGGCAGCCATTAAAGAAGGGATAGAAAAAGGATTCAGCGAAGCCCTTGAGGCCTTTGGCGGCTCACTTCCTGACATCTCTTACGAAACCTATGATGCAGTAATGAACAAACTTGACACCTGGGCAGACGTAGACAGCCAGGAACAGGTATCTTAAATCGAGAACGAATACAGGTGACAAAATGAGTGTTGAATTTTTCGGAATTGGCGGCCTGGGACAGATAGGCAGCATGAAAAAAGGTGAAAAGGCGCAGACCGAGAAAAAGACCGGTTCCATGCAGGAAGCGGATCAGGTTCAATTTTCCTCAGTTCTGCAGGATGTGCATAAGGCTCAGGCTGGCGGCATTAACACTGCCAGAGCGGAAAAGGTTGCAGAACTCAAAGCCCAAATCGCCAATGGCTCCTATGAGCCCGATCTCAATAAGGTTGCCTCAAACCTGCTTCAGTTTCTGATGGAGACAAAATGATCATGACCGCCGGAACAACTCACGAGTACCTTATACGCTTGCACAACGTTATCCTGAAAGAGCGGGAAAACGCCAAAGCCCTGGACATGGAGTCATTGGCCAGGACTATGCAGGAAAAAGAGGAACTCATTCAGATTCTGGCCCATATGAAAGAACTGGACGATGAGGATAAGGAAATTGCAGGAATCATCCGCCACGAAAACAGACGCAACGCCTATCTCTTCAAAGCCACCCTTGGCTGGATCAGAGAAACCATGGAATTCTTTGGAAAACGAACTGTAACCTCCGGTTACTCGGCCAATGCCGGGATGGTAAATTCTAAAGTTAACGGTCGACTTCTTTCAGGACAGGTGTAAACATGGGAGGACTACTTACATCACTCAACGCCGGTAAAACCGCTCTCAGTGTAAATCAAAAATCCATTGAGATCATCGGCAACAACATCTCCAATGTCAACACCGAAGGCTATTCTCGGCAAAGTGCTGAGCTCTCTCCCTACCCTTCCATGAACTTCGGTGGTTTTTTTGTTGGCCAGGGTGTTGTCGTCTCAGATGTGAGTCGTGACCATGATGTCTTTGTTACCAATATGCTCCAGGAAAAATCCATAGAATATGGTCTGCAGAATGGTCAGACCAGAGCACTTTCAGAACTTGAAAGACTCTTCAACATCAGTGATGAAAATATCTCCACTGAAATAAATAAATTCTTTGACTCCTGGCAAGAGCTCTCCGCTAACCCTTCCGGCCTTGTAGAAAGAGACATTGTTATCCAGCGAGGCGAACTGCTTGCCGAAAAATTCAATCTTACCGTCAATGATCTCAACAAAATCAAAGACAACATCAATGATTCTCTGATATCAAAGGTTGATGATGTCAACTCCCAGATATCTGAAATTGCCGAGCTCAACGAACGGATTTTCACCATCGAGATCCAGGGACAGACTGCCAACAGTGCCCGCGATCGCCGCGATACGCTGGCCAAAGGATTGGCAACGACACTTGGCGTTCAGACGTATAACGATTCGAAAGGCATGCTTGCTGTCCAGTTACCCGGTGGCCTTCCTCTGGTACAAGGCACAATGGCCATGGAAGTTGAGGCCGTTATCAATGGTAGTGAGATGGATCTTGTCCTCCATACCGGAGGAGTAACCAGAAACATCGGCCTGAACAACCTTGGTGGGGAATTTGAAGGGTTAGTCAATATTCGTGATCAATTCATCCCTTCTCTCAAAGACGATCTTGACAGGCTTGCCTATGAGATCACCGAAGCAGTCAACACTGCCCATTATGCAGGAGCGGGCCTTGATTCAGTTGACCAACGAAACTTTTTCTCTGCTCCCAATCCTATTCCACCACCACCTGCATCAGATCCCTGGCTGGATGCAGCACGTAATATGTCTGTAATCCTCACCGATTCTAGTCAGGTAGCAGCTGCTTTTGCCCCAACTCCTCCGGCAACCGTCGCACCTGGTGACAACAGGAACGCCCTCATCCTTTCCAGTCTCGGAGAAACCTTTCTCATCGACGGCAACGACACTTTTGGTGCCTATTATGGAAAGATGACAGCAAAGGTTGGAATAGAGTCCAATCAGAACCAACTGGCCCTTGGAGGTGCAGAAGATGCCATGGTTCAACTGCAGAATATGCGTGATGGACTTGCCGGTGTGTCTTTAGATGAAGAAATGATCAACCTCATTCAATACCAGCGAGGATTTGAGTCCTCAGCAAAATTTCTTTCCACGGTGGATGAGATGATGGCATCAATCATTGGGCTAAGAAGATAATTGATCTGTTTGGAGATAACCTATGAAAGCCACTGAAGGTACCACCTATCGTATGCTCCAGACCAACCTCGGTCGCATCACTACCCGCCTGGAAGAGCTTCGCACTCAAGGTGCCACAGGCATAAAACTGAACAATCCCTCTGATGACCCTTCCGCCATTCGTCCAGTGCTTACCACTCGTACCCAGCTGATGCACACGGACCGATACCTGGAGACCATGGGTGTCACTTCGGATAAGATGGAAACCACTGACGGACATCTGAATCATGTTGAAAACATCCTGCAACGTGTGAAAGAGATTACCATCAATTCTATCAACAGCGCCATGAGCCAGGCAGACTTAAATACTTTTGCAGATGAAGTTGCAAACATGAAAGCAGAACTTCTGGATGCTGCCAATGCCCAGGTAGATGGAAAATATATTTTTTCAGGCTACTCCGAAACCACTCCGCCGTTCATTGAAAATACAGCCTATACCGCTGCTGCATACAACCCTCTCGATTCAACTACCTGGCCTTATTATTATGCAGGAGATCCAAACCCAACCGAACTGGAAATAACCCCAGGTGAATACCTTGAGGCGAACCTTACCGGCAATGATCTTTTCATGGGAATCAGCAACAGCGTCATGCAGGCAGGTGGTCCGTCCCCTCCTGCTATATATGCCTCAGATCCTGGCAGAGTTGATATCTTCAGTATTCTCACACGCACTGAAGAAGCGCTGCTGGCCGGAAATATCGATGATCCCCTTGGAGCAGGGGGTGGACTCCAAGCCAAACTTGATGAACTTGACATAGCGGCTGACCAGAACAGACGCCTCCGTAGTCAGTTAGGTAATCGGGCGTCACGAGTAGATTCAGCAATGATGCATCAGGAAGAAGTAAAAATAGATCTTCAACAGATTCTCTCACGCTACGAAGATGCAGATGCCATTAAAACGTTTAACGATATCATCCAGCAGGAAACCGCTTTTCAGGCAGCCCTGAGTATCACCGCTAAAGTTTCCGATATTTCCATTCTGGATTATTTTTAGAACAGGTTACGCACTGTTACCATTGAGGATATGACAGATATATTCAGACCTCATTGCTTCCTCGATATTTGTAACTTAATAGAATATTGATATGTCATGTTCACTAAGGCGTCGGCTAATCTGACAACATGACCTGCAGATCGTCGGCCTAACGAAACAGCTATTTGCTTATTAGGCTGGCTAGGTAAATAATCTCTTTTCTAAAAAAACAGTTACCACTATTTGACATTCTCTCTTATTCGGCATAGCATGAACTCATTCGTTATTTATTTTCAGATGTTATGCAATAATTTTCTTGGAGCACCCCATGCTCGTTCTAACCAGAAAAGCCGGCGAAGGAATTGTCATCGGCGATGATATCACAATCAAGATAATTGAATTAAAAGGAGGCGGTGTTCGAATTGGAATCGAGGCTCCTAAAGATCGAAAGATATACAGACAGGAACTCTACGACAAGATCACCCAGGAAAATCTTGAAGCCTCACAGTGGGATATAACTGACCTAGATGCCATCAGTTTGAATCTTTCATCCGGAAAAACAAAAAAATGAGAAAAATACAGACACGTTTTGGTGAAATCGAGTACGACCCGGAAAATCTTCTCCATTTCCCTGCCGGAATGATCGGATTCCCCACGTTACACCACTTCATCGTGATGCCGAATAAAAAGGAAGGACCACTCTTCTGGATCCAGAGTATAGATGATGCTGATATTGCCTTTGTTCTCACCGACCCCAGCAATTTCTTTCTGGAGTACAAGGTGATCCCTGACACTTCTGAGAGAAATCTGCTACAGATTGAAGAGGAAGATGAGTGTTTCACTTTAAGTGTAGTAACTGTACCTCCTGATCAGAAAATAACCGTCAATCTGGCTGCTCCTATACTTTTCTCCCCTAAAACCAACAGAGCGATTCAGGTCATTTTAGAAAAAACTGATTATAAATCTAAAACTCCCCTTCCAGGGTAAGCATCTGTGAAAATCCGATTAACATGATCAATTATATTCTGTCGCCTCTTTACCAAGTCAATCTCGTAACAATAAGACATCAGAATCTGTGATAACACCGCAGTGTAGCGCCAGCACGGGCTGTTAAGATACTACATTTTTTCTTTTTTTTTGTCGTTATCGTACACTGGATTATTTTTTATCCTCAGTACAGAATACATATATCTCCTGCTGCCTTTGTGCAGATTGCCCTACCTTGTTTAATAGAGAGAGCAATCACATCAAAGAACTTAATCAGTGAATCCGGATTCTCCTATGAAAACAACCAGCAGAAACAAATCCCAAAATGAAAATGCAGGGCCAGCAACTGATGTAACTGAACCTTCTAACACCAAGACAATCACTCTGCTGCCAGAAAACTACAGCAACGAGATGTTCAAACGCAATCTGGAATATCTAAAGGGAAATCAACCTGCACTATATAACTTAGTATTCAACCACGAGTGCCAGAAGTTCAGACTTTGCAGCAATCCTGACGGAAGTCCAAACATCCTACACATGCCAGATAAGACCCTGGTTTATAACGCCTTCACCATGGATGAAATTCTCACTCCCATTCATTCTAGTATTCAAAAGTTAGCCTGCAATAGCCTGTTACCGGCAAACTGTCTGAAAAGCGCTGATGAAAGATGGCAACGAAACAATCCGATTCAGGTCAAGATGATGGATAGATTGTATGAAAATGGTATCTTTCAAGAAATGAAACTGACTTCTCAAGAGCTACGCCCCCTGCAAGGCTACCGCACTGATTATCTTCCTTTTATCAGAGTATATGGAATAGGTCTGGGTTATCATCTGACTGAACTGATCAAACAAAAAACGATCAGTTACATGACCGTTTATGAACCTCATATAGATCTCTTTTACACCTCTCTCTACACAATCCCCTGGCAACTCATCTTCAAATACTTTGAAGGCAAGGGTAAAGGCATCAATCTCGTGGTCGCCACTACACCCGACATCTATATCAACAGTTGCATGACATTCATTCAACAGAGACTTGTGCCGCTCACCAGCTATTTCTACCGATTCAGTCATTTCAACAACACTTCTACCATTCAGGAAACAATCGAAAAAGAACCGCAAGTGGATGAATTCCAGAGACACCAATCTGATTCAGGTTGGTATGAAGATCAAAGAATTGGATTCTATTTCAGTGCAAGAAACATACGAGTAGCCAACAAGGTTTTTTCAGGACAAAAAGCAAAAAGCTTTTTTCGTGCCTTCATTGTTGGAAGTGGACCATCACTCAACGACACAATAGACTATATCAAAAAGCATCAAAATGATGCCATCATCATTTCCTGTGGATCAGCCATCACTCCGCTGCTAAAAGCAGGGATCGTACCTGACTACCAGGTTATCCAGGAACGTACATGGCATAGAGAAAAAATTGAAGAAAGGCATGACCTCAGCTTAATGAAGAAAGTATCACTGTTGAAGCTCAATGTAGTCAGCCCGAAGATAGATAAACACTTTAAAGAAACTCTTGTTTTTCAAAAATTCAAAGACCCTGGATCCGTTTTATTAGGAAATAATTACGCCGTAACCATGGCCGTCAACCCGACCGTTACAAACGCAGGTATCTCGATGGCCGCAGAACTTGGAGTGGATGAGGCTTATCTTTTTGGTATAGACTATGGCGCACCGGTTCATGGCAAAAACATGCATGCCTCAAATACCATTTACGATGTTCAATCTATTGATGACAGTGTTGTCTCAAAAGTATGTCCTGATTTACCGGGAAACTTAGGGGCAATGATTCGAACCACCACCGCATTATCCTGGTCCCATAAGACAACAGAACAGAGAATAGAACTCCATCCTGACGTGCAGTGGTTCAATGTGGAAGAAGGAGCTCTCATTGCAGGGACTGTTCCTGTGGCACTCGAAAAGTTGCCAGCCAAATTTTCCAAAAAGATAGAGAAAATGCGTTTACATGATGAAATATCGGCATGCTTCAACAACCACTATTCCCCTGAAGAGGTCCTGGATCGATTAAAAACAGAGCATATGCTGCAAATTGAGCAATACTTCCAGGCTCTATTAGGTTTTACAGATTCTTTCCCGCAGACCAGAGAAGAAATCATTAATACCCTGTCACTCTTGTATAAGGCTGTAGATATCGGAAATAATCAGACGCACTTCCTACCGACCTCGCTTCTTTCTTTCGGTTTCAAACAGTTCATTAATAATGTCTATATACAGACGGCTATGGAACCGAATGACGCTTCTGCAGCGCATTTTTTTGAAAAAGCCAAGGAAGTTTTAATTGAGTACATTGATGATATCAGGGAGGATTTGGCAAAAATTCTGGAATCTATAGAAAGTGAGTTAGAGATTGAGTTCTATACTTAACTGAACAAACTGATCGTTAGAGAGTAAACATGCTAACAAATTCGTCTATTCTGATTACAGGTGGCACCGGTTCTTTTGGACATACTTTTATTCCCTTAACTCTTGCCAAATATAACCCCCGAAGACTGGTCATCTATTCCCGCGATGAAATGAAACAATGGGAAATGGCAAAAATTTATGGGAACGACAAACGGGTTCGATTTTTTATTGGAGATGTACGCGATCAGAGACGACTTCATCGAGCGTTGGATGGTATTGAATATGTAGTCCATGCAGCTGCAACAAAGATTGTGCCAACGGCAGAATACAACCCATTTGAATGTGTCAAGACCAACGTCAATGGGGCAATGAACCTGATTGATGCCTGTATAGATAGTAAAGTAAAGCGTGTCGTGGCCCTCTCAACTGATAAAGCCAGCAGCCCCATTAATCTCTACGGTGCTACAAAGCTTGTTTCGGATAAGCTTTTTATCGCCGGCAATTCATATGCCGGCGGGCAAAACACAAGATTTGCAGCTGTCCGATACGGGAACGTTATGGGTTCTCGCGGTTCAGTCATTCCTTTTTTTCAAAGCATTGCAGAACAGCAAGTTTTGCCAATCACCGATGACCGTATGACACGTTTCATGATCACTCTGGAACAAGGAGTTGATATGGTTTGGCATGCATTTGACAATATGATAGGTGGTGAAATCTATGTCAAAAAGATCCCTTCTATGACAATTACAGACATAGCAAAAACAATTGCGCCAAATGCACGACACGAAATCATAGGAATCAGGCCTGGTGAAAAGATCCATGAACAAATGATCAGCCCTGATGACGCCCTATACACCTATGAATATGATAGCTATTTTAAAATACTGCCCGCAATTCATAGCTGGGATTGCGATCCTGAACGTATAAATAATGGAAAAAAAGTGTCAGCAGATTTTTCCTACCGTTCGGATAATAATAGCGAATGGATGTCCATTGAAACCCTGCAGCATTGGATTAAGAAAAACTACGAAAAAATTGGTAAGATTTAATCAGTGATGATTCCGTACGGTCGCCAAGATATCACTGAAGCTGATATTGATGCTGTCATTGCTGTTCTCCGCTCTGATTTTCTCACTCAGGGACCGATGGTGCCTCACTTTGAGAGGACAATAGGAGACTATTGCAGCAGCGAGTATACAATTGCTTTAAATTCTGCGACATCTGCCCTCCACCTTGCCTGTTTAGCCCTGGATTTAGGCCCGGGAGACTGGTTATGGACCAGCCCGATCAGCTTTGTCGCTTCAGCAAATTGCGGTCTGTACTGCGGGGCAAATGTGGATTTTGTTGATATTGACCCGCATACTTACAACCTCTGTCCAAAATCATTGAAAAAAAAACTGATTGCCGCTGAACAGTCAGGACAGCTTCCAAAAATCGTTGTTCCGGTCCACCTGTGTGGACAATCCTGTGACATGCAGGCTATCCACACCCTTTCACAAAAATATGGCTTTAAAATTATAGAAGATGCCTCCCACGCCATTGGCGGAAAGTATCAAAATGAATCAATTGGAATTTGCCGCCATAGCGATATCACCGTTTTCAGCTTTCATCCTGTAAAGATCATCACCACCGCTGAAGGTGGAGCTGCCCTTACTAATGATGCCAAACTGGCCAGACGTATAGAGCTGTTGCGCAGCCATGGCATTACCCGCGATGCCGCACAAATGACTCACGAACCTGACGGCCCCTGGTATTACCAGCAAGTAGATTTAGGCTATAATTACCGCATGACAGATTTGCAGGCTGCGTTGGGTGTCAGTCAACTCAAACGATTAGACCAGTATGTTGTGAGACGACATGCCCTTGCTGAACAATACAATGAACTTCTTGCTGACTTACCTCTAACAACCCCTCATCAGCATGACGACGGATACTCAGCCTACCATCTGTATGTAGTGCGCCTGCAGCAAGAAAACACGAATGTCAGCCAGAGACAGATATTTGAGAACCTTAGAGAACAGGGAATTGGGGTGAATATTCATTATATTCCCATTCATACCCAGCCATACTATAAACAGTTCGGATTCAAACAAGGTGATTTTCCTCAAGCTGAATCCTATTACAACGAAGCAATGAGTTTACCGCTTTATCCTACGATGACAGATGAGCAACTGAATAAAGTCGTTAGCGCGTTGCAAAAGGCATTACAACAGTGAAGGACATCGGTTGCTTCTTTATAATTTTTTACAATGAGATGATATGAGAGCTGCGATTATTCCAGCCAGAGGTGGCAGTAAACGCATTCCTAAAAAAAACATTCGCCTATTTGCCGGAAAACCTATCATCGCCCATTCCATTGAAACCGCTAAAAAAAGTGGTTTATTCGATAAGATTATTGTCTCTACCGATGATCAGGAAATTGCAGAAACAGCCAACAAATTTGGTGCAGAGACGCCTTTTATACGCCCCCCGGAGCTTTCTGACGACTTCACCGGTACACACGAAGTGGTCAGTCATGCTGTAAAGTGGCTGCTAGACTCCGGAATGGATGTACAAGAGGTATGCTGCATATACGCGACTGCACCCTTCATCCAACAACAGGATTTGGTAAAAGGATTAGAATTACTGAATCAGGGTAAATGGGGAAGTGTATTTGCAGCAACCCGTTTTACCTACCCTATTTTCAGATCATTTTCTATTCAGGAGAACGGAGGAGTTAAGATGTTTTTTCCAGAGCATTTTAACTCACGCTCCCAGGATCTTCCTGAAGCAGTACATGATGCCGGTCAATTTTACTGGGCCCATACCAAAGCCTGGCTTGAACCGTCAAAAGGCTTTGGTGACAGTACTACCGTTGTCTTACTGCCAAGCTGGAGAGTCCTGGACATTGATACCGTCGATGATTGGCATCATGCTGAATTAATTTTTAAAGTTTTGGAACAGGAAAAAGAATGAGCATTCAATGGACAACTATTGACTCACACAGGGGAGATAACACCACAGCAGAGTTGGTTTTTTTCAGACCATGTCCTATTTGCGGAGCAGTGAATACAAAAACGGTATTAGAGTTCAAGAATTTTCAATTTTTCAGTGATTCATCAGTTTCAGCGAAACGTGTGCCAGTGCGGGTTAACCAATGTCATGAATGTTTCGCTTTGTATCTTAACCCTTGTTATTCTGAATATGGTTTTCCGATATTATTTGCCGAAGCAGGTCAATCTTATGGTTCATCTGAGGGGCGCCCTCAGGAACAAATTGACTGGTTGGCCAAACAAGGCCTTCTTAAGGCCGGCAGTCGATTTCTTGATGTGGGCTGTTATGAAGGACAGTTTCTTGCCGGCCTTCCTGAAAACATAAAAAAAGCAGGTATAGATATTGATGAACAGGCTATCAGCAGAGGACGTAAGAATCATAAAGAGAAGCAAATAGAATTTATTTTAGCTGATTTCGACAAATTCCTCTATGAAAAGCCCATTGATACCATAAGTATGTTTCATGTATTGGAGCACTTACCTGATCCTCTGAAAGTACTAAGAAATTTACGCACAATTGCCCAGACCAATACACAACTGGTGGTTGAGGTCCCGATTCTTGAAAATGGAATCACCAATGATATCAATGGCTTTTTTTCCGTCCAACACATGACCCATTTCAGTCGGCGCAGCTTGACGAATTGTTTACTGCGCAGCGGATGGAAAATAGAAGAATGGCTTGAGCAGCCGGATTATAACGGTTGCCGAGTGTTGGCCACCCCTCAGGAAACAGTTGAAAATATCATAGGCAACAGAGAGGATATCGGCACGCTATACCACTATTTGGCAGCATGGTATAATGCATTGAAAGATGTTAACAGAAAATTGAATCAAACAGAAAAGACTCCGCAGTATGTAATATGGGGAGCCGGACTTCATACGGAGTTCCTCTATCAAGTAACCAGCCTGTTTCATAATAAGAGTACCGAGTTTGCTATTATAGACAGCGACCCTTTGAAACAGGGAAAAACATGGCGTGGCATACATATTCATCATCCTGAGACTCTGACTACGGTTGATTGGTCAAATGCAATATTGGTGATTTCCAGTTACGGCAGTCAAAACATTATAGCTGAAAACTGCATAAATTCAGGTGTCCCCAAGGAACGAATAGTACAACTTTATGATACATTACGGGTCTATTGAGTATAACAACGTGGTGCTGATACTTTCAAAAAACAGAGTATAGAGTTAGGTCCTTTCTCAGTGCTGTCTCATAGTTTATCCCCACAGCAATAGTTGCGGAGAAACAGTGTGTTGGTTGTCTGGCGGTCTAAAAAAGTCGCTTAAAATCCTTCTCTCAAAGAGATTAAGCTGCAAAATCCGAAGAATTTTGGTCATCGA